>NZ_JBPUSJ010000001.1:0-806121 GCF_051851475.1 Carboxylicivirga taeanensis | reverse complement strand
AATGCCTGAAACCCTTATCAATCCTGCCCTTTCACGAGTACCATTGTCCTCAAAAGCGGGTGCAAAATAAGGAACTATTTTGCGAATATGCAAATCGAATGTTAATATTTCGGACCTAAACTTTGCCAGTTTCACACATTACCTATTCATTTGCATATAATTATGCACCGAAAAATAAATGAATAAAAATCTATCAGGGCTAATTCCATTGAGAAAAGCCCCATTAATTGAGTAAATATTTGCAATTTTAGCATGCTCCACTCTATATGATAACGAAACACGTATTATGAATTTTAAGAAGCTAATTAAAAACCTGGGGTTTCAAATACTGGTTGCCATGCTGGCGGGCACAGCCCTGGGTATTGCCATGGGGCCTGAGGCTAAACTCTTTGCTCCATTGGGAGATTTGTTTATTGGATTAATTAAGATGCTGGTTGTACCTTTGGTAGCCATCTCGATTATATCAGGTGCGGCATCGTTGGGTGCTACCAAGTCTGCCGGTAAGATAGGCATCAGTACAATCGGCTACTTTTTAATTACCACAATTGTATCTGTTAGTCTGGGACTGATGCTCGGCGAAATCTTCTCACCTGGTAAAGGTCTGGACAAAGAATCGGTACTCGCCATGTTTCCCTCTGAAGAAGCACCGGTTCATCAGCAAACTGATTTCTGGACTACACTACAGTCTATCATTCCTGAAAATCCGATAGAGTCGCTGGTTAGCGGAAACATTTTGCAGATTATCTTTTTTGGATTATTCCTTGGTATAGGCATCTCTACCTTGCCGCAACAAAAGAAAGCACCTCTTATGAATGGCATGAACTACCTGATTGAAGCGCTCATCTGGATGATCAAGGTAGTGATGTGGACAGCTCCTATTGGTGTATTTGGCTTAATGGCATCATCCATAGGCTCCTTTGGTTTCGACTTACTCAAAATGGCGCTGGATCTGATGTGGGTGAATCTGATAGGCGGTGCCCTTTTACTGTTTGGTCTGTATCCTCTCACATTAAAACTCTTCTCAAAAACATCCATCCGTCAGTTTTTCGCAAAAATGACCAAAGCACAGATTGTAGCGTTGTCCACCAGTTCGTCGATGGCAACACTTCCGGTTAATATGGAGGTTTGTGAGGAAGAGTTAGGCGTTTCAAAAGCCACTTCGGGCTTTGTGCTGCCTCTGGGAGCCACCATCAACATGACAGGCAGTGCCCTTTATTATGCATTGGTGGCTGTTTTCTTTGCCCAGCTTTTTGGAATAGAGCTAAGCATGGGACAGTACATTGCCATCATCATAACTTCAACCGTTGGCTCCATTGGTCAGGCTGGTGTTCCCGGCCCATCGCTGCTGGTAGTCGCCGTATTGGTGTCTGCTGAAATACCTGTCGCCGGCCTTCCTCTGCTCTATGCATTAGACCGCGTGTTTGATATGCTGCGTACAGCATTTAATATTACAGGCGATGCAGCTTGTGCCATAATTGTTGACCGCTTTAATAAATAATAAGGCGACCATCAACTCTAAAAGTATTAACCTGCGTTCAACTATTTTGGCGAACCAGGTTATATATATATTATATCCCAACAAAAAATAGAATAAGGTGGCTGAAGACTAAATTGCGGTCAGAGACACCTTATTCTATTTTGCAAGTTCTGAAAATACCCTGTGTAATTATATAAGGTCACTCAATACGGGCAAATAGCAGTGTTTATTAAATTGTTCCTTAAATTTTTCCAATTGGCTTTGCGACATTTTTTGAGGAAAAGACATTAATAAGAGTTCTACCGCCTCACCTCCCCTTCTGAGTGGTGGCTGTTGATAATTGTAGCTATTCAATACCAATCCCAGGCGACTATAAAAATTGATTCTCCGCTGGTTAAGCTCATTAACAGGCGGCTCAACCTCGAGTATCAACAGATCCTTGGTGCGCGCCTGCATCCCTTCAATAATCATTTTTCCGAGCCCCTTCCCTCTCAGGCTCTCAAATGTTGCCAGATGCTCGATATACAGCAAACCGTCAAACTGCCACCATAAAATAAACCCTGCCAGCTGCTCCTGGTAAAAAACCGCCTCAAAGTGGTACCTGTCCGATGCCATTATTTTATTTTGGACGTCCAACTCACGACGCTCATCTTCGGGAAAAGCCTGCGTATATAGCTTCCAACACCTGTTAAAGGTGAGTCCATCCGCCTGGCTTAAGCGATCAAATCCTATTTCCATCGTTCCTATTATTTCTTTTCCTGTAATATATAATAGTTTCTGATCCCATTGGCAGCACGCCCACATCTTTTAACAGCATTTTTTCAACAACCCCACTTAAATGCTTTAGAGATGCTGACCTTCAGGCGTGACGAACTAATAGGCTTTAATCTTAGGTAACCTATCGATAACGAAAAAATGCGAAGCCAGGGTTGGACTTAACATTCAATCAAAAGGGATTTCCACCGTAAAACCTGACTTCCTTTTGCTTTCCCTGATGGAAGAATGGTAGCAAAGAGAATGAAGACTGCAACTATGGAATCATCTCATCGGGGTGCACCTCTTTGAGGGCGTGCAATTCCCCGGTTGAAATATCGAATAGCCATCCATGCACAAACAGCCGCTGCCCCCGTGCCCAGGCCTGTTTCAAAATATCCAGAGCCAGCAGCTTATCTACCTGCTTTATGATACTGAGCTCGGCCAAACGATTGACTTTCTCAGCCTCATCTTCAATGGCATCGATTTCTGACTGGTTATCATGCAATGTTTCCCTGATATCTTTAATCCATCTACTCACATAGGCATCCTCAATGCCTTCGTAGGCAGCTTTCACTCCGCCACAATAGGTATGTCCGGCCACTACAACATGACTAACGCCAAGTGTGTTCACGGCGAAGCTAAGTGCGGCCATCAGGCTGGCGTCTTGCTCATCAACCAAATTGGAAACGTTGCGGTGCACAAAAAACTCCCCCAGCTGGCTACTGGTAATAAGGGTTTCAGACATGCGGCTATCGGCACAGCCAATCCAGAAATATTCGGGAGTTTGATCGATGGCCAGGTTTTTAAAATAATGCTCATCGGCATCCCGGATGCTTTGCGCCCAGGCTTTATTAGCTATAAAGACTTTATCACGTGGCTTCATGGCAGCTGAATTATTCGGTTAACACTTAAAGGGCTGCATAGTGTCGATGCGGTGGGTACAAAAAGAGGCAATTATTCATTAACTAAGAAACTGTTCGCACTGCTAATTGAGATAAGCAATTGACAGACGGCACAAAGCCAGATCATCCAACCCTCCCAGGTATTACAACACATCGATGGCAACACATTTCAATGTCAGGGATTAAGGGGCTGCTTACAACGCCACCGGCATTAAACCGGCAGAGGCGTTACAAGCATACAAAGCAGGTCGGTACTATATCTTAAATTAAGATTTTTTCATCAGAAAGCCAAAGTCGTCATCGGGCTGCACTTCATAGGGTGCCTTCCCATACTGGAATACCCTGAGCGGCAACTTTCCGGAATAGCCAATTTTACCATCTGTAAACGTGAACATGCATCCTTCGCGCAATCCGGCCACGGTCATGGTTTGGTTCACCTGTAAAAATTCGAGTATACGCTCTTCGCGCGTTTCACCGCCATGACCTTCGGGGTTGGCATCCAAATAGTGCGGATTGATCTGGAACGGAATCAGATTGAGGGCATCAAACCCCAGCGGATCGATGATGGGCATGTCATTGGTGGTCTTAATTGTTGGGCAGGCCAGGTTTGAACCGGCACTCCAGCCAATGTACTTTGTTCCAGACAGTACCTTCTTGCGAATAGGCTCTGTGAGCTCATTGTCATGAATCATTCGTAGCAATTGCCAGGTGCTGCCGCCTCCCACCACAATGGCGTCGGCCTCTTCCACTGCTTTCACCGGATCGTCAGCATGGTGTATGGATACCACATCGTGCCCCACCTCATTAAAACGCTGCTTGACCTTTGCTTCGTAATCATCAAAGGAAACACTCACCCCAGCATAAGGAATGAATAAGCAAGTTGTTTTTTCTTTGCCTAAGAAACGGGCAATGTCGTGCTTAGGATAATCCAGATAGGCCTCACCGGCCATGGTCGAATTCGATATCAGCAATAAATTCATTGTGTTAGCTATTTGATGTTAGACACATTTAATACAGAATAAACAGGTACAAGGCAATTTTAGTTGCTCAGGTACGCTACCCGATTTTTAACAGCCAGCCAGCAGGCAATGTTCTACATGGCATTAATCGCTTCTACGGGATCCATGCGAGAGGCTTTCCAGGCAGGCACATAGCCCGAGACAACACCAATAAGCGTGGAAATTCCTATTCCCTTCATCACATTGACGATGGTTAATGCCATTTCCGTATCGGTAACCAGACTGATGGTTACAGCAATACCAAAAATCAGCAACAGGCCAGCCAATCCACCCAATAAAGATAAAACAGTGCTTTCGATTAGAAATTGCAGCAGCACAAACCGCCGCTTGGCGCCCAGTGCCTTTTGGATGCCAATGATACGGGTGCGCTCCCTGACGGAAACAAACATGATATTGGCAATACCAAAGCCGCCCACCAGAATGGAGAAGCCACCGATGAACCATCCGGCCAGATCGATGAAATCGAACAAGCTGTCAAAATTTTTCTGAATCAGACTGATCCGGTTAAGGGCAAAATCGTTATCGCCACTGGGTTTAATTCGCCGAATGGCGCGCATCACTCCGGTGAGCTCATCTACCAAATCGTCGGAAGTATAGCCCGGCTTGGCTTTTACCAGTACCATGGGATTAACAGCCTGACTGCGCAAGTTAAAAAGGGTGCTGGCAAATTTTACAGGGATAATGATGTTCTTATCCAGTGAGTTGCCAAACATATCCTGCCCCTGACGCTGAAACACTCCCACAACCAACAGCTTGCGCCCCATCATTTTAACACGCTGCCCAACAGGATCGGCACCCTGAAACAGTTCCGCAGCCACATCAGCTCCCAGCACAGCAACGGACATGGCCCCATTACTTTCTGAAGGTGAGAAGTAACGTCCGTCAGCAATTTCAAAAGACCAAATGGCATCAAACTCATCGGCCACCCCCATTACCGTTACATTATTATAGGTGTTATCCTCGTACTGCAACATTTTTTGCGAATACATTACATAGGTTACCGCCTCAGCTATTTGCGAACGGCGCTTGATCTCCTCATAATCTGTTATGGTAGGTACCTGCCGGTTGGCATAGCGCCACCAGGGATATTCTGATTCGCCTTCGGGCGCGGTCCACGGCCATTTTTGAACATACACCACGTTATTGCCTAAAGACTCGATGCTGTCGCGCACCTGTTTCTCTAAAAAGTCGATGAGTGTAAAAACCGAGATAATGGAAAAGATACCAATGGTGACCCCCGAAAGTGTTAAGATGGTACGCAGCATATTGGTGCGTAAGGCATTTATTGCGAAGAGAAAACTTTCTTTAAAAAACTTGTAGATCAGAATCATGGATTAGCTGTGTTTGGACAGGCAAGATAAAATAAAAAGTCCGAAGTCCGAAGCCCGAAGTTCAACACCGAAAAAGATATGAATGCGTGCTTAGTGCAAAGTGCCTGGTGCTGGAATGATCGGTGATGGAGGGCGAAAGTTGGTGAGGAAAAAAATTGAAGTCCGAAATACGGGACAAGGCCAGCAAGTATGAAACCCGAATGGCGACCCAAAGCACTGTAAGCAGTGTGAAGAAAAAAAACATCGCATCACTGTTTCCGTTGATGGAAGCAGGATGCGATACATTACAGCCAACTATTAAGCTGTTGCATTAGCTGCGGACAAAAACACCCAGTGCTTCGAGAATTTGCGGCTGATCATACAATGCTACTTTGGCAATGGCATAAAAATCATCCATCCACTCTTTAAGCGCCAGCAGTGCCGCATTCTTGTTCTTTGTCATGTCCTGCGACTCAGCCAGCTCCTTGTCGAAATGAGAGCGCTTCGCCAGGAGTTGTTGGAGTAAAGCCAGGCATTTATCTACCACATCGGGCGTGAGCTTAATTTTGTTTAACTCCCCCTGAAGCGATGGGTCCATTTTGATGGCCGAATAAAACAGGCGCACCTTATCGAAAAAATCGTTGTATTTACGCGGAAACCGGCCGTTAACCCCCAACTTTACCAATAGCTCGGGTCTATTCTTAAAGTATATCAAGGTTTTGTCGCGGTGTACTTTAAACAAGGCCTGCAACTCGTTGTAGGATGTGGTATAATCCAGTGAGGCTTCCGTTGATTCTGCATTTTCTTTCATATTGGCATCCCACACACTTTGGGTGGAGTTAAACAGTTCCCGTCCGACGCCCACCTCCTCTTCACCGAGGCCATAATCAGCCAATGCAGCTTTTATGATCGGATTCGTTTCGGCATTGGTAATGGCCGTTCGGGATTGTTCCAAAAATTTAGATTCTGATTTGAAAAGTCTTTTTGTCATAGCTATATGGTTAAATTAAAACTGACATTATGGGTGCGGGACCATGCATGCGCAAGCGTTACAATGGACTGCGCCGCCGGGGAAGTTGGTTGAGATGCCGGTACATTGCATTGCGCCAGGAGTACGATCCGTTGCGCAGCCGGTACCAGGCACTGCGCAAGGGGTACCATGTGCTGTGCAGCCGTTACCAAGGTGTGCGCAGGGCTTACAAAGGGCTGCGCCATGCTTCCCATGCGTTGAGCCTTCAGTACCATCGAAGAAACTTGGTCGTTATGTTTTTGCAGGCGATTGCTGTTCATACCAACTGGTCAAAAAATCAGCTACCAAGATACAGGGAAAAGCTGCTGCTGATTGGCAATGGCTACAAAACCAGCATGAGCGGCAAGCGCTTAGCAATAAGCGGCAGCCCAATAAGAATAAACGGTTAGCAAACCTGCTGTAATTTTTTAATCAGACGTGCCACATTGCGTCTCGAAACATCAAATTCCTGACCATTGGTCATTACCACCTTTGGGGTGGTTTTAAAATACACCGTCAAATAATTGAGGTTGATAATGACATTACGATTAATGCGGACAAAATAATCGGGCAGCTGTTCTTCCAAGGTTTTCAGCAACTGACAGTGCAACTCTTTTTTATTGTCGGTGAGGTAAAAGCAAATATGCCCATCCTGATACTGCAAATAATAGACCTCGCTCAGCCTGATGCGTTTTATCTGCTTCTGACACTCAAGCAGTAAAAATTTTGTATTCATAATTAGTGGTTACATGGTTAATGTCCATAAATATATAAAATAGTATTCTGTTAATCACTGAACTGCAGAATCATAACAAGCCACCATTGGAAAAACACTTACCTTTAACACTTCTACAGGATTTGCCATGGATGTACACGATAAAAAAAGACAATCATCTAATAAAGAATTTGCATTGAACAAGAATCAATAACAAGCGTGTTAAAATTGTTTACAATACTCAACCCATTTACTATCACAAATACTATCTTTGGTTAGTTTCAACCTCCTCAACTACTAGCCAATGACTCGCAAAAAATGGACTCGTCAAGAATTAATCGCTGCATTTAATTTATACTTGCAGATACCATTCGGACAGATTCATCAGAGAAACCCTAAAATCATAGCCCTATCTGAACTCATTGGCCGAACACCAGGTGCCGTTGGTTTAAAACTTTCAAACTTTGCAAGTTTTGATCCAATTCTACAGGCAAGAGGAATAAAAGGCATGACCAATTCGGCCAAAGCAGATCGAGAGATTTTTAATGAATTCTATACCAATCAGGAAGAACTCGTATTTGAAAGTGAGAAGGTCATCGCCCAACTCGAAAACCAGTCTATTGAAGAAAAGTATAAAAATAAGCTTCCAAATATTGACCTGCTTCAAGGAAAAGAGCGCGTAAGCTATGTTAAGACAAGAGTCAATCAACATTTTTTCCGAGAAGTTGTGCTAACAAATTACAAATCAACTTGTGCAGTTACAGGAATCTCTATTCCTTCTTTATTAATTGCTAGTCACATAAAGCCCTGGGCAAAAGACAAAAACAATCGATTAAATCCATCCAATGGTATTTGCCTATCGGCTTTATATGATAAGGCTTTCGACAAAGGGTTGATAACATTTGATCATGAATATAGAATTGTATTATCATCAACCCTAAATGAATACTCAACAAAGGAGTTTTACCAATCCCATTTTCGACAAATCGAAAAAAAGAAAATGATTCTTCCTGAAAAATATCTGCCTAAAAAAGAGTTTATTGAGTGGCATCAAGAAAATATATTTGAAAAACAGTGTTAAAACCTCATTGTGACTCATCGTCCGTTGACAAGCTATTTAGAACTTAATAGTTTCGCCAACAAAAAATGCTGAACATCAAATTTGAATACCTCTATCGCGATGAGGACAACTACAAAACATTTGGCGAGCTGGTTTTTTCAAATCCTGATCAACTGCCGTTAGAACATATTCAAAAAGGCATTGAATCGTATCTAATAGAAGGCTGCTGGTTTGATCCAGATACCTGGCGAATTCCACGCTTTAGTTTTCACTGCCTTAATCCCTTTGGCCTTGATGACTTTTTATGGTACGAGTTGACACAGCTGGAATATACCGAAGCTGCTGCCAATAGCGGCCCAATTGGTGATTTATTAGTGCATCTCCAAAACCAACAGCGCTGACTCCGTGAAAAAAAATAGAAAGCCCTTCTTCCCTCCTATTGTAGAGGGATTTTTTTTCATCCACAAGCTGGATTAACTAACGCATCGGGTGCTAGCAGGCCCTAAAATTGGCCCAAAAGAGGGTTTATGATAAGAATGCGTTCTTTTTAATTAAGGTTGCTGCTCCAGGTCCGCACGAATACCCGCGATAAATTGGTAGGGCGTTTTAACGCTGGATAGATTTACCACCCATGCCGGAATGGCGCCTCCCGGATCGACCCATCCTGTTACTGTTACACGGCTTTGGTTAGGTGCGGCCCCCTTTCGAATGGTCCATTTCTCATAAAACTCTTCAATGCGGATAACACCCGGCCTTGGCGGCAGGTAATCGGGCAGATTAGTCGACTCCAGGTAAATGCCCTCCGGGTCTTTCGAAACCACCATCTCCACCACCATGTCGCGGTTTTTAACGGGCCAGGGCATATTAAAATGCATGTAATTGCGGTAAAGGGTATCTTTTCGGTGCTGCAAAAACCGAAGGGAATCGACCAATGTCATGTGCTTTAAATTAGCGGCAAAATCAACCACCTGCTGATAAACCCGTTGGGGCACCACCGGCATGTCTGCCACCACTTTGTACATGTATATCCGGCTATCGGCCTTTTGTTTGGTAAACACCTGTATCCCCAGCTTATCCTTTTTCAGTTGCCAGCCCTTATCGCCGGTTCCATCAGCTGCCAGCAAGAGTAAAAAAGTGAAACCCGCGAAAACTATACCTGTATAATTCATTGATTGAGTCGTTTATAGAAAAACAACGCAGGCAGCGGTTGGGTTCGATACCCCAGCCGTCGAAAAAAAAACAATTTTTTTAAAAAACACCCTTGCGGTAACTAACGGTGTGTGGCATAGCTCAGGTAAAATACGGCCATTTTTCATCGAAATATTGGGTTGCCTCACCCCTTAGAGATTTGGATTGGGCCATTGTTGCCAGCATCAGCAAAGAGTACCCAGCCTGGTAAATGCGAAAAACGGCCTTTGTGCAAACTAGCACTGAGCGACGCAGCCCACACCCAAAATGCCGGATGTGCCCAACAAGTATTGGCGCCACACTTTTTGACTATTTTAGTCCTTTCATCAGTTTCCAGGCTTACCCGCCTTGATTTACCCGGCAGCGCGGCCAATCTAAAATCGTTCTAATTAATTGTAACTGGCACCTTGTTGGCATTGCTTATTTTCTTATTTTTGCGTGAAAGAACTAAACGGATATAAATGAATACTTTAAAAAAGGTAAAATCGGCATTGGTTTCCGTCTTTCACAAGGACGGCTTGGATGAAATTATTAAAACGCTGCACCAACAGGGCGTAACGATTTACTCAACAGGTGGCACACAGGCTTTTATCGAAGGTTTGGATGTACCTTGTGAGCGCGTAGAAGATTTAACGAGTTACCCATCTATTTTGGGCGGTCGTGTTAAAACCCTTCACCCTAAGGTATTTGGTGGTATTTTGGCGCGTCGCGATAACGAAGGCGACCTGGAGCAACTGGCTCAGTACAACATCCCTGAAATTGACCTGGTCATTGTTGATTTATATCCGTTTGAAGCCACCGTGGCCTCCGGGGCTCCCCTGCAGGACATCATTGAAAAGATTGATATTGGCGGCATCTCGCTGATACGCGGTGCAGCTAAAAACTACAAGGATGTGATTATTGTTCCATCCAAAGATCAGTATGCTGATTTACTGGCCATCTTGAAAGAACAAAACGGTGAGTCGACTCTGGAAGACCGTTTCAAGTTTGCGGCGGCTGCCTTTGGTGTTTCATCGCACTACGATTCAGCCATCTCCAACTTCTTCAACAAGGATAAAGAAGATATGGAGCGCATCAGCCTGAATAACGGCGATGTGTTGCGCTACGGCGAAAACCCGCATCAGAAAGCCACTATCTACAAATACAACAACGTGAAAGAAGGCGCTTCACTGGCCAACGCCAAGGTGTTGCAAGGCAAAGCCCTTTCGTATAACAATATGCTCGATGCCGATGCAGCCTGGAAAGCCGCCAGCGATGCCTACCACTCGGTAGCACACATTGAAGGCAAGCAAGCCGTGTCGGTGGTAAAACACCTGAATCCATGCGGACTGGCAGTGACCAACGACATTATGAAATCGCTGGAACTGGCCTGGGCAGGCGACCCTATCTCAGCCTTTGGTGGCATCATCGGTTTTACCGGTACTGTTACCGGCGACATTGCCAGCTGGTTTGATAAGCGCTTTGTAGAAATCATTATTGCGCCTGAGTTTACCCCTGAAGCATTGGAGGTATTCGCTAAAAAGAAAAACCTGCGCCTGTTAGAAACGCCTATCAAAAATGAACTCACCGGCGAAAAACTGATTCGTTCAGTAAGCGGGGCTATTCTGGTTCAGGATGAAGATGAAGGTGTGGACACCGATTTTAAAAACGTTACGGAGAAGCAGTTTGATGCCACCAAGATGGAGTTGGCTAAATTTGGTATCACCGCTTGTAAGCACCTGAAGAGTAATGCCATTGCTGTTGTAACAGAGCAGGCCGACGGTTCGTTCTGGTTAACCGGTGCCGGCATGGGACAACCCAACCGACTGGACAGCATGCGTCAGCTAACCATGCCACGCTTCAACCTAAAAGAGGGTGTGGACATCGCTAACTCGGTGGTCATTTCAGATGCCTTCTTCCCTTTCCGCGACAGCATTGAAGCGGCTAACGAATACGGTGTGAAATACATTGTTGAGCCGGGCGGAAGCATCCGTGACGAAGAAGTTATTGAAGCCTGCAACGAGTTTGGCATGGCTATGTTATTCACAGGAAAACGTCATTTTAAACATTAAATAATTAGTTGAATGGGACTATTTTCGTTCTTATCGCAAGAAATAGCCATCGACCTTGGTACAGCCAACACCATCATTATCCACAATGATAAAATTGTTGTTGACGAACCATCCATCGTAGCGCTGAACCGCAAAACTGACAAACTGGAGGCTATTGGTGAAAGAGCCCGCCAAATGCATGGTAAAACCCACGACAATATCTATACCATTCGTCCACTGCGCGACGGAGTGATTGCCGATTTTAATGCTGCCGAGCAGATGATACGTGGCATGATTAAGATGATTAATCAGAAACCACGCCTGTTCGCTCCCTCATTATCCATGGTTGTGTGTATCCCTTCGGGAAGTACCGAAGTGGAGGTGCGTGCCGTGCGCGACTCATCGGAGCATGCCGGTGGCCGCGAGGTACACATGATTTATGAGCCCATGGCGGCCGCTTTAGGGATTGGTTTGGACGTGGAAGCACCGGAGGGCAACATGGTGGTTGATATAGGTGGTGGAACCACTGAAATTGCCGTCATTTCGCTGGGTGGTATTGTAACGAATAAGTCCATACGCATTGCCGGTGATGACCTCACTGCCGACATTATGGAATACATGCGTCGTCAGCACAACATCAAGGTGGGAGAACGCACGGCTGAAGAAATTAAGATACAGGTAGGCTCGGCTTTGCCGGAGCTGGATGAGCCACCGGCCGACTTTATTGTGCAGGGGCCGAACCAAATGACGGCCTTACCTATTGAGGTGCCCGTTTCGTATCAGGAAATTTCACACTGTTTGGAAAAGTCGATTTCGAAGATTGAAACCGCCGTTTTATCCGCGTTGGAACAAACACCACCTGAGCTATACAGCGATATCGTTAAAAACGGTATTTTCCTGGCTGGTGGCGGTGCTTTGCTTCGGGGCTTAGACAAACGTTTATCGGATAAAATCAATATCCCGTTCCACATTGCCGAAGATCCCTTGCACGCCGTTGCACGCGGAACAGGCATCGCGCTTAAAAACCGCCACAGGATATTGCCGTATTTGATTAGATAAAATAGTCAGTAGATATCAGACAGTAGTCAGTGGTTAATTACATACTACTGACTACTGGCTTTTTTACTAACAACTAAAATTTACATGAGGGACTTTATCCGTTTTATAATCAAATACCATTTTGCCATACTCTTCTTAATCATAGAAGTGATATGCTTGTTACTGGTATTTAACTACAATGCCTACCAACGTTCATCATTCCTGTCATCGTCCAGCGCTTTAACAGGCAACATATTTAAGAGCTACAATGCCGGAGCCGAATACCTGATGCTCCGCGAGATAAATGAAGATTTGGCCCGGGAAAATGCCTATCTGCGCAGCCGCCTGCCCGAGTCATTCAGAGCTTCGAAAGACTATTTTACCCTGGTGCACGATAGCTTGAGCATGCAGGAATACATCTACCGCTCAGCCCGTGTAATCAACAACTCAACCAACCAACGCTTCAACTACATTACGCTTAACAAAGGGCGCCTCAACGGCATTGAACCGGAAATGGGGGTTATTTCCAACAAAGGCGCTGTTGGTATTGTCAAAAATGTATCAGACAATTACTCAACGGTTATCTCCATCATTAATACCCGCTTAAAAATATCAGCCAAACTGAAGGAATCGGGCTTTTTTGGCTCCCTCGAATGGGACGGCACCTCCTATCGCTATGTCTATCTGTTAGATATTCCTCGCCACGCTAAAGTCAATGTTGGCGATATGGTGGTCACCAGTGGCTATTCATCAATTTTTCCGGAAGGCATATTGTTGGGCACTGTGGAAGATGTGGTACTGGAAAAAGGGGCCAGCTTTTACCGGATTAAAGTGAAACTGACTGTCGATTTTAAGAATTTATCGTTTGTGGAAGTGGTTGGCCACACCACACGCGACGAAAAAGTTAACCTAGAAAAGGAGACCGAAGATGATTAGCTACCTGCCGCGATACGTGTTTAATTTTATATTCTTCACACTCATTCAGGTGTTGGTACTCAATAACATTCAGTTAAGCGGGTTTGTTAACCCCTACCTGTATGTGCTGTTCATACTAACGCTTCCCTTTGAAACACCCGGCTGGCTGTTGCTGCTTTTGGGCTTCTCTTCTGGTATGGTTGTGGATGTGTTCAGTAACACCCCGGGCATGCATGCCTCGGCCACTGTATTTATGAGCTATCTGCGCCCCTATGCCCTGCGCCTGTTTGCACCACGGGATGAATACCAGCCCGGCACAATCCCCACCATGGGCTACTATGGTTTTGGATGGTTCTTTCGCTATGCCTTGGTGCTGGTTTTCAGCCACCATCTTTTTCTATTTTTCATAGAGGTGTTTTCACTCACCCACTTTTTTTCAACCCTGGTAAGGGTGCTTAGCAGCACGGCATTAACCATCCTTCTGGTTCTTATTTCTCAGCTATTTAGTCAAGGTAAAAAAACAAGGGAGGGCAACCGTGGGAGGTATTAATAACAGGACACTGCTTATTGGGGCCATCATGGTAAGCTTGGGCCTCATCTATATTGCTAAACTGTTTATCCTGCAAGTTTACGATCCTTCCTATAAATTTTCGGCCGAGAGTAATACCCGCCGGGAAGTTACCCAGTACCCATCGCGCGGACTGGTTTATGATCGTAACGGCAAGCTGCTGGTATCCAACCAGGCGGTTTATGATGTAATGGTGGTGCCCCGCGACATAGTTCCCTTTGATTCTCTCGACTTTTGTGAGTCGCTGGACCTTACCATTGAGCAGTTACGGGAACGTTTTGTCCAAATGCGTCAGGATATCCGCTCGCGAAAAATTTCAACCTATAAACCATCGGTTTTTCTAAAGCAGCTGTCGGCCGAACAGTATGGCAGTTTTCAGGAAAAACTGTATAAGTTTAAAGGCTTCTTTGTGCAGGGACGTACACTGCGAAAGTATGAGTACCCCATGGCGGCGCACGTATTGGGCTATGTTGGTGAAATAAGCGAAAACCAATTAAAAAAAGATGCCTACTATTCGCAGGGCGACTATGTGGGTATTAGCGGCATTGAACAAACCTATGAAACCGAGCTACGAGGTAAGAAAGGTGTTAAATACATGCTGGTGGATGTGCACGGTCGTGAAAAGGGTGCCTTTAAAGAAGGGCGTCAGGATACCGCAGCCATTGCCGGTAAAAACATCACCCTGTCGCTGGATATTGATTTGCAAAAATATGGCGAGGAGCTGATGCAAAATAAAATTGGCAGCATTGTGGCCATTGAGCCCTCAAGCGGTGAGATACTGGCCCTGGTTTCTGCTCCCAACTACGACCCTTCTTTGCTGATTGGTCGCGATCGCTCCGAAAACTTTCCCATCCTACTCACCGACTCGTTGAAACCGCTGCTAAACAGAGCCATTCAATCGGCCTATCCTCCGGGTTCAACGTTTAAAACCATCAATGCACTAATCGGTCTGCAGGAAGGAACACTTAAGCCCTATACCACGCACGAGTGCTTTATGGGCTATTTTGCCCGGGGACTGTCTGTAGGCTGTCACTACCATGATTCGCCCCTGGACTTGTCGCAATCCATCCAGGCCTCTTGTAATGCCTATTATTGCTACGAGTTCAGAGACATGCTGGACAACCCGAAGTATAAAAACATTCAGGAGTCGTTTAATGTATGGAAAGATTACCTCGTTAAATTCGGTCTGGGCTATCGACTGGGTGCCGATTTCAGAAACGAAGTCCGTGGCTTTGTGCCCAACGCCGATTACTTCGACAGGGTGTACCGTAAAAGCTGGAATTCACTGACCGTGATCTCCTTATCCATAGGACAAGGTGAGCTGCTGACTACTCCTTTACAAATGGCCAACATGGCAGCAACCATTGCCAACAGAGGGCATTACCTGACCCCTCACATTATTAAAGAGATTGAAGAAAGTAAAATAGATGATAGTTTCGCGGAGATACACGAAACAGGCATTGATGCTCAACACTACACCCCCATTGTTAACGGGATGGAAATGGCCGTTTGGGGAGGTGCCGGCAGTACGGCCCGCATTGCACAAATACCGGGCATCAGGATCTGCGGAAAAACCGGAACCGCGCAAAACCCGCATGGCGACGATCACTCCATTTTTATGGCCTTTGCGCCCAAGGATGATCCAAAAATTGCCATCGCCGTGTATGTAGAGAACGGAGGTTTTGGAGCCCGATGGGGAGCCCCTATCGCCAGCCTCATGGTGGAAAAATATTTAACAGACTCGATTCATACGAGCAGACAATGGATTGAAAAACGCATGCTAGAAGGAGACTTAATTAATGCCAAACAGGAACTATAAAAAACGTATCGACTGGATTACCGTTGGCCTGTACAGTCTATTAATTGTATTTGGCTGGTTAAATATATACGCGGCCAACTTTAACCCGGAAAACCCGGTATTTTTTGACACCAGCAAAGAGTACTTTAAGCAGCTGGTATGGATTGGGTTTTCCCTCCTGTTTATTGGCATGATACTTATTACGGATAGCAAGTTCTACGTCGAATTCAGCTATATTTTTTACGGTTTTACCCTCTTACTGCTGGTGGTGGTTCTGCTGTTTGGAAAAGAGATTAACGGTGCCAAATCGTGGTTTGAAGTAGGCCCTATCCGCTTTCAGCCAGCCGAGCTCACAAAGGTGGCGACCAACCTGGCTGTAGCCAGAGCCCTGAGCCGCTATGATTTCTCATTTAAAAAGATGTCGGACCTTTTTAAAGCCTCCGTTATTGTACTGGTTCCCATGCTGCTTATCTTACTGCAAAACGATACGGGCTCTTCGTTGGTTTATTCAGTCTTTATCATTGTTTTCTATCGTGAAGGCCTCACCGGCTATATTCTCATATTTGGGCTAATTGCCGGCGTTGTCGCCATCCTTACCCTGATGGTGCCCAACTCAACCATTATTGGACTGATTGCTTTGAGCGTTATTATCATTCTATACTTCAAAGGTGTCAGAAAAGACCTGATAAAACCCCTTGTGCTGAGCGGGGTCGTTCTGGGATTCAGCTATGGCATCTATGTTTATACCGGTGCAACCTTTCAACAGGAATACCTGTTAATAGCCCCAATTTTGGCAGCCAGCATTTACCTGCTCTCCATTTCATTTTCGAAGCACATACATAAGTTTATCCCCACGTACTTGCTTATTCTGTGGAGTGCCATCATTCTAACCTTGTCTGCCGATTACTTTTTCGAAGATGTTTTATCCCATTACCAGCGCGCTCGAATCAATGTTCTGCTGGGAATAGAACAAGATCCCCTGGGTGCCGGCTATAACGTTAATCAATCAAAAATTGCCATAGGTTCAGGAGGCCTAACAGGGAAAGGTTATTTACAAGGAACACAAACCAAATTTAACTTTGTTCCCGAACAATCTACCGACTTTATCTACTGTACTGTGGGCGAAGAGTGGGGGTTTGTAGGCTCCACCACCGTTGTGTTACTGTTTATTGGACTCCTACTGCGCCTCATCTTTCTGGCCGAAAAACAACACTCTGCGTTTAGTCGGGTGTATGGCTATGGCGTGGCTGCCATATTCTTCTTCCACTTTGCCATCAACATTGGAATGACTATTGGTCTGGCACCTGTGATAGGAATTCCCTTGCCTTTTTTTAGTTACGGCGGGTCTTCGCTGTGGGGTTTTACCCTTTTGCTGTTTGTATTTTTAAAGCTTGATATCAACCGAAACGAGTTGATTCGTTAAAAACACTTACCAATCGAAAGCTCTATTCCGGAAAAATAACACCTTACTTTTTACCGGCCTGATTGCCTTATGGTTGATTCAGTTAACGATTGAAAGTATAACAATTTTGTAGTAACTTATAAAAATTGTATTTTCGCGGCACATTATTTGTATGTGGTTTAACACCCTCGAAATTTTCGGACATGTTGCTTTAGGGATTTTAGGTGGCAACTTTCAAAAAATGACCGGTTTCGGGACTTACAAATGATTCCGTATTTTAAGTATTACCGAATCAATAAATAAAGGAATGCCTATGAAGTATCAAATTTATGCGCTGCACAATTATCGACAAATTCCACAAATTGCAAGACTTTCGGAAGAAGACATCTTTAACATAGAAGTAGTAGGAACCGTATTGCCTTTTAAAACTAACAGTTATGTTGTTGATGAATTGATAGACTGGGACAATTATAGGGAAGATCCCATTTTTATCCTGAACTTTCCGCAAAAGGGCATGCTTGATGAGGAAGATTTTAACCACATGGCTAAAGTGCTAAAAAGTGGAGCCGATAAAGCAACCATAAAATTAGAAGCAAATAAAATAAGGGAAAAACTCAATCCCCACCCAGCCGGACAAATGGAGTACAATGTTCCTGAACTCAACGGTGTAAAGCTTACTGGTGTTCAGCACAAATACGACGAAACCATGCTGTTTTTCCCGGCACAAGGGCAAACGTGTCATGCTTACTGTACCTTCTGTTTCCGCTGGCCACAATTTACCAACATGGACGAGATGAAGTTTGCCATGAAGGAAATTGACTATGTGATTGAGTATTTAAAGCAGCATCCGGAGATTACCGATCTCCTGATTACCGGTGGCGACCCCATGGTGATGAAAGGTAAAATGCTGGATGCCTACCTGAGCGCTCTAATTGATGCTGACATCCCTCACCTTAAAAATATCCGAATTGGCTCTAAAACACTAGGCTTCTGGCCTTATCGTTACCTGACAGATAGTGATGCAGAGGAAATACTGGCTGCCTTTAAAAAGGTTACCGACGCCGGCATGTCCTTAGCGTTTATGGCTCACTTCAATCACTATCGCGAGCTGGAAACGGAAGCGGTTCAACAAGCCATTAAGAAGATACGTGCAACAGGTGCTCAAATACGTACACAATCGCCGTTACTAAATAATATCAATGCCAAGCCCGAAATTTGGTCTACCATGTGGCAAAAGCAGGTTAGTTTAGGCCTGATTCCATACTATATGTTTATTGCCCGCGACACGGGTGCACAGGCCTATTTTGGGGTTTCACTGGGCGATGCCTGGCGCATTTTCCAGAAAGCGTACCAAAAAGTGAGTGGCATCTGTCGCACAGTGCGCGGCCCAAGCATGTCGTGCACCCCAGGTAAAGTACGTATTGTTGGGGTATCAGATATTAAAGGCGAAAAAGTTTATACGCTGGAATTTATTCAGGGACGCGATAGCAATTGGGTAGCTCGCCCTTTCTTTGCCAAATACGATGCCAAGGCCAAGTGGATGGACGATCTGAAACCGGCTTTTGGTGCTGAGGAATTCTTTTTTGAGCAGGAATTTTCGGACATGTTTTTACGTTAATAAGGCAACTCATATAACAGAGGCAGAACTCATTGAGGGTTCTGCCTTTTTTTGTGTCATAACTTATTAACAAGTCAGAAATGCCATTTCATTTTTTGTTATTTTGCATCAGAATTAACTCGAGCAGATGGAGAAGAATAAACAACTAGCACCGTTTTTAAAATGGGTGGGTGGCAAACGCCAGTTACTGCCAGCCATTAACCAACTGCTCCCAAAATCCTACCATTGCTACTACGAGCCTTTTGTGGGCGGAGGAGCCGTACTCTTTAAGGTTCAACCAAATCGGGCGGTTATCAATGATTTTAATCCGGAATTAATCAATGTATACGAGGTAATTAAAACCCATCCGGAAGCGTTAATCGAAGATCTGATGCAGCATAAAAACGAAGCGGAGTATTTTTATGAACTGCGCGCTCTGGATCGGAAAGCCTCCTTCAGCAAGCTCACTAAAATAAAGAAAGCATCGCGCATCATTTACCTTAACAAAACCTGCTACAACGGGCTGTACCGGGTTAACAATGCTGGTGAGTTCAATGCCCCTTTTGGTCGCTACAAGAACCCCAACATTGTGAATTCAGCCACCATTAGAGCCGTAAGTGAATTTCTTAACAGCCGCTCGATAACTATTTTGAACGACGATTTTGAACAAGCAGTTGCAAGGGCCCAGGCCGGCGACTTTGTGTATTTTGATCCGCCCTACGTGCCAGTCTCACAAAGTGCCAATTTTACTGGCTACGTGAAAGGTGGATTTGATTTAAACGAACAGGAACGCCTGCGTAATGTGTGCAAGAAACTGAATGAAAAAGGTGTTCAATTTCTGCTCTCCAACTCCTCCACCCCAATTATCCACGAGCTCTATCAGGACTTTGATATTCATATTGCAAAAGCCACAAGAGCGATTAATTCCAATGCAGCCAAGCGGGGTGCCATCGACGAAGTGCTGATACGTAACTATGAGTAATGCAATACGCCTGGGCAAGCCTCTTTCATAATCCAGACATCATTCATCACCTTTAAGTACAGGGCTGTTTGAAATGACTTCATCAGCCATTGACCTATAGAGCACAACCCCTTAAATAACCACGTTCGCTGCCTCCTCCAGGCTGGATGAACTATTGAAGTGCGGCTGCTATTTCATTGCCGATAAGTCAATTTTTTCAAGCACCAGGGTGTTTAAATTGTAAACTTTATTTGTATTTTAGTAAAGTATGTTTTACTTTTAGTCTTATATTTATTACAACCAAACACATACAACATGAAAACACTCCTACCCTACTTTATGCGAAAAATTGGCATAATCATCTTTATTATTTGCCTAATCATCTCCTCTATTAGTGGGATCGATGATTTTATTACAGGCTTCACATCCGGATATAATTCCACAAGGCTGGATAAAGAAATCAGTTTTGAATCTGTAGAGCAAGATAGAACACTAAACAATGACCTCCTGTTTACTGCAGAAGAAAGAAATGTGGCAGAATTTTATGGTTTTCTATTAGCATTGGTGGGGATATGCCTTTATATCCTATCAAAAGAAAAACAGGAAGATGAGTTTTTCGCCCGTCTGCGAGGTCAGGCAATGATTATATCTGTTGTGATAACCTGGTCCATCTTTCTGGTTTTTCAACTAACCCATTGGAATACAAAAATTAGTGCACTCTCCATGTTTCAGCTGCAAATGGTCATCTACGTTGTTGTTTACGCGTATCAAAAGAGATGGAAGTATTGGATGTAGAACAAGCTAATCGCCTTTTAACCTACTAACCAACCAGGCGATGCACAATTACTATAATAACTAATGAGTTAAACTCTTATTTAATAAAACTTACAGTAAAGACAATGAAAACATTCCTTCCATACTACGTAAAAAAAGTTGGCATCACACTTTTCTTCATTTCTTTTCTTACTTCTTTTGTTGGATACATCGATGAGAGTGCTATTAAGTATAATAAGGCCTATCAGCAAAAAAGAATGGAGCTCAACTTAGAAATTAGTGCTGATTCTGACGAATTATCAGTCTTACTACTAACTGACCAGCAGCGAGTATTTTTAAAGAAACTAGGATTTATCCTTGCATTATCTGGCCTACTATTATATTCCTTTTCGAAAGAAAAGATTGATGATGAGTTTTTGGTTATGCTAAGAGCCAATGCCTTGGTAAAAGCATTTATCGTTAGTTGGCTTATATTTGCAGTCATTATGCTTATAAAAGGAAGCACAAAGGCTAATTTGTTAGTCATTTTGCAACTTCAAATGCTTATCTATGTCATTGTGTATTCTTATACCAAGAAAATTAAATATACGGCATGAAGAACACACTAAAGATACAACGAGCCGTAAAAAGCGTAACGCAGGCACAATTGGCTGAGGCCATTGGCGTCTCGCGCCAGTCGATAAATACCATTGAAAAAGGTAAGTTTGTACCCTCCACCGTATTGGCGTTGAAATTTGCCCGCTATTTTGGAGTTGCCGTCGAAGAACTATTTATTCTGGAAGACAATGATTAGACCCTATTTTGACGAACAGGATTTTTTGGGAACAGACTTTTCACAGGACGGATTGGAGCAAGGAGAATATGAAAATTGCCGCTTTACCAACTGCCTGTTTGCAGGTACTAACCTGAGTGCCTTCAGTTTTGTGGAATGCCAGTTTATAAACTGTGATTTTAGCAATGCCCGCCTGAGCCATACCGTGTTTCAGGATGTGCACTTTAAAGAATGCAAACTATTGGGCCTGCAATTTAATGAATGCCATCCCCTATTTTTTACGGTTAGCTTCGACCAGTGCCAACTACGCCTGGCGTCGTTCTATAAGCGCAAGCTAAAAAATTGCAGCTTTCTAAACTGTGAGCTGCATGAGGCGGACTTTACTGAAGCCAATTTGCAGAAGGGCACTTTCGATCACTGCGATTTCAGCCATGCTGTATTTGACCGCACTAACCTCACAAAAGTGGATCTGTCCAGCTGTTATCACTTTAACATTGATCCGAACACCAATACAATTACCAAGGCCTGCTTTGCACCCGATCAGTTGATTGGTCTTCTAAGAAAATACCAGATTACTGTAAAGCCATAAAAATCTGACAGCTGACAGGGTTTGAGCGATGCCTTTTTTCTACCTTTGGGCTCTCAAAAAAAACCGAAGCATGACAGAACGCCATAAAGTATTGGTTAGCTTAATATTAGCCATGATTTGTTGGGCCTTTTCTTTTGTTTGGATCAAGCAGGCCTTTATCTCTTTTAATCCGCTCACCATTGTGCTGATGCGTCTGGTTATTAGTGCGTCATTACTTTTTGTTATTTTGCGCCTGTTAAAGCAGCTCATACCCATGCATAAAAAGGACCTTAAATGGTTTATGCTGCTGGCTTTTTTTGAACCCTTCCTGTATTTTATTGGTGAAACTTTTGGATTAGAACTGGTTTCGTCGACCGTTGGTGCAGTTATCGTCTCAACCATTCCGCTCTTAGCCCCTATTACCGACCGGGTGATATTTAAGAGTCGCATCAGCTGGGCCAATATCATTGGGATCGTTGTTTCATTTGCAGGTGTTTTAATGCTTATTTTTAAAAACGACTTTTCACTGGTGGCCCCAATTAAGGGCATCTTGCTGGTGTTTTTAGCGGTATTTTCAACACTGGGCTACTCCATCGTCTTAAAAAAAGTTCCTGGCAACTACAATGCAGTAAGTATTATTACCTATCAGAACACCATAGGCGGCCTCTATTTTTTACCCTTTTTCCTTATCTATGATTTACCTCGCCTGGGCGAAAAACCATTAACAGGAGAAGCCATCTACGCCGTTATCTCCTTATCGGTTGTGGCTTCATCGCTGGCTTTTATTTTCTTTACCTACGGCATGCGCAAGGTAGGAATTACCAAAGCCAATGTGTTTGTGAACATGATTCCCGTTTTCACGGCTATTTTAGCCTGGTGGATACTGGATGAAGCCCTAACCATGCAAAAGCTAATAGGCATTTCGCTGGTAATCGGAGGCGTTTTTGTTTCACAGTTTAAACTACGGAAGAGTGGAATTTGATGCGAAAAAGTTAGATCAGGAGGCCAGAAACAAAGCAAAAGAAAACAAGGCCTTTCTGGCTAAGCTGAGAAAAAAACGGCCCAAAACACTGGATGATGAGGCCCAGAACTTGCACAACGAGGTATTTGCCTACACCAATTGCCTGGAATGCGCCAACTGCTGCAAATCCATCAGTCCCATTGTCACCGATCGGGACATTGATCGTTTGGCCAACCACTTAAGGCTGCGCCCCAAAGAGGTGATTGAGCAATACCTCTTATTGGATGACGACGGGGATTATGTGTTTCGCGAAACGCCCTGCCCTTTTCTGATGCCCGACAATTACTGCATGGTCTATGAGTCGCGCCCTCGGGCCTGCCGCGAATACCCTCATACCGATCGTAAGCGTTTTTATCAAATCACGTCCCTAACCTACAAAAACACTTTCATCTGTCCGGCCGTTTTTGATGTGGTGGAAGGCTTGAAACCAATATTTGACAAATGATTGGGATAAGGGCACTATTTTGATATTTTTACCGTTCTAAAACTGACAATGAAACTACCATCGGTCATACAAATTGTGGTGCTTTTCCTACTGGCGAATGTTACCGTTACAAGTGCCCAGCAGGCTGGTGGCAATACCTATGATTTTTTGAATCTGACCAATTCAGCCCGGGCAGGTGCGCTTGGAGGCAACCAGGTAGGCATGAACCTCAACGATGTTAGTTTGGTGTTTCACAACCCGGCCAACCTGTCACAAGCATTGCATCAGTCCTTAACGTTTAATTATGTGCCTTATGTGGCCGATATTAAAATGACCTATGCCGGTTACGCCCACCACCTAGAAAATATGGGCACTTTTGGAGTCAGCATTCACGCTATCAACTATGGAACATTTGACCGGGCTGATGTGAACGGCAACCTGAACGGCACCTTCTCAGCAGCCGAATATGCCATCAGCCTCAGCTATTCAAAAATACTCTCGCCCAGATTAAGAGCTGGCATCTCTCTGAAACCTGTCATCTCCAACCTGGAACAGTACAACTCTTTTGGCATTGCTGCCGACTTAGGCGTATTGTACCACTCGGAAGACGAACTTTTCTCGGCCGGATTAACGCTTAAAAATGTGGGTTCCCAAATTACTACCTATAACGATAGCTACGAACCCTTACCTACCGATTTGCAAATCGGCATCAGCAAAAAACTGGCCCATGCCCCTTTTCGCTTATCGCTAACCGCACAGGATTTATTTGATTGGAACATGAAATACCAGGTGCAGGATGGGAACGGTGAAACGGTAACAGAGGAAGGCAATGATGGCAACGCATTGGACCAGGTAATGCGCCACCTGATACTTGGCGTGGAACTCGTCCCCTCTGATAATTTTTACATTGCGGTTGGCTATAACCACCGACGCCGTCAGGAACTGGGCGTTACCGAAAGAATGTCGACCACAGGCTTTTCATGGGGCTTTGGTTTCCGCGTGTATAAATTTCATTTTGCTTATGGTTCGGCGCGCTACCATCTGGCAGGCTCGAGTAACCATTTTAGCATTTCAACGAACCTGGGCAACTTCAGACGGTAACAATACCCTGTAAGGATTGAACTACCGGCAACTCATACCGGCAGTTTTCAACTATTTCTTTTTATAAGGCGAAATAAGAATGCGAAGCGACTGATCGCGGGAGAAATAGCTTTGCGCCCAGTTAACAAAGATGAAGAAGCGATTTTTTACACCCACAATAGCCATCAGATGCACAAATAGCCAAAGCATCCAGGCAAACACTCCTGAGAAACGAAAACCGGGCAGATCGGCCACAGCCATATTTCGTCCAATGGTGGCCAAACTGCCTTTATCGATGTATTTAAATGCCTTCCATTCCTTTTCTGTGGTAAGATTGCGTGCCAGATTAGCAGCTTGCTGAATGGCCACCTGTGCCACCTGAGGATGCCCGTTAGGGTAGCGTTCATCGCCCTGCAGCAAACAAGCGTCTCCAATGGCAAACACATTGGCGTGCCCCTCTAACCGGTTATACTGATCCACAGCAATCCGGTTGCCTCTAACATAAGCCTCTTTAGCGATTCCCTCGGTGGGTCTGCCACTAACCCCGGCGGTCCAAATCAAATTTCGTGTAAACAGCTCTTTACCATCCGACAGGCTAATTTTGTCGCCATCGTAATCATCAATCCGCGTATTTAAATGCACCTCAACCCTTAAGCGATGAAGAAACTCCACTGCTTTCCTACCCGCATGATCCGACATGCCATTCAGCAGGCGCGGACCCGCTTCAAACAGCATGATCTTCATCTTGCTGAAGTCCAGCTCCGGATAATCTTTGGGCAGCACATAGCGGCGCATTTCAGCAATGGAGCCGGCCAGTTCAACACCCGTTGGACCACCACCTACAATAACAATAGAAAGCAACTTAGCATGCTCATTTTTATCTTCGGTGAGGTTGGCCTGCTCAAACGATGACAAAATACGGTTACGCAGGTTGATGGCCTCCGCCGTGCTTTTCATTGGCAAGCTGTATTTTTCCAGGTTAGCCGACCCAAAATAGTTGGTATTTACCCCATTGGCCAACACTAAATAATCGTAATGTAACTTGCCGGCTTTGGTATGTATTTCTTGCTGAACCGTATCAACCGAAAGCAATTGGGTCGTTCGAAAGTGCAGATTACTGTGTGATTGAAATATTTTTCGGACCGGAAAAGAAATGGAACTGGGCTCGATGCCCGATGCCGCTACCTGATAAAATAAGGGTTGAAACTGATGAAAATTCTGCTTATCGATAACCACTACCTGATAAGGAGAGCCGCTTAATTTTTTGGCCAGTTTTAAACCGGCAAAACCAGCTCCTATAATGACAACACGTTTCTTATTATTGCGTGGTAAATTAAAGTTGTTTTCCATGGTAATAAAGCTTTTGCATGAGGAACACCATGACAAAAAGAAAGTTTACCACATTGAAGAAAAAAATCGTTAATTTATCTTAATACGCGATTCCTGTCCCCCAGCTAATGTTCGTGCGGATGTATCTTGATTTTAAAGGTGAAGTATTTTTGGGAAACATAGCTGTAGCCCACCACCACTATGGTGGTTAAAATTTTTGCCATGGTTGGATAGATACCCAGCAGCTCAACAAACACCTTCAGCAGAATGTAATTGAGTAGTATACTGCCCAAGACGGTTAAACCATAGCGAAACAGCTGAATACGGCCACGCAGGTTAGACTCGGTAAATGTGATGTATTTCGATAAGAGAAAACCGGTGGAAAAGGTAACGGGGAAAACAAATATAAAAGCAGCAATGTGGGGACTGATGGCCACAATGCCGGTATGAACGATGTGAGCTTTAAGAATATAGTTATAGGTAATAAAATACAGTATGATATCGAACACCGTATTGGCACCACCACAAGCCGCATAATTAAAGGTTTGCCGGGGCATGTACCTGCTAAATGGTCTGTAAAACCAATTAAGAATTGATAGTATGAAGTGTCTGATCCAATGCATCTGTTACGGTATTTGCAGCAAAACTAGTATAAATATAAAAGATGATGCAGGCGATACTGAAATACTTCAACAGAATTAAGGCCTAAACTCAGTGCTGCTTTAGGGCGCATGCGCATTCATTCCGAAAATAAGCATGAATAAGCCTCTAAAAAAGGCCGATTACCAAAAGGGTAAGAACAACAGCCACCAAAATAAAAAGTGCTACATCTTTTAGCTTATCTATCAAGGCGACCATCATCATTCGGTCTTTGGCATTATCTATAAACCGGGTTTCATCAGGAGCTTTTTGCTTAGCCATTCTGCACAATAATTTTAGGATTGGTTAGTCTATTTTAATGTATACTTACTGATTAACTGATACACCTGATTAACATTGGCCTTTTTACTAAACTCTTTAACAAGTGGCTCGTGGCTGCCTGAAAGCCAAATTTTAAGTTCTGCATCCAAATCGAAAAGTCCGGTACTTTCTTTGCTAAATCGCACAATAGAATGGTAAGGAATACTCTGGTAATCGACCTTTTTACCTGTTACTCCCTGCTTATCCACCAGAATCAATCGCTTATTGGTAAACACCCACATATCTCTGATGACTTTGAATGCCATTTCCAGCACTTCACCCTCTATCAATAGCGGTTGAAATTCTTCCTGTAACTTTTCAATGGAAACCTCCCCTGCATTGCCTAACAACCCGTTTAATAACCCCATGACATTTTTAAGTTTAGTGCTTTTAAAAATAATAGTTATGGTCTATAATTAGAGAGATGTGTAAATCGAGTTGATAAACAGATTGATTTATGTGACTAACGGGCTTTAGGAGTTGACAAACAGATATTCATGGTCAAATGGAGTTGTTCGATAAAATTAGTGCGCCAGAAGCAAGGCTAAGGAATGAACCAGACACACAAAGATCAAGTGTTTACTATTTTGAACTTTGCGTGCCTGGTATAAATTATTTGTCTCCGAACAAGCTTATTAATAAAGTAGGCTCCCTTTACTGGCCTGCTTTAAGCACTTCGACCCATTGGCCGGGCTGACGTGCCGAAACTGCATTATTATACATGGCCTGACAGTTGATTGCAGGCAAATAATAGCGACCGGTATAAGCCGCATTTAAAAGAAGTATTAATCGGGTTTGCTTGCCCCGTTCCAAATCAAAGTAGGAATAGACTCTGTCATCGCGGTAATCGCGGTAATCGGGCTGATCCAACTCGTTGGCTGGTAACACATCCTCCAGGCGCGTATTGCGTATTTCCCAGCCTGATGGAAATATCTGTGTCAAGGCCAAATTCTCCACATCTCCAAAATTACCTGGATTCTTCACGGTCACTATGGCCATAAAGTCGGTCCCCTGCTCCAATTTTGACACATCGATAAGCTGCCCCTGCATGGTTTTATACTCAACATTTAACTGCAAGTTAGATGCTTTGACCGTTTGATCGCCTTCAGCCGGAATTCCTTCCATAATGATGCGCCCGTATAATAAACCATCTGAAAGGTTTTTCAGAGTCACTGTTCCGTTCTCATTAGTAAGGTCTAACTCCACCTGGTATAGTGGCATTTGTGAATAGACTTTTCCCCCCTTACCATTGGCCTGCCATTCGAATTTAAACTCTTCGGATACGCCCGAGCTACCAATAAACTTGGACACAGCCAACAAGCAATAGGCCGTCGTTTGGGTGCTCATCCATTGCTGGCTCGAAAGAGGTTTGGACAGTTTTTGCAACAGTTCAGCCGCTTCTTTCTTCTTGCCCATCAACACGAGTGTTTCCATAATCATGGCCATGTCGCGCTCTTCCGAACCATAGGTATAGCCATTATCACGTTGGTTGATGACGCTCTTACCGGAAGCATCGATGAGCTCCTGCGCCACTTGCTCATGGCCCACCAAGGCATAGGCAGCTGCCAGGCGCCAGATGGTTTGGTTCGATAAGCCAGAAAGATTGCGCATGCGGTTCATGGCACTCAACTCGGGCTCACCAGCCAAAGCCAATGTATACAAGCGATAGGCCTGCGCCAAGTCACGCCCCCGGTAGGTGCTGTTGCGTCGCCACTGACGGGCCTGCTTCTTCTGGTATTGGATCCATTTATTTTTAAAGCCCACTGGCAGCGTGAAGCCTTTCTTTTCGGCTTCAAGCATAAAATGCCCTGCATAAGTCGTTCCCCAATCCGATGACTCATAGCCTCCCGGCCAGTAACTCAAGCCTCCATCGGGTCGAATAAAGCCGGCTAAACGATTGATGGCTGCTTTTATGTTCTTTGTTGTCACTTCTGCAGTAACCTCTCCATTCTGAATCACATTGGCTAAAAATAGTTGCGGAAAGGCAGCCGATGTGGTTTGCTCAGCACAACCGTGGGGATACTGCAAAAGATATTTTAAACGGCGTCCAAAATCGAGCGGTGGCAATGCGGACACTTCCAATGTTGCTTTATTGGTGCCTGCCATCCCCGGCAACTGGTAAGGAATAGATACACTTTGATTGGCCTCGGCAATTCCACTTTCAATCTTAGTTAGCGGAGGATTTGGATTTCGAACTTCAATCTCAACTTCATCAATGGCCTCTTCTCCGCCCGACGAAGCAATAACCTTTACTTTGCCAAAGCCCATCTGTGGATTCACTTTCAGCTTAAAAGTAGCAATCTGCTCACCCATTTGACTGAAAGACAAGCTTTGCTCGCTATCGCCTTCAATGGTTATCTTATCATTGGTTTGTACCTTAACCTTTACGTTCTTCACGTTCTCTTTCATCGCAAAGACGGTCACCGGTAAATCAACCATCTCGTTAGGCCCCAATACACGCGGTAGTGTGGCCAATACCATCAGCGGATTACGAACGGGCGTGGTTTTTTCTGCTTCACCATAGGCCTTTCCCGATGACGCCACCACCATGGTGCGCACCGATCCTACATATCGCGGCATGGTGAAAGTATGCGTTTCTGTATCGCCTTTTCCTAATTGGTAAGGGCCAAAGAACTTTACCATGGGTTTAAAACGATTGGCTTTCTGACTGCCTTTCTTCCCAGCCATTTCGGCATCTCCACCAATACTAAATAGTTGCTCAATTTTACCGCCATAAGCGCCAATCACCTCATCAAATAAATCCCAGGTTTTAACTCCCAAAGCTTCGCGGGCATAAAAATGATTCCAGGGCACCGGGGTTTTAAAACGGGTTAAATCCAGCAGGCCATCTTCCACAATAGCCAAAGTATAAGTCATTGGACGGCCGTCGCGCTCGCTTACTTTAATTTTAACTTCTTTCTCAGGACGTAACTCCGATGGCATATCAATTTCCGGGTAAATATGCGAGTTCGGATCTTCAGCCACTAAGGGAATCACACCATACATGCGTATTGGCAGGTTATTCACCGTTTGTGCATGCGGCTGCAACAGCGTTAAATGCACATAAGCATTGGGCGTCATGTCGGGTGTGACCTCAAAACTGAAGCTATTCTCTCCTTTGACTGGCTCCACCCACCAACTCTTGAGGACTTTGTTCCCATTTTCGATGCTCACCAAGGCGCGCCCTTCACCCGACGACGGAAAACTAATGGTAGCCTGCTCTCCCACCTTGTATTTTTCTTTGTCGGCATCGAACGCCAGCATAGAGGCCGAACTCGGATCACTTCCTCGACTATTACCGGCCCATCCTGGCCAATCAACATAAACTGTTTGTCCGGTTGCATGGCCATTGGTATTATCCACCACTCGAATCAGGTAACGTCCCCATTCAGGATAATCGATTTTGAACTGAAACTGGCCTTCACCATTTACAGTATTCAATTTCCCGCTGGCCACCAGGTTCTGATGACGGGTGCCCACATATTTTGCCAAATCATCGGCCGATGACTCCCACCACCAACGCCAGCTCACTTTGTACACATAGTACGAAAGACCACGAGCCGAAACAGGTTGGCCTTCGGGAGTTAAAGTCACCACATTTACCACATGCGTAGTATCGGTCAGCAACATGCCGCGCTTATCGCCTTTAGGCGCCTTTACTCCCACAAAAACCGGATAAGGTGCATAAGGGATGCTAGAACGATCCACACTGAAATCGCCCCCTTCTTCGAAAACACGGGTGAAAAATGCGGCTTTAAGCATGCCCGGTGCTGCTTCCTTCACATCAATAGATGCATCCACAACGGCTTCCCCAGCTTCGCTCAAACGTCCTTCGAACACCGTGTTTTCTTCGGATTCGAAACGACGCGATGGATCATCAAAATGAAAATCGGGGTATTTATTGAAGCTGGTTGTACTCTGATTCAAGGTCACTTTTACGTCGGCCTTCAGATGACGTGCAACTGCACCGTGCAGCCACTTAGCTTCTAACAAGCTGCTTGCTGCCTGACCAGGCATAAGTAGTTCTGTTTTAAAATCGAGCTTTATTTTTAAGCGATTGGGCTTAATGGTTTCTACCCTCATCCCTTTTTCGAAGGTACTGCCACCCACCTTAATACGCGTGCGCCACATGCCAGTTGGCGCATCGGGGCTGGTTTGTGTTTTAAATACGTAGATGCTATTATCGTTGAGCCCTTGTACCTGACGGTTGATGGTTTGTCCATGTGGATTCACCCATTCAAAAACAATGGGGTGTTCTTTAGGCAACTGCTCCCCCTTATTTTCCAACATGAACGACACAAAAAGCGTATCGCCTGGTCGCCATACGCCACGCTCGCCATAGATAAAGCCCTTCATGCCCTTTTGAACGACCTGCCCACTCACGTCGAAGCGACTTAACGACAAGGAACTGCCATCATCCAATCGCAAATAGCCTCTTTGCTTATCATTCTTGGCTATCAGCAAGAATGGTTTTTGCGAAACAGCGATACGCGCCATCCCTTGCTCATTGGTGCGTGCTTGACCCACCACCTGCATTTGGTAATTTAAAATATCGACCTCTACGCTGGCCAATGGCTGCGTGGTTCGCAAATCTGTAACAGCCACCAGCACCACCTTATCCGTGCCTTGCTTAGCAATGATACCAATATCGGAAGCCTGTATATTACGGCTCACTACCTTGTTGCGGAAATACATTGGCGAACATGGGTTATCGCGTTCACGCCAATCGTAGTAATAATCATCATAAGCATCCCAGTAGGAGTTGTAATATTCATTCGGCTGATCCCAATAGGCTATATCCGCCTCCGTGATGCCGTCTTCTTCCTGGGCCTGCTCTTCCTCACCAGTATCACCGCAAGGATAGACGCTGTCCTGCTTACGCAGCTTCAGCTCAATTCGATATATCGCTCCCGGATCAGGGGTAATCAAGTCGGCAAGGTTCAAAGAAAAAGTATTCCATTGCGTCAGGTCAAGCGAAGGATCGTTATCCAAACGAATGGTTTGCTTGTGCACCAGCCGGCCGGCACGGCGAAGCTGGTACTGCCCATCCATGTGGTTCACCTGTAAAAAATTCGCCACATTGTTTTCAAATATTTTGATGATGCGGACCTGCACACTTTTTAGACTGACGGCTTTAAAGGGAAAGGTTAGCCCATTGGAGCCTGGCAAAATGGTTCCTTTACCAATTAATTGTATCTCGGGTTTGGGAGTTGCAAAAACCATATCGTAACTCTTCGAAGCCTTGTGCACATACCCCAAAATATTTTTTATTCCTTCAGCAACTGTTACTTTATGCGTCCCCGTCAAACGGTACGAAGGATACACTTTTACACGGTTGCGCTCAATAACATACCTTAACCGTGATGCCTCACTGATATCAATCAACCCATTAATATTCTGACGCTCATCCAATGGATCAGAAAACACCACCAACACATATTGCTCGGGCTGCATCACCACTCTCACATCGGTCACCTTAAAATCGGTCAATGATGGTACTTCCACCTCATCGCGGTCCGATTTATCAACTCCAACAGCCTTGCCATTGTACTCGAGCAACAGCGCACTGCTTTGCTCGCTGCGCTCTACTCCCTTCACCTCAAAAGCATGCTGCTTTTCGCTGCTCTGATGCTGCCATTGAATCTCTAAGGGGCGACCATCCTGTGATGCTTTAAGTAAAGCTTCCACCTGACTGTTATCGATATAATCGGCCATCGTAATGCGGCCCCGATAAGTATTTAGTTTTAAGTCATCCACTGCATCCGGCTCCAAACCAAGTGATTGAACACGATAATTTTGCTCAATGGTTGAAAAACTGAATTTAAAAGGCTCATCCTCATCGGCGAATAGTTCCGCTAAATCCACCTCCACCTGATACTGAGTGCCTGAGGGCATGCGCTCGTTTGGTCGAAACTCAAGCGTATGACCATCGAGCCAAACCAGCTGCCCCTTAATACCTGGACTTATAGCCACCAGGCCTTTGTCCGCTTCCTGTCCGGGAGTTATAGATGGTAGTTTCTCCGAAAATTGAATCTGCACACTTCCTTCATTGGAAATAATCCCGGAAGTAAAGGCACTGACTTTTTTATTAAAAGCCACTTCTTCAGTTGTTTGTTGAGGCTTGTTCTGACAAGCATTCATCAGTAATATGCCCAGCAAAAGCGAGGCACACAGCAGCATGTTCTTGACCATATTGTTTAGGTAAAATTATTTTGTTTTAAAGTTAGTAAAGAGTTGAAACACAATACTAGCATGAGGTAGAGTTTTTTATTAGTACCCAATAATTCTACTTATTGCGCTAATAACTGGCTTTTATAGCTAAAACTCCCTTACCTTTGAGCCGGATGGGATATTTTTATCAACTTTAGAATGCCATTACTTTTCCATTCACAACCAATTGATTACACTTAAATTAATTGAATTATGGAAAATAAAATCTCATCGCTTACCTGCCAAAACTGTGGTGTTTGCTGCCGTAACTTTCCGTTTGTTGAGCTGAATAATGATGAAATGACAGCTTTGGAAAAATATACCAATTTACAGCGCGAAACATTTACCGACCCCATGGGGCCCACCTATGCCGATGGTCACTTTTTAAAAACCAAGGCCAATGGCGATTGCATCTTTTTAAAGGTTGAAAATGGATTCTTTTCATGTGGTGTTTACCCTGCGAGAGCCGGTATTTGTCGTAACTACCCGGTAAACCAACACCATTGGAAGTGGTGCAACGAGAACCGGGTGAAGTAGATAGTTACTTCAGTAAGTGAGATAAAGGCATCAAATCGAATTCATTCTTATCCGGATGAGCGGTTTTGATGTACTCTTTATTCAGCATAAACAAGCGGCTGTTATAGGTATCCTGTGCATAACAGTTTTCTTCATGAAAGTAGTCCTCATCCACAGTCGTAAAGTTCAGTTCGCAATGCGATAACTCCCACTGATCACCCGCCTCATTCATATACAATAAAGGATAACCATGCGTTCGACAAATTATGGGGCGTGCCTCGTAAATGCTGCACCGATGCTCATTAAGAAAAACACACTTCTCTCCTAACTTCTCTGGTGCCTGTTGACTTAATACGTCAGGATACAAGGCCTCAACTTGTTGCTTTATGTAATCAAACTCAATGGGAAACACATCAAAATTCAGACAACACATATCACAGCCTTTTTTACAGGCCATATTGTTTTGGTGCTCATCCCACAATTTAAGTGTAGTTGTATCAACCTCTTCGAGCAATGCTTTATAATTATCCAGATTCGCCATGTCCCTTTATTTTTGTGCAAAGGTACAAAAAGCCTTAAGTCGAAAGTCAATATTCACTCTTTTAACAAGCAGGGAGAACTTTGCACCGAGCACAATTTCCCTTATCTTGCCCGATTAATAAACTTAAATTCATGAATGCGCAGTCAGAATCACTTCAGTCACTCGTCTCCAAATACATCAACACTACCAACCGAAGTGTTTTCTTAACCGGTAAAGCCGGCACGGGTAAAACCACTTTATTGCACCGCATTAAAGAGCACACTCATAAAAACATTGTAGTAGCCGCTCCTACAGGTATTGCAGCGATCAATGCCGGAGGTGTCACCTTGCACTCCTTGTTTCAACTGCCGTTTGGCGCCTTTATGCCCGACAATAACGGGATGGATACAGCACGTATGGAAACGCTGGCACATTTTAACACACCGCGCACACTGATTAAAAACCTGCAAATGCATAAGGTGAAGCGCAACCTCATTAAGCAGATGGAATTGCTGGTTATTGATGAAGTGAGTATGCTGAGAGCTGATTTACTGGATGCCATCGATCTGATTTGCCGCCATGTGCGCCGTGAACGCAACACCCCATTTGGAGGAATACAGGTGTTGTTTATTGGTGATATGTTGCAATTACCTCCTGTTATCAAGCAGGCCGAATGGACCTACCTGAGTCAGTATTACAAAAGCCCTTATTTCTTTGATGCTCAGGTGCTGCAACAGCAGCAGCCCGTGCACATTGAGCTGCAAAAAGTCTACCGCCAAACCGATCAGGATTTTGTTGATTTACTAAATCACTTTCGTGATAACCAGGTTACACCCGCCGACATTGATTTGCTCAATCAATATTACCGGCCTGGGTTCAATCAGGAAAATAACGATGGCTACATTCAGCTCACCACGCACAATGCCATTGCCGATGCCAAAAATAAAGAATGCTTGGCCGAGCTCAAAGGCCAAACGTATGCCTTTAAAGCAACCATAAAGGGCGAATTTAAAGAACAGCAATACCCTTTACTCCCCACAATAGAATTTAAAAAAGGGGCACAGGTGATGTTTATCAAAAATGACTTTTCGGGGCAGCAACGCTATTTCAATGGCAAAATTGGCACCATCTCCTTTATCAGCCGCAATGAAATTGAGGTGAGTTTCAGCGATGGTACGGCCCCCGTCAGGGTTGAGCCCTATACCTGGGAAAATAAAAAATACACCCTCAATAAGGAAACCAATGAGGTGGAAGAAAAAGTGGTTGGCGAATTTCAACAATTTCCGCTAAAGCTGGCCTGGGCCATTACTGTGCATAAGAGTCAGGGCCTCACCTTTGACAAGGCCATCATTGATGTCAACAAAGCATTTGCTGCCGGACAAATTTATGTGGCCCTTTCGCGCTTAACCTCACTGAATGGATTAGTCTTGCTATCTCCTATTCCGCAGCAAGGTATTGCAGCCGATGATTCGCTGCGCAGCTTTGTGGAGCAAAAAATGGATCCCAATGATTTGGCACCGATACTGAAAGAAGAATCGCAGAAGTACTTTAATCAGTTTGTGCTGCAGGCCTTTGATTTTAACGACCTGATGCTGACACTTCATCAGCATGTGCAGTCTTATACAAAAGATGAAAAACGTTCTAAAAAACAGCAATACAAGGACTGGGCCACTCAACTACTAACGGATACTGCACCCCTGCAGAATGTGGCCAACAGTTTTCGCGCGCAGGTTCACCGCATCATCATCAGCGGAGGCGATAATTACCTGAACCTTCTGGTAGAGCGAGTGCATAAGGCCATTGCCTATTTCCAGCCCACCATTAAGCAATGCCACTCCAGCATTATTAACCACATAGAAACACTTGGTTCGCAAAAAGGGATGAAAGCCTACACCACCGAACTAAAGGAACTGGCAGCGGCTTATTACTCCCTGTCTCAAGACATGCTGAAGGCCAAAAAGCTACTTGAATCATCGCAAAATGGCTTGGATGTTAACAAAGAAGATATTGAACAACCTGATTTAAGCAGGCAAACTGAGGCTTCCGCCAAGAAGCCAGCTGCTGCAAAAGACAAGGCGATAAAACCGCCCAAAGTGGCGAGCTACCTGGTTACTTGCGCCTTGTATAAGCAAGGGCATGGTGTTGACTCCATCGTTTCGGAGCGCGGACTGGTGCAAACAACCATCGAGTCGCACCTGGCCAAATGCATCCAGGAAAACATCCTTTCGCTCAATGATTTTGTTGATTTCGAAAGTCGTGAGGCCATCCAAAAAGGAATTAAGGCCAGTAAAGGAAAAGGTCTTTCAGAAATACGCGAGACTTTGAAACGCAACTATTCCTATGCCGAAATAAAATACGTTCTTGCCTGGATGCAATCTGATGGTGTGCTTTAGGCATTGGGATAAAACTCCGCCTCTGCTAAGTAATAAATGGAAAGTTTAAACAGATGCGAAGTTTATTGGTTAAAAGGCTTGTCAGAATACAATTATCAATAAAATAATGAGTATCACCATCAGCTGATAGAGCAACATGGCTCTGGGAAAATCAGCAGATCTCATTTGACTCAATAACCAATTTTTACTGAATTTTTTCATGTCAATAAGAGTAAGGTTTGCGGCAGATTGCAAGCAAAAATGATGCCTAAATATTATTTTACATGTGTATTTTGATTATAAAATCAAAATCTATTTCTTTGTTTAGTTATCAGAAAATTATTACTATGAAAATATTATACACTCTATTACTACTCATGATTGGGTATTCGAGTCTCGCACAAGAACGCCAGTTGATTTCTACGACAGGCTTCTCTCATCAGTCTGAATATAACTTCTCAACAAGCATTGGCGAACCAATAATAGGAATACTGGTTGGTACCAACACCACCTTTAGCCAAGGATTTACTCCAATGAAAATTCAGACAACAGCCAGCAACATGAACAATACTGAATCCTCAATCAGTATTGTTCCAAACCCTGTGTCTACCCACATTTATGTTAAAGGAGTAAATCTAGACCAAGGATTTACATACTGTATAGTTGGTGCTAACGGTGATATTATTGAGCAAAATAAGCTAACTGATCACCGAATAAACACATCGTTCCTGGCACCTGGAAACTATATCCTAACTATATTTAATAACGAAACAACCTTTAAACAAAAAGTAATTAAGCAATAAAACCTTCTGAAAAATAAATCTATATGAAAAAATACGCTATAATCAGTTTGTTTGTTTTCATTATAACCTCAATCAATGCCCAAGTCCCGGAGAATATCAATTATCAAACATTAATCAGGGATAATAATGGAAACTATATTTCAAATAAAGATGTATCCATTCGCTTATCCTTGCTTCAGGGAAGTCCATCCGGTTCGGTAATATATTCCGAAGCACATATGACCCAAACAAATGATTATGGATTAATCAACCTTAAAATTGGAGAAGGTGCTTCTGCTGATGTTTTTAGTGATATCAACTGGGCTAATGAAACATTATTTATCAAAGTAGAAGCAGAGATTGACAACTCTGGTTCATACGAAGAAATAGGCGTCTCTCCTTTCAGTAGTGTACCTTATGCGCTATTTGCCAAAGATGCCAACATTAATCTCAAAGCTGGTATTGGCATTGAAATAAATGATAAATCTATTGGCGCTACAACCAATTCTTCTCTGTGGAACGCGAATACAATTCAAAACATTGGAGTTTCTGAAAACGAACCAGCAATTGGTGATGTTTTGGTTTATGATGGAACACATTGGACTCCAGGCCAACATAATACCATCCCTGCTGGCTCAGGCATTATTAGCTTTGACGCAGAAGCGCCAGATGGTTTTGAATTCTCGGGAAATACAGTTGTAACGGAGAAAATTGACGGGACCTGGCAAGAGGTTGCGCCAATGAACAACTTAAGAAGATATGCAGCAACATGCGAACTAAATGGTAAACTTTATGCCTTTGGTGGAGAAGGTGAGAATAATTTCACAACAAGGTTTTCTGAAGTATATGATCCAAGCACTAACACATGGTCTGAACTAACTCCAATGCCAATTGGACGAACCATAGGTGCAGCAGCAGCAATTGATGGATTAATCTATGTTGCAGGAGGATTAACTGAAGGCACTAATACTGGCTCTACTCGAGTTGATGTATATAACCCAGAATTAGATTCATGGTCAGTAATAGAATCAATGAACCATGCCCGCTATTTACATGGCTTGTTTTCTTACAATGGTAAACTTTATGCTGTAGGAGGTCTTGTTAGACTTAGCGATCCCGAAGTCACTGCAACTATCGAAGAATATAATTTTGTTGAAAAAAGATGGACAGTTGTAAACACTATTCCAACATTTTACCCAGGAACAGTAACAACAATTCTTGATAACAAGATTTATTTTGCTGGTGGCTCGGATATGCCAGGCGATTCATATTCCTGTAAAAATAATGTCCATGCATACAATATTGACACACAAGAGTGGACAGTATTAAAACCAATAAATACACCGAGAATAGGTTGTTCATTTGGGACTATCAATAATCAATTAATTATAACAGGCGGCATCAATAATGGAGTTTACCTGTCATCCACAGAATTATATTCTCCTAACGATGATATATGGATTAATCTAACAAGCGATATTAAGTTAGCATCCATTGCAATGAGAGGAAATGAAGTAAATGGCAAATTTATAATAACCGGAGGTCAGTACAGAAACAATGACATCAATTATAAAACCAACCTAACGCAGGTGTTCAACCAAACGATAATTAAAGAAAAACTATTTATTCACAGAACTAAGTAAAACCTATCAATATACAGGAATAAAAGACCGATATTATCGGTCTTTTTTTTTTTGCTTATCACATTAGATTAAATTTGCAGAAACAATTTATTATTCAATGAATCATAAAAATATCTTTTTAACCGGTTTATTATCTGCAAGATTAGGCGGCCTGGAAATTGGAAATTTAGGGAATTTTGCAATTGTCGAACCGTTTATTGACAACTTGAAAAAGGAATTTCCAAACCACACCATAAGAACATCATTTCAGCTATCAGAAAGTTTTGAGAAGCATAAAGCTATTACATGCTTACGAGATGAACGATTCTGGAATTATGGCAAGTATACTGCAAAAGAAACAATTAAAGATCTATTAAAACTAATAGTATATAAAATTAGCTTTGGAAAGTATATTGGAATATTAAACTCGAGTAAATTACTTAAAGAAATTAGTAGCTCTGATTTTGTAATCGATTTCAGCGGTGATGTCTTTGGCGAAAATGCAAAATTCAATGTCTTTTTAGAAGGTGCAGCAAAAATGTTTATTGCATATGCCCTAAAAAAGAAAGTGTTTATTCTGGCTAGTTCACCAGGTCCATTCAAGAAATTATACAAACGATTGTTAGTCAAATATCTATATAACAAAGCACAAATAATCTTAAATCGAGAGCCCATAAGCACTGACCTGCTAATTGAGCTCGGGCTAAAGAAGAAAATTACTCAAACATCAGCATGTCCCTCTTACCTCTTTAAGGGCAATCCGACGGATTCAGAGCTAGAGCTACTAAGGAAATATGGAATTCAAGATAAAGATAAGCTTGTAGGATTCATCTTAACTGGATGGACTCTCCAAAATGCACCTTATAATAAACTCCCCAGAGATAATGATGAATTAGCGATTTTTGCAGACTTCCTAATACACCTTTATGATACTTATAACTTTAAAGTGGCATTAATGTCCCATGGCAATACAACTCTGGATAATGGAGAACTGGCGTATGGGAATGATTACTATATCCTGAAACAATTGTATGAGATGATTCCGGATAAGTACAAAGACAGAATCTTTTTATTTAATGAATTATTCGATGCCAAAAGAGCAAAAGCTGTGATTGGTAATTTTGATGCATTAATAAGCGGGCGATTACATGGCGCCATTGCTGGCATTTCTCAATGTGTCCCAACAATTGTTTATGATTATGGGCACGAACCTAAAGCACACAAATTAAGAGGTTTTCTAAGGCTGATCAATTACGAAAAGTTTCTCTGTAACCCAACTGACTTAGATGAGATGAAAGGTTTATTCAAACATCTATGGACTAATAGAGCATTTATCTCTGAAACACTAAATAAAGAAGTATCTAACGTACAAAACAAAGCACTTTTAAATTTCAAATCAATTAAGGAATATTTATGATTAGGGTTGTTTTTCTTGGCATGGGAGGTCCTATTACCACCATGGTATTAAACTCTTTGTTAAACCATAACAACGTGGAGCTCATGTGCCTGATAAAACCTTATCAAAATGTTAGCTCAAATTCTTACGGTAAAAAGATACTTAAGAAGTTACCATTATTTATTCAGAAGATAATCCGCTCCTGTAGAATTAAATATTTCAAAATAGATAACTGGCAATTGCCTGATTTAGTATCGTATTATAACATAAATGTCTTGACAACGTCCAATGTTAATTCGAAGGACACCATCAAATTGATCGAATCATTCAAGCCCGACTTAATCGTTGTCGCCAACTTCAATCAGATATTAAAAAAAGAGGTATTAGCGATTCCTCACATAGGATGCATTAACGTACACCCTTCTCTTCTGCCAGAATACAGAGGAGCTAATCCAATTTTTTGGATGTTTAAAAACAATGAACAGTTTGGAGGTGCTACTATACACTTTATTGATGAAGGCATAGATTCGGGAAGAATTATTAAACAATCAAAATTTAGTCTAAGCGAAGAAGAGACTGTATTATCTTACACTAAAAAATGCGGAAAGGCCGCAGCCAAAGATCTTGAAAACCTTTTAGATTTGTTTTCAATTAATGCACAACTACCAATTAAAGAACCTTCAGAAACAAAAAAATACTACAGAAAACCCACTAAAGAAGATGGCGAGTTATTGTTGACTGGCAAACCAGAACTCGTATTTCGTAACTATAACGTAATGAAAAATTACGTCCCTGTCTATCTGACTATTAATAATAAACAGTTCACAATTATTAAAGCTAAATTTAGCAATCGAAAAAAGGTAAAAAGCAAATCAAATGTATTTGTATATTCCTCAGATAATAAAGTCTTAATATTCAAAGGTAAGTACAATGCCTAAATATACTATCAAGAAAATAGCCAACGAAAATGCGACTGATGAATGGAGTGAATTATTGAATAATTCAACAAACATAAGCCCTTTTCATCACTTGGAGTGGTTTAATGCCTATAGTAAAGCAAAAGGTGAAAAATTTGAAATACTTGGTTGCTACAATGACAACGATGAAATCATAGCTGGTTTTGCATATTTCTATCGCAAAAGACTCAAGTATAATTTAATCATAAACCTATTAGGCATTGATAATCATATTATATATCTCGAAAGATCAACTAAATTGCAATCCAAAAAAGAAAGTTACTATTTTGAAATCTATCAGGCTTTTAACAGCCATTTTGAGAAACACTTTCATCACATTGAATATACACTCAGCTGCACTAATATTGATATTCGCCCTTTTACCTGGAACGGTTTTATTCCTGAAATAAGATATACATACACTGGACAAATTACAGAGGTTGATAAGATGATAACCAACTTCAACCCTGATGTTCGAAATAAAATCAAAAAAGCACTTAAACTTAATTACCGTTTTGATTACTCAAATACAGAAGAAGAAATAATTATTAGCCACCAATTAATTAAGCGGTCTTTAGATAAAAATAACAAAGAACATATTCTTCAACAGGATGAGTTTGTTACTTTCTGCAAAATATTAAATCAAGCAGGTATGATTAAAGTCTGCAATATGTATTATGAAGGAATACCTGTTGCCACACGTGTCATTATCCACAACCACTCACATGCCATTGACTTTCAAGCCGGAGGCAATGAAGAATATTTTAAAACTGGACTCAATCAACTTTTAAGTTATAAGATATTTGATTTGCTCTATCAATGTAAAATAGAGTCCTATGACTTTAGAGGTGCCAATACACCGACGATCGCTAGATACAAATCAGGCTTCAACTTCAGTTTGCAACCATACTATCACTTAAGCAAAAATAAAGGAGTTATCTTTAATACGTTGATGAAAATGAAAGAATTAACTACTAATGCTTAACAAGCTCCGACAACTCTTCAAAGAAAGCGTTTTTTATGGCATTGGCAACTTTATAACAAAAGCCAGTGGATTAATACTTCTGCCGCTTTACTCCCGTTATTTGGGCAAAGACGAAATTGGCCTGATGATGCTGTATGAATCGGCCTTCTTGTTTTTAATGACTATAGCAGCCTGGGGCACAAAAAGCGGTTTTACCAGATGGTACTACGAAATGAAAACCCGCCAAGACAGGCAAGCGTTGTTTTTCACCACCTATATATTTAATGTCGCCAGCAACTCGATAGGCGTGTTTTTAACTGCAATAATCCTTTTTAACCTTAATGTTTTTGATACCGAAGGAAGTGAGCGTATCATTACTTTCTTCTGTTTATCCGGTTTATTCAGATTATTATATGACGTACCGTTCATAATGCTAAGGCTCCAGCAGAAAGCCTTTAAACAAACGTCTTATCAAAGTCTCAATATCATACTCACAATACTATTTACCTTTTACCAACTTGAGGTTGAAAACAATGGCTTCAAAGGGATATATATCGGTCAATTGATGGCTAACTCCCTAACCTTTCTGATCACTCTCCCCCTCATCATAAAAAGCTGTCATATAAAGTTTAAAGGCCACTTGCTAAAAGAGATGATTAATTACGGCTATCCATTAGCCATATCAAATGTTTTAACTCATTTATTAGTTATTAGCGACCGTTACATTCTTGAAGCGTATTATTCGCTTGAAGCCGTTGGTAGTTATTCAGTTGCAACAAAAGTGACCAACTTGCTACAGGTTCTAATAATGGGGACCTTCATAACCTCCTACACCTACCAGTATTATAAAACAATGAGTGAGGATGATAGCTCACGCTATCACATCAAAATACTTAGCTATTTCATGCTTTTTATGGTATTGGCAGGCATTATCATTACTGCCTTTGCAAAGGAAATTATCTTCGTTATCATGGCTGGTAAAACTGAATATTACGATGCCATTCCGGTTATCCCGTTCCTGATGATCGGACTTATCTTTTCAGGTATGCAACAAATATTCAGACTCCCTCTGACAAAAGCCAAGCTCACCAAACTGATTTCTGTCATAACCATATCGGTTGGCGCCTTAAATGTGGGACTGAACTTTTTAATCATTCCACGTTTTGGAAAAGAAGGGGCTGCCATGACAACAGCTTTGTCACAGTTAATAGCTGCAGCCTGTTTCTTATACCAGAGTCGGAAAATAGAGGGTACTCAATATGAATGGCGGAAAATAACTACTATCCTCTTATTAGGCGTTATCTTCTGCAGCAGCTATTTCCATATTCCGAATTTTAACTTTGTAATGGACGTTCTGATCCGAATTGTCATTATTGGCCTGTTTATAGCTTGCTTATTTCTTTTCAATTTTTTCGAACCCATTGAAAAAACAAGAATCAAACAGGCGTGGGCTAAATGGAATAAACCCAAGGATATCATTGCTAATATTAAAAGCTTAAATCAAAAATAGTGCATCAATTTAAAAAGACCATTATACAACTATATCGTGTATTACGCGGAAAATCACCTTATATCAAGACATCCGTTAAGCTTAAACATCAATGGATGGGAGGTCAAAACGGGGGTTTCTACGTGGCACCCGAATACATCAATTCTGAATCCATTGTATACTCATTTGGTATCGGTCAGGACATAAGTTTTGATACCGCATTAATCCAGAAGTTCAATTGCAAGGTCTATGGCTTCGACCCAACTCCAAAATCAATCGAATGGGTTAAAGAGAAAGGTGATATTCCCAGGTTTAATTTCACTCCAATAGGCATCAGCAATAAGAACGGAGAGCTATCTTTTTTCCTGCCGCAAAATGAACATCATGTGTCGGGTAGCTTGGTCGATAATGCGGTGACCAGTTGGGACAATGCGATTAAAGTGCCGGTTAAAGACCTAAAAACAATTGTCGGTGAATTGGGTCACAAATGCATTGATGTGCTTAAAATGGATATTGAAGGGGCCGAATACGAAGTGATTCCAGACATTCTTAAGTTGGGCATTGAAATTAAGCAAATACTCATCGAATTTCATCATCGTTTATACCCCAATGGTAACCAAAAAACAAGAGATGTTATTAAGCTATTAAAGCAATATGATTATCATGCATTTGCAACGTCTGAAATTCTTGAAGAAGTGTCGTTCATAAAAATGAATCATTCATGCTAAGTGCACTAAATAAAGAACAGCTTAACTATGTGCTCTTTCATCTTCAATTACATATTGAGTTTGATGAAGAGCTAAAAAAACGCATGCATTATTGTTTATCAACAGCCAACATCGATTACGGTATTATCTTTCGGAGCTCGACACGAGGCATCGATCTGACTGAACGCATCCAATACAACAACAAGCAGCTTCCAAATCTGTTTCCGGCCCAGAAACAACTGCCACTTTACGAATGGCAGAACGGCAACCTGATATTTCACCACGACCTGCTAAAAGCAGCCTTTTATCTATTGAGTGCCTACCAGGAAACCCTCAGCTCTGATAAAGACACGATGGGCCGTTTTCAGTATAAAAACTCGGTTCAGTATCAAACCGACTGCGTGCAGATACCGGTGGTCAACTACTATTTCGACATCATCGCTGATGGCATCGAGCAATTTTGTAAAAAGCACCACCTCAGCTGCAAACGTAAGCGACTGTTCAACGACTTCGGGTTTATGCTGACCCACGATGTGGATCGCATCAACTACTATCACTGGAGAGAAACAACCTACAAGCTGCTTCAACTGGTTGGTTTAAAAAAAGCACATTACAACAAGAGTCGCCTATTGAAAGCCAGCATTAGTGCCCTTATTCCTACTATTTTCCCGGGAACCAAACAGGATCCGTGGTGGAATTTTGACGAGCTGCGAAGAATTGAAAAAGCACTACAATTAAAGTCAGTGTGGTATTTTTTAAACCGCGATGGTTCCCCGCACGATGCTAAATACCATCTTGAAGAAAAACGAATTAAAAAGCTCATAAGCCAACTTTTGAAAGATAAGTGTGAAGTTGGCCTTCATGGCTCCATCTCTACTGCCACTGAATCTAGTGCCATGCGAAGCGCCAAAACCAGAATGGATCAAGCAGCTGGTCAGGCAGTCATTGGAATCCGACAGCATTTTCTCAAGTTTCAGTACCCGGATACGCTAAAACGACAGGAAGATGCCGGGCTATTATACGATACAACAATGGGATTTGCCGAACACGAAGGCTTTCGTAATTCATACTGCTACCCCTTCAAGCCTTACGATCACCAAAACAACAGGATGCTTGATATTTGGGAGATCCCGTTAACTGTAATGGACACCACTCTATTTGGATATAGAAACATGGATTACAACAACATGCACGACTCATTTAATTATTTAATTAATGAAATAAAGCAGTTTGGTGGCGTGCTGGTTCTATTGTGGCACAACTGTAATTTCGATGAAGCACAGTATCCGGGCATCAAGCAATATTACACAAAGCAATTGGAGGCCATCGTGGATAAAGGCCCTACATCCATAACCGGAACTGAACTTATCGAACAACTGCGCACCTACTAAAGCCGTTTCCTGATAGCTTCGGCAAGCAGCGATGCCCGGTTCGCAAAGGTGTGCTCAGTCAAGGTGCGCTTTTGTCCGCGTTGAGCAATGGCCTCCAACTCGTTGGGATGCGCCAGCAACCAGGCAATTTTTTCCTTTGCTTCTGCCAAGGAGCGGTAAGCTACGAGTTCGTCATCATTAAAGTAAACATTCAAATCTTTTTTCCAATCGGTTAACAAACAACCTCCTGCCCCAGTCACCTCATACATCCGCATATTGGCAGCAAAATCACTGGCTATGTCGCCGTGAATGTTAAACGATATTTTAGAACGCCTTATTTCCCTGAACATTTCTAGGCCAAACACGGGCGCTTTAATGGCCTGCATTAGGCGCTCACTCACCTTGGATGCCCTGGGGAAAAACTGAAGCTTACTCACTTTATTGAACCCTTTGACATGCCTGTTAATCGCATGAAGGCCGGCTTTATCAAAGAGGCGGCTGGCTCCAAAAGCCAGCTGACGCAGAAGAATACCTTTGGAAGAGCTAGTGTTTAAATTAACCAAAAGGTTGATGTCAATTCCATCACTCACCAATTGCTCAAGAAATTGTATGCGCTCCCTGTGAAAATTCTGATCCAGAATTAAGGAGCCGGAAAACAGGAAATCGTGTTTGCTCTCAATGTCATTGTGCAACACTTGCAGGATGCGCCCATCAAAAGCATGAGGCACAACCAGACACTCTGGTAATCCGCTTTTTTCAAGCAGCTCCTTAAAATAAGGTGCACAAACCGTTATGAAATCAAAGCTCATAAAGTCGGCAAAAAACTGTGGTGAAATAGGCGAACAACAATTTCCAATAGCCAGCTTAATAGCAGGTATTTCTTTTCTGAGCTGTTCGATATAACTTCCGTTAAAACTATAGCTGTCCTGCAGCCAAATAACATCGGGTTGCAGTTGTTTTAACTGGGCAAGAACAATCTCTTTATCGGTACCAGCCTCCACATTGTTTTCCACACACCACTGCTCTTGCAAAGGCCGGGCATTGGCCACAATCTCGCTGGCCTCCCAGCCCAACTGACTGAATGCATGAGCGTAGGCATCTGACCAAGCAAAACGCTGCATCATCAGGTGCTGATGCTGTTCATTATAGCTGTGACCAGCATGCGAATGACTTTGATAGTAGTAACTAAGAAAATCTTTATAATAGGAGGTAATCTTAACCAGTTTAACGCTCATAACAAAAGTGTATAGTGTTACAAAAATGCAAAATGTTTAGAGAAATAACAGCCGCAAGCCCACTTAAATACAAATAAGTGTAACCAGTTAATTTTTGTTAATTCAAAGATTAATTGCCATCTTTTCCGACTCATCCAAAGGCATTTTATATTTTTGCAGTAATTCAATAAAATGGCACATAAAAAACACATAGCAAGCGGTCGTAAGCTTCGAAGCTCATACATCACAACCACTATCAGTATCGCACTGGTGCTGTTTCTGTTAGGCATTATTGGTTTGTTGCTGTTAAATGCACAACGCCTGTCATCCTACGTCAAAGAAAATATTGGTTTTACCATATTAATCAAAGACAACGCTCGCGAAGCAGAAGTAAAAAGGTTGGAAAAATTATTGAGCACCTCCCCTTTTATCAAGCAAACCGAGTATGTGGATAAAGACCAGTCGGCTGAGGATTTAAAAAATGAGCTGGGAGAAGACTTTGTTGAGTTTTTAGGTTACAACCCGCTGCTCTCGTCTATTGATGTGAAATTATTTGCCGAATACGCCAACCCCGATAGCCTGGTGAAAGTGGAGCATGTGATTTTGGAGTTTCCACAAGTAAAAGAAGTGATTTACCAAAAAAACATCATCCACCTGGTGCATCAAAATGTGCGTCGCATTGCCTTGGTATTGTCAGGCTTTTCGCTGCTATTACTTTTGATAGCTGTTGCACTCATTAATAACACCATTCGCCTGTCGGTTTATTCAAAACGCTTTATTATTCGCACCATGCAACTGGTTGGTGCCACTAAAAGCTTTATCCGCCGACCCATTCTTTGGGGCAGTATTTTGCATGGGTTTGTTGGTGCCGTGCTGGCCATCGCCCTTTTGGCCTTGCTCATCTATTTCAGCAGTCAGGAGCTCGCTGGTGTAGTAGGCTTCAACAACATGGATCTTATCCTGATATTATTTGGAATTGTTATTGCACTGGGAATATTTATTACATTGATTTCCACATTTTTTGCTGTCAATAAATATCTTAATCTTCGCACCGACGATTTATATTTATAAGATAATCAGGTACAAACTATTATCATTTTTAAAAAGAACAACATGTCACAAAAAGAACAGGATAAAAAGTTTCAGTTTGCATTAGCAAAAGAAAACTACATACTACTGGCCATCGGGTTCGGCATCATCATTTTAGGCTTTGTTTTAATGATTGGCGGCCGAAGCGAAGACCCAACTGTGTTTAATGAAGAGATTTTCAGCTTCAGGCGCATTACACTAGCCCCAATTGTTGTTTTATTTGGCTTCTTATTTGAGATATACGCCATTATGAAAAAGCCAAAGACCGATAAGTAATTACACCAACTGATTTTATGGAAATTTTTGAAGCATTAATCCTTGGAATAATCCAGGGATTAACTGAGTTTTTGCCTGTGAGCAGCAGTGGTCACCTGGAAATTGCCAAAGCTATTTTTGGCGCCAATACAGTAGGCAAAGAAAGCCTGTTTATGACCGTAATGCTACATGGGGCCACAGCCATCAGTACCATTGTGGTTTTTCGTAAAGAGATTATTGAAATAATTTCGGGTTTATTCCAATTTAAATGGAATGACCAAACCATTTTTTCACTAAAAATTGTGGCCTCTCTATTCCCGGCCGCCTTTGTTGGAATCGTATTTAACGACCAGATAGAAGCCCTGTTCAACAACCAAATACTGTTAGTGGGTATCATGCTGTTGATTACATCTGTGCTTCTGTTTTTGGCCGATAAGGCAAAAACCACCGAAAAAGGGGTTTCTTATGCACACGCAATCATTATTGGCGTGGCACAAGCCATTGCTATCTTGCCCGGTATTTCGCGTTCGGGTGCCACCATTTCCACTTCGGTACTGCTCGGCATTGATCGCACCAGAGCCACGCGTTTTTCGTTTCTGATGGTGGTCCCTTTAATTCTGGGAAAGATGGGCAAAGATTTGCTTTCAAGTGATTTCACCGCTACTGACATCTCCGTGCTCCCCGTTACGGTAGGTTTTATAGCAGCCTTTATTACCGGCCTGCTGGCTTGCACCTGGATGATTAAACTGGTTAGAAACAGCAAACTCACCTATTTTTCTATCTACTGTGCCATTATCGGACTGATAGCTATCGTTCACCAACTCTTTTTTTAATTCTCCCATACAACTAGTTTTATAGCAGATTAACAATGAATATCGATTACAGTGAAGAGCGGTTTCGTGAAGGTCAGGTGCTGTTGATTAACAAGCCCCTGCAATGGACATCTTTTGATATTGTCAATAAAATTCGCCTGTCGTTAAAGCGCTACCTGGGCATCAAAAAAATTAAAGTCGGACATGCCGGCACTCTCGATCCCCTGGCCAGCGGCCTGGTAATTGTTTGCACTGGCAAGGCCACCAAGCAAATCGACCAGTTTCTGGGAATGGATAAGCAATACCTGGCTGACGTGCAGCTGGGAGCTACAACGCCATCATTCGACCTTGAGACAGAGCCCGATAAACATTTCCCCTACGACCACATCACCCGCCAGATGCTCGATGAGGCAATCGCAACGCTGAGTGGCGAAATAGAACAGATTCCACCCATGTTTTCGGCCTTAAAAATTAACGGCCAAAAAGCCTATGATTTAGCCAGAAAAGGAAAAGAAGTGGAACTTAAGGCCCGCAAAATAACGATCAGTGAGTTAAAACTGGTTAACTGGGACAACCCGAATATCCGCCTGGATATTTCGTGCAGCAAAGGAACATACATTCGCTCCTTAGCACGCGATCTGGGCTATGAGCTCAATTCAGGGGCCCACCTGACCGGATTAGTGAGAACCCGCATTGGCCCGTATCAACTGGCTGATTCCATCACAATTGAGGATTTTGAAAAAAATCTTGCTATTTTTGCAACAAATTAAAATATGCTACGTATAAGGTAGGCCTGCTTTGCTATTAATTTCTACCAGGGCGCAGCTTAATAATTGTTGAAAATAATTGGTTCATCCTACGTGTTGTATGGTGATTTTCTTTGTTATAACCAATTAGCAAATTAGTAAAACGTATATATATGAAGTTATCAAAGTTTAAGTATAAACTACCGGAAGAGCTAATTGCGCTACATCCTGCAGACAATCGTGATGAATCCCGATTAATGGTGCTAAATACCCAAACAAAGGAAATTGAGCATCGCATTTTCAAAGATGTTATTGACTACTTTGACGATAAGGATGTAATGGTGTTTAATAACACCAAAGTATTTCCGGCCAGGTTGTATGGTAACAAAGAAAAAACGGGTGCCGAAATTGAAGTGTTTCTGTTACGTGAGCTAAATCGTGAACAGCGCTTATGGGACGTGCTGGTTGACCCGGCCCGTAAGATTCGTATTGGTAACAAATTATATTTTGGCGATGATGACAATCTGGTGGCTGAAGTGATTGACAACACCACATCCAGAGGTCGTACATTGCGCTTCCTTTATGATGGCTCTTACGAGGAGTTTAAAGAAACGCTTTATGGAATGGGTGAAACACCCCTACCCAAAATTATCAACCGCGAAGTACTGCCCGAAGATAAAGAGCGTTACCAAACAATTTACGCCAAGCACGAAGGTGCGGTAGCCGCTCCAACGGCTGGGATGCATTTTAGTCGTGAACTAATGAAGCGGTTGGAAATTAAAGGCATTGATTTTTCAGAGATAACTTTACATGTTGGTTTAGGTAACTTCCGCCAGGTAGATGTGGAAGATCTGACCAAACACAAAATGGACTCTGAGCAAATATTCATCACCGAAAAGGCGACTGATATTATTAATAACGGCAAAGACATGAAGAAACGCGTATGCGCCGTTGGAACAACAGTTATGCGTACGCTCGAAAGCTCGGTATCTACCTATGGGCACGTTAAGCCGTTTGAAGGATGGACCAACAAGTTTATCTTCCCGCCTTACGAATTTCAGGTAGCCAATGCTATGATTACCAACTTCCACCTGCCTCTCTCCACCTTGCTAATGATGGTGGCTGCGTTTGGAGGCTATGATTTTGTGATGGATGCCTACAATGTTGCCGTTAAAGAAAAGTACCGCTTTGGCACATATGGTGACGCCATGCTGATTATCTAAAAGAACTCATATATTGCAAAAAAGCCGGTTAGCTCGCCGGCTTTTTTTGTTTTTATAGCCTTTCATTCGTAACTTGAGATACGCACTTTAAAAAGCTACGCAATGGTACGAATTTTTGTCCCGGTTAATTTTTCAGATTACTCGCTCAACGCCGTCAACTATGCCCTTAATCTGGGACAACGTATCCCCTCTGCTATTACCTTGATTAGCTGTCAGCCCCCTTTGGACGACTCCAATGCCGACAACAGCGAAGTTAAATCCCGGGTCATCAACGAACAGGTTCTTCTTGATTTGAAAACCAAAGTTGAACAGGAGCTCAATGAGCAACAGCGCGACAACATCACTTTGCTATCGCGGCTCGAACGTGGCTACCCCGAAGATGTGCTGATAAGCATAACCAACAGGGAAGAACCCGATGTAATAGTCATGGGAACCTGCAGCAAGGGTGATACCATTAAAGAGCTGCTCGGAAGCGTTACCAGCGATGTGGTAAAAAATGCCAAAGTACCGGTATTGGCTGTGCCGGCAAACTCAAAAGCAAACACCAACAACATTAGTAACATCTTATTTGTTAGCGACTTTCAAGACTGCGACTACCGCTCACTACACAAACTCATCCGATTAATAAGTCCTTTTAAAACGCAAATATTTGCCGTTCATTTTAAAGCCTCCATTCCCGATAAATGGGATAAAGAGCGACTGGAGGAAATGCGTTTATACTGCGAGCAAACCTATCGCAACTACGAGATTGACTTTAGCTTTATAACCGGAGAAGACTTCATTACTGAGCTCGATAATTTTATAACGCAAAACAACATTGACCTAATTGCGATGACACGGCATAAGCGCAACATGATTTCAAAATTATTACACCCTAGCATAACCCGTAAAATATTGTTCCATACAGACATACCCCTTCTTGTGTTTCATGAATAAAAAAACTGTTAATCAAGATGAGTAAATATTCTGTATAAAAACAGTAATTTAAGAGCTTGCAAACTGAGATTTGGATATAAACAAATAAGACGACAGAAAACATCATCAGACCATGGGAAAAGGTAAAAAAAGGATTGGTATACTAACTGCAGGAGGTGACTGTCCGGGCATTAATGCAGCAATCAGAGGCGTTGGTAAAACAGCCATCGTAAAATATGGCATGGAGGTTATTGGCATATCCAATGGCTACAGTGGACTTATGTACAACGAGGTTACCCCAATGGAAGAAAAAGCACTTTCGGGCATCATCACTGTTGGCGGCACCATTTTAGGCACCTCGCGCTTTAAACCCTTCAAAGCCGAAGAGGGCGAAACTGAAAACAAGCCTCAAATCATCAAAGAAAACTACGATAAACTTGGTTTGGATGCATTGGTATGCATTGGTGGTAACGGAACTCAGAAAACGGCTAATTTGCTGGCAAAAGAAGGCCTTAATGTGATTGGTATTCCCAAAACAATTGATAATGATGTTTGGGGGACTGATGTAACCTTTGGCTTTGACTCTGCTGTTAGCATTGCCACCGAAGCAATCGACCGCCTTCATACCACTGCCAATTCCCACAAGCGAGTGATGGTTATTGAACTGATGGGTCACCATGCCGGATGGATAACTCTTCACTCAGGCATCGCAGCGGGCGGCGATGTCATCTTATTACCTGAGCTTGAATTCGATATCGACAATGTTTGCAACTGCCTTCTGGAAAGAAGCCGGGTAGGCAAACCCTATTCCATTGTGGTTGTTGCCGAAGGAATTGAAAAACCCAAAAAGAAATCAGCAGCCAGTTACATCAGTAAAAAAATACAGAAAAGAACCGGTCTGGAAACCCGCGAAACCATTTTGGGCTACATCCAGCGCGGAGGCAGTCCAAGTTCGCAGGACAGAATACTGGCTACCCGCTATGGGGCTTTTGCGGCCGAATTAATCCATCGGGGTGAGTATGGCACCATGGTGTCCATCAAAAACGACGTCATAACATCTGTTCCTCTTGAAGAAGTTGGAGGTCGCCTTAAACTGGTTAATCCCGATCACTACTTAATTGAGCAAGGCCGCAGCATGGGTGTTTGCTTTGGTTAATCAGGCCAAACTTTAAAATAGCATTTCAAAGAGGTGACAACAGATAGTGGCTCACCTCTTTTTTAGTTATAATAGCAGATTGAACTCAATTACCCGATGATAATGACCTGCTAAAAACCTAATTACTATATTTGCACAAAACACTGGATTATGCACGCAGAAGAAATCAAAGAACTGAATGAGCAATTCGCCAGCTCGAGTCCACAAGAGCTACTAAGCTATTTTATCGAGCGCTTTGGCAACAAGATAGGGCTGGCCTCAAGCTTGGGAGCCGAAGATCAGGTGCTGACCGAAATGGTGACTAGCATCAATCCTGAAACTAAGATTTTTACGCTGGATACAGGTCGCCTTTTCCCTGAAACCTACGACCTAATTGACCGCACCTCTCGCAAATACAAAAAAAACCTGGAAATCTATTTTCCTAAAAAGAAGAAGGTGCAAAAAATGGTGAATACAAAGGGTATTAACCTGTTTTTTGAAAGTGTAGAAAACCGAAAAGAATGCTGCTTTGTTCGCAAAATTGAACCACTTCAACGCGCCTTTAAAGGTTTGGATGTATGGATTTGCGGCTTGCGATCTGCACAGTCGGTTACCCGAACGGATATTGCAAAAGTTGAATGGGATGCCAATAACCAGCTGCTTAAAATAAATCCTCTGGCAGATTGGACCGAAGAACAAGTATGGGCCTACATCCATGAGAAAGGTATACCTTACAACACTTTGCATGATAAAGATTACCCTAGCATTGGCTGTCAGCCTTGTACACGAGCGGTTATGGAAGGTGAAGATGTGAGAGCCGGCCGATGGTGGTGGGAAAACCCCGACACAAAAGAATGTGGACTGCACAAAAGATAAATAACGATACCATAAACTGCCCATCAGTGCTAAAAGCTGCTAATGGGCAGTTAGTTTATAATATAGCTAGCCCATTAAAAACGAAAGATTAATCCACTCGAAAAGTCACCCTGCACAGCTAATACGCCCGTACTAATGCCAACCCCGCTGCTGGTTCCGCCAGAACCAATCCCCAAAAACAATCCACCGCCCGAGAAATACATTGGTAACAACAACCGACCTTGCAAACGAATTCCTAGCCTGTCGCTGAAAAAATACTTTACTCCACCCCCTAATGCCATGGAAAAAGATACATGATCAGACACGCCGTGTGTTTGCATATTGAACCAGGTGATACCCAAGGCAAACATTCCAAATGGCACCAATGGGCCATTACTCAGCTCCTTTAATCCACCAAGCTGAAAGTAATCAATAGCCATGTCATAGTCAGTTTCCTGCCCTGCCACAAAGTCTTTGTAGTGTGCAAAGGTTTTAGACCGCGTATATGAAAACTCCCCAAAGAAATCAGGCCGCAATTGAAGCGACAAGATACCTCCATAATGAGCCGCGTTCTTCATCTTAAATTTGGCTTTATACAAATTCAGACTTCCGTTAAGTGAATACCCGGTAATCGGGGTAAATTCAATGCTGGCTCGGGATGAAGTTGCAATACTCCTTTCGTTGGGGGCAGCTGTATGGTGTGCGTTTTGTTTACTACCTGAGTTTTGAGCAAACAGGCTTCCTGATAGCAGGACGTTTATAGCAAACACTATCATTGTGCTTTTCATAATCATAGCAGCAGGTTTAATTTATTGTATATCAATATACAATAAATAAACACAACTTCAATCAGCACATTAAGGGCGCTGCTAAAATACACCTAAAAGCTGAACACAAATAACCAACAGTACCATGGCCACCGGATAAACTGTGGCGTAGGCAATGGCAGCAGCATTACTATCTGTCATGCTGTCCACAGCAGCCAATCCGGGGGTACTGGTCATAGAACCGGTTATGGAACCCAGAAGTGTTAAAACATTGAGGGATTTCATAAAATAGGCGGCCACAACAGCCATTATCATTGGAAACAAAGTGAGGATGGCCCCCACCACAAATAGTTGTGCCCCGTAGCTTTGGTAGGTACTAACTAAGGTCGCACCGGCCTTGGTACCTACAGAGGCCAAAAATAACATCAACCCCAATTGACGCAGCAATTGATTGGCGGCACCTGACATACTCCAAATAATAGGCCCGGTGCGTCCTAAACGGGCCAATATCATTGAGACGGCCAACACACCACCGGTGAGTCCAAGGCTAAATGAGAACGAGCCCCCAAAAGACAACGACATTTTACCAAACAAAATACCGAGCACAATACCTGCCGCCACCGGGAAAAAATCTGTATCGGACAGCTTCCGGTCGTTATTGCCAAATATGCGGATGACCTGCTTCATGTTCTCACGGCTACAGGCCACCATTATTTTATCCCCCATCTGCAGTTTAATTGAGGGAGTCGGAGTAATATCAATTCCGCTTCGCCGAATACGTGTTACGGTGGCCTGATAATTGGTCCACAGATTAAAAACACTCAAAGCCTTATTCACTACTTCTGTGTTGGTTACTAAAATAGATTGCACTTCGTAGCCGGCATCCAGAGGAATCTTTTCATCGGTTGGAGAGCCAATTAATAATGTAATTTTATCAAGAGCATCTTTTGTACCAACTGCCCTCACCAAATCGCCTTTACTAAGAACCGTTTTATTATTGGGAGTAGTGGCATGTCCATCGTGCATCACCCGCGAAATAACAGCCTGAGTCATGGTTCGCACCCTCAAATTTCCAACAGTCTTTCCAAAGATATTTTCGTTCTCCACCTTTAGGTTGACATGCGTAATCTCGGGAAACCCTTCTTCAGAGCTCTTTTCGTAATCTTTTTCTGCCTTTTTAATGTCCGCCCTTATCAATTTTGGGTAAAACTTAGCAAACAAAATAACGCCTATTACGCCAAACGGATAAGCCACCCCATAACCAATCGATACCAATGGTGAGTTAGTGGTTTCAATGGCCGCAGCCAATCCGGGAGTCGATGTTAAAGCCCCTGTGAGTAAGCCCGTCACAATGGGCATATCAAGACCAAAAGCTCGGGACAGAGCGAAAGCCATCACCGTGGCCGAAAGGATAACAACCGTAGCCAGCAAGGCCAGACTGCGTCCATGTTTCTGAAAAGAATCAAAAAAACCGGGTCCCGCCTGTACTCCGATGGTATAAATAAATAAAATCAGCCCCACCTTCTCCAAAATGCCAGGCATTACCACTCCAAAATGCCCAAATACCAGGGCCACAAAAATAATTGCTGAGATATCGAGCGACACCCCTTTTATCTTAATATTTCCAATAATAAAGCCCAAACATATAATAACGAACAAGGCGAAGTAACTGGTTTGCAGTAGTTCCATTTTGATTTATTTTAGAAGCACAAAGTTAAGCATGATGAATTTCGTGAGTTCTTGCCGGACAAGATCATTCGGTCAGCTGAAGATGATTTTTCAAATATTTCACAAAGATACACTTTCCATCTCAACAATACTTTGCTAATTTTAATCTTTGCGATATGACTGAAATGCACATGAAACGAGTTAGAGTTATTGTTGATGGCCGGGTGCAGGGAGTTGGCTTTCGCTATTTTGTGGCCGATGGAGCAAAAGCGCACAATATTAACGGATATGTTCAGAATTTACCCGATGGAAAAGTCGAAATTGATGCTGAGGGAGAATGCGAAAACCTGCACCATTTTCTGCACACCTGCAAAAAAGGACCCGCTCAATCCAGAGTTGATACCTTTATGGTGAGTGACATTCCGTTCTACGGCTATCGGCAGTTTAAAATAAAACGACCTTAGTTTTCACTTTTTGAAGGAAAGCGTGTAACATCTCTCCATCAAAGTGCGTCATACATTTGTCATTTAACAAACAACATGACCCTGGAAGAATTTAATCAAGCCGTCAACCTCTATTCAGATAGTGTTTATCGCTTTATCCTCAAAAACATTAAAGATGAAGATAAAGCGAAAGACATTATACAGGATACCTATGAAAAATTGTGGAAGAAACACACTGAAGTGGCGTTCCTAAAAGTAAAAAGTTACTTGTTTTCGGCCGCCTACCATACCCTAATCGACCTTATCAGACGCGAAAAAAAGCAGGCCCAATGGGATGAAGCAGATTTCAGAAATCATTCGCATACGGATGGCTACAGCGACCTTAACGAGGTGCTACACAAAGCCGTTGAACAGCTGCCCGAAACCCAACAACTGGTAGTGATGATGCGTGATTACGAAGGCTATTCATACAAAGAAATAAGCGAGATAACGGGTTTAACCGAAGCTCAAGTGAAGGTGTATATTTTCAGAGCCAGAAAATTTTTGAAAGCGTATATTGGTAATATTCAAGTGCTAGTTTAATGATGATTGATAAAAATAATTACGAAGCTTACTTGCTGGATTACCTTGAAGGAACTATTTCTGACAAGGATAAGCAGCTGTTGCATGCTTTTTTAGACGATCATCCGGAGCTAAAAAGCGATTTAGAAACCGATGTTAGCTTAACGATTCAACCTGAGAAAGCTGATGCCGGCTGCAACATAAAAGAATCCCTTTTAAAACACCCGGCCCAAGCCTTTGATATGCCCGTTGCCGATTACCTGCTAATTAAACAAGCAGAGGATGGATTGAGCTCCTCAGAGAAGGCAGAACTTCTGCTTGCCGAGCCAAACCAGAAGACACGCACTCAAGCTGCTGCGGCCTATTCCCAGGTGTACCTTAGTGCTGACACGACCATTCTCTATCAGGAGAAAAGAAGGCTTCGCCGCTTTCAACTCTTTCCGGCCATCAGGCAGGTAACCGCCCACCGGGGTATCGCAGCTATTGCCAGTGTTGCCATTCTTCTATCGGTGTGGATGGGCTCGAATCATTTAAAAACAACTGAACCAATCATAGCAAAGAGCGATGTGCAGAAAACACAACCCACGCTCTCACACCCTGCCAGCGTGCAAACAGAGGCGGTTCAAACACCAGCAATTAAAACCACTACTCCTGTTGAAAACACGCCACTTAAAGAGCCTTCAGAGTATGTAAAGGAGCAGTCGCAGACCGCTGAACCAGACAAACCCGGCAGGGCAGACTTTCAAGAAGTAGAACCCGCACAATATCTGGCCACCAGAAGCCAAATAAAAGGCTTGGAACACCAACCAATTAATGGCTATGAACATGGTTTAAATGTGCTGATGCCTCAGTACATGAACAACAATTTAGTGCAAGCCGAATTAGCTTCTATCTATCAACAAATCAGTGAAGAGGAAAAGAAACCATCCTCAGCATTGGCCCTTCTCGAAGGCGGGGTGAAAGTCATGAATTTCTTATCGAAAGAACCCGTGGAGATGAATAAATACTATAACGCTGATGGCAAGGTGGTTGGCTATCAGCTTAAGGGCGAAAATATTGAGCTGAACCGCAGACTTAAGTAAGCCACCTGCATAGATATGCAAGCGAAACAGTTAGGCTGCCAGACTCCTGATTTATAGCCACCGCCCCAACCGATAAAAAAATAGCAGCAGTTGCCAATCAACCGCTGCTATTTCAATCTTCTTTCTTTTATAATATCAATCTGGCTTATCAAGCTTGAAGAAAGCAATCCGCTGCTGAAGCAATTCGGCATAGTGATTTAAATCCATTGCTCTGCCCGACATATTATCTGCGATCTGGGAATTGGTTTGGGTTGAATGATTCAGCCCTTGAATGGCATTATTTATTTCTGTAACAGCCGATTTCTGTTCGCTACTTGAAGTAACAATTTCTTCCACCAACTCCGATGTTTTACCAATGTCAGGCACCAGCTCGGTCAGTTTATCTGCCGTAGAAGCCACCACCACCAATCCTTCTGAAAAACTTTTATTGATGCTGTTGGCCGAAATCCGACTGCGCTCGGCCAATTTTCGAACCTCGGCTGCCACCACCGCAAACCCGTTTCCGAACTCTCCGGCCCTGGCGGCCTCAACAGAGGCATTTAATGATAAGATATTTGTTTGCTGCGCAATCTCTTCCAGAATTTCCAGTTCTTTGCGAATGGAGTTCATGGACTGAATGGCCAGCTGAGACGAATCATTCCCCGATTTTATTTCAGACGCCGACAGTTTAGCTATTTTCTCGGTCGTTCTGGCGTTCTGATCATTCACCTCAATGGTTGCGGTCATTTCTTCCATCGACACCGAAATTTCTTCAACAGAGGCCGCCTGCTCGTTGGATGAATCAGCCAGCTCTTTCGAAAGCACAGTTGTGTTCTGACTCTCACGCGTCAGCAACTCGGCCGTGTCGTTAACCGAATTCACTACCGAAGCCAATGAGTCGAGCATCAGGTTGAGATGCTGCCCAATTTGCGAAAACTCATCCGTACCGCTCACTTCCATTTTCTGGGTAAGATCGCCGTCAGCAATCTTTTTATTAACCTTAATAATATCCTGTATTTTACGATTGGTGTTGCGGATAAAATAAATGCTGATGAAGGTGACCAGAAGCAGAACCGCCAACATAATCAGGATAATTTTATAGATAGCCGCCTGGATATTTCCCTGCACTTCACTGGTGTGTGCATCGAGGCTCGATTTAATAATAAATAAGCCCACAATATCACCATCCTTGTAGTTCTCCATCGGATAGCCCAAAATGTCGTTCCCATTGTTCCATGGGCTTGTTGCCGGCGCTCCGTGGCAATACAAACAGCCTTGCTTTTGGGAGAGACGAACCGCCCGCATCACCCATAACTCGTTTGTTTCTTTGTTGGTATAACTCAGCGTTGTTAGAGTAGGATCAGCCTCAAATTGCCTAATAAACTGAGCCTCCAGCTCGTTGGCCTTATTATCTTTATTTCGTGCTTTTAACGAAGCTACTCTAAACTCATAGCTATCTTCTTCAGCATTGTTTTCGCCCACTGCCATGGAAGCAAAAATTGGCACTTTCTTAAGCATACTTGCCTTCTCGGCACTGGAGATAACTCCATCGGGATGCAGGCTTTTCAGCTCATCAATTTCGTCCTTAATAGAAAACTGAGTGGCTACATAAGACCTAACAGCTTCCATTCTGGTAAGGATGGCTTTGGTTTTCCGTTCGAGTGTTTCAATCCCCTGCTTTTTAAGCATTGATGATGAAACGTATACAGCAATGCCGGTAGCGGCAAAAAGAGGAACAAAAACGATAAGAATCAGTTTTGTTCTGAACTTCATATTTTTCATTAACACGATACTAAGTTTCCCCATTAGAGCACCTGATTCGTTATCTATTCAGATGCATTTTTGTCTTCTAGGCTTTAAACACGATCACTTTCAGAAAGTTCTTAAGCCCAATAATAATTTTTTCATCACCCTGAAAATGGCAGACTTAGAAATGTTAATAAATATGAAGCCGTAAAATTATTGTTACAACAAGTGCTGATAAAGGGCATAATTCTCCGCATCAAAACACACAAAAATGACTTTTTTGATGGTGCGGGAATGATAGTTCCTAACCGTATCAACGGCCACGCGTGCTGCCTCACTCTTTGGGTATGCATAAACACCGGTACTGATGTTAGGAAAAGCAATGGACCCGGCCAAATGCTCATCTGCCAGTTTTAATGAGTTGACATAGCAGGCTCTGAGCTTTTCGGATTCGCCGCTACGACCTCCTTGCCACACAGGCCCAACGGTATGGATAACATGATGGGCCTTCAGGTTACCAGCATTGGTTATCACGGCCTCCCCAGTGGGACAACCACCCTGACGGGCTCTGATTTTGCGACATTCATCCATAATTACTGGCCCTCCTGCCCGATGGATGGCACCATCCACTCCGCCACCACCCAACAGCCCCGAGTTGGCTGCATTAACGATGACATCGACCTGCATTTGAGTAATATCTCCCTGAACCAGTTGTATCTCCATAACACACTAAATTTTATACTTGTCCTTCAGAAAATTCATTACTTTTAATATCCGTTTTGCCTTGGTTTCTTCCTTTTTAGCTTCATAAATCCAGCTAATCAGCTCCTGTTGCTGATTGCTGGTCAGACGACTAAATAAAACCGTTAATTCCTTATTCTCCAATTCAAAACAATCAATTAACTCTTGTGGAAGTTTAACAGGCAAATTATCGGGAAACAGAACAATGTGCACCCATTCACCAGCTTCTTTCCCAATAGCTTTTCGAATAGCCGCCTTAACCGGCAAAAACAGTTGACCATTTCCCATCGGCATTAATCGTGCATGCTTTATCTCAAAGCCATCGATGGTGCCATGCACTTTTACCCAATTAAACCAGGTTTTCCTGTCCGGTTCTACTTCGGGTATCAATGCATAAGTCCAGCCGCCTTTCCCAGCGAATTTTTCAAGCATGTACACTTTATCTACCAATGCGCTATTTGAAGATGTACCCATGAGTCAAATATCAAAAACAAAACAGAGAAGCACAATGCATTTCAGCATAAAACGGCTATCGCATGGGCAATTAGCCCTTAAGCCCAGCGGAAAACTGATACTTAAATGAGCATTGGATTTTAAGCAAATCGGAACTAAAGCCATCAGAAAAGTTCTTACGTTTGCCATATTGCAACTCAAGCCCCACAATCACATTATCAACCGGGTAATAAAGTAAGTTAGCTAATGCATATTGTCCTTGTGCGTAGGAGTCTGGTGCCTGAGCATCAGCATGCTGTATATCAAGAAGCGAAACACCTGCCGATGAACTGAATTGTTCATTCCATTGCTTATCAACAAAAGCCACAATACCAAGTACGGGCTGCACAACGCCTTTTAATGGTTGCGACCCACTTCGGGGATTTAGAGCCACTCCAATGTCCACACCTCCATCATTCATATAATTCTGGATACCTTTGCCATAAACGAACTGAAATCGACCAATAGTTGAAGATGAAAAATGAAGATTAGAGCTCAGATTTAGTCCCCATCCGATGACCTTATCTGAAAGGTTGATCTGATCATCCGCATCTAAATCTTCCCACTCGATATAACGCAACATGGTGGCCAGCTCGAGGTAGCCCCAAGAGAATGCCTTTCGGAATTCGGCCGAAAAATCGGGCCATGGAAAACGAAAATCTACATCTCGCAATTGTATCTTATCCTTGTAAATGCCTCCATCAGCGCTGGCTCCTGGCCGCTCCAAAGCCAATGTTATTTTATCTTCACCCTGCAAAGGCATCCAACGGAATTGAATGTTTCTGAAAAACACCATGCCCGAAGGTCCCCAGTATTCGATTGAGTTGGGAAAAACATCAATATCCATAAATGGACTCCAATACTGACCAGCACCAAATTGCCCCAGCTCGCCATATGCATGCCGGAGCCTAAAAGTCGTTTGACCAGCATCCACACCCGTTCCCATCAACTCAAATTCAAAAATAACCCTGAGCGCTCCCAAGGCATTTGGTACAATACTTTCAAAACCCAACTTTGATTGGCGAACCCCATAGTAGATATTGCCATCGGCCCCATACTGCTGCTTAAAAGCCGGTAGTTGAGATGGCCGCACCACATCCTTCCAATCCGGATGAATCTGATGAAAGTTATACCCTGCATCCATCATGGCATGCCCATAAATTCGAAAAGAAGTTGAATCATTCTGAGCTGCTGCAAACGGCGAAACCCACAGCAGCCAAATAGCTATAAGAATAAAAGAACTATTCCTCATTGCCTAATTCGATTGCTTCACCCCAACGGACTGAGGATCGAAGATATTAATATTCAAATGCTGCGAAATATAGGCTATAGCCTTTTGTGCGCGCACACTATTCCCTGCCGCATCAAGCCGAGGAGAAAATGCGGCAATAGCCCCTTTGCCAGGCACCACCGCCACAATACCACCGCCAACACCACTCTTTGCAGGTAAGCCGGTTAAATACGACCAGGTGCCCGAGTAATCATACATGCCACAAGAGAGCATTATTGACAATATTTGCGGTACATTAGTGGCCTGCATAGCTCTTTCGCCGGTAAACGGATTGACACCACCTGCGGCTAAAGTTGCCCCCATCGCTGCCAATTGTTTAGTCGTCATCCCAACAGAGCACTGACGCGTATAGAGGTCTACTGCTTTCTCCGGATCGTCATACATGACGCCATAAGCATCAAGCAATCTGGCAATGGCGTGGTTTCGGCCATTAGTAGCCGCCTCCGATGCATATACGTCATCCATCATGGTTAACGGCTCCCCTGCGCAAGCGCTGTAATAGGCTAGTATGGTCTTCCATTTGGCAGCTTCGTTTTTACCATCGAGCAAACTGGCAGTTGCAATCGCCCCAGCATTAACCAATGGATTACCTACTCGTGTTGATTGCTGCTCAATAGCGGTAACAGAATTAAATGGCAAACCGGTCGGCTCAGTACCCAGCTTCTCCAAGATGGCCTCTTTCCCGATTTGTTCCATCACCATAGCCAAGGTAAACACTTTTGAAATGGACTGAATGGAATAAGTATGCTCCACATCGCCAACACAGAAAATTTGACCATCAACAGTGACAATACATATCCCAAACAAATCGGGATTCACAGTTGCCAGCTCGGGGATATAGTCTGCTGGTGTCCCCGTTGAATCTGTTAAAAATTCATGGTAGGCCTCATCTAGGATTTGCTTTAAACGGGTATAGTCAGGAGCTACCGGGCTTTTGGCAACTTGGCCATAAAGAAAGATAGCGGGTATGCATGCGAATATGACAATTACTAAATATCTCTTGAGCATACAGTTAAGTTTTAGTGGTCTTTAATTCGAAATATATTGAAAGAAAGCAAACAAAGCAATATCTGATAAACATGCCGGTTTTCACTACTCATCTTTATCAGAAGAAATTACAAAAGCCACATCGTTTTGGCTACCAACATACAAGACGCTCACATTAATCTCATTAAAGTGCCTGATATGTTTTCCTGAAATCCGAAGCTCCATCAAAAATAGGAAATCGACTATCTTTGCGCGATGCAAAAAACGTTTAGTAAGCAACAGCAGGCATTCATTCAAAAGGTAAGGCAAACTGTAGGAAAAGCGATTAATCAACACCAGATGATTAATGCCAACGATCAGGTGATGATAGCGGTATCAGGAGGTAAGGACAGTTTATCACTGCTCGAGATTTTATCAAGCCGTCGCAAGGCACTACCCATTACCTACAAATTACATGCTGCTCACATCATTACAGAAGACGTCCCCTATCAAATCGATACCCAATGGCTGCAAACTTTTTGCGACCAACTGGATGTGACCCTGCACCTCGTGACCACCCGTGCTAACCTGAAATCGGCCGGGAATAAAAAACCCTGCTTTGCCTGCTCCAGAAACCGTAGAAAGGAACTTTTTCAGCTCACTCATACTTTGGGCATTAAAACGTTGGCTTTTGGCCATCATCTGGACGATGCGGTTGAAACACTGGTGATGAACATGACCCAACATGCCAACATTTCATCCATCCCCGCCACTTTAAATATGTTTGAAGATAAACTTAAAGTTATTCGCCCTTTAACCTTATTAACCAACGCGGAAATAAAACAATATGCGGAACTGATGAACTTCCCCTCTCTAAAGCAGGAATGTCCTTTTGAGGACCATACCATCCGGCAGAAAGCACGCGATATAGTTGAGCAAATGAGCAGCATCAACCCCAAAGCACGTATCAATATTTTTAATTCAATGAAAAAAATTGATTTTGAATACCTTCCTTAAGTTTAAATAATCGCTAGAATTTGTCCTTTAAAAGCATCTTTAAAAAAGCCTGCATCCTATCTGCCTCTCCCAGATAGATATGAAAATAGGATGACCAAACATTTTCTGTTTTGTAAACCGGCATATCAATTTCAGTTTTGCGCGCTGTTTTGGCAATGCTATCAGCCTTTTGCCTGCAATCAACGGTTACTCCTGAATAATGAAACTCATGGCCTCTAAACACCTGATCTTCCATCTCTAATGATCGATACCCTAATTTCAGTTTCATATCAACCAGTGATGTTACATAATCGAACAACCCAAGCATTTTATGCAGACTGCCATCCTTAAGTTGAACAGATTGCCCCAAGTACATCATGCCGCCACACTCGGCCACTAGTTTGCCTCCTTGCCTCTCAAAATCACGAATGGCATTGAGCATCGAATGGTTGTGGGCCAATTGCTCTGCATATAACTCTGGATAACCTCCCGGAAACCACAACAAATCACATTCGGGTATTACCTTATCATTTAGTGGGCTAAAATATATTACCTCGCCAATTTCTTTAAGTACATCAACATTGGCCGGATACATAAAATTAAAGGCTTCATCGTGAGCTACGCCAAATTTCAAGCCAGATAACGAAAGCTTGACCTTGTTAGGCGATTCCGTTCTTTCCACACTTTCTGAGGAGATACTTAGCAACAAGTCCAGGTTCACATGCTGAGAAATTAAATTGGCAGCCACATCAACGGCCGCCAGCATCCCCTCATTTTCAGTTAAAGACAAACCTAAGTGACGCGACTCAAGCCCCATGCGCTCATCTTTAGGCACATATCCCAAAGACGTCACACCGGCATCGGCAGCGGCTTCCTTAAGAAACTGATAATGTGATTCGCCAGATACCCGATTGAAGATCACTCCTTTGACCTTTACATCGGGATTAAAATTTTTAAATCCATACAACAAAGGTGCCACCGAATAGGCTGTGGCTGCTGCATTAACCACTAACACCACTGGTAAATCAAGCACGCGTGCCACTTCAGCTGAGCTTCCACTATCTTTTTTCGCCCCATCAAACAAACCCATTACGCCTTCCACAATACCTATATCGGCTGTTTGCATTTGTCGCCAAAAAATTTCTTTCACATGCATTGCATCCGCCATCCATAAATCCAGATTGTAAGACGACTGACCGGCAACTTGCGAATGATGCAGAGGATCGATATAATCCGGCCCACACTTAAACGGCTGAATATCAAACCCCTGTTTGCGCAAAGCCTTTATCAGACCAAGTGTAATAATGGTTTTTCCGGCATTACTGGAAGGGGCTGCAATTAAAAAACTTCTCTTCATGGTCATTGTGGTAATTTTGTACAAAAAATACGGCAAAGATACAGAAAACTGTTCTCCGCAGGCGTTTTTTTATTGCTCGTTAACTCAATTTTATGAATCACATCGTGCTGAAAACCAAAAATTAGCAGTACCTTTGCGCCTCATTTGGATTTAAGCTATGCAAGAGATTAGAAACGTCGCCATTATTGCGCACGTTGACCACGGCAAAACCACACTGGTTGACAAGATGTTAATGGCTGGCAAGCTATTTAAAGAACACCAGGAAGTTGGTGAACTCATTATGGACAATAACGACCTGGAACGTGAGCGTGGTATCACCATTCTGTCGAAGAATGTGTCAGTAATGTGGAAAGGAATTAAGATTAATATTATTGACACGCCGGGTCACTCCGACTTTGGCGGCGAGGTTGAACGTGTACTCAATATGGCCGACGGTGTTCTGCTGTTGGTAGATGCTTTTGAAGGACCGATGCCACAAACACGATTTGTACTGCAAAAAGCCATTTCGCTTGGGTTGAAACCCATTGTAGTTATCAACAAGGTGGATAAACCCAACTGTCGCCCCGAGGAAGTCCACGAGTCGGTCTTCGACCTGATGTTTTCGCTGGATGCAACCGAAGAGCAGTTAGACTTCCCATCGGTATACGGTTCGGCAAAAGAAAACTGGATGAGCGAAGATTGGCAGAAAAAAACAGACAATATTGACGCTGTTTTCGAAGCCATCATCAAGCACATCCCAGCACCTGAAATTAACAAAGGTACACCTCAGCTACAAATCACTTCTCTCGATCACAGCAAATACCTGGGTCGTATAGCCATTGGGCGTTTGCAACGGGGCGAACTAAAAGTCAATCAGGATGTGAGTTTAGTGAAACGTGACGGCAGCATTATGCGCACTCGCATCAAAGAACTAAACGTTTTTGATGGACTGGGCCGCACCAAAGTCGAGCAGGTTTCTTGCGGTGAATTATGTGCCCTCGTTGGGATTGAAGGTTTTGATATTGGCGACACCATTGCCGATTTTGAAAACCCTGAACCACTGCCTCCAATTGCCATTGACGAACCAACCATGAGTATGTTATTCACGATTAACAACTCACCTTTCTTTGGCAAAGAAGGAAAGTATGTAACCTCTCGCCACATAAAAGATCGTTTAGATAAAGAGCTGGAGAAAAACCTGGCCCTACGCGTTGAAGAGACCGACTCGGCTGACGCCTGGAACGTATATGGACGTGGCGTACTGCACTTGGCAGTATTGATTGAAACCATGCGCCGCGAAGGCTACGAGCTGCAGGTTGGACAACCACGGGTAATTATTAAGGAAGTGATGGGCGAAAAGCATGAGCCAATTGAAGACCTTACTATTGACCTGCCTGAAGAACATTCGGGTACCGCCATTGAAATGGTATCAAAACGAAAAGGTGACCTAAAATCGATGGAGAAAAAAGGCGATCGTGTGCATTTAGAATTTAATATTCCATCACGAGGCATCATCGGATTGCGTAGTAACATGCTAACTGCCACGCAAGGAGAAGCCATTATGGCCCACCGCTTTATTGAGTTTCAACCCTGGAAAGGCGATATTGAAAAACGTATCAATGGTTCTTTAATTGTTATCGAATCGGGTACCTCAATCGCTTACGGCATGGACAAACTTCAGGATAGAGGTAAGTTCTTTATTGCTCCACAGGAAGATGTTTACATGGGTCAGGTTGTGGGAGAAAACAACCGAGAAGGTGACCTTACCATCAATGTTACCAAGGCTAAAAAGATGAGTAATATGCGCTCATCAGGTGCGGATGACAAGGTAAAACTGGCTCCTCCAATTCGCTTTAGCCTCGAAGAAGCCTTAGAATATATTCAGGGCGATGAATATGTTGAAGTGACTCCTTCGAGCATTCGTCTGAGAAAAATATTACTTCAGGAGCACGAACGTAAACGCGCTAATAAGTAACAAGTGATATAACCGGTATTTTTTACACTACCGGGTGAGCAAAACAAAGGAGATAGCCATGTGCCTATCTCCTTTTTTATATTAATATCTTCGGTAAAAAGATAATCAGTCCTACCGCAAAAGCGGCTATTGATACAACTAAGACCGCACCTGCTGCCATATTCTTAGCTTTCCTAATCAGCTCATGCCTTTCGGCCGATACATAGTCGCAAAGTGCTTCAATGGTCGAATTAAGCAATTCCATTGCCAATACCAGAGCAATACACAGCAAAACAGCTATCCACTCAAGCTTTGAAATATGAAAGTAGAAACCTGCAGCGCTTACTCCAAGGCACTTAAAAATTCTTTAACCGCCTCCCAATATACCAGACTGTCATCAAACCTACTCCAAAGTGCTTTGGAACCATGATTACCGTCAGATTCAGGAAGGAAATACCGCTTATGAGTCGAGCCAATTGCCTCATAAATTCCTTTCCAAATTTCATATTCACTTTTAGCTGAGGTAATAAAAACAGGAATTTGAATTTTGTCAACAATAGGAGCAATCCAATTGCCTGACTTGCCAAAGTATTTGCTATACTCACCCGGTGCAAAAGCCAATACTGCATCGACCAATGACGGGTGATCAGCAGCTATTTTAAGAACCAAAGTTGACGAATAAGAGCTACCCCAAATAATAAGCTTTGAAGGATTATAATTTAACTGAACATAATTAATTGCAGCCATCATATCTGGCACAGCATCCATAAATTCAGTTGATAACCCCTTTTCCACCGCTCTCTTTGCGGTTTCATTAACAACATTGTTTACAACCTCTCCTGAACGCTGATCAACAGCCATACAATTATATCCTAATTGGTTAAGCTTTGGGGCTATCTCTAAATATTCTCCACGACTCCATCCTGCCTGATGAAATAGAATAATAAACGGAGAATCTGTTGGCCTTTCAACATATAAGTCGGCTGTAACTTTCAAACCATCCTTACTTTTAAAAACAATCGTAGATGGTTGTTCCGCAAAAAGATTAAGATACATGGGCAACACTAATAATAGAACAATTTTCTTCATAAAAATAGATGTAATTAAAATAATAGCTGTCACTAATAAAAAGACACATAATAAGACAACTTACATACACAAATACCCCTATTCAATTTTAGCTTTTCTTAATTCACATCAATTATATTAATAAACCTTTAGTGACTCTAAGTCCAAAGTTAAGGAGCACACCGAGCAACCCTAACTCAGCCCTTGCGGCATTTGAGGATGAAGATTGAATCATCTTGCTTGTGTCATGATGGTTTAATAGCTAAATCCTCGGCAGTAAGTTGTTTTACAAAAGTTGGTATTAACCTATTATGACTTATCTTTTCGTATAAGTGAGCGATTTGTATCAGGCGACTCTCGGTCCAGGGCAACCCAAAGAATGAGACACCAATTGGCAGACCTTTAATGGCGCCAGCCGGCACTGTAATACTCGGATAACCTGCGACGGCCGCTAACTGCGAACTGCCACCACCAAAATTATCCCCATTTACATAATCGATGCACCAGGCCGGGCCATTGGTGGGACCCATCAAGGCATCCAGTTTATAATCGGCCATTAACTGGTCGATGCCTTTCGTCTGCGACAACTCTTTGCATTTCTTTTTGGCCTCTACATACTTCGGATCATCTAAACCTTTAGTGGCATTAGCTGCCTCAAAAACCTCTTGTTCAAACCATGGCATCACCTTATCACTATTCAATTCATTATACTCTATCAGCTCCTTTAACGACTGAAATCCACATGCCGGATGCGCTCTCAAATAGCGTTCTATCCCATCCTTAAATTCACACAGAAGTACGGTCCACTCATATTGCCCCAATTCTTTTACAGATGATGGCAACCCTATTTCAATAACATCAGCCCCTTTACCTTCTAAAGCAACAACAACCTCATTCATAAGGCTTGCAACCCGCTTATCAAAAGCTACCATTTCACTCAAATACCCGATGCGAGCTCCAGACAGTACATTGTCATCGAAATTGAGGTAGATATTGGTTTGACCAGGCCGTTTTGCGGTGGCTGCATCAGCCTGATCCTCTCCTGCCATCACCGTCAATAACAAAGCCGCATCTCTCACGGTTCGGGCCATTGGTCCGGCCGTATCCTGACTTTCGGAAATGGGAATAATTCCAGAGCGTGACAACAAGCCAACCGTTGGTTTAATCCCCACAATCCCATTTATACCTGAAGGACATACTATTGAACCATCTGTCTCAGTACCTACGGCAAGGGGAGCCAAATTGGCAGCTACAGCCACTGCCGAACCTGATGAAGAACCGCATGGTGTGCGATCCAGCACATATGGGTTACGGGTTTGACCACCCCGACTACTCCATCCGCTACTCGAATTGGTGGAGCGAAAGTTAGCCCATTCACTTAAATTAGTTTTCCCTAAAATAACAGCTCCGGCAGCTCTCAATTGAGTCACTATAAAAGCATCCTTCCCAGCCCGATGATTGGCTAATGCTAATGAACCTGCCGATGTTATCATCTGATCGGCCGTATCAATGTTTTCCTTGAGTAAAACCGGTATGCCATGCAGCGGGCCCCTCACCTTTCCCAAACTTCGTTCCTCATCTAATTGTCTAGCTATATGAACTGCGTCACCATTCACCTCAATTATTGCATTAAGCATTGGTCCATCTTTATCTAACTGCTTTATACGATTCAGGTACAGTCGAACTATCTGCTCAGAGGTCAACTCCCCTGATTGCAGTTTTTCCTGAAGCTCTTGTATGGTTGCTTCAGACAACTCAAAATTACTGTAGGAGGCATGATTGGAATTGCCTGAGACAGGCGACTGTTTGCAAGCAGGTAGACTGAGTCCAACTGCACTCAGAACTGAAGTGAGAAGAAAATCGCGACGTTTCATTGTAGTTGAGATTATAATAGATAACTAAAAATAAGCATTTTATACTTCTCTCCAAGTATCCAATATGATTACCTTTGTAATAAATCGACCACTGTCATGCTCATTAATTTTCACACCCATCACCCAAGGAATCAAACTAACCTCATACAAATAGTTAATAGACCTATATGTGAGATCATTTCAGACCACGCCCCTTCATACAAATCTACTGGCATTCACCCATGGGATATAAACAATTCAACTACAATCATCGACCTGGAAGTTAAAGTATCCCAAAAAAATGTTGTAGCCATTGGCGAATGTGGCCTCGACAAGCTTAAAGGTCCGGATTTAGCCATTCAAAAAGAAATCTTTATTGCCCAAATTGAATTGGCAGAACAGCTAAAAAAGCCATTAATCATCCATTGCGTAAAGGCCTATTCGGAAATCATCAAACTCCGCAAGGATATTCAGCCAGCTCAGGCCTGGATCTTTCATGGCTTTAATGCACCAAAAGAAACAATGGAGCAGGCTCTCAAACAAGGTTTTTACTTCTCGGTTGGAGAAGCCCTTCTAAAAAAGAACTCAAAGGTGAGTCAATCATTGCCATTTATTCCCCACAATCGACTATTTTTGGAAACAGATAACAATCCTCAGCTTCGCATTGAATCCATTTATGAAAAAGCTTCCCAATTATTGAATCTTGAAATAATTCAATTACAGAATATTATTCAAGATAATTTTAAGCATTTATTCAATGTCGATACTCGAATTCATCAACCCCTTAAATAGCGACTGGACCACCTGGAGCATCACAATTGTTTCCGCCTTCTTTATTGGCGTATCGAAAGCCGGGCTTAAAGGCCTTTCCATGTTCGTTATTCCTTTATTCGCCCATTTCTACGGAGGCAAAGCATCGGTTGGCATAATATTGCCCTGCTTGTTAGCCGGCGACCTAATGGCCCTGCGTTTCTTCCACAAAAATGCGAATATCAAACTCATTTTAAAGCTAATCCCGCCGGCAGTTGTAGGTATCTTAGTCGCGGTAGTTATTGGCACCAAAATTAGCGATGCCCAGTTCAAACACACCATGGGAACAGCCATACTGGTGTGCGTAGGCCTCCTCCTATACAATGAATTCAAAGGGAAAATAAATATTTCCAACTCAAAGTTTTTGGCCAACACGCTAGGTCTTACTGGCGGTTTTGCAACGATGATAGGCAATGCGGCCGGCCCTATTTTTAACCTGTATCTGCTATCGATGCGACTGCCCAAAGCGGCCTTTATTGGCACCGGAGCCTGGTTTTACTTGCTGCTGAACTCCTTTAAAGTCCCCTTTCACATTGTGAGCTGGCAAACCATCAATTGGCAAACCCTCCAGCTTAATCTCATAATGATACCAATTTTAATAGGCGGTACATTTATCGGCAAGAGAATTGTAGGTTACATACCGGAAAAACCTTACCGTTTGTTTATATATACTATCACATTGTTATCTGCTATCTTTTTGTTTTTCAAATAGTGAACACCAACAAAGGGGCAACAGATGCCTTTTATCATTTAAATTATAAGTTGAATATTGTACCTTTACCATTCTTAACTTAAAATAACACATGTACTAAATCATACCGAAATGAACGATATCAATTGGAGCAACCTGTCATTCAGCTACATGAAGACAGATTACAACGTAAGATGTTACTACCGCGATGGCAAATGGGGTGAACTGGAGGTACATTCTTCCGATCAGATTAACATCCACATGGCAGCCACAGGTTTACACTACGGACAGGAAGCGTTTGAAGGACTGAAAGCCTTTCAAGGGAAAGATGGCAAAACCCGCCTTTTCCGCATTGAAGAAAATGCCAAGCGTATGCACAACTCTGCTGTCGGCACTATGATGGCTCCCGTTCCTGAGGACATTTTTGTGAATGCAGTATTGAAAGCCGTTGAACTCAACAAACGCTTTGTACCTCCTTACGAGTCAGGTGCATCCTTATATATCCGCCCGTTATTAGTTGGAACCGGTCCAAAAATTGGCGTAGCTCCAACCGACGAATACCTGTTCATGGTATTTGTAATGCCTGTTGGTCCATATTTCAAAGCCGGTTTCAAACCAACCAACATGATGATTTCACGGAAGTACGACCGTGCAGCACCACTGGGAACAGGTAACATTAAAGTGGGCGGAAACTATGCAGCCAGCTTACGTGCCGGTCACGAAGCCCACGAAAATGGCTATTCAGCAGTATTATTCCTCGATAGTAAAGAAAAGAAATACATCGACGAATGCGGCCCGGCCAACTTCTTTGGTATCAAAAATAACACCTACGTAACCCCTAAGTCCGTATCCATTCTCCCATCAATCACTAACATGAGCCTTTGCCAATTGGCCGAAGATATGGGCATGACGGTTGAACGTCGTCAGGTTCCTTTGGAAGAATTGTCGACATTTGAGGAGGCCGGAGCTTGTGGAACAGCGGCTGTAATTAGCCCTATCGGTAAGATTGATGATATTGAAACCGGTGCATCTTATGTATTTAGTAAAGATGGCAATCCGGGAAAAATATCTGAAAAACTCTACAATAAACTGAGAGCTATTCAGTATGGCGATGAACCAGACACTCATAATTGGGTTACTGTTGTTGAGTAATTCTATCAAATGAAATACAGAAAAACCGCGGTGCAGACTGCGGTTTTTTTGTTCGGTAGTGAGCAATCCTTCTCTCCTTCAGTTTTATAATATTAGGCAAGATGTTACCTTTGCTTGCCATTAAACAAACCACAGCATGACCGACTTACGAATCGAAAACTTAAACATTATTGCCGAAGAGCCAATAATTACGCCGGACAAACTGAAGCAACTGTTTCCATTAACAGATGACATCACCAAAACCATATTGGATGGCCAGAATACCGTTAAGCGCATCCTTCACCGCAAGGACAAACGCCTGCTGGTGGTTGTAGGCCCCTGCTCCATTCACGATATCGATGCAGCCAAAGAATACGCCCGGCGACTGAAACAACTGGCTCATGATGTAAGTGATAAGCTTTACCTGGTGATGCGTGTTTATTTTGAGAAGCCTCGCACTACTATAGGCTGGCAAGGCCTCATCAACGATCCTTATCTGGATGATAGCTGCCAGGTAGAAGATGGGTTGAAAATGGCGCGCGAACTCCTTTTGTATATTGCCGACCTAGGCTTGCCAGCTGCCGGAGAAGCACTGGACATTGTAACCCCACAATACATTCAGGACCTGTTTTCATGGACGGCTATAGGAGCCCGGACAACAGAATCGCAAAGCCACCGAAACATGGCCAGCGGCCTGTCATCGGCAGTGGGCTTTAAAAACGGCACCAATGGCAGCATTGACATTGCCATCAATGCCCGAGAATCGGTTGCTGCCCCCCATAATTTTGTCAGCATCAACCCCGAAGGTAAAGTAGCAGTTGTAAAGACAAAGGGTAACATCAACTCCCACATTATTTTAAGAGGAGGTAAAACACCAAACTATTCAGCTGAGCACATTGCCGAATATGAAAAGAAATTAAAAGAAGCGGGCCTTGAACCAAGAATCATGGTGGATTGCAGCCATGCCAACAGCGGTAAAAAGGCGGTTAACCAAGCCAAAGTAGCGAAAGACATTGCCCGCCAGATCAGCAACGGTAATCACTCCATCATGGGCATTATGATTGAAAGCAACCTTAACTTCGGCTGCCAGCAGCTTACCCCAAATAAAAATGAATTAAAATATGGTGTTTCTATCACCGACGAATGCATCGGCTGGGATGAAACAGAAGAGTTATTGAAAGAACTGGCGGCGACTCTTTAGAACCTAAATTGAAAAGTCCTAAAATCGCCTGTTTAAAGCCACATATTTCAAAAAACGCAATCCTATAGGGATATGCCTTGCAATGGTTGGTAGCAGCCCAAAATATCGCCGCATTATATCAAAACGCTCCTTCAGGCCAGGCACGATGTTTTGCTTAGTTAAGCCTCCATCAAGAAAACGCGAGAGCATTTGATTGGAATTATGCACCGAACCGGCGGCCATCAACGCCTTTAAACACCACTCATAATCGGCCGAGAAACGGTAGTTGGTATTATAATTACTGGCTATTCGTGTGGCCACCAATATCGATTGATGACTCACCAACATGCCATTCTTGAAATCTTTCCAGCCTAACTGTTTAGGTGGCTTAAGGCGACGATCCCCAATTTCCATTCCATCAGCATCGATCATCACCGTATCACCGTAGATCACATCGGGCCAGTGCTCCCCTAGCCCTTCAACCATCTGACTCACTGTCTGCTTGTCGTAAATTTCATCGCCCGAATTGATAAACCAGACATAATCTCCGGTGGCCATGCCCAATCCCTTATTCATGGCATCATACAAACCATCATCCGACTCGCTAATCCACTTTGAAACAATGGACTTATTACGCTCAATTAAAGCAACTGTTCCATCATTAGAATTACCATCAACAATGATGTATTCAATACTATCATAGTCTTGTTGTGCAATACTATCAATGGTTTTCTGAAGCGTTGACTTCCCATTATAAACAATTGTAATAATGCTAATAACAGGCCTCTTCATTAACTTTTACTTTAATAGTGATTTATATACTTTCAGGTACTTCTCTGCCACCACTTCCTCGGAATAGCACTCCACGGCCTTCTGACGGGCTTTCAGGCGGTATTGATCCAATTTATTGACGAACAGTGTTTCGTAGATTCCAGTCGCCAAACTCAAGGCATTTTTCACTTCAGCCAGGTAACCCGATTCCTGATGAGTTACCATCTCAGGCACCCCGCCAATACTGAACCCGATAATGGGCGTACCACAAGCCAAAGACTCCATCACGGTATTGGGCAGGTTATCCTGCAACGATGGCAGTATGTAACTATCTGCAGCACTATAAAGGTCGACCAATGTGTCGGGATTGGAAACAAATTTAAAGGAGTGGGTTTTAAAAGGAAACAGCTTCACTGTTTCAGCATTCATCTTACCAAATACTACCAACTCAGCATCCTCTTTAACAACAGGGAAATTCTCAGCCAATATATTTAATGCTTCAATAAAATAGCGCATCCCTTTGCGTGGATCATCAACATTTGCTGCTCCAAACAGCAATAGCTTCTTATCCTGTGGCAGCTTCAACCTCTCACGCGCCTCCTGCTGGTTGCGAGGTGTATAAAAGCTCGTATCGATGGGGTTCGGAATATTATAAAAATCCTTTCTACGCAAAAGCTTACTTTCCTGAGATAGTGTTCGTAACCACTTACTACATGTAACAATAGTTAAAGGTGCTTCGTTGTATATTCTTCGTTTTTGAGCGAACTGTCGTGCCGATAAATCTTTCTTACCCGGCTTTTTAAGAAAGGGACAATAGGAACAGAACTCGAGAAACTCAAGACAGGTTCCAGCATAATGACACCCGCCAGTAAAGCTCCACATATCGTGTTGTGTCCACACAACCGGCTTCCCACAGGCTAATAATTTTCCTAAAGTCTCGATTGATAAAAAGCCCTGATTGACCCAATGCAGATGAATGATGTCGGCCTCCTGCACCAAAGGATGTTGGGAAATATCAATCCCGGTATTGGCAGGCGAAAATGCAAAACGCACCGAAGCATTGCGCTCATAAGGCAAGAACGTGAGACGCTCCCAGGCAAAACGGGCGAAAGCTTTTTGTCTATAGCCAAATCCGGAACCCACCGCATACACACCTTCTTCATTGCGCCGCAAATCTTGCACCAACAGCTTTGACTCAATGCCATTGTTGCGCAGGGCTCTGTTGAGGCGGTTAGCTGCTACAGCAGCGCCTCCTCCCGCATCGGTTTTATTTATCTGAAGGATTTTCAATTTAGTTGTTCTGGTTTTCTGACCATAAATTTAATCATTGTAACAAACAGGGCAAGTGAATTAATCTTCCAGCTTATCGGGAAAATCGATATTAAAATGCAGACCCCTGCTCTCTTTGCGTTTCCGCGCCATTTTAATGATCAGATATCCTACATTAATTTTATTACGCAGGTGGCATATCTTTTCCGACACTTTAGAAGACTGGTACAAAGCTTCCGTTTCGCGGTACAGCACCTCCAGACGGTCATAGGCGCGGTTCAACCGAATATTTGAGCGCACAATACCTACGTACTTGCTCATAATCTGTTCCACCTCCTTATTTGATTGAGTAATCAGAATCATCTCCTCAGGATGAGAGGTGCCTTCATCATTCCAATCAGGTATTCGCTCATTAAATTGAATATTGGTTACTTTATCTATTGCATCCTGCGCTGCGGCATTCGAAAACACCAAAGCCTCAATCAATGAATTGCTAGCCAGGCGGTTAGCCCCGTGCAACCCTGTACTGGCGCACTCCCCGGCAGCATACAGGTTATTAATAGAGCTGCGTCCATTCAGATCTACTTTAATACCCCCACACAAATAGTGTGCAGCAGGCACAACAGGAATCATGTCTTTCGTGATATCAATACCCAAAGAAAGGCACTTGTTATAGATGGTTGGAAAGTGCTGACGCGTTTCTTCTGCTGGTTTGTGGGTCACATCCAGATACACATACTCATCTCCCCTGTTTTTCAATTCATTATCGATAGCACGCGCCACAATGTCACGAGGTGCTAAACATCCCCGCTCGTCGTAATTGTGCATAAATTCCTGGCCATTCCTGCGCCTTAAAATACCTCCATATCCGCGCATGGCTTCAGTAATCAGAAACGATGGGCGTTCAGACAAGTTATAAAGTGCTGTTGGATGAAACTGCACAAACTCCATGTTTTCAATAATCCCTTTGGCCCGAAACAACATAGCTATTCCATCGCCGGTTGCAATTAAGGGATTAGTGGTGGTCTGATACACACTCCCAATGCCGCCGGTAGCCATCAGCGTTGTTTTAGCCAGGAAAGTTTCAATTATCCCATGGCTTTTATCCAGGATGTAGGCTCCATAACACTGAATATCGCGCATCCAGGGCTCGGTCACCCTTCCCAAATGATGTTGGGTTATGACGTCAACCGCAAAATGATTTTCAAATACAGTGATGGATGGATGCTGCTTTACTTCTTCAATTAAAGCACGCTGTATCTCTGCCCCGGTATTATCTTTATGGTGTAAAATACGATGCTCAGAATGTCCACCTTCGCGGTGTAAATCAAAACGTCCATCATCATTCTTATCAAAGTTGGTTCCCCAGCTCAAAAGCTGACTGATTTGCTCGGGTGCTTCTTCAACGACTTTTTTTACTGCCGCCATGTCGCAAACACCATCACCTGCAATCAAAGTATCTTCAATGTGCTTATCAAATGAATCGGGCGCATAAGTTACCGACGAAATACCTCCTTGTGCGTAGGCGGTGTTTGTTTCTTTAAGCTCTGTTTTACTTACAACAGCTACAGAACCATGTTTTGCTACTTTTAGTGCATAACTTAACCCGGCAATGCCCGAACCTATCACTAAAAAATCAAAATGTCTTTTCATCAGAAAATGCTTTGTACCTGCACAAATGTAGAAAGAATAAAGGTTCTTTTTTAAAATTGACTTTACTATTCCACTTTGAATGATTCTAAAATAGTCTCTTTCGTACCATTTTTGTTAATGCCGGTAAGAATAAGGGTATACTCAGAAACGTCATCGCCGGTTGAGAACTCAAAGTTAATTTGCTTTTTATCTTTCAAGCCCTTATATGAAGCAAAGTACAAAGTATTTCGGTAGTCGGCTAATCTGGAATTCCTTCGGCTGACATCCGTATAATCGGGAGATGCGTAGCGATAGCTATTGAGATAACCATTATGCACCTGCCGAAATAATCGATTATCAAATTCCATATTCCCCATGTCTCCTTCACGGGTAAAAAACATGAGCAAACGCCCCAGGTTTTCATCCTGATAATAATAGTTGAGATTTAAAACTTCGATTCTATCAATATATGAGGGAGCCATCTCAAGGATGCGACTAAAATCGCTAACCGGCACGCCATCAACAAAAGTCATTGTCTTGCCTTCACTAGGATAGAGTGATTGATCTTCATAAACTTTCACATAGTATTCGCCATCTGCCTTTCTTAGATATACAAATGGAACAATTTCCCGAATCACTTCTTCCATATTTGGCAGTTCAATGTATTTGTCTATCAAGATTGTTTTCTCAGGCTGTCCGTAAAAGGCCTCGGCTCTTTGAATGGAGTCAGCCATTGCCACATCAGGTAAAAAGCTCGAATAAATAGTATTGATCTGCATGTTAACAATCGCCCTGTTGATTTCTTTGATGGTGATTGAGTCCATTATTAAATCCGGTACATTCAGGTCAGCGTATTGTCCCGAGTAGGCATCTTTTAAAGTGACTTTATAATTCAACTTAGCTGTATCGGGCGAATAGGGCTGAATAACCAGCTCTTGCTCTCCAAAACTATTGACTTCGAAAATAAAGGCTCCTGTTGAATCGGTGGTTGAAAACTTAAGAACAGGCTGTTGGCCAACAAAACTAAGCATCATCTTTTCACCAACAACCGGATGTCCGTTTTCAAGATCAGTAATGGTTCCCTCTATAATTTCCCCATTATGCTCGGGCAGCAACAATGGATCCTTGTTCAATTCTCCTTCCATACTATTCGCTGATACTGCAGACTTGTTGGGCTGATACAGACACGACTTGACGATTGACACCCCCAGCCATTGCCAATCCTGTTCCTCAACATCAATGGTTAAGTGGACGCTCTGCCGGGTTGAGTAAACTTTTTGCAAGTTGGTTAGACTAGCTGACGGGCGCGTCGCTTCATCCATCACTCGTTGATTTATTGGGGAATCCATTTTTTCAGGCAAGGAGTTACTAGCGAACGGATTAACAATAGAAACAACTGTACTTTCGAAACAATTGGGGGAAAAATTGCGCATCCACTTGGAGTAAGCTCTTAGCAAATAGTTACCGGTAGAGACGGTGTCGGGAACAGTTAACTTTGCTGTCGCCATGCCATCAGATAAGTATAGTTTCTCCTGAAGTATGGGAACATTAGCCTGGTTTAACAATTCAACATAAGCGACCCGGCTTAGGTTTGAGGGCATACTTGATTCGGTGTTAAAATTGCTTATTGTCAACCAAATATCTTCACCACCTATATATATAGTGCGATCAGTTGTCATTACAATTTGCTCTTGTGCAATAATTCTTATGCTGAACAACAAAAGAATAGTTAGGGATAAAAGTTTGTTTTTCATAGGTATGTCAGGTTAATCTTCCCAAAAATCAGGCTGTTGCAATTGTCCGGTTATGCTACAATCAGCACAAACAGGCCTTGCTAACATTAAGCCAACAACTGCAAATCCATTCTCAGCATAAATGGCATCGTTCAATTGATAGAATCCCGGAACAACTTGTTCTTCATATATCTGAAGGGCTGAGGAATAGGCAAATCCATCAACTTTAAAAGTATCTATATGACAACCGTCATCATATTTAATAATCGGTAGACCCATGTCTGAAACCGTCTCTCGGTCTATATAAATTCTTTCAGAAGCAACACTTCCACTTTGAAAGTAACCCAAAACAGGCTCCCTCGGGTTATTTACATTTTTAATATTCCCTTTAATTGAGAAAGGTTGTGTTCCAAACACATCGCCCACGTCCTCAGAAGAAATCTTTAGCTTGTTCCAAAATTCATACTCCTCTTTAGAAATACTCATTTGCTTGACATTTACACTGTAGCGCACGGTTAATTTGTCTGTTGCTTCAGAAGCCACAAAGCCCACCTTCATATCATTAATAGCTGTAGAACTCTGATTTAATGGAGAGTAAATTGAAACACCGCTAAAAGAACTACTTTTCCAACAAACCACATTGATTGGATTAATGTACTCCCAATCGTTTAACGAATAGTTGTACTGCATTTTTTCAGGAAATGGCACCATAAACTTCCAATCCTCATCGTATATCCACCTCAGGTAGGCATCTTCGGATGCAGTTCCGTCAACCAATATATCAACTCCAAATAGCTCCTCTGTTTCATCATCGTTCCACTGTTTCGCAGCTCTGTAATGTACTTTATCAATTTGAGTCGGTGGTAATAGGGTGCATGGTTTCGAAACATAGTTTTCACCCTCCCTGGTTCTGATACTTAAGATGTATGTACCTCCTACTCTGGCGAGAAACTGCTGCTTATCAGTTTCGTAGACCCCAGGACTAATTTCGGTCAATACTTCTTCATTATTGTTTTCATCGGCAATAATGACCAAAGCGCCAGATTCTACTTCGGGTTCCATATCGAGGTTAGGAACAGAACGTGAAAGATACACTTTATGATTCTTTACTTCATCGGTAATGAGGGCATCCACGACCAGTAAATCTTCATAATCAGAAACATCAACATCATAGGGCTCCAGGCAGGAAGCAAAGCTTATACACAGCAGAAATACGTAGACTGTTTTTTGAAACATTTGGAGTTAGATTAAGTGGTGTCTTCAGTTATAATAAGCTCAAATCTGCAAAAAAAAAATCAATTATGACATACCAATTTGATATAATTATTTGATTTATAACCTATAAACAATATATAATTGAAGGCTTTTTATATTTTTGTTGTAACACTTTACTAAAACAACCCCATATGCAAGACCTAACCCCATTAAGGCTATTCCTTTTTTCGCTCTTACTAATGGTGTGCGCGCCAGTGATAAGCCAAACCAACGCTTTAGCTAACGCTGATACAGCACTGTTTCTGTACCGAAAAAGTTTTGATAAAGAACTTAATTACATCAATGGCAGAGAGTACAAACCCTACCACCCCCCCTTGCAAGATAACCCATATTTAAACAAAACATCGGGGATGGGAACTATTTATATTGATGGCAAATCGTATACTAACAAGCAATTAACATATGATATTTACAAAGACCTATTGATAGTCATTCCTGACCAAATACAATTTTCTGATACATACATTCAGATAAACAAGTCTTTGATTGACTCATTTACCATCTCTTTTGACAAAGAAACCTTTCACCTTATAAATTACAAGGTCAATTACAGACCACTGGGGTTAGAGCCAGGCTTTTACGAGCGCATCCATAAATCAAATGAATCAATACTATTAGTGAAACACATTATGGCTAGCGGTGTTGACGATGCGCTTACAACCTATCGCCATGATACCAAATGGTTTCTTCTCTATGATAACCGATTTCACGATGTAAGCAGACGTAGCGAATTATTGAAACTATTTCCTGACAGCAAAAAACAGCTAAAACGAAAAATGAAATCCATTAGCTTGTCCTACAAACGAATGAATAAACACCAACTGGTCCAACTAGCTAACTACATCGACACCTTATAAGCTCCCTTTATGAAACGCCTTACCTTATTTCTACTCTTCATTCCAATCATTGCATCGTTTGCCCAAACTATAACATTACAAAGGGATTCAGTAAAATTTACCGAGCTAATTGAGCTGCTGGAAGAAGAGTCAAAATATCAGTTTTTCTACTCGCCCACCTGGACAGATAGTTTATATTTCGAAATCAACTTCAAGCAAACTCCCATCAAAGCGGCCATTCAATGGCTATCTGCAAATAGTGAACTCAACTATACCATTCTTCCACAAAAAAAAGTGGTATTCACTAAAGGTTATCAAATCAAAACAGATTACGCCCAACTATTTACCCGTTATATTAAAGACGAAGAAGCCTTTAAGACCGATTCCATCATCTACGAAGCACCACAAAAAGAAGAGGCACAAGAGCGAACTATCAGCGAAGAGTACATGCTTTTCACCATTGGCAATCAAGCAAAAACGCCCTACTCAAAGGTGGCAACTTTAAGCGGGAAAATTACAGATATCGAAAGCGGTGAACCCCTTGTTGGAACCGTTGTTTATGTAGATGATTTAAAAAACGGAACAGTTACCAATCTCTACGGACATTATTCATTTTCATTGCCTACCGGCCGTTACAAAGTAGAATACCGATCGGTGGGGATGAAAACGACTTACCGTAATATTGTTATACATTCCGACGGTTCGCTCGATGTTCGTATGAAAAGCAAGCCCACCTCACTTAAAGAAGTAACCATTACTGCTAAAAATGAAGATCCGGTAAGAAACCTACGGATGGGCATGGAAAAGATTAGTATGAAAACCCTCAAGCAATTGCCATTGGGCATGGGCGAGGCCGACGTTATAAAAACCACTCTCCTTTTGCCTGGTGTCCAAAGTGTTGGTGAAGCATCGAATGGTTTTAATGTGCGTGGAGGCAGTACGGACCAAAACCTTATCTTACTCAATGATGCCCCCATCATCAACACCTCCCATTTCTTTGGCTTCTTTTCGGGTTTCAACTCCGACATTATCAAAGACATTACTCTTTACAAGAGTGGCATTCCAGCCAAGTACGGCGGACGAGTTTCTTCGGTGATGGACATGACTGTTAAGGAAGGAAACCGCAAAGAGACCCGGCTAAACGGAGGCATTAGTCCTGTTTCGGGAAGGCTGACCCTTGAGTCGCCCATTAAAAAAGACAAAAGTTCCTTTATATTGGCTGCCCGAACCACCTACTCCGACTGGGTTCTAAAGCTACTAGATGATGCCAAACTCAAAAACAGTTCAGCCAATTTCCACGATTTACAAGGGAGTTTCTCATGGGATATCGATGACAATAACAGTGTGTATGTAACCGGCTACTATAGCCATGATGACTTTGACTATTATACAGAGGATGCCTTTGAATACAATACCATAGCCTCCACCGTCAAATGGAAACATATTTTCAGTCCCAAGCTTTTCTCAACTTTCTCGGGGATTGTGAGCAACTACGATTACACCACCGAATCACGGACCGATTCCAGCTTGCTGCATCAGATCGACTATATGCTAAATCAATACAGTTTCAAGTCTGATTTTTCTTACCATTCAAGTAAAAACCATAAGATTGATTTTGGACTAAATGCTACCTGGTACGATTTATCACCCGGAAAACAAAAGCCATCATCCACCGAATCACTCATTGCCTATAAGGAGCTGGAACATGAAAAAGCCTTGGAAGCTGCGCTATACATTAGTGATGAATTTGATCTAACACATTTCATGTCCTTGTCTGCCGGTTTGCGCTATTCTTTTTACAGCAACTTCGGTCCAAAAACACAATACAATTATGCTTCGGGGTTACCTCGTACAACCGAAAACGTAATTGATACAACACAGCATGGCAATGGCCCGGTATCCTTTTATTCAGGGCCAGAACTGCGCTTCTCATCCAATATCCGATTGAGTGGAACCAGCTCATTAAAGGTAGGCTATAACCGAATGTATCAGTACATACAGATGATCTCAAATACAGCAGCTATGGCACCAACTGATATCTGGAAACTCAGCGATAAATACCTAAAACCCCAACGTGGCGACCAATACTCCATTGGATACTATAAAAATTTCAGAAACGGAAGCATTGAGGCCTCTGTTGAAACCTACTACAAAACACTTGATAACATAATTGATTACAAAGGAGGTGCCCAATTAGTGATGAACGAACACCTGGAGACCGATGTGCTAAATGGCAAAGGAAAAGCCTATGGTGTTGAGTTAATGCTACAGAAAAAAAGAGGTAAACTCACCGGATGGGTTAACTACACCTATTCGCGCATTCTGCACAAAATTGATGGCGAGTTTGACGAAGAGCAAGTGAATAATGGCGACTACTTTCCTGCCAATTACGACAAGCCACACGATTTTAAGGTGGTGGCCAATTACAAATTTAGTCGCCGGATGAACATCTCCACGAACCTGTTTTACAGCACAGGACGACCTTTCACAGCACCTGTCGCCTATTATAATTTTGGTGGTGCCGATAAGGTGTATTACTCAGATAGAAACTCGATGCGCATGCCCGATTACATCCGCCTGGATGTGGCAGCCACTATCAACGGAAACCTGGTGGCAAAAAAACTGAACCACAGCTCTTGGACCTTTGCCGTTTACAACTTAATGGGTCGTCAGAATGCTTATAACATCTTTTTCCGTAGCGAAGGTGATCGCATTCAGGGGTATAAAATGTCCATATTTGGTCAACCCATTTTTACAGTTACCTACAACTTTAAGTTCATGGGTAACGCCAAAGACGATTTCTAGCACGAAATAATCTCAACAAGCCAAATGGATGTCCTTGTTCTTAGCAATGGCATCCATTTGTTTTTTATTACTTGTCCGTTTATTTGTTGCCCCTGGAAGTTTTATAATTTTGGAATCCATGATAAAGGCTATTAACATCCGCAAACGATACTTCTGGGCTACAGCAGGCATACTGCTCCTTGCCTACTATTTTTGTTTACCCCAACAACTGTTTGATGCGCCTTACTCAAAACTGATCAACTCGCATGATGGCCAGCTACTTTCCGCTCACATTGCCGACGACGGCCAGTGGCGGTTCGAAGCAGGTGACTCGGTTCCTTCTAAGTTTGAACAGGCCCTCCTCCTTTTCGAAGATGAATATTTCTATTACCATCCGGGATTTAACCCTGTTTCGCTGGCACGAGCTACCTGGCAAAACATCCGTGCAGGCCAGGTAAAAAGTGGAGGCAGCACACTTTCGATGCAAGTAATCCGACTGGCTTTTGATCGCGATCGTACCCTGTGGAACAAGCTGATTGAAACCATTCAGGCCACCCGACTGGAATGGCGTTATTCCAAAGAAGAGATTCTGAATTTATATGCCGCTCACGCACCTTTTGGCGGCAATGTGGTGGGCATTGAAGCAGCTGCCTGGCGTTACTATGGCCGTTCAGCTAACGAGTTATCGTGGAGCGAATCGGCACTACTTGCCGTATTGCCCAATGCACCGGCACTGATTCACCCGGGTCGCAACCGCCAGGTACTTCTGGCGAAACGCAATCGACTGCTGAAAAAACTCCATCAACATGGCGTGATTGACTCAACTGAGTACTTGCTGGCCTGCGATGAACCACTCCCCGATAAACCCATCGCCTTGCCACAGCAAGCACCTCACCTGCTCAATACCTTATGCAGCTTGTCCGGAGAAAATAGTTTCCAATCCACTATTAATCAACAAATTCAACTAACCTCAAATCAAATTATTGAAAATTTCTACAGCATCTATCGCAACAACGAAATACATAACCTGGCCGCCATCATCATTGATAACCAATCCGGTAAAGTATTGGCCTATGTGGGCAACTCATCGTTTAATACGAGCAGAGATGGGCACGACGTAGACATCATTCAGGCTAAACGCAGCACAGGCAGTACGCTCAAACCGTTTCTGTATGCCGCCGCATTAGATGAAGGCTTGCTGTTACCGCAGATGCTGCTGGCCGACATCCCCACCTATTACAGCGATTTTTCGCCTAAGAATTACAGCCGGCAGTTTGATGGGGCCGTTCCGGCTCACACAGCCCTTTCGCGCTCTTTAAACGTACCATTTGTGCGCTTGCAAAACGACTATGGCACTAATAAGTTTCATGATTTATTACAAAAACTCGAACTCAGCACCATCGATAAAGCACCTTCGCATTACGGGCTATCACTTATATTAGGTGGAGCAGAAACCACGCTGTATGAGCTATCGTCCGCTTATGCCTCCATGGCACGTTGCCTGCAGACTTACACCGCCCAATCGGGCCGCTATAACAGGGTTGATTTTCGGCAGGCACAACTTATTGATAACACAAATCCTTCAGAGACTAGTTACAGCTTTCAACCGCCGATTCTATCAGCCGCTTCCATCTATCATACCTTTGAAGCCTTAACCAATGTACAACGCCCGGAGGAAGAAACCGGGTGGGAGAATTTTTCATCGGGTCGGAAAATTGCCTGGAAAACCGGAACCAGCTTTGGGTATCGCGACGCCTGGGCAGTGGGGGTTACCCCCGAATACACCGTAGGCGTGTGGGTGGGTAACGCCAGTGGCGAAGGTCGTCCGGGAATTATAGGTGGTAGTGCGGCCGCACCCGTCCTATTTGAATTGTATCGGCAACTCCCTGCCACCTCCTGGTTCAACCAACCGTATGACGACCTGCAACCTGCTCGTATCTGCCAACAGAGTGGATACAAAGCATCGCCACATTGTCCGGATGCCGACACGGCCTACATCCCGGCCATTCAGCACGAAGCACCAATCTGCCCCTATCATCAGCTAATACACCTCGATGCCGAAAAAAAGCACCGTGTTAATGCCGATTGCTATCCACCTCACCGCATGCAACACCTTAGCTGGTTTGTTCTTCCACCTGTGATGGCCTGGTATTATCAATCGCGTAACCCTTTGTATAAACCACTTCCTCCTTTTCGAGCAGATTGCCTGGAGCAACAGCATGTTATTGACATCATCTATCCGCAGAACAATGCACAGCTCTATGTTCCCAAGGAGTTGGACGGAAATCTGGGGCGCATTGTGTGCAAAGCCACGCATCGGGAAACCTCCGCCCGCTTGTTCTGGCATTTGAACAACAAGTTTATTGGAGAAACACAATATCATCACCAGGTAGCCATTGCACCCGAGAAAGGCTGGCATACGCTTGTAATTACAGATGAAAACGGGAACTCCAGCAGACTGCGATTTGAGTGCATAGGTAAAGGAGAGTAAGCTGCTGAGTGCTGTCAATCCCCCTAACTATTTTCAAAGTTCTCTAACATTTCATACAGTCCCCCTTCGCCAAGGGGGAAAACTGTTCCTGTCGACTTTTTTAGGACGATACATTACTTACAGCAATTTATAGTGGTAGTCCGCTTCCCCGACCTCAGCAACGCAAGGCTAGTAAAGAGTTAAACGAGCACCATGCACCAGACTAAGCCTGTCCGGTTGGAGAATAAGGCTTTCTTCCCCTTTTTCAAAGGCCACCATTCCGCATTCTCTGCAACTCTCCCTTACGAGCGATTGCTTCGAAACCTTGTTTCGATTGGGGTAAGGTAAGAACGTATTGTGATTGTTGTCCACTTCCCGACCTCAGCAACGCAGATGGGGTACCCACGGTAATAAGTGGAAGAAAGCAAAATTGATACCATTTTGTAAATCCATTAAATTTTGCCTGAAACGTTTACCTGGTGGGTCATCGAGTGCTGTAGTCTTGATTCTTTTGTATCCTTTTCTCATCAAGGAGAAACAGGATAAGCCCGTCCGGCTTGAGGACAGAAGTCTGATAGTGGATGAAGTACTTTGGGGAATTGACTAAATACATCGCTTTGAGTTCAAAACAGGCCAGCAAACTAACACAACTTTAAGCCCTCTTTTTGGTTAAGGTTAAGTTAAAGTGCTGTCACACATTAGGCGGACAACTTGATTCTTTTATATGAAATATTAACTTTGTGAACCACACTAATAACAAGGGCCTTGCAGGATACAGTCATTCAGCTAGGCAACATTTCAGGTAAAAACGATAAGGACTGGATATGAATAAATTTTTAAGAACTCGCAGAGTAAGATGGATCACTGGTGCCTCGCTGGTGATGGTGATGCTGTTGGGACTGTATAGCTTCAACGATGATAAACGCAATTTCGAAGTCATAAAAAACCTCGATATCTTCTACACCCTGTTTCGTGAAGTAAACAGCTATTACGTGGACGAAACAGACCCGGAAAAATTGATTACCGAAGGCATTAACAACATGCTGGAATCATTGGACCCCTACACCACTTATATCCCCGAATCGGACATGGAAGACTTTCGCTTTATGACCACCGGGGAGTATGCGGGTATTGGCTCTTTAATTTCAAAAAGAGGCGAACACGTTGTGATTGCTGAGCCCTACGAAGGTTTTCCTGCGGCCAAGGCTGGCCTGAAAGCAGGCGATAAAATACTGGAAATAGACGGTAATAACATGGTGGGAAAAGCCACTTCGGATGTTAGCGAAAAACTGAAAGGGCCGGCAAAAACCACTTTAAAAATTAAAGTGCAACGCCCTGGCGAGAAAAAACCAATTAACATTGAACTGGAACGCCAAAAAATACAGATCAACCCAGTGCCCTACTATGGCATGGTGAACGACGAAACCGGCATTATCCAGCTCAATAACTTTACCCAGGATTGCAGCCGGGAAATAGAAAAAGCTTTTCTGGACTTACGCGATAAGCAGGGCGCCAAGAGCATTGTGCTTGACCTGAGAGCCAACCCGGGCGGCCTGCTTGATGAAGCCGTTAAGATTGTGAACCTCTTTGTACCATCAGGCTCAGAAGTGGTGAGTACACGCGGCAAAGTAAAACAGTGGGACAAAACCTATAAAGCCATGCGCCAGCCCATTGACACTGTAATGCCATTGGCGGTATTGATTAGCCGTGGCTCTGCCTCTGCTTCCGAAATTGTATCGGGTGCATTACAAGATTTGGACCGTGCAGTAGTTATTGGCCAGCGCTCCTTTGGTAAAGGACTGGTACAAACAACCCGTAACCTCTCCTACAATGCCAAGTTGAAAGTAACCACCGCCAAGTACTACATTCCATCAGGCCGTTGTATTCAGGCGCTGGATTACACCCACCGCGATGAAGATGGAGCCGTTGGCTTTGTGGCTGACTCACTCATCAGTGAATACAAAACCAAGAATGGCCGATCGGTATTTGATGGCGGGGGTATTTCGCCCGATATCATGGTGGAATCGCACAAGTATGCCAACGTTACCTTTGCTTTAGTAGTACAGCAAATGTTGTTTGACTACGCCACTGAGTTTGTACTGCGAAATAAAGACATCTCTGCACCTGAAGAATTTTCCATCTCGGAAGAAGAGTACTCGCGTTTTGTTGACTTCGTAAAAGCCAAAGAAGATTTCAAATACGAATCACTATCACAAGAGAAGTTTAAAGACCTGGTGAAAACGGCCAAACGTGAAGGTTACTACGAAAAGGCCGAAGAGGACTTTGCCGCCATGGAAGAACTCTTAAAGCTGGATGTAGAAAAGGATATGCGCCAATTTGAGGACGAAATTAAGGAGTTACTGGTGCTGGAGATAACCAAGCGTTACTACTACCAAAAAGGGTCAATTATCGCCTCTATGCAAAACGATACCGAGCTGGAAGCAGCCAAGAAGTTATTAAAGGACATGAGCGAATACAATGGCCTGTTAGATGGCTCAGTGGTCAGCCATGCCGGCGACCGTCCGTCCCGTTCTAAAAAGAGCTAAAGACATATAGGATATTTAGAAAAAGCGCTTACCGGTTGGTAAGCGCTTTTTTTAATTTTATTGACAGCCTCCATTCTTAGTCACTCTTTCAATAGCTATTCTACTTACTCAATGACTATCCAATTATACGAATTCGCAGGGATGTGTATTTTCAACTTCACCTCGTACTCTCGATTCAATTTATAGGCTTTTGCCTTCCCTTCTTTTTCGCGAATCATCGCTTTTTGGGTTAATCCGGTATAGTAAAGCGGTAACGTTATTTCTCTTTCCATATCTTCATCGCTTGGGTTGAAAAACATCGCCAGAGCTTTTTCCTTGAGCTGAGGATTAACATGCATAAACCCATCCCAGTCTTTTCCCGACGGGCGACGCAGGTGAACGAGATCGCTATTCAGAATCATACGGTACTTTTTATACCATTCAACCACACGAGCGACAAGTTCTTTGGTTTCAGGAGCGTCATAAAGCCGTGGTCCGCGGTAACAGGATTGTACACCGGAGCCATAGTTTTGCATCATCTGATTTTCATATGCACTCAAATGATCTTTCAATGGCTCAATGGTCGCAGCAGCTCCACCGCCATGGTATTGAGTCAATGGTGTAAACGTCCAGCACATGCTGGGTATTCGATCCCACAAACCATCATAAATATTCTGACGGCCCAGCACCAACTGCTGATCTCTTGGTAATGACCAGTTGACTTCACGGTAACCAATCCCTGTTTTATTGGAGCCTGAATGCACATAAAAATCAGGGATATTCATGTAAATACCTTGTCCACGCATCCACTGGTACAAGCTTTGTATCTGGGCATATTGCTTCCATTGCGAATCGCCCAAACCGGTATGGTAAGCATGAGTGGTAGAAGCGCAAACATTACCTGGATAAGAGCCATCATTTTCAAAAACACTCATCCCGGTCTTCTCATAAAACGTCCTTATTTTTCGGAAGTAATTGTATCCCCACTCACTACACAAACAGGGCGATGAACCAAAGATCATTCCACCTCGTTTACCCGTTTCAGGATTGATGACATCCACCTCTTCACTGATCCATCGGCTGGACAACAAGGAATATCCGCCCAATTCAATCCCTTTTGATTTGGCATACTCAACCAGTTTCTGGAAGTAGGCATAGTTGTTATCCGACTCATCCTCCATGTTGACCCCACTACCAAAACTCAAAATCACCATCTCATAACCTACCTCAGCACATTGGTCTATCGCTTCTTTCACCACTTTTTCTTTGGAGCTAACCAGATGCAGAAAGATAGGATTTTCGGTTGTCCAGGGCGAAATAGTCCGGTACATTTTACGAATGAACAGCCCACGTCTTTCTTTATCGTAACTATCCATTGGCGTTTCCCAGACCCGAAAGGTACTTAACGATTCACCCGGTCGTATGGCCGTTTCAGGACCCAGCGGCGGTTTCACCTCTAACAAACAAGGTGTTTGCAGTGGATAATTGGCCTGCGAGGTATACCTCGCATCTGGTTCCCAATAAGTTGTTACATCTGAGTTGCGTTGCTGCATCCCTCCAAAGGCGTAATCGGTTTCAATGTGAATATTAGGTTTGATCCACTCCTTTGGTGTTCCAACAAGACTCTCCCCTTCGACCATGGCCAGCTCCTCCAGTTTAAACTGATTGAGTTGCACCAGTAGTGGTCCATTATTCAGCACTTCCACCCACTTACTAATCGTTGGTATTCCATCGTAAAGCTCAAAATGCACCTTAACAATAATATCTTCCAGAGTAAGGGTAAAAATCAGCTCTTTGCCTGTTGGCATTTGGGTATTAGCTGCCCAACGCATTTGTTTCCAGTTCATGCGCTGCTCAATATCCTTAACTTCAAACTGCTGAAGCTGAAAAGCATTGGGTGTGGCAGTTAGCTCATCTACCCATTTCATCAGTGTATAAGCATATTCAGGCTGTTGACTCAACCCACCAATAGCATACGTTTTCCCATCAATGGTCAATGTACCCTCATTGGAAACAGCTCTTAGCAAGCTTTCGCCTGTCATTTGGTTGAAGTAATCAATTGTAGCAAGGTTCGGTGAAACTCTAAATACACGTGCCACTAAACCATTACTCAACACCAGGTCTTTATTGTTATTGGCCCGGTATACCTCTGCCTTTACTTTAGAAGGGTCAATCAACCAATCATAATCTGGTTGTGTCAGAGGCATCTTAATTTCCGATAATTTTGCCATCTGGTTGTCCAGCTGCTCTTTAATAGACTCATCCTGCTTATCAGGAGCTGAATAATCGGAAGACACAATAGAAGGCGCAATTTCAAAGTAATCGATTTGCGGACGGAGCCACACGGCATGATCGCCGCTTTGACCATCGCCAGCATCTTCAACGACAAGCTCCAGCACACCACGGCGTATGTTCATGTCAATTGATCGGGGTGCATCGCCTCGTCGCATAACTCCACTGTTATAAACCTCCTCCCCGTTATGAATCAGTTTAAAAACCACACTTCCCCGATCCGGTTTTCCATGTTCCCCTTCTATGCCAATAAATTGCTTTTGTTCTCCTGTTACCAGGTAATATACCCGCTTGCCGTCGACCAAAGGAATGGTATGTATGGCAGAATCGCTGTAGTTGATGTTTGAATCATTGAGCCCAACCATTGCCCTAAAACGACTTCCATTATTCATCCGCACTTTTATCAATGATTGCGAATGAACGCCTATCCCTTCTTTAAATACCTGGCCGGCAACAGATAATGGCTCGCCTGTTACCGACAGATTTCGCACAGGTGCACCATAAGATTGTCGGGCCAATGAAATATCCAGATCAGATAGTTTAACAACCTGTTGTGCAATACTATTAATACAAGAAGCAGCGGTGATAAAGACTGACAATAAAAGTTTAACTGTTATATTTTTTCGCATACTGTACAAAACATTAATGGGACAAAAAATTAGTAAGAAATAATAAGATACTCTTTGCCAGCAATTAAATAAAATCATGTAACAATACAAAGTTTCTTATAACGAATAAGCAAGCTGTGTTGATACAACACAAGAAAGAAACGCTTGCCGATTGGTAAGCGCTTTTTTATTTCTTATCCGAATAGTTCGTAATGGACAGCATCACTCTTTTAGTGCTCCACACCTACCTCAATACAAAACCACCACTAACAACAAGCTATCAGCGCTGCCATATGCATCCGTTTTTGGTTGATAACTGCTTTAATATACTCTGTTTGCTCAGCTGTTCCAGCAGGGCCTCTGCCTCTCTCCTGTCCATACCCGACAGCTCTGCAAATTCCCTGGCAGTAAGGGTATGGTAAATATCGAAAAGAGCTTCCCAGGAGGTATCGTAAGCTTGCTTCTGAAGCTTGCTATTCAGGGCCTGAAGGGCGGCTTCATAATCAGCATAGGGTCTTGAGCCATACACCATTTGCGTAGCTCCGGCCTGGTTTTCAAAGAACATGGTGGGGAAACCTCGCACACGGTAGGTGCGTGCCAGCTGCAAATCCTCTTCAAACAAAGCCTTCGCCTGGCCATCGTAGTCGCTCTTAAAGCGTTTCGCATCCAGTCCAACGTTGCTGGCCGCTGCCTCCAGATGCTCCCACCTGGTAATGTTCATCTTCTTCAGAAACACCATCTCTCTGATTTCGCGAAGAAAGCGGATGGCTTTTTCTGCATCCTGCTGTTGAGCGGCCTTAAAGGCTATTGATGGCGGATAGGAGGACGACAGCGGATCTTCCAGCCAAAGATCGCCATCAATGGGCATGTCATAATAGCTGCTCACCTCGTCCCAATGGTGGGCCACATCCGAGGGTTTACTGATGCCACCGCTGTTATAGTTCCAGTCAGGTAATAAGCCGCCCATGCGGTATTCTATCACTATTTGCCCGCCATACTCCAGCTTTAGTTTTCTTAGCTGTGGTTCAATCCCCCAGCACGATGAACAAATTGGATCGGTGAAATAGATCACCTTTACCATTTCCTGAGAAGGAACGGCTTTTGCTGGTTCTGCAGCTTCGCTATTCGTTGAAGGCAACTCACAAATGCCCGAGGCCGGGTCGCACAGAAGAGGGTTTACTTGTTTGCTTTCCATGTATGTATTGTTTTTTGATTGTCCGTTTACTTTTAACACAATGCCGGTTAAACTAAGGCCTACTAATAACAGAACTCGTATATACGCCATGCTTAATTCATTTTAATGGTGAACGATTGCATTCTCAACCACTTCAATAATTTGTGACAAATCTAATAGGCGCCGGCTAAATAATGGCTATGTCTTTCCTGTTGGAAAGTAGTTTCCTTTTTGAAACTATCTGCCCATTCTGTTGTTTTGTAGGAGCATCAAAAAGGTCATAACATGAAAAAGCAAGCAACCATTAATAATTCATCCACCTGCAAAACAAGAATTCAGGCTATTACCGACACCATGAGCCTGCTATCGGGCAAATGGAAGTTCCACATTGTTGGTACCCTCATTGAAGGCCATGGCATGGGGTTTATGGACTTAATGCGCGAAGTGGACGGAATTGGCACCAAAATGCTGTCAAAGGAGCTTCAGGATTTGGAGATGAACCAGCTAATCAGCCGCACCGTTCGAAACACAAAGCCTGTTACCGTGGAGTATTCGATTACCGACTATGGCAAAACCCTGGAGCCCATTATTGATGCTATAGCCAACTGGGGCATCACTTACCGCAAATCCATCAGTGGACAGGGGAACGAATCGTGCTCAGTATGAGAGATAAAAACGTATATAGCTGCTAGCTTGTTTCTTCACTGCTCTGGTAAGGCAGTTCCACATGGAACACTGTTCCCTGCGGGCGATTGGCTTCGAGCCACACACGCCCTTTAAGTACGTCCACAATTTTTTTGACTGTGGCCAACCCCAGCCCGGCCCCGCTTTCGGTATATAAGCGATGCTTGACCTGCCTGAAGGGCTCAAAAATGGCCTCTTTTTCGGCTTCATCAACCCCAATACCCGTATCCTTTACAGAAATAACGAGCCGTTCGTCGTTACACGAACCATGCAGTTCCACTTTACCTTGCGGAGTAAATTTGATGGCATTGCTGATTATATTATTGAGTATTTGCTGAATCAGCACCCGATCGCTGTTAATACGCATGCGCTTATTCTCATCATCAATATGTAACTCGAAGGAAAGCCCAGCTTGTTGAGCCAGGGGCTGCATCAGCTCATGGGTTTCGCGCAGCAAGGCATAAACATCAAATGTAGAAGGCATCACTTTTACAATGCCCGACTCCATTTTAGACAGCTGAATAATACTATCGAGAATCGACAGCAGCTGTTGTCCGCCTTTAATCATCAAAGAAGCATAGTGTATGCGGTCCTCCTTCTTTACCTGATCCATTTCAATCAGTTGGGCAAAGCCAATAATACTGTTCATGGGGGTGCGTATCTCGTGGCTGATGTTGGTAAGAAAAGCTTTCGTCAGGCGCTCACTTTCTGACGCTTTATCGCGGGCCACCACAAGCTGCTGATTCACTTCAATAAGCTCCTCCCGCTCCTGTTGTAAAGCCTTGGTTTTCTCCCGCACTAAAGCATTTAATCGACTATTAAATACAAACAGAATAATGACCACCACCAAAACAATACTCAAAACAATTAAAAGCCCATAACCCAATTGCTTACTCCAATACCCTACCGAGTAGTTATGAAACAGCCAGCGCTCATTAATCGCCTCTTTTTCGCGATCCCTTATTTTATCAATCCCTTTATTTATGATGGCGAGCAGCTCCGGCCAATCTTTTCGCACGGCTATGGAATACTCAACTGCATAGTTGGTTTCTCCGGCTACTTTTAGGTTGGTAAACCCTTCTTTTTCGATGTAATAAGAGGCCGCTGCCATACTGATAACCATGGCATCGCTCATTCCAAACGACACTTTGCGCATACCCACCAGCGGATCCGTTACATAATCGATGTGTAGCTCCGGATAGTCGGTTCGGATAAATTCATCCCACACATAATCTTTCACCACCGAGACCTCCATCCCACTCAGGTCGTCAATCGAGAGCTTTTTATCAACCCCTACCCGCGTAATTATCACGGCTCGACTAGTTAGGTAGGGCTTAGAAAAATTCATGTACCCGAGTCGCTTATCGGTCATAGCAGCCACGCCTAACACATCAACTTCGTTTTGCTGTGCCGCTTCAATGATACTGCTCCAATCACCATAGCGGATTATGGCGAAATGGAGCCCGGTCTTTTCCTCAATGAGCTGAATGTATTCCGCTCCCATCCCTTGATAGATTCCTTCCCCATCAAAAAATTCAAAAGGAGCAAATTTAGGGTCCGGCGCCAGGCGGATGTGCCCATTATACTGACTTAGCCACTCCTGCTCCGGCTGACTTAGGCTCACGACCTTTTGTGCCAGGGAGAAAAATGGTTGCGAAAGCACAAAAACTATCGCCAGCACGACCGATAAATATATCTGTTTCAAATGGTGATTTTTAAACTAAATAAATCACCCATAAATTACGTCAATATGAAACCATTAGCAACCAGTTGCTTGTGATTAACACGAATAGTTACCTGCCAGCCGCACCCAATTGTTCCACCTGCTCTAACCACTTTAATCGCTTGGCTGCTGAAGATGTTTTGAGAGGCGAAAAGGCGGTAATTTTCACTGGTTTTACCCCGCAAAAATGCAACACCCCTTTTCTCATGGCCTCATGGCCGGGTTGCTTAAAAACTAATCGATAGTACCACTTTGGCGTGTCCATGGTAACAAAGAGACGAGCCGTTTTACCCTTCAACAGCTTGTCCCAAAATACAGAGTTTTCCCGATAGCGAAACGCCCTACCGGGCAAAAACACCCTGTCAATAAACCCCTTTAACAAAGCCGGTTGTGTGCCCCACCAATTAGGATAAACAAATACCAGGTGATCGGCCGCTTTAATGGCCTCCCAGGCCTGTTGTAAATCAGGCTCCAGTTGTGTGCGCTTCCGATAGCCATGCTTCAGAATAGGTGAGAATTCCAGTTCTTCAAGGTTAATGAGTTCGCACTGAGCCACCTTATTGGCTCCTTTGAAATAACGTTGTGCTATCTCCTTGCAAAAGCTTTGAGAGTCAGGATGTCCATTGATGATCAAAATCTTTTTCATACAGTTAGTTTAGGTTTAGAAAGTTGTCTTTAAGCACTACGGGCATAATTACTGCCGGTGCACATCAAAACTACAATTTATTCCTATTTTTAGGCATTAGTTATAAATCAAAAAGATAGAACGATATGATTCTTGGTGTATCAGAATGGTTGAGCGAAAAGCTTGGATGGAGTGTGTCACTAATCCGCGTAGCATTTGTTGTGTCAGTGCTGTTTTTAGGCGCCGGATTGGGCTTGTACCTCATTTTATGGGTAGTTAAGCTGTTTTCCAAATAAGCGCTTTAAGCTTGAAGGAACTGGCAGGATCAAAAACACACCTGCCGCATTCCATTGTTATGCCAGCATTCTCCTAAATATCCAGCTCATTTTACCTGAAATACGGCTGAATAATCGTAAATCAGTTATTTAGTTAAGAACTGAAACAGCCTGCATAAGTGCTCTTAATACCCCTCCAAGCAGCCCAAATTATTCTTCAAGCAAGCTGCCTTAATAGCTGCCCCCCAAATCACCATTAAGCGTGCCGTTTTTCACATACAGACAAAGGGAAAATAGCAGACAAATGCACTTATCCTGGCACTTATTAACGACTCTCCTCTTCTGCTGCCGTTCATGCACCACACCTTATTAATTTGATTTTGAGCTATACTTCTTCATTCACACAAAGGCATTTTAACGGAGACCATGCCTAACAAGCAATTATAAATTGTTTTTTTGAGATGATAAGCCCTTGTCGCCCTTTAAAATACACACCCATGTCACTAACTGCAAACAATGTAACATCTTGTTTTTCAATATTTTTACCAATTACTTTGCCTCCTTAAAACATAGAAAACAATGAACAAAAATTTCTTAGCCCTTGTTGCTTTACTAGGGATAATTGCCATACAGGGCTATTCACAAAAAACAACAACTATGAAAACAGACGAACAGTTGGTAAAACCTTACCCCAAAACATTTTCGCACATCGGTATTACGGTGCCCGATATTGAAGCGGCCGTTCAATTTTACACCGAAGTAATGGGTTTTTATGTACTTATGGAACCCACCCTTGTGGTTGAAGAGAAGGAAACGGCAATTGGTCAGATGTGCATTGATGTGTTTGGCGAAGGTTGGGGAAGTTTTAAAATAGCTCATCTCTCATCGGGCGATAAGATTGGCTTTGAGCTCTTTGAATTCAAGCCAAGTAAAGACCTGCCTCCGACTTTTGAACCCTTTAAAACGGGCCTATTCCACTTCTCTGTGCAGGATCCTGATGTAGAAGGACTTGTTAAGAAGATTGTGGACGCGGGTGGCAAGCAACGCATGCCAATCAGAGAGTATTACCCGGGCGAGAAACCATTCCGAATGTGTTATGTAGAAGACCCCTTTGGTACCGTCTTTGAAATTTACTCGCATTCCTACGAATTACACTATTCTGCCGGAGCATATAAATGATGATTATCGGCAAAACTTTGTCCCCATCGGTTCAGTTCAAGAATGATGGGGACAAGTGATTTACCTGTATCTGTAAGGGTGTATTCAACTTTTGGTGGTACCACCGGATACACCTTTCTTGCTACTAATTCATCGTTTTCCAAGGCCCTAATTGAGTAGGTAAACATACGGTTTGAAATATCGGTAATGCTCTTTTGAAGTTCCCCCGAACGCATCGGCCCATCCTTTAAGTGATAAATAATCAGACTTTTATATTTATCACCTATCAAATGCAATGCAAAAGCCAGCGAGCAGAAAAATTCTTTTCCTTTATAGCTAATCTTTTCTTTCGGTTTCATATAGCAAGCTTGTATTTATAACTATCTCAATTCGTTTGGCAAACGCCTGATATCCAATAACCAGTTAAGGTACATTACTTCAGGCATTCTGTAAATACTTAATGCGCCTCTAACCAGTTAGTGCCCGTTCCCATATCCACATCAAACGGAACGGATAGTTTAATGGCGTGTTCCATTTCCTCTTTGACAATCGCCTTGACTTGCTCAAGCTCCGATTGCAGCACATCGAAGTTCAATTCATCGTGTACCTGCAAAATCATTTTAGAGTCTATATTTTCGTTTTTAAAGCGCTGGTGGATATTCACCATGGCTTGCTTAATAACATCGGCCGCAGTGCCCTGAATTGGCGCATTTATCGCATTACGTTCAGCCATGCCTCGTACAACCCCATTTCGGGAGTTGATGTCGCTGAGGTGACGCTTACGCCCAAAAAGCGTTTCTACATAGTTGTTTTCGCGTGCTTTAGCTATACTCTCATCCATAAAGGCTTTTACACCCGGAAAACTCTCGAAGTAGCCATCAATAATTTCTTTGGCCTCTTTGCGCGAAATGGTTAAGCGCTCGGCCAGTCCAAATGCCGAAATGCCGTAAATGATTCCGAAGTTGGCCGTCTTGGCCTTGCGGCGCATATCTGCCGTTACTTCTTCCAAAGGCACTTTAAAGGTTTTCGCTGCCGTGGCCGCGTGAATATCTTCCCCGCGATTGAAGGCATCAATCAAGTGCTGGTCGCCACTAAAATGGGCCATCAAGCGCAGCTCTACTTGCGAATAGTCGGCCGACAGAAACACATGCTCCTCGTCGGATGCAGTAAACGCCTTACGTATCTCCTTCCCGTTTTCATCGCGAATTGGAATATTCTGAAGATTAGGGTTATTGGAACTTAAACGTCCGGTTACAACAGTGGCCTGACTGTAACTGGTATGTATATGGCCTGTTTTCGAATTAATCAGTTTTGGCAAAGCCTCCACATAGGTATTCAACAGCTTGACCAAACCACGGTAATCCAGAATAGCCGGAATAATTTCATGCTTATCCTTTAGCTTTTGCAGCGTTTCTTCATTGGTGCTGTACTGTCCGCTCTTTGTCTTTTTAGCCTTTGCATCAATTTTCAGGTGCTCAAACAGCACTTCACCCACCTGTTTTGGACTCGCAATATTGAATGACAAACCAGCCAACTCTTCAATCTTTTTCTCCAAAGCAATGATTTGCTCGCGTAATTTTTCAGCGAACTCCTTCAGGGCCTCTGCATCCAGTTTCACTCCTTCGAACTCCATATCGGCAAGCACCTCAATCAATGGCATCTCGATCTCGTGAAACAGCTTCTCCACAGCACTTCCTTTGAGTTCATCCTGAAATTTATTGGCGAGCTGTAAGGTAATATCCGCATCCTCTGCCGCATAATCCAAGACCTTTTCAGGGGCCATGTCGCGCATGTTTTTTTGCTGCTTACCCTTAGGACCAACAACCGATTCATAGGAAATAGGTGAATAGTTTAGGTAAGTTTCAGCCATGAAATCCATGCCGTTTTTCAGGCCTGGATACAGAAGATGGTGCGCCACCATGGTATCAAAGTAGGGTCCTTTTACATCGATGCCATAATTTTTGAGCACCAGCATGTCGTACTTCAGGTTCTGCGCTATTTTTACGCTATTGCCATCTTCAAACACAGCTTTAAATGAAGCAATTAATTCATTATTAACCTTGCCATTAATCATGACCGGCACATAATAGGCTTCGTTGGGTTTCCACGCAAATGACATCCCCACGAGTTCGGCTTCCATAGCGTGCACTGAAGTTGTTTCTGTGTCGAAGCAAAACTGCGGTTTTGTGCTTAGCTCAGCCTTTAGTGAGGCCAATTTTTGTTCACTATCAACCAAATAATAGTGGTGCACAATATCATTAATGGTCAGCCTATTACTTGGAGCCAGCTCAACTTCCAGATTACCTGCAGGTGCAGCCATTCCAAAAAGATCGCCCTGCACAGGTGAGGTCCCAAATAACTGATTGATGCGACTTGCCAGATTCTTGAATTCCAGCTCGTCAAACAATTGATTGATCGCCTCCATATTGGGCTTATCTTTCTTCAAGGTCTCAACATCCAACTCCACAGGCACATCTAACCGAATGGTCGCTAAACGATAGGATAGCTCTACCTGGTCGCGAAAGTTGATCATGTTTTCTTTCTGCTTCCCTTTTAGCTGGTCGATATGCTCGTAAATCCCTTTAATACTGCCATAGGTTTTGATCAGATCTTTTGCCCGCTTCTCGCCTACACCGGGGCATCCGGGAATATTATCGGCCGTATCGCCCCACAAAGCCAGAATATCAATCACCTGATGGGGCTCATCGATCTCAAACTTCTCCTTCACTTCTTCAACACCCCATTTATCGATGCCGCCGCCCTTACTGCGGGGCTTATACATCACCACATTGTCTTTCACCAGCTGGGCGTAATCTTTATCCGGGGTCACCATATAGGTGGTAAAACCAGCCTGTGAAGCTTTATAAGAAAGGGTTCCGATAACATCATCGGCTTCAAAGCCATCCTTTACAATAACAGGAATGCTCATTGCCTCAATCAGCTGCTTGATGTAAGGAACTGATAGTTTAATATCTTCGGGTGTAGCCTCTCTATTGGCTTTGTACTCGGGGAATTCTTCATGCCGAAATGTTGGCCCCGACGGGTCAAATACAACGGCAATATGTGAAGGATTTTCTTTGGTTAAAATCTCCAATAAAGAGTTAGTAAACCCAAATATGGCGGAGGTATTCATTCCTTTTGAGTTGATACGTGGGCTACGTATAAAAGCATAATACGCCCTGTATATTAACGCATAAGCATCCAGCAAATACAAATCCTTCTTTTCTTCAACCATGGCTTTATCGTGTTTTTTTTGCTAAGATATAAAAAGCTATTGGCTACTGACTGATAGCTTCTGGCTTAATTTACCGCCTGTTTTACAAGACACTCATTGATAAGGATTGTTCAAAGCCTGTGTGGCTTCTTATTGGCAATAAATAAAAAGGATGGCATCCTTATTTATGGTTAAAATAAAGATGGCATCCTTTTACAATGCCAACTGCTAAGAACGGTTAGCTAGTGGTTAACAGTTATCACTTGCATACCACTCGGCATAGCTGGTGGCTGTTTCATTCAGCTTTAAACTAAATAGTTGAATATTTTCTGGTAAACGTTTTTTAATGCGTTCGGCAAAATCTACCAGCATATTTTCGCAAGTTGGCTGGTAATCAACCACCTCGTGTCGCTCGCCCATTTGGGGCAAAGCCAGCAATTGTTCCGAAGGGGCTTTTTTACTCACTACCACGGCATGATCCAAGCGGTCCACAATTTCGTCATTGACAATACTCTTTAAATCGCCAAAATCCATCACCATGCCTAATTTCGGATTATCCTCATCCTCTATTGGCTCACCAATCACTGTTACATTCAAGATGTATGAATGCCCGTGCAAATTTTTGCATAAGCCATCATAGTTCCACAAGGCATGCGCCATCTCAAACCTAAACTCCTTTGTCAGTCTTATCTTTGCCATCTTCACTACATAAAAAAAGACTGAAACCAATCAGTCTTCATATCCTTTTTTGCTGATTCGTTACTTTACAATGGTGCATTTACTCACACAATCCACTATGTTGCGTAAACTATTGTGTTTAAGGTAATAGAAGGTGTTTTTACCTTGTCTTTCGCTGGCCAAAACCCCTTTATCTTTTAAGATACCCAAATGATGAGAGGTCGTCGACTGCTCAATATCCAGTAGTTTATGGATTTCGGTCACCGTTAGTTTATTGCCATCTTCCAAATGGCTTAGTATTGCGATGCGCATTGGATGCGCAATTGCTTTCAGCATACCCGCTGCCCGGTCGAGCATCTCCGTATCTAAATCCTTAATCTTCATATTGGTCACTTTCTTTAAAACACTTACAAATGCAAATATATAACTATCTTGTTATATTACCATTACGAATATGCAAAAATATTTAAATATTTAGATAATATCAATATGATGAACTAAAAATCCTTAATTTTGTATTATTTCAACGCTTATCGCTAATTTGCGAACCCTTTACTAGAAAGTTATCATTATGTCGGATATTACTGTTATTAAAACACCCATCAAAGAGGAAATGAAGGAATTTGAACCTTTTTTTAAGGAGCAATTAAAATCCAAAATTCCTCTGCTGGATATCATCACTAATTATGTGCTTCGGCGTAAAGGAAAACAAATGCGCCCCATGCTGGTATTTCTTTCAGCTAAACTGAATGGGGAGACCTCCCAATCGAGCTACATTGCAGCGGCATTAATTGAGCTTTTGCATACCGCCACTTTAATCCACGATGATGTTGTGGACGAAACCTATCAGCGACGTGGCTTTTTCAGCATTAACGCACTCTGGAAATCAAAAGTTGCTGTACTTGTTGGAGACTTCTTTCTTTCGAAAGGACTTAGCCTATCGTTAAATACCGGACAGATAGACGTTTTGAAGGTCGTATCTAATGCAGTTAGTGAAATGGCCGAAGGTGAATTATTGCAGATTGAGAAATCGCGTAAATTGGATATTACCGAAGACGTTTACTACCAAATCATCAGAAAAAAGACGGCCACCCTGATAGCGGCATGTACGCAAGCGGGTGCCCTATCGGTTAATGCCAGCGAAGAGCAATTAACAAACATGGCCGAGTTTGGTGAAAACCTTGGTATAGCGTTTCAGATTCGTGACGATTTGTTTGACTATGAGCAAAACGGGCTGATTGGCAAACCAACTGGCAATGACATTAAAGAAAAGAAGCTGACCTTGCCACTGATATATGCGCTCAATAAAGTCGACAGAATAACCCAAAGGAATATTCTAAGACTGATTCGTCGCCACCATAAGAACGAAAAAAAGGTGCAGGAGATTATTGCCTTTGTAAAGGCGAATAACGGTATTGAATACGCCACCCAAAAAATGGAAGAGTATGCCCAGAAGGCAAAGGATAACCTGGCTCATTATGCCGATTCGGAAACAAAAACAGCCCTCTTAACCATGGTGGATTATACACTGAAAAGAAAAAAATAAACCAGCTCACGCCTCATGATTTATTGTGTGGACGTGAGCTGCTATAAACTCTAAAAATACTTTATTTCTTTTCTAAAACCACTTTCCAACTCAGCAATGTCGCTGATTAAATGATTGGCGAGGCGACTGGCCCCAATCCTGAACAGTTGATTATTCAACCACTCTGGTCCACAGATTTGCTTTACCAGGCAGTAATAGACCAACGCATCGTCGGCATTTGAGATGCCGCCAGCCGGTTTAAAGCCTATTCGCTTTCCTGTTTGCTGATAATACTCCTTAACCGCATGCAGCATAACACACGCCGCCTCAAAGGTAGCTGCCGGCTGCTGTTTTCCGGTGGAGGTTTTAATAAAGTCAGCTCCGTATTCCATGGCGATAACACTGGCAATCCATACATCCTCGGCTTTTTCGAGAGCGCCCGATTCCAGAATGACTTTCAGGTGAGCCTCGCCCATTACGCTTTTAACAGCGTTAATTTCCTCACCAACGAACTCATAATTTCCTTCCAGAAATTCGCCCACCGACATCACAATGTCAATTTCATTAGCGCCAAAATCAATGGCACGCTGTGTTTCGAGCTTTTTTACGTCCAAAAAGGTTTGGGATGAAGGAAAACCTGCCGACACCACTGCCCGTCCTATTTTGGGGTCTTTAAGCCCGGATTTAAGCACAGGCGCAAATACTGGATAAACACACATAGCCGCTACCTGGGGCACAAAATCGAAATACTGGTGTAAATCGTTTACCTTTTCAACAAAGTCCCTGATACTCTCAGCAGAATCCTCTGTATTTAAGGATGTTAAATCTATACAGTTAAATAGCTGCTTCAAAATTTCTTTATCAGCCTGGAGCGTCAGAGCTTCTTCCCGGGCCGCAGCAATACTCTGTTGAATCTTTTCGGCCGAAAGCGAAAACGGGTATTTATCCATTAATCCATCCATAATAACTAGTTAATCACCCCATTAACAGAGGTTATCATTAATAAACTATTTTAATTTTTCATTATTAAGATGACGGTTTGCATCCCGTCGGGTCTTTTTCTCCAAATTTTTAGCAAAGGCCTCTTCCAGGTTAACCCCGGTCTGGTTGGCTAAGCAAATCAGCACCCACAGCACATCGGCCATTTCATCGGCCAAATCCTTGCTTAAATCCGACTTTTTAAAGGACTGATCGCCATATTTTCGTGCAATTACCCGGGCCAATTCCCCCACTTCTTCAGTAAGTATGGCCATATTGGTCAATTCGCTAAAATAGCGTACCCCATAGGTTTTAATCCACTGGTCAACCTGTTCTTGTGCTTTAGATATATCCATTAGTCTCTTCTTTTGGAATCAATTATAATGGTTACCGGCCCGTCGTTAATCAACTGAACCTGCATATCAGCCCCAAATTCGCCTGTTCCCACCATTCGACCGCTCATGGCTTCTAAATGCTTTACAAACGCATTGTATAAAGGGATGGCAATATCGGGTGCGGCAGCCTGAATATACGACGGACGGTTGCCCTTTTTGGTGCTGGCATGCAGAGTAAACTGACTGATGACCAAAAAATCGCCTTTAACATCTAATACAGACTTATTCATCACCCCTTGCTCATCATCAAAAATACGCAGTTTACACACCTTGTTTACCAACCACTGCACATCTTCTGTTGTGTCCTCACCTTCTATGCCAAGCAGAATCATTAAACCGCCTTTAATGGCAGATTTACATTCGCCCTCAATAGACACAGAAGCTTCACTTACCCGTTGTATAACTAAACGCATGAATTGATTTTTTTATGAACCGAAAATACAATTATATTTTTACACTATAATAACAATCAAATAAAGAACCGACCAATCAGTCTATTCATAAACAAATTGCCTCTTTAAGAGTTTCATAGTAACTCAGGCAGTTGATACAGGGCCTAATAACGTTACCAGGAACTGCCTGCAATAAACATATAAATCTAATTATGAAGGGATTAAAAAGCACTACTTATCAACCAGCTTTTAATTTAGCCACGGAAGAATACCTCCTCCGCCATACACAGGAAGATGTATTTTTTTTATATACGAATGCGCCATCAATTATTGTGGGCAAACACCAAAATACGCTTAGGGAAATCAATTATTCATTTGTTAATGAAAACAACATTCCTATCTACCGCCGCCTATCGGGTGGTGGCACCGTATACCATGACTACAACAACTTAAACTTTTGCTTTATAAAAAGCGGGGAAAAAGGTCAGCTCGTTAACTTTGAGCGCTATTCAGAACCCATCCTTTTGGCCCTTAAAGCACTTGGAATAAACGCGGCATTTGGCAAGCGCCACGACATACAGATTAACGGCAAAAAGGTATCGGGTAACGCATCACACGTTTATAAAAACAGAGTCATGCACCACGGGACACTCCTCTTTAAGTCTGACCTGAGCCTACTGAACAAGGCTTTAAAAAACAATCCTATGGTCATTCAGGATAAAGCCGTAAAATCAGTACGCAGTGAAGTAGCTAACATTGCTTCATTTTTGGAACAAGACATGGAGTATTCTGCATTTGTGAAGTACATCTTTGACTATTTGCTTAATTTCTATACGCCTGCTGGGCAACTTCAACTCAGTACGGATGAAATAAGTCAAATAGAGGCTATTTCCGGCGATAAATACAGTACATGGGAATGGAACTATGGATACAGTCCTAACTTTGAATTAAACAGGCACTATAAGCTAAAAAGCGGACCACGTATTAAATCACGAATAAGGGTGGAAAAAGGGATTGTCACCCAATGTGAGCTCCTTTCATCCGATGAAAACTTAAACCCTCTCATGCAACTGATGGCAAAATTAACGACAGGCTGTCAGCACACATTAGAGTTAATAGAAGATAAATTATTTACAACTGATGTTGGTCATTTAAGCGAAGCCGACCGAAAGTTGATAACGCGTGGCTTTTTTAGCTAAACTCGCAAAATACCTGGTAAATATATAAATACCATATATAGTTATTTATCAGCGATTTAAATGTCTTTATCTGGATTAAAGTATAAATACACTCTCCTCCCCTTATCCTTGCCTACGGAGGCTACCAAATTTTCTAACGTAGCGGCCTTTATTTTGTTAAATGACTTAAAAGTCTTAAAAAGTTGTTCAACCGTTTTATCTCCAACACCAGAAATTTCATTGAGCTCCGATTTAATGAAATTAATCGAACGCTTCTGTCTATGAAAGGTGATTCCAAATCGATGCGCTTCGTTTCTTAAGTGTTGAATGATTTTGAGTGTCTCCGAATTTTTATCCAAGTACAAAGGCACAGGATCACCCGGATAAAATATCTCCTCCAATCGTTTGGCAATGCCAATTACGGATATCTGTTCGGTTAAGCCAAGGTCCCTTAATATGCGAACTGCCGCTCCCAACTGGCCCTTTCCGCCATCAATTACGACCAACTGAGGCAATGATTCACATTCCTCTTTCAGCCGTTTATACCGACGATAAACCACTTCTTCCATGGATGCAAAATCATTTGGCCCCTCCACGGTTTTAATATTAAAATGGCGATAGTCCTTTTTATACGGTTTTCCATTACGAAAAACAACACAGGCAGCCACAGGATTTGTGCCTTGAATATTGGAGTTGTCGAAACATTCGATGTGGCGCGGCAGCACTTTGAGGCGCAAATCTGTTTGCATAACTTTGAGAATACGCTCCTCTCGCGGCTCCTTTTTATGCAAAGATTGCTGCTTTAATTTATCCAAACGGTAATATTTTACGTTACGCTCAGACAAATCCATCAGCTTTTTCTTATCTCCTATTTTAGGAACCAGGAGCTTTATCCGCTCAAATTCGATGTCCAGAGAAAAGGGAACCAACACTTCTCGCGCGAGCAGATGCAACCTATTTTGCATTTCAGAGATAGCCAAAAGCAATATGTCAGCGCTACTTTCATTCAATTTTTTCTTAAATTCCATGGTATGGGATTGAATAATTGCCCCATTTACCACCCTTAAAAAATTGACATAAGCGACCTTTGGATCGTCTAAAATACTAAATACATCAACATTTGACATCTTGGGATTGACCACCGTTGACTTACTTTGATACCCTTTCAGCAGCTCAATTTTGCCCTTAATTTCATTGGCTTTTTCAAACTCAAGCTCTTGTGCATACTGCATCATTACCTCATGCATATACTTTAAAACAGAGGAAATATTTCCTTGAAGAATATCTTTAATAGCAGCTATATTTGAGTTGTAAATCTGTTCGTTATACAACCCTACACAAGGCGCTTTACACTTACCAATATGGTATTCCAGGCATTCTTTATACTTCCCTTCCTTAATATTTTCACTACTTAAATTCAGCTTACAGGTGCGTATTGGGTATATCTGTCGAAACAAATCTATCAGGGTTCGCACCATCCCTACTGAGGTATAAGGACCAAAATAAATACTCCCATCACGGACAAAATTCCGTGTAGAGAACACCCTTGGAAAGGCTTCATTTTTAATCACAATATATGGAAAGGACTTATCATCCTTCAAAAGGATATTGTATCTGGGCTGATATTTCTTGATTAAATTGTTCTCTAAAAGCAAGGCATCCTCTTCTGTATCGACAACAATGTGACGTATTTTATGAATTTTACGCACCAACAAACGTGTTTTTCCATCGTCGTGTTGCTTACTAAAATAGGAAGATACCCGCTTTTTAAGGTCTTTAGCCTTTCCAATATAAATAATAATACCATCTTCATTAAAATACTGGTAAACACCAGGTGAAGATGGTAAAGCCTGAACTTCTAATTTCAGGCGATTTTCATGCTTTTCGGTAGAATTATTCATCGACAAATAGGCTGGTAAAAGAGAATTTGGTAACGTCAAACAACCCCTTATCCCCTATTTTCAAATCGGGAATAACCAACAAAGACATAAAAGCTAAGGTCATAAACGGCGCCTTCATATCACATCCTAGGCGTTGCACAAAGGCATTTAAGGCAGAATATTGCTCTGCTACCACCTCTCCTTTTTCCGTTGACATCAAGCCTGCCACCGGCAAAGACAAGCTCAAATGACTATCACCATCGCTTGCAACAATCCCACCTTTAGAGTTAATCACCAAATTAATAGCTGTTAATAAGGCCGCATCATCGGTCCCTACCGCAACAATATTATGGCTGTCATGAGCCACAGAACTAGCCAGTGCACCTCCTTTAAGACCAAAATTTTTGATAAATCCAACAGCCGGTTTAGCATTCTTATAGCGATTTACTACCACAACCTTAAGGATATCGTCAGACAGATCACTCTCAATCTTCGCTCCTTTATCTACATTAGGCTTCCATTCCAATTGACCGGTAAGCAACTCTCCGTCATCGACTGTAATTACCCTGATGGTCGGATTTGAAACAGGTGCAAAAACCTCTAAATCCGCTATATCGATGGGTGAACAATTGAAATTATTTATCGTTTTCGATACCGGCAAATCGAATAAAGCTGTTCCATTTTCGGCTACTTTCTTTCCGTCAATATAGGTTTCGAGCACATTAAAATCCTCAAGATTATCAACTAAAATACAGTCCGCACTATCACCGGGCTGCAATAAACCGACTGGCAAATTATAGTGCTTAACAGGATTAATAACAGCCGTTTGATACATTTGAAAAATCGTATAACCTTTACGTAAGCCCAGTCGAATTAAACGATCAATATGTCCATGCTCTAGAATTAAATCAGGATGACTGTCGTCGGTACACAACATTGTATGATGCGGTTCTTGCTCAATCAAAGGGTGTAAGGCGTCAAAATTACGGGCAGCACTCCCTTCCCTAATCTGTGTTTTAATTCCACGAGCAATTTTTTCGAGCGCTTCATCAATCGAAAAACACTCATGATCGGTTGAAATACCTCCGTTAGCGTACTTCACTAATTCTTCCCCACGTAAGCCCGGAGCATGCCCATCAATGGGCACCTGATACTTTTTGGCCAAATTAAGCTTCTCCCAAACCTGCTTATCACCATAAATGACACCTGGAAAATTCATCATTTCAGCCAAAAAGAGGGCCCCTTTTTGAAGCAAATACTCCACATTTTCAGCTTCAATTTTAGCTCCGGCAGTCTCAAATTCGGTAGCAGGCACACAGGATGGCACGCCAAAAAAACATTTTAAAGGCACTTTTTTGGCATCCTCAATCATGTACTCCACCCCTTCAACCCCCATTACATTAGCTATCTCATGAGGATCTGAAACAACTGCCACAGTTCCACGTGGAACAACTATTTGAGCAAAACGTGAAGGAATCAACATACTGCTCTCAATGTGTACGTGGCTATCGACCAGACCAGGCAAAATATAAGAGCTACACTTTTCGTTAATTCTACTTATTGCTTTAATTTTTCCGCCTTCAATATTAACTTCGGCTGGAAAGATCTCCTGTTTTAAAACATCTACAACATTACCCTTTATAACCATTAATCTAAAAGTTTCACGTGGAACATTATCTACCCATTAATACAAGTAGAACATTTATATCGCTTGGAGATACCCCAGAGATGCGACTTGCCTGACCAATGGTTTCAGGTTGAAATTTGGTTAGCTTCTGACGCGCTTCGGTTGATAAGGATTTGATGGTCGCATAATCAAACTTTCCTTCAATCTGTAAATTTTCCAGACGCTTGAATTTATCGGCAAGTAAGCGCTCACGATTGATGTAGCCCGAGTACTTTAAAATAATTTCAGCAGACTCCAGCACCTCCTCTCTCCTATCGGGATCAATAGATTTGACATAATCAGCAAAGGCTGGAATTCCTTCGATAAGATCATTAATACCAAGTTGCGGACGCATTAATAAGTCAATTAGCTTTACACCTTGTTTCAACGGAGTGGTTCCCTTGGTCACAAGCCAATCATTTACCGAATTGGCTTTTACGCTAAAGTTTTTTAGAAACTCCACGACTTCATCGCGCAAACGCATCTTCGCCTCTAGATGATCCATTCGCAACTGAGGCGCTAAACCAATCTTATAACTTTTTGGTGTCAATCGTACATCTGCATCGTCTTGGCGCAATAGTATACGAAACTCTGCACGAGAGGTAAACATCCGGTAAGGTTCATCCACTCCTTTTGTTACGAGATCGTCAATGAGTACCCCTATATAGGCTTCATCCCTTGAGAGCACAAAATGATCACATTTGTTAATTTTTTGATGGGCATTAATGCCAGCCATTAAACCTTGAGCGGCCGCCTCTTCATAACCGGTTGTCCCATTAATTTGACCAGCAAAAAATAAATTATCAACCAACTTTGTTTCGAGCGTATGCTTCAATTGAGTCGGATCAAAGAAATCATATTCAATAGCATACCCAGGTCGAAAGACTTTAACATTTTCGAGTCCCGGTACCAATTGTAAGGCGTCGATCTGAGTTTTAAGAGGTAGCGACGAACTAAAACCATTTAAGTAGTATTCGATGGTAGACTCTCCCTCCGGTTCGAGAAACAGTTGGTGACGATCTTTCTCCGCGAAAGTTACAATCTTAGTTTCGATACTCGGACAGTAGCGTGGGCCGATACTTTGAATGGTTCCGTTATACATTGGCGACTCATCGAGACCTGACTCGAGGACTTTATGCACTTCCGGATTAGTATAAGTGATATAGCAACTACGTTTGGTGAGTCCGTTATCATTAGAAGGTAAATAGCTAAAGCGGTAATTACCTTCATCGCCTTTTTGCTCCTCTAGCTTATCAAAATTAATACTTCTTTCATCAATACGCACCGGCGTACCCGTTTTCATCCTTCCAACCTCGAAACCGCGGCCCAGAAGTTGCTCTGATATACCTTTTGAAGGTGGTTCAGAAACCCTTCCACCCTCGGAACTTACTGAACCAATGTGCATTAGACCATTTAAGAAGGTACCAGTGGTTAAAATTACGGCCTCTGCCTCAAAACATACATTATTTGCCGTTCTAACGCCTTTAATTATGTTATCCTGAAAGAGAAATTGTGTAACTGAATCTTGCCAGAAGAAAACATTGGGAATATTTTCGAGTTGTTTTCTCCACTCAGCAGAAAAAACCATGCGATCACACTGTGCTCGCGGACTCCACATAGCGGGTCCTTTTGACCGATTTAACATTCGAAATTGTATCGAAGATTTATCAGTTATAATTCCAGTGTATCCACCCAAAGCATCAATCTCCCTAACAATCTGACCTTTAGCAATTCCACCAATGGCAGGATTACAGGACATTTGGGCGAATCGTCCCATGTCCATAGTAATCAACAACACTTTACTGCCCAGGTTGGCAGCCGCAGCTGCGGCCTCACAACCGGCATGACCTCCCCCTACGACAATAATATCGTATTTAAAATCCATAAGAAAAAAATTAGTCTTTTACTGTAAGATAAACAGCAAAATTAATGAAAAGTTGATAACAATGATAATGCCTGATCTTCTTGAGCACGCATTTCAGCCTTTTCTGTATCAGTACTATCCTTGTATCCTATAAGATGAAGTATACCGTGAATGATTACACGATGCAATTCCTGTTCAAAAGAGGAATTAAATTGTTGAGAATTGGAAGTAACAGTATCCAAACTAATTACCAAATCGCCAGATATAATGTTGTTTTTACAGTAGTCAAACGTTATAATATCTGTATAATAATCATGATCCAGGTACTGACGGTTAACATCGATAATGTATTGATCGGAACAGAACAAGCAAGTGATTTCTCCGGGTAAATAACCAGAGTTTTTAATGACTTGCTCGACCCACTGACTAGTTTTCGCATTTAGCTGCGAAGGAAATGGAACATCTTGACTAATAAAATTAATCATTAAACTATATTAAAAATCATTCGTACGATACTGCCTTCTTCTTCAAACTCTATCTCGTCAGCAAGATGATGCATGAGAAACACACCTCGACCATGGGTTTTTTCGAGATTTTCGGGCTTAGTTGGATCAGGAATCTGCGTGTAATCGAACCCATTTCCCTCATCCTGAATTACGAACTCTACACGTTCATTATCAAGCGAATAGGTTACAGTAACCAGCTTATCTTTATCCAGCTTATTACCATGTACAATGGCATTATTAACACCTTCTACAACGGCAAGTAAAAGCTTTCCATAAATATCGTTATGTAGATCGTATTGCGAAGATAAATCGTCAATTAACTTTTCTACGATATTTATATTCTTTGTATCGGAGTTGAATTCAATTTTATTCACAGTTAATTCCATTTAAAAACCCTTAAACCGTAAGACTATTTGTCGTTAATTAACCAATTCTCTTACATCAATTACTAACCAAACTACTTATACGTTAGAACGTTGCAAATAGTTTTAAAATCGGTGAAATTATTTAACCAACCAAAGTTCGGGATTTAATTTGACACTTTCTTCCCAGATTTCAAAGTGCAGCACGCCCGAATTTTCTCCACCACCATTGTATATAGTACCAATTACAGAATTTTTAGTTACATTTTCCCCGGGTTTTACACTAACGTTATCTATATTGGCATAAACGGTCAAAAATCTTCCATGACGGACAAGTACAGCCTTATTGTATCCCGGTATTGGAACAACCCTTGACACGGTTCCGCTAAATACGACACGTGCCTCGCGATCACTTGAACTCTGAATATCAACGCCATTATTTTTAACCTTAACATACTTAAGTACAGGGTGTTGATGTTCACCAAATTGACTAATGACTACTCCATTCCGAACAGGCCAGGCAAGTTGTCCTTTAGATAAGTGAAAATCAGAGGGTTCAGTACTCTCATTGCGCATCTCAGCAATTAAACGAACAATGGTATCTTCAAGTTTCTTAAGGGCCTTTTTCTCCTGACGCAAGCGCTTACGCAAGGTACTTTCCTTTTGTTGGAGAGATTGAATGTTACGGCTAATTTTTTGCTTATCATCGACCAGCCTGTTGTGTTGGGCCCTAAGGCTATTTAGAGCGTTATTTTGGGTTTGAAGTTTTACCTGAAGTAGGCGGTTAGCTTGATTAAGTTCTTCCGTTTTTTGCTGAATTAAAACGCCTTGATGATGCCTAAACTTATTGTATTCCTTGAGCATTACATAGCGACGATAAGCTTCATTAAACGATTCAGCACCAAAGAAAAAGGAGAGCTCATTGTAGCGCTTTTTGTTCTTAAAGGCCTCAGTTATTAACTTACTGTATTGGGCTTTTAAATCAGACAGTTTACGCTCATTACCAGTAATTTCATGGTTTAGATCTGCAATATCGGATTCCAGCAAGCGAATTTCTTCGTTGTAGACTTGTATCAGGCGTTCCCGATCAGAGATCTGCCTGTTTAAAACACTAACATTTTTAGAGTTGAGCGTCCTCTCTTTAGAATATTGGGAAAGCAGAGAAGTCGCATTGTTAATACGTTCATTTAGGGCATTCTTTTGCTTTTCAAGCTCAGCTAAAGATTGGCCAGAAACACCAACACTTACAACCAGTAATATAGCTAGTAAAGAGGCTCTAACGTACATCATTCAAGTCGATTTTCTTATATTTTTCTGACACTTTAAAGCCAATCGCATTACTGCCATTAACATCAACGTGCTCAAAATTAATACTGATACTAAACTTATCGTTTCCACGAGCTCCTTCAATGGTAAATAGCGTAGGTATCAACACATTACTGTGAGAAATAAAATTATCGTAAGACACCCTTATTTCACTATTCATTGAGAAATCACGGATATAAACTTCATTTATTTTAAAGATTTCAGGCAATACCGAGAACTGATGAAAAATCATATTTTCAGCCTTTTCCTTTTTGTACTTACGCACGTATTTACCTTCTTTAACTGACTGAAGCTGATAAACATCTTCTGTACAATAATGCTTATATCGCTTCAAATTCTTTTCGGCCTCATCAATTGGGTACACAAATAGCTGGTTCGCGATAATACTCTGAAGTGTTTGATAATCTAATTCAATAAGAAACTTTTTCCATAAGAATTCATAATTACCATGTGAATACGTTTTTTTAGTTCTATCGATAATCTCCACCTTTCCCTTACTAAGTCGAACACGCATCAACTCTATGCCCATCAAAGGGTTAATGGACACCACTATTGATGAATCCCTGAGCACATATAAATTACCTTTAAAAGACTTCGTATCAGAATTAAAATTAACCTCGGCCTTAAACCTTTTGTAAAAAACAGATTCGTATTCGAAATAATTTTCCTCTACCGAACTAATTAATTTAGCATCAGGAATATTTTTGAGTTGCTCCTTGCTATCATAAAATTCCCTGGTGGTTTTACAACCAACTAAACCAAAAACCAGGATGATTAATAAATAGTTAAATCTTAACACTACTCGATGTACTTTTTAAGTTGAATTTTCTTCTGTATTGTTTCGCTCTCACTCCCCATTTCAACAGCTTTGTTCCATTGCTTTAAGGCTCCTTCCACATCGCCGTTCATGTAGAGAATATCGCCATAATGCTCCACAATTACATCACTTTCGTTGCCTCCATTATCCAGCGCTCGTTCAATGATGTACTTCGCCTCAAAATAGCGCTCACGTTTAAACAGTACCCAGGCATAGGTATCAAGGTATGTTGAATTACCTGGTTCCAATTCTACACATTTGCTACTCATCCTTTCAGCCTTGTCTAAATCCTTATTTTCGAGCGATAAATAATAACTGTAGTTATTAAGCACAACAATATTAAGTTCGTCTATTTTTAAGGATTGTTCATAGGCGGCAAAAGCTTTATCCGATTGATTATTAGAATGGTAGATATCTCCCTTATTGGCATAAAGTTGGGCCTCAAGTGCCTTATTATCACCCACATGTTTAATACCTAAACTTAGCAAACTCAAAGCTTCGTCATAATCCTTCAACTGCCCTGCCGAACTACCAGCTAACAAATAGAAAAAGGCATTTTCGGGAAAGTGAGCCAGAGCTAGTTTGGCGTTCTGGTATATTTTATGATAATCCGGATTATCAATCATGAGCAGCAAGTAGTCTTGCCAAAACATTTCGTTTGAGGGCTCAATGGTAATCGCTGTTTTGTAGGCAGCAATGGCCTCGTCATTTTTGTTGATGGTTCGTAAATAGTTGCCCTTATACACGTAAGCACGAGCTTCGTAAGGGTGGGCAGTAATAATAACATTCAAAAAATCAATGAGGAAATTTTGATACGCGCTGACATTTTTTGAATCCATTAAAAATGGCAGAATCCGCTGGAATTTCATCTCAAATGGGGCTGTTTTGGACGATAAGCCACGAGTATAATAGGATATAAACTGAGCCGTGTCATTTGCCTGAAAGGCAAGATTTCCGAGACTAAAGAAGGCCATTACATTATCTGGATCTTTTTCAAGCACCATATTGTAGAACCTTCTGGCCTCTTCATTTTCATTAAGGTAGAGGTAATAATCAGCTATGAAACCGTAGTAACGGGCCTCGTTTGGATACTTATCAACTAATTTATTGAGCTCGTCAAGAGCCGATTTATTCTTTCCAATGTTTAGGAGTATTTTTTCCTTTTCAAGAATAATGACCTCATTTAATCCAATGCGTTTTTCGAGCTGATCGTAGGCATCAAGCGCCTTATTAAATTCATTATTGCGCTGATATAATTGCGCCAATCCATAGAGGTACTCGTCGTTATCAGGGTAATCTATAACAATTTGCTCATATAGCTTGATGGCTTCTAAACCGAGCTTATTATTCTGGTACAATTCAGCCAACATCAGTTTGTACCAAATATTATCAGGTTCAATGGCAATTGCTCTTTCCAACAATCCCTGGGCCTTTACTGGCTCATTACCGGCCACAAATAAATGAGCAAGCTCGTACATGGCCGCACTGCTGGTTGCATCAATTTTAAGACACTCACTTAAGTACATGGCAGACTTCTCGTAGTTGCCTTTCATTTTTTCGCGACTAGCTTCGTAAAAGAAATAGTCAAACTTACGCTGTTGAATATCTGTTAACTGTACCTTTTCTATTTGCTCTTTAACTATTGCTTTATCGGAAGTTGGCTTGATTGAATTACAACTGCTCAATAAAACAATCGCAAGAGTTAAACTAATGAGTTTTAAATCCATTCTGTGCTATTAACTATTTACTTATACAGACCTAATTTGTACCCGTATGCCCAAATCCACCGCTTCCACGCACGGTTTCTTCAAGAATGTCTACTTCGTGTAGACTCACTTTGGTATAATTAGCAATTACCATTTGACAAATACGTTCACCATCGTTAACGATAAAATCATCATTTGAAAGATTGACAAGAATGACCTTAATTTCGCCCCGGTAGTCGGCATCAATGGTACCAGGCGTATTTAGTACAGTAACACCATGCTTGGCAGCTAAACCACTCCTGGGTCGTATCTGGGCTTCATGTCCTTCTGGAAGCTGAATAAACAGACCCGTTGGAATTAAAACCCTTTGAAGAGAACGCAGAACAATCGGACCATCGATATTCGCTCTTAAGTCCATACCAGCCGAGTGTTCGGTGCTATAATCTGGTAGTTGATGTTTACTTTTATTGATAATTTGAACCTTTGTCATGATAAAATCTTTATGATATCCTTTCTTTCAATTATATAAAGAAAGGCAAAATAGCTTACAAATATAGTGCCTTTAAAGGCGAAATGAAATAATAGCTGCTCGGAGCTATACATTTGGCTAATGAACACGGCAACAACGGCCAGAATAATGTGCACAAAAATACGTCCTACAGGATAATCAACCGGGTAGTATTTTTGACCTAAACCATACGAGATAACCGTCATCAACAAAAAGCACAAGAAGGAGCTAATAGCGGCTCCCAGGTATCCGAAACGCGGAACCAGAATTACATTACCTAAAATGGTTAGAAAGGCCCCTATCCCGCTTATAACAGCTCCATAATTGGTTCTATCAGTAAGTTTATACCACAAGGAAAGAGAATAGTAAATACCAAAAAACAGTTGCCCCATTAATATAAAAGGGATGATGACATTACCTTCATAATATTCGGGCAACAGGAGCACATTTACCACATCAATAAACGTAAGTACGCCGACATAAATAATAGCTCCAAAAATAACAAAGTACTTTAAAACCTGTGCATACAGTTCATTTGATGCTGCCTCTTTTCCTTCTTTAAAGAAAAAGGGCTCAAACGCTAATCGGTAGGACTGAATAAAAATAGCCATCAGAATACCAATCTTGTAATTAGCGCCGTAAATAGCGAGCGCTTCCATAGCATTCTTGCTTAATAAATGAGGCATCAAAATCTTGTCGATATTTTGAATAAGCATCCCAAATAATCCAACAACCATAATCGGGAACGAATACCGGATAACCGGTTGAATAAGCTGCCAGTTAAAAGATGCCTTGCTAATAAAGATACTTGGCACAAGAAAAAGTGCGATGAGTAATGAACTCAGAAAATTAGCAACAAAAACGTAATAGAGCTTATTATTTGGATTATAAAACCATTCGAAGAAGGTATATCCATTATCAATCAGATACGGGCAAATAACAAGGAAAAACGTAACAAAAGTGATATTTAGCACCACCGAAAGAAACTTAAGCAAAGCAAACTTTACGGTACGATTACTTATACGTAGGTTAGCAAAGGGAATACTCGTGATAGCATCCAGGGCCACAATGAGTGCTCCAATTAAAAAATAGTCTGCCTTGAGATACTCGTTGCCAAGATAGTAGGCAATGTTTTCTTTAAAGATAAAAACCAGCACGCAGAAAACGGCCGAACAAAACACCACTAAGCTTCCTAAACTCTTTAACAACACATCCCGATTTTCCTTTTTAGCGAATCTGAAATAGCCGGTTTCAAAACCCAGCGTCAAAATAACCAGCATCACAGCAATGTAGCTGTAAATGTTAAAAACACCACCCACTTCAGCCTTATCCATAATTCGAATGTAGAAAGGCATTAATAACCAATTTAGCAGGCGTCCGAGAATAGTACTGACCCCATATATGATGGTGTCACCTGCAAGCCGTTTAAGTTTACCCAAAATATTAAGAGAATAAAGTTCCTTGATTCAAATTCGATTCGCGTCCTAAGTGCTCATAGGCATGTGCTGTAGCCATGCGCCCCCTTGGGGTACGCTTGATAAAACCTTCCATAATTAAGAACGGCTCGTACACTTCTTCAATGGTGCCAGCATCTTCTCCAACAGCTGTAGCAATAGTATTGACCCCCACTGGTCCGCCATTGAATTTATCAATAACCGTCAGTAGGATTTTATGATCCATGGTATCCAATCCAAAGGTATCAATATTGAGAGCATTTAAAGCCAACTGGCTGATGGATAAATCAATGGTTCCATTTCCTTTAACTTGTGCAAAATCGCGGACCCGCCTTAACAAGGCATTGGCAATTCGGGGCGTACCACGGCTGCGACGGGCAATTTCATCGGCTGCGTTTTGATGAATTCGTACCTGAAGGATATCGGCCGAACGCTCAATAATGTGTGCTATGGTTTCCGCATTATAATACTCGAGGTGACTATTGATACCGAATCGGGCCCGCAAAGGAGCTGTTAAAAGACCACTGCGCGTGGTGGCCCCAATCAGGGTGAAGGGATTTAAGTCAATCTGAATACTTCGTGCACCAGGACCTTTATCAATCACAATATCAATTCTGAAATCCTCCATGGCGCTATAGAGGTACTCCTCAACAACAGGACTCAAACGGTGGATTTCATCAATAAACAAAACATCGTTTTCTTCTAAACTGGTAAGGATACCAGCGAGGTCGCCCGGCTTATCTAAAACAGGTCCGCTGGTCAGTTTAAAACCAACTCCTAATTGATGCGCTATAATATTAGAAAGTGTTGTTTTACCTAACCCCGGCGGTCCGTGCAACAACACGTGATCAAGAGCATCCTGACGCATTTTGGCCGCCTGCACAAAAATTTCCAGGTTTTCGACTATCTTATCCTGTCCTTTAAAATCATCGAAAGAAAGTGGTCTCAGTGCTTTTTCCAATTCCTTCTCGGTGTCCCCATTTCCCCTGATGTCGAAACTCATATGTTATTAAATTATATTTAACTTTTTAAGATTTCTGAAAAACTCGTGTAAATCGAAGGGCTTAGCCATATATTCATCCATTCCATACGACAGGCATTTTTCACGATCTGCATCATAGGTATTTGCCGTCAGCCCAACAATTGGTAGATGATCATTACTATTTTTTTCTCGTTCCCGTATAGCAATGGTTGTTTCGAGACCATCCATTATTGGCATCATCAGGTCCATCAAAACCAGATCATATTGGCTATGATTGAGTTTTTCAAGGGCCTCCTTGCCATGGTTCGCAATATCTATTTTGAAGCCATACTTTGACAGATTTAAAAAAATCAGCTTTTGATTAAGTACATTGTCTTCAACTAGTAATACGGAAACAGGTTGTTCGAGCTTTTCCATCGGGGTTAGGTTAGTATTTAAAGACCAGCTTTCTTCGAAATATCCAGCATCTTGTTGATTGGCTTCACAGCTTCGGTGCGGATATTTTCATCTACATCAATAGAAGGCCACTCATATTTTAAAGCATTATACAACTTCTCGAGCGAATTTAACTTCATGTATTCACAGTCGTTGCAGGCACAGGTCGAATCATTTGGCGGCGCAGGAATAAAGAGCTTATCAGGACTTTGCTTCTGCATCTGATGAATGATGCCCGACTCAGTGGCAACAATAAATTCTTTGGCTTCACTGGTAGTTGAATACTTTAACAAAGCTGCCGTACTACCAACATAATCGGCCAACAATAACAAAGGTTTCTTACATTCGGGGTGCGCCAAAACAAGTGCTTCAGGATGCTCCTTTTTAAGGGCAACTATTTTTTCAACCGAAAACTTTTCGTGCACATGACAGGCTCCGTCCCAAAGTACCATCTCGCGCCCGGTAATACTATTTAGATAATTTCCCAGGTTTCTATCCGGTCCGAAAATAATCTTTTCCTCTTTTGGTAAACTGTCAACAATGGTTTTAGCATTGGTCGATGTTACCACAATATCAGACAAAGCCTTTATTTTGGCAGTAGTGTTTACATACGTCAATACAGTATGGTCCTTATAACGCTCAACAAAGGCCTTAAATTCTTCCGGCGGACAACTATCAGCTAAACTACATCCGGCGTTTAAATCGGGTACTAAAACAAGCTTATCGGGCGAAAGTATCTTCGCTGTCTCTCCCATAAAATGCACACCAGCCAAAACAATTATTTTGGCATCGGTTTTAGCGGCTTCCTGCGCCAATGCTAAACTGTCTCCTACAAAATCTGCTATATCCTGGATATCGTTGGTTTGATAGAAGTGAGCCATAATAATGGCATCTTTCTCTTCTTTCAAACGCAATATCTCCTTTTTGATATCGATATTAGTTGGAACCTTTTCGTCCACATATCCTTTTTTCAACCAACTATCTTTTATATTCATATTTATATAATAGAAAGAAATTTAAAAAATATAGTAATAATGATATCCTGTTAGCAAGGTTAGTATTTATTCCAGTTTATCGTTGTATGAATAGTTATGAGATTTAGAGGAAGTCATACTAACTGCTTATTAACATGTTTAAAATCTGTTAATTTATTGATATTAATCACTTTTTAAACTCTATCAACAAAGTGTTAATAGGCATCAAATTTAATAATTTCTTTTGTTGTTACTGTTTAAACCGGAGTTAAAAACGGTTCAAAAGTGGGATTAAAAAATATTGGTTGTCAACACGCTTTATCCAAATACATACTGGTATGGTAATTTTTAGTGATAAAAGCAATTCAAACTTTTAAAAAGTAATTAATGACACTTCACAGGTTCTTAACATGTAATTGTAGGTTTGTGAACATGTTTTTAAATGAGCAGAGCATCATTATCTTTGCAAAAAAAACATCATGATATTCAAATCAATAGCATTGGCAGCTGATCATGCTGGTTTTCCGGTAAAAGAAGCCATAAAATCGTATTTAGAAAGTAATAATATAACGGTAAAAGACTTTGGAACTTACTCTGAAGAAAGTACCGATTATGCTGATTATGCGCACCCTATGGCAACAGCTGTTGAAAATAAAGACTACGAAATAGGCATTGCTATTTGCGGAAGTGGTAATGGTATTAACATGACCGTTAACAAGCATCAGGGCATTCGTGCGGCCTTATGTTGGAATGTTGAAATCTCTGAAATGGCACGCCTGCATAATGATGCGAATATATGCACTGTGCCAGGTCGTTACGTAACGGTTGAACAAGCTATCAACATTGTGGATAAGTTTGTTAATACTCGTTTTGAAGGCGGACGTCATCAAAAGCGCATTGAAAAAATACCTATTAAATAAACCGGCTTGAGTAAGCATACTACTTTCAAGAAAGATGCGGCGCGTGTGGCGCCAGACCTTACCCATCGCCGTATTATCAGGTATAATATGTCGCGATATGATGCGGCGGTGGATCGAGGGAAAGAGCGCTACAGCGATTTGGAGCTGGCAAAAAATCGGGCTTCAGCAGTTAAAAAGTATGTGCTGCAGCATCTTCCTGACTTGTTGATGCAATTTGAGAAAAAGGCACAAAGCAACGGTGCCGAAGTTTATTGGGCAGAAAACAGTGAACAATTGATTGAGCAGCTAATTGATTTATTGAATAGCGAGCAGTGTCAGCAGCTTGTTAAAAGTAAATCAATGGTAACCGAAGAAATAGAGCTTAATAAGCATCTGGAAAAGGTGGGGATTGAATCTGTTGAAACGGACTTGGGTGAGTTCATTGTGCAGGTGGCCGGTGAAAAGCCTTACCACATTGTAACGCCGGCAATGCATAAATCCAAACAGGACATTGCTAAACTGTTCAACCAACAATTTAAGACCGACCCAGATTTAAGTGCTGAGGAATTAACAGCCTTTGTTAGAAACTTGTTACGCGATAAGTTTATCAATGCAGATGTGGGAATTACCGGTGCTAATTTTTTATGTGCCCGTGAAGGAGCTGTGGCCGTTACTGAAAATGAAGGAAACGCCTACTTGTCGGCTTCCTTTCCAAAACTACATGTTGTAATTGCTGGTATTGAAAAGGTTTTACCTGGTATTGACGACCTGCCATTATTCTGGCCTTTACTCGCTGCACATGGCACCGGGCAGCAATTAACCGTTTACAGTAACCTGTTTTTTGGACCTAAAAAGGCTAACGAAGTGGATGGTCCACAGCGGATGGTTGTATTTCTTTTAGATAACAAACGCACAGAACTATACAATGATGCCCACTTACAGGAGTCGCTGAAGTGTATTCGTTGTGGTGCCTGTCTAAACGCTTGTCCGGTGTATAAAAATATTGGTGGTTATACTTATAATGCCACCTATAGTGGTCCCATTGGGTCTGTTATTTCTCCCCATTTTAAAGTCTTCAGTAGCTTTAACCACCTTAGCTTCGCCTCTTCACTTTGTGGAAAATGTAATGAGGTGTGTCCTGTTAAAATTCCTTTGACAAAGCTTCTGCTGTATAATCGACAAAAGGCTCAGGTTTATCAAGCTAATACCGTAAAAGCTACCAATGGTATTCTTTATAGGATACTTAATAACAGGCTGCTAATGTCTTTTGCACATGGACGCATCAAAACATTGCTGGCTGCTTTCCTTTCTCCCTTTCTTTTTAGAGGCGGTAAGAAACTACCTCCTTTTCCATCAAAAAGCTTTAGCGAACAGTGGAAAAAGAATAAAAAGAGATAAAGGTTTTTTAATGATTTTCTTACCTTAGCCACAAACTCAGTTAAAATGCTATCAAATACATGTAAGTATGCCATCAGAGCAGTTATTTATTTGGCTGTTAACGAAGAAGATGGAAAGAAAATAGGGATTAAGCAAATATCTAAAGACCTGGATATTCCAACTCCTTTTTTAGGGAAGATATTGCAGAGTCTTGCCAAGCAAAAATTACTTAAGAGTACTAAAGGTCCGCATGGAGGTTTTAGTATTGGCCGTCCCGCGGAGGAAATTACCCTCTTCGACATTGTTTCTATCATTGATGGCAGCGATGTATTCACTAATTGTCTGATTGGTATGCACTCTTGTAAAAGCAATGATAAGGAAGGGTATGCCTGTCCGGTGCACGATCAGTACAGTGCCATTCGCAAGCAGATGTATGATTTTTTCTCTTCAGAAACCATTGCAAAAATCATGACCAATATGCAGGATAAATCCCACTACATCAAACTTTAGCAAGGGGTTGTTTGAGTGGATAGAGAATGCATTTTTTTATAAATGCGTTGTTTCTGAATACTCGAACCGCAAAAAAGGCCATAATTATACCGCTGCCGTTGGCTAACATATCCCACCAGTCGCCACTTCTGTAGGAGGTAATTGACATTTGGAGTACTTCCATTAGTCCACCATAGATTAATGGAAGCACGAGTATACTCGAAATTTTTGTTAGCGTTTGGTGATGGTGAATGTAGTATTCGAACATAAAAGTAAATCCCAGTGTAAAATACATCAGGAAATGAACAATTTTATCAAAATGTGGTAGTAGTTTGAAGGTATCTTTTGGGATATTGGAGGTATTGATCAGGCTTAGCAGCGTGATGAAGAAAATTACACTCAAAGTTTTGTGGTATTTTTTAAAATAGTAAATCATCGTAGTGATTTGTTAATAAATAAAGTAAAGGTGTTTAAAAAGTGTTGATAACCGGTTAATAAAGTACTGTTTATCAATGTTTCACGTGAAACAATCCTAACAATGGCAGGCATTTACATACATGTTCCGTTTTGTTACACACGCTGTTCGTATTGTGATTTTTACAAAACAACCGATCAACAATTTAAGGACGAATATATTAAAGCTCTTTGTAAAGAAATAGATTTAAAAGCGTCTTTTTTGTTAAAAAATAATATTCAAACCCTTTACTTTGGTGGAGGAACGCCCTCTACGCTTAGTATTTCTGAACTGGCAACGATATTTAAGGCTTTTGAAAACTACTTTAATTTAAATGATCTGTGTGAACTCACTCTTGAAGTCAATCCTGATGATGTGAGCGCTGCTTATATTCAAGGCTTGGTTGATTTGGGTGTGAACCGCTTGAGCATGGGTGTTCAGAGTTTTTTTGATGCCCATTTACGTCAAATGAACCGCCGACACAATTCTACTCAAGCCAAAGACGCCATTCAAATTGCAAAAGACAACGGCATTGATAACATGAGTATTGATCTCATTTATGGGCTGCCATATATGAGTTTTGAGGAGTGGAAAACAAATGTTCGCCTGGCTATTGAGAGTAAAGTGCAGCATATTTCAGCCTATCACCTCACCTTCGAAAAGGGAACGCTCTATTACGACTATTTAAAGAAAGGAAAGTTGCAGGAAGTGCCGGAGGAGGCAAGCGTTGAGCAATTTACCTATTTAGTTGATGAGTTAGAAAAAGCTGGATATAATAATTACGAAATATCCAATTTTGCACTTCCCGGCCTGGAGTCAAAACATAACAGTAGTTACTGGAGTGGGCAAAAATACCTTGGTCTTGGTCCGTCGGCTCACTCATTTGATGGACAAAATCGCAGCTGGAATGTGCGCGATGTCCGAAAATATATTCAGGATCTGAACCTCGGCCATTCAATTGCTGAAGAAGAGGTGTTGACTGAGGAGGATAGATATAATGAGTTGATTATGTTGGGATTGAGGACGAATAAAGGATTTAGTGTAGAGCTTATTTCTCAATTTAGCTCGGTTATTACTCGTTTTTTTGAAAAGGAACTGGAACGGCAGTTACGGCAAAATAACGTGCGTATTTCTGAGGGCTATTGTTCTGTAAGGCACGATAAAAAGATGATTACTGATCGGATTATTTCAGATTTCTTTTATGTCGGTTAGAAAGATAAAATTCATTGGATAAATTAGTTCAACACAAAATGAAGTGGTAATGGAAAATAAGCAAGGCATATTAGCTACCTATGGTTCAATATTTCTAAATATTTTTTTATTTGCTATTAAGTTTTGGGCGGGTATGGTAAGCTCTTCGGTAGCTATTATAGCTGATGCCTGGCATACTTTAAGTGACAGTATTTCATCGGTTGCCGTACTTATCGGTCTGAAGGTATCGGCTAAACCAGCTGATCGTGAACACCCCTACGGACATGGTCGGGCTGAAGTGTTGGCTTCTGTTATTGTGGGGATGCTTCTGGCAATTATAGGGTTTAGCTTTTTAAAAGAATCCATTTTAAAACTTCAGAGTCGCAGTGATGTGCAGTATGGCACCATCGCTATTGTGGTTACCGCCTTGTCTTTAGTGGTTAAAGAGGTGATGGCACAATATTCCATTCGAATAGGTCAACGCACAAAATCAAAATCAATGGTGGCTGATGGTTGGCACCACCGCTCTGATGCTATTTCTTCGTTAGTTATTTTGGTTGGAATATTTATTGGCCAATACTACTGGTGGATCGATGGTGTTTTGGGCATCTTGGTTTCGCTCCTGCTGTTTTATACTACCTATTCTATTTTAAAGGAGAACATTAGTCACCTGCTGGGCGAAGGAATTGATGACGAATTACGGGATGAGATTATTGGGTTAGCTGTTGAAGTGGCCGATTTAGAGTTGTATCCGCATCACTTCCTGGTGCATCATTATGGCAATCATACCGAAATGACTTTTCATATTCGTTTGCCGGCCGATTACAGTATTAAAAAGGCACACGATATTGCCACCAATTACGAGATAATAATAAAAGAACGAACCAATATACAAGCCACCGTGCATATTGATTCGTTAGAAAACTAATAGTACTGTTAGTAATTGAGTGACTTACCGGTAATGCCAATAAACACATCTAAATTACGCAGTTCATCTTTTATTTTAAGTAGTTCCGCCAGTTTTATAAAGCCAATTTTATAGCTGTATTCAGGTCCTTTGTACTCCTCTGTGATGGATTCGAAATTGAATTTATTCAATACACTTTCATCCGAATAGCGCAGATAGAGTTCCACCTGGTGCTCTTTTGAGTAGTTGAAATCTTCTGCATATTTCATTTTTTTGTACTCATACGCATAGTTATGTGCCAGCGCTGTAATGTCCGATAAAACAGCTGAACCTGTCGGATGAGCACCTGCTCCTTTTCCAAACATAAACTGTTTGTCGTAGGCTTTCCCTTTGATTACTACACCATTAAACTCATCTTCAACACTATAGATGTATTTGTCTTTGCGCACAAATCGAGGTAAAACAAACAGGGTAATATTATTGCCATCGAGCCTTTCTACCTGACCGACTAACTTTATTTTGTAGCCCTTTTCACGAGCGTAGCGGATATCAAAATCAGAAATATTTGATATGCCATAGGTGAGCACATCGTCGGGTTTTATAATTGAACCAAAGCTATGGAGGGTAAGTATGATAAGTTTGTATAATGAGTCGTATCCTTCAACGTCAAAAGTGGGGTTACTTTCTGCAAAGCCAAGTCTTTGTGCATCCTTTAAGGCCGAATCGTACGATTGGTTATGGTCAAATATTTTGGAGAGAATATAGTTGGATGAGCCATTTAATATACCTGTTACTGAGAGTAATAGGTCGTTGTCGTAATATTCTTCGAGGCTGCGAATAACCGGTATACTGCCACAGGCCGATGCTTCATACAGTAATGAAACATTATTGTCCTTTTGTAGCTGTATCATTTCGCTTAAATTTTCAGCCAGCATTTTTTTATTGGCAGAAACAACGTGCTTACCCTTTTGTAGGGCTTTCTTAACTATTTTATAGGCTTCGTCTGCATTATCGATAAGTTCAACGACCGCATTAATATTAGGATCTTCTAATATATCATCAGCGTTATAACAGAAATACTCTTCGGGTAAGGAGCGTTCTTTTTTATTCTTAACGCAGATTTTTGATATTTCGGAATCAAATGACGGACTGGTTTTAAGTACATCGTACAGTCCCTGCCCGACTACTCCAAAGCCAAAAAGACCAATGTTTAGTTTTTGTTTCATGGTTTCTATTTTTACAAACCCATAAAGTTTGTCTGTTGGTTTAATATTTTGCCTTGCAAAAATACAGTAAAAAGATAACCATCCAATGCTGCCTTAGCATCGGATGGCAATGCTTCTATAGGTTATTAAATCCAGCTTCCAGGTCTGCTTTAATATCATCGATATGTTCGATACCAACCGATAACCTTAATAAACCAGGTTCAACACCGGAGGCTTTTTGTTCTTTCAGACTTAATTGTTCGTGAGTGGTTGAGCTCGGATGTATAATCAGTGATTTGGCATCACCTATATTGGCAAGGTGACTGATTAACGACAGGCTGTTAATAAATTTATCACCTGCTTCGGTCCCGCCTTTTATTTTGAAACTCATTACGCCACCAAATCCTCTTTTCAAGTATTTTTTAGCCAATTCATGATACGGACTTGATTCCAGACCCGGATATTTTACGTATTCAACCTGCGGGTGCTGCTCCAGCCATTTAGCAATTTCCAGTGCATTGCTTACATGGCGCTCTACTCTAAGTGAAAGGGTTTCAAGGCCCTGTATAAGCAGGAAGGCGTTAAATGGACTTAATGCAGAACCATAGTCACGTAGCCCTTCAACCCGTGCGCGTGTAATAAAAGCGATGTTACCAAACTGACTTTCTGCGCCAAAAACATCCCAATACTTTAAGCCATGATACCCCTCAGATGGTTCTGTAAATGAGGAAAACTTACCATTGCCCCAGTTAAAATTACCGCCGTCGACAATAACACCACCAATACTGGTTCCATGTCCGCCTATCCATTTGGTGGCCGACTCAACCACAATATTGGCACCATGCTCTAATGGTCTGAATAAGTAACCGCCTGCTCCAAATGTGTTATCAACTACCAGAGGTATTTCGTTATCCTGCGCAATTTTAGCTATCGCCTCAAAATCAGGGATGTTAAATTGTGGATTACCAATGGTTTCGATGTATATCGCCTTTGTATTTTCGTCGATGGCCGCCTGAAAATCTGCCGGATTGTCTCCTTGTACAAATTTTACGCCGATGCCTAAACGCTTAAACTGCACTTTAAACTGGTTATAGGTACCTCCGTACAAATAAGAAGTAGAAACAAAGTTGTCGCCGGCCTCTAAAAAGTTGGTCAGTGCGATAAATTGGGCAGCTTGCCCCGATGAAACCGCCAGTGCGCCTACTCCACCCTCCAGCGCAGCCATGCGTTTTTCAAGCACATCGGTCGTTGGATTCATAATACGGGTGTAAATATTTCCAAACTCTTTAAGCCCAAACAGGTTGGCGGCATGTTCCGAATCTTTAAATAGGTAAGAGCTTGTTTGATAGATAGGTACAGCTCTTGAAAGGGTGGTTTCGTCAACGTCATGTCCGGCATGAAGTTGTAGTGTTTCAAAGTGAAAATCAGACATAATATTTAGTTTTTATGGTTAATGTTAATTTTTAAACCACTACCTGTGCTCAACGCACCGGTCTGTACTAAATATGGGATTTGATTTTCAGATACGATGCGTTGTAACACTTAGCGTGCCATCATCATACACATCATCATATGACAAGTGGAGTTAAAAGCTGTGGTTGCTTTTAAGCTGGTAGTAGAAATATGAAATAAATTGTCATTCATCGTTTACAAATAAAGAGAATTTACTCCGAATTTCAAACACTAAAAACGATTGATTTTTTATTTATTATATAATAAACAGGGAATCAGTTCGTTATTAAGGTTAGGGTATTTTTTTGTAAAAATAATGCTAATAGACGCAACTTTAATACCTTTGCCTGCGTCTAGAAGTATTGAATCGGGAGTTGTAATAGTAATGAATTGCTAAGTTTTTTAGCTAAAAAAAGAAACTATGATGACTCGAAGTTTACTGACAGTACGAGAATGGATGAAGGGTATTGATATACCTGTGAGGTTCTTAATTTTACAGGTAGTTATATTGTCAATTGTTACGCTTGCCATTGTGCTTTAAAAAATAGCACAGTGAAATGGAAAGACCTTCTATTTCACTGTGCTGTTTTTTTATTTTGTTGAAGAGGGCGGATATGAAGCAGGTGTGGTCCAAAGTTGTTTATTTGGTGTATCCTGCATAATAAACTCTATTTTACCCCCATTCATCAGTTCGTGGTGATGAATGTATGAGCGCTTGAGTTCTTGGCCGTTCAAAAATACTTTTTGAATATATTTATTTGCTGGCGAGGCATTTTCGTAGTTGATGATTAGTTCTTTATCATCAGGAAGTTGAAGTGTGGCTTTCTGCCATAAAGGAGTACCAAAAACATAAATACCATCTGCCGGATTAACAGGATAGAATCCTAATGAACTAAGGATGTACCACGAGGACATTTGCCCGCAATCTTCGTTTCCACAATGACCATTGGGTGTAGGCGCATATTGTGTTTCCATGATTTGACGAATGCGCTCTTGTGTTTTCCATGGTTTGCCGAGGTAATTATACAGGTAACCTACATGGTGGCTGGGCTCGTTGCCATGCGCATATTGCCCGATCATGCCGGTACTGAAAATAGGAAGCTGGTCATCTTCCTTGGGGTGATAGGTAAACATGCTGTCCAGCTTCTCTTCAAAACGTTGCGCGCCGCCCGTAATATCAACCAGTCCCTGAATGTTATGCGGAACAAACCAGAAATAGTGCCACGCATTACTTTCGCAAAAATGATCGGTGTAGTCTTTGGCAACAAAGTCTATAAGAAAACTACCATCGGCATGTTTTGGGCGTAAAAACGATGATTCAGAATCGTAATGGTGCTGCCAGTTAGCTGCGCGATTCATAAAATAGTTATGCTCTTCCGATTTATTGAGTGCTTTCGCTAATTGTGCTATGCACCAGTCATCGTAGGCATATTCAACGGTTTTGGAAACCGACCAGTTTTCATGGTCATAAGAAACAGGAACATAGCCTAATTCTCTGTATTCTTTAATCCCATGTTCATCACTCATTGCATTCGATTTGCAGGCTTCGAATAAGAGTTCACTGTCAAAATCATTAAGCAGGCCTTTGAAATACGCATCAACAATTACGGGGATGGCATGGTAACCAATCATCATATTGGTTTCGTTGCCATGCATCGACCAAACAGGTGTAAGCCCGGTTTCTTTATAGTGGCTTAAAAAGCTGCTTACAAAGTCCTTCACCCGATCCGGGTGCATAATGGTGTATAAAGGATGGGCAGCTCTAAAGGTGTCCCAAAGAGAAAAAGTATCGTATTTATTGTAGTCTTTAGCTGTATGGTATTGTCCATCTGCTCCCTTGTATTGACCATCTGTATCACTCAACAGGGTTGGTGCCAGCATGGATTGGTATAGGGTGGTATAAAATTTTTCCTTCCAGGTGATGTTATGACTTTCAATGGTTATTTTGGATAGCTCACTCTCCCATACATCAGAGGCCTGCTGTCGATAGGCATCAAAATTATTATGAGGAGCTTCGGCGATGAGACTTTTGCCTGATCCCGCATTGCTGGCCGATGAAAATCCTAATTTAACCAGTACTTTTTCCTGCTCTTCAGTGGCAAAGCGCACGATGATTTTTGTGTTTTTGCCCTTTACTGAGGGGTGGCTGCTTAGTGCGTTATCGTTGAACAGTTCGGCTGTTTCAAACGGTTTTGAAAATTTAGCTGTAAAGAATACGCGCTGATCGCTGGCCCAACCCGATGAGAAACGATAGCCTTCGATGGTGTTGTTATCCAATACTTTAATGTAGGTTTCGGTGGGGGCATCCCAATTAAGCGCATAACCCAAATCTATTATGAAACCCGACTGCTCATCCTGAGGGAATGTATACTGATGGATTCCCGTACGTTGGGTGGCTGTTAGTTCGGCATTAATACCATAATCTTGCAGATATACCTGATAGTAGCCGGGTTCGGCATGTTCATTATCGTGGCTAAATGTGCTGTATGGTCGGTTGCCATTTTCTTTAATGGTTTTGGTAGCTTTCGAGTTAACCGGACTCAAAAGAATATCATATAAATCGCCTGCCCCTGTACCTGTTAGGTGCATGTGACTAAATCCTGTAATGATGGTATCCGGATAGAAATAGCCTGCAATTCTGTCCCAACCCGATAGTCCGTGATCGGGGCTTAACTGCACCATGCCAAAAGGAACCGTTGCTCCAGGGTAAGTATTTCCCGGGCCGTCTGTACCCATAAATGGATTGACATAAGAGGTCAGGCGGTCCTTAACCTTGTTAGGCGTTTGTGAGCACCCGTGTATGAAACATGTAATTGCGGCAAGTAAAAATACAGCTTGTCTGGTCATAATTTTAAACTTTATTATTCATCAAAAGCAAAATAACGGCACTTATCTGTTACAGGAGGTAGTCACAGGTTCAAATTAGTATATAATCACCAATTTAGCGTCTATTTTTGGGTCTGGTTCTTCCAGAAAATTTAGAAATATTCTAAAGAGAATGTTAGAATGTTAAAAAATCATTATTTCATTATTAATTCAATCTTAATAGTTAAAAAAAATTACATCTTTGGGCTCGAATTGAGATAGAGAATCATTAATCAAAATGCAGAGGCTTAATGCCTTTACACAGCTTTTTATTATGAATTATTCATTTTTTGAATTCCTTACACTAATTGGCTCATTGGGATTATTCCTCTTTGGGATGAAAATGATGAGTGAGGCCTTACAGAAAGTGGCTGGATCGCGAATGCGTAAGATTTTATCAGCCATGACATCCAACCGATTTTTAGGCGTATTAACCGGCTTTTTGGTAACAGCCATCATCCAATCTTCTTCTGCTACTACTGTAATGGTTGTTAGCTTTGTGAATGCTGGCCTGATGTCTTTAGTTGAATCCATTGGCGTAATAATGGGGGCCAATATCGGAACAACCATCACCGGATGGATGATTACCTTACTGGGTTTTAAAGTGAAAATCAGCGCCTATGCCCTGCCCATGATTGGCTTGGGCTTACCACTTATTTTTTCAAAAAATTCTTCCCGCCGCTCGTGGGGTGAGTTTATGGTTGGCTTTGCCTTGTTATTTTTAGGTTTAGAGTACCTGAAAGGTTCGGTTCCAAATATTAAAGAGAGCCCTGAAGTGCTAAGTTTTCTTCAGAATTACACCCAACTCGGCTTTGGTTCAACCTTAATCTTCCTGCTGATAGGTACCGTTTTAACGGTGGTTATTCAATCATCGAGTGCAACAATGGCACTGACATTTGTGATGTGTAATCAGGGATGGATACCGTTTCATTTGGCTGCAGCCATGGTTATGGGCGAAAACATTGGAACGACTATTACCGCTAATATTGCCGCGGCAGTAGGTAATGTATCAGCCAAGCGGGCAGCTCGTGTTCATTTGCTCTTCAATTTATTGGGAGTGACCTGGATGCTAATAGTGTTCCCCTGGTATGTGAATGCCATTGATCACTTTGTATCCATAAACAACGGAGGTATTTCGCCAACCGAATCTGCGGCAGCGGTACCAACGGCATTATCTATTTTCCACACTACATTTAATGTCATCAATGTACTGTTGTTTATTTGGTTTGTGCCTGTTTTTGAAAAGGTTGTCAAGCGGATGGTGCCAACATCGGAATTGGAAGAAGAAGAGTTTCGATTGAAATTCATAACTACGGGTATGCTTTCCACCTCCGAACTATCCATTCTGCAAGCAAGGAAAGAAGTTCACTCATTTGGTAAACATAGCCAGAAAATGTTTGGATTTATCCGTAAGCTGATGGTTCAGGATAAGGACAGTAAGTTTAGTAAGCAGTTTGCCCGCATAGAAAAATATGAAGGTATTTGCGATAAAATTGAAGTGGAAATAGCTAATTACTTGTCGCAGGTTAATCAGGGTAAATTAAGTGATATTGGGCGTAAGCGCGTCCGCTCGATGCTAAAACTGGTTGATGATTTGGAGAGTATTGGTGATTGTAACTTTAATTTGGCTAAAACCATCAACCGTATGCGCAATGCGAATGTTACGTTCAACGATGAGATATTAAAGAAGCTGGATTTAATGTTTAACCTGGTGGATGCATCATTGCAGGTAATGATTAGTAACCTGGATGATTCAGATGATGATATACACATTACCAAGGCGCAGCAGCTGGAAGATGAGATTAATAACTACCGTAACCAGCTAAAGGTGGAGCATTTGGATAACATTAAAAACGGGGTGTATACTTACGAAGCAGGTATTATTTTCAACGATTTATTTTCTGAATGTGAAAAGCTTGCCGATTATGTAATTAACGTTACTGAAGCATTGGCCGAAGTGAATCCGCAATAGGAAATAGCATAAGTATAAAATAAGAGGCTGTCTTTTACGATAGCCTCTTTTTTTGTGTTTATTTGATAACTTGTATTTCTGCAACTGTGAGCTCTGCTTTGCCAGAATGGCCTTTCCCTTCGTTTAAATAGGCCGTGAAATCTCTGCATTGCAGAAGGTGATGGCCTTCAAATTGCACAGCAATTATTTCGGCTGAAAAAAGCCACTCTTCGTTTTTTGGACCACCACTTGAATGGGTTAGCTGCTTTTTGTTAAAGCCAATAATCAGCAGTTTGCCATTAGGTTTTAGGCTTTCCGTTAGACGCCTGTAAATAGCCGTCAGTTCATTGGGCGGCAGGTGTAGAAATACACATGCAATGTAATCAAACGCAGAGGCGTCTAATTGGATGTTTTGAACATCTCCAATCAGGTACTGAATATTGACTCCTTTCGTTTTGGCTAAATTGAGTGCTTTTTTGCCCGCTTCTTCGCTGGAGTCAACTGCAGTTACCTCCCACCCTTTTGTGGCAGCATATACCGCATTCCGGCCTTCTCCTTCGGCCGGTAATAAAAGCTTTCCTGGTGGGTTAGAATCGATAAATGTTTTAAACAAGTCATTGGGAGCCGCTCCGTAGAAATATTCATCAGAAGCATACCGTTCATTCCACATCTCTTTCATATCGTGCGCTGGATTTATAAAATGAAGATTTAATATAGCAATAGCTGCGACAAGAAAAGTAACATGGAAGTGAAGGGGAATGTTCTGAAAAACGTAAAAAGGCCCGATTGGATTACCGAGCCTTTTTTCATCTGGATTTTATCTGATTTAAGGGAAAGGGCTTAACTTTCTCGTGTTAAATATAGACAAAAAAGTAGTACATCAAACTCCTAATTAAAAAAAATATAAAGTGTAATTAACTTACAGTTAATATTTTAAAAAACATTAGGACGAGTTATTTTATAGTACCCCTTTAAAAATGGATGTAAAAGTATGTTAAAAGGTGTTTTATTGATGATGCCCCTATTATTTTATGAGTCCTCATCTAAAAAAGTGGCTATCTACAATGAAATACCCCTGATAGTAGTTGATGTGTATATTTTTATTGGGGAGGAGTAATTTAAAAGCATTCAAAATAATTCCCTATTCGGTATATTCAAATTTAAAGTCCCTTACCATTACCTGAAGGGTGGTGATGCCATTATATACGTTTTCTTCAATGGTATAGCAGACATCAAACGGGTTGTTTGATTTGATATGGTCTACCACATGGCCCATTGAAAATGCAATACCTTGCTTAATAGCAGCCGAATGTTCTTCTATTATTTCCAGTTTAAGATGGTCCTTGTCTTTACCTACACACTTACTGGTACCATAGTCAAACACTCTTTTGGAAGCAAATACCGGTTTCATGTTGCCCGGTCCGAAAGGTCTGAACTGTTTGAGGATTCGGTAAAATTTTGGGGTGATATCTTTAAGATGCAGGAGGGAATCAATTTCGATCTGTGGAATTAGTTGTTCCGGTAAAATGTTGTCCTCAACGTATTGTTCAAAGCGCTGCTGAAACTGCGGAATGTGCTCAATCTTTAAGGTTAACCCTGCTGCATACATATGTCCGCCAAAGTTTTCTAGTAAGTCGCTGCACGATTCGATGGCTTTGTACAAATCAAAACCTTCTACCGACCGTGCACTTCCGGTGGCCAAACCTTTCGATTCGGTGAGGATAACCGTTGGGCGGTAAAACGATTCGGTGAGGCGCGAGGCCACAATACCAATGACACCTTTATGCCAATCTTTGTTATAGAGAACCGTTGATTTTTTACTTAGCAGTTCGGGGTTAGAGGCAATCAGCTCGTGGGCTTCAATGGTGATGTTTCTATCAAGGTCTTTGCGTGTTTCATTGCATTCATCAATGTCCTTACTCATGAGGCCTGCATTGCCCGAGTCGCGGCTAACCAAAAGATCTACCGCATCGCTACCGGCATCAATTCGTCCCGCTGCATTAATACGGGGCCCAATTTTAAAAACGATATCGCTGATAGTAATTTCTCGTCCTTCGAGACCAGCTATTTTTATAATGGAACGAAGTCCAATTCCCGGATTGGAATTTAGCTTTTCCAGTCCGTAATAAGCCAGAATCCTATTTTCGCCGGTAATGGGCACAATGTCGGATGCAATACTTACTGCCACTAAGTCGATTAGATTGTAGAGTTGCGACTCCTTGTAGTCGTTGAAGCGGCAAAAGCCTTGCATGAGCTTAAAGCCCACTCCACAGCCGGATAGGTTTTTATCCGGATAGTTGCAGTCGGGGCGTTTGGGATCCAAGCAGGCTGCTGCATTGGGCAGGATATCTCCCGGTGTGTGGTGATCGCAAATGATAAAATCAATCCCCTTTTCGCGCGCATAATCCATTTTTTCAACCGCCTTTATCCCGCAGTCGAGTGCAATTACCAGGGTAATATCATTATCGGCCGCATAATCAATGCCCTTATACGAGATGCCATAGCCTTCTTCGTAACGATTGGGAATATAATAGTCGATATGATTGTAGTGCAGGCTCAAAAAAGAATAAACGAGAGCCACGCTGGTAGTGCCATCCACATCGTAGTCACCATAAATCAGGATGCGTTCGCGGCTGTTGAACGCTTTAACAATTCGATGAACGGCCTCTTCCATATCCTTCATCAAAAATGGATTATGAAGGTCGGTCAGTTTGGGGCGGAAAAATGCTTTGGCTTCATCGTAATTAGTCACCCCTCTCTGAACGAGTAGGTTAGCTAATACACGATTAATATTCAGTACCTCAGATAAGTGATTGATTGTTTCTTCGTCACTTTCGGGTTTTATACTCCACCTTTTTTCCATCTCCCTAAATTGCCCATTTAAGAGCATAAATTTTTCGAAAAAATATCTTAAATCAAAAGCCTAGATTACAATTGTTAATAAAAATTAATTTCGAAGTGTGATTATTAGTTCCTATGTTGTTTAGCGTCACTTGTTTAATTGAAGTGAGAAAATATTAATTATTTTTCTTAACAATAAATCCTTTACTTCATTCATATCAACAGGTCGACCTAACTCTTTTTCCATTGAAGTAACGCCTTTATCAACAAATCCACAGGGATTTATGTGATTAAAATAGCTTAAGTCGGTGTTTACATTCAAGGCAAATCCATGCATCGACACATAGCGGCTGGCTTTGACACCTATGGCACAAATCTTACGCGACTGGCCCGGTACCTTTGTATCCAGCCACACGCCCGTTGCTCCATCCAGTCGTTCGCTTTCAATACCATATTCAGCCAGGGTTTGAATAATGGCTTCTTCGAGCTTAAAAATATAGTTTTTAACTTGTAAACTAAGGGCTTCCAAATCGAGGATTGGATACCCAACTAACTGGCCGGGACCGTGATAGGTGATATCTCCTCCCCTGTTTATCTTGTAAAAGGTGGCGTTGATTTGTTTCAGAAACTGCTCGTTAATCAGCAGGTTGTTTTGAACGCCACTCTTGCCCAATGTGTATACGTGTGGATGCTCAACAAACAACAGGTGGTTGGTAATGGGTTTCAAAGTATCGGGATGCTCCCGGTTATACAGTTTCACGTCGACAATTTCGGCAAATAATTGCTCCTGGTAATCCCATACTTCTTTGTAATCTTTTATGCCGAGATCTTCAAAAATAGTGTTGTTCATTACTGTTGTTTTAAGGCGTTAATGTGTTGTTCGGCATGGTATGACGAGCGAACTAATGGTCCGCTTTCAACATATTTAAATCCCTTTTCGAGTCCTACCTTTTTATATTTTTCGAATTGTTCAGGGGTTACATATTCCGCTACCGGTAAATGGTTTTGTGTTGGTTGCAGGTATTGACCAATGGTCATGACTGTAACACCAGCAGCCAGCAAATCATCCATGGTTTCAAACACTTCCTCTTCGGTTTCACCTAAGCCAAGCATAATGCCCGATTTGGCCACCATACCACCGTCTGCTATATATTTTAATACTTTCAGACTCAAATCGTATTTCGCCTTTGTGCGTATGACCGGTGTTAAACGTCGCACGGTTTCCAGGTTATGCGATATAACTTCGGGTTGGGCATCCATAACCTGCTGAATGAGGTGGTGTAAACCGTTAAAATCAGGAATGAGCACTTCCATGGATGTGCTAGGGTTTAGTTCCTTGGTTTTTCTTATTGTAGCGGCCCAGATTTCGGCACCGCCATCTTCCAAATCATCCCTGTCAACCGATGTTATAACCGCATGTTTCAGCTTCATTATTTGGATAGAACGGGCAATACGTAATGGTTCTTTCACATCCACCGGATTGGGTTTACCGGTTTTGACGTTACAAAACTTACAAGCTCTGGTGCAAATGTCTCCCAGAATCATAAATGTTGCGGTACCTGCGGCCCAACATTCTGCTGCGTTAGGGCATTTTCCGCTGGTACAAATGGTATGTAGTTTATTATCGCGGATGGTATTATGCATCCATTTATAATCGCTGGTATTTGGAAGTTGAATTTTAAGCCAGTCTGGTTTAACGATTCTGCTTTTTATCTTCACCATGATATCTTGTGTTTAAGCCTTTATGCGAAGGCAATATTACTTAAAATTAACGGTCAAAAAAATGAGTAATATTGGCATCGCGTGTTCTGTATTTTTATTTTAATGTTAGCAATGTCGTAAAAAAACAGGGGATATCGGACTTTGTTCACCAGCTCCATAATGCCTGGTAATGTGTTATAAGACATATTCGATATTGCTATATGTCATACAGCTAATCTATCTAATTTATATATCTTGCCGTTCTTTTAGAATGCAACCGTTTTTAGTCAATATAATTTATAAAGACAGATGAGAAATATTTTATTGTTTTCATTGGTAGTGGTAATGGGTCTGACCGCTTGCCAAAACCAAAAAAAAGATGAAGCAGAGGCTTCAAACCCGTTTTTTAGTCCTTACACAACGCCTTACAATGTACCTCCTTTCGAGCAGATTAAGCCAGAGCATTATCTGCCAGCTATGGAAAAAGCCATGGCAGAGCACAAAAAGGAGGTCGAAGTTATTATTAATAATGCCGACGCGCCTAGCTTTGAAAATACCATTGTAGCGCTCGATGATGCCGGTAAGATGCTATCTGAAGTAGCGTCTGTGTACTTCGGATTGAAATCAGCTGATGGTACCGAGGGGATCATGAAAATTGCATCGGAAGTTGGTCAAAAATTGAGTGCCCACAGCGATGATATTAGCTTAAACCCTGATTTATTCAAACGTGTTGAAGCGGTATATAACCAGAAGGATGAGCTGGAGCTAAATGGTGAGCAACTGATGTTGCTTGAAGATACCTACAAAGGCTTTGTTCGCAGCGGGGTGAGTCTGGCTGATGATAAAAAGGGAGAATTGCGTGAGATCAACGCTCGCCTGTCGGAGCTTTTCAATAATTTTTCAACCAACGTACTAACCGAAACAAACAAGTTTAAGTTAGTAATTGATAACGAGGCTGATTTAGCAGGTCTTCCTGCTTCCGTTGTTGCCGGAGCGGCAGAAACAGCCACTGAAATGGGATTAGAAGGCAAATGGGTGTTTACTACTCAAAAGCCAAGCATGTTGCCATTTTTGCAGTATGCCGATAAGCGGGAGTTAAGAGAGCAGCTTTATAAAGGCTACTACATGCGAGGTAACAATAACGATAGTTTAGACAATAAGGAAATTATCGAAGAAATTGTGAACCTGCGTGTTAAAAAAGCTAATCTGCTCGGTTACGAATCGTATGCTGATTATGTACTGGAAGAACGCATGGCCAAAACTTCTGATAAAGTGTATGAGTTGCTAAATCAACTGTGGGATCGTGCTTTACCGGTAGCTAAAAAAGAGCGTGCTGCGATGCAGGCCATTATTGACCGTGAAAAAGGTGGTTTTAAACTGGCTTCGTGGGACTGGTGGTATTATGCCGAGAAAGTACGTCAGGAGAAATACAACCTGGACGAAAATGAAGTACGTCCTTATTTTGAACTGAACAATGTGCGTGATGGCGCTTTTGCGGTAGCCACTAAATTGTTTGGTTTGCAATTTGAAGAAATCACTGGTGAGTTTCCAAAGCCACATGCCGATGCACAGGTATTTAAAGTATTGGAAGCTGATGGTTCACATAAAGGAATTCTGTATATGGACTGGCATCCACGCGCAACCAAGAAGCAAGGTGCCTGGTGTGGAGCATACCGCAAGCAAAGCCGTCGCGGTGGCGAAAACATTCCTCCGGTGGTAACAATTGTTTGTAACTTCTCTAAGCCAGTGGGCGATTTACCTGCGTTATTAAGCTTCGATGAGGCATCAACACTTTTCCATGAGTTCGGTCACGGACTTCACCAACTTTTAAGTGATTGTACTTATAATGGTCTTTCGGGCACTTCTGTGCCACGCGATTTTGTGGAGTTACCTTCACAAATTATGGAAAACTGGGCGGGCGATCCTGAGGTGATGAAGGAATATGCACGTCATTATAAAACAGGTGAGGTAATTCCTGATGAGCTGGTTGCAAAACTTCAAAACAGTGGTCATTTTAACCAAGGTTTTGCTACTACTGAGTATTTGGCAGCAGCTTTATTGGATATGAATTACCATACCCAAAAGGAAACCCAAGAGCTTGATGTGAATCAGTTTGAAGAGGATTACTTAAAGAGCATTGGTTTGATACCAGAGATTATCTCTAGATATAAATCAACCTACTTCATGCATATTTTTGCCAGCAGCGGGTATACAGCTGGTTACTATAGCTACATCTGGTCGGGCGTATTGGATGCTGATGCATTTGAAGCTTTCAAAGAAACCAGCTTGTACGATCAGGCAACTGCTAAATCGTTCCGTGAGAATATTCTTGAAAGAGGTGGAACTGTGGACGCCATGGAAATGTATAAAAACTTCCGTGGACGTGAGCCAAAGATTGAAGCATTACTTCGTCAGCGAGGTTTAGATTAAGCGCTCTCATATCCAATCAATAACAACAAAAGCGGCTACTTCGTAATGAGGTAGCTGCTTTTTTTGTTGCCTAAACAAGATTATAAACAGCTTTGACGATGTTGTGCTTCTTTTAAGGGTTGTATCACAGTGATTTGCACAGTTGATTTAAAAAAATATATTTTCTGGGTAGGGTAAGTTCTTTGTTGTGCGGTATGTTTATGTAAGAGCACTTAAAACATAGTGTGTTGGCTGGCCAACAGCTCTTAGGCAATGAAATTAACTAATCACATTAAATAAGCACGATATGAAGAAGGTATGGGTATCATTAGCAATTGTGGCCGCCCTGGCAGCTTGCGATAAGAACGACAGTATTATCAATGAAATGCCAATGGCAGAAGTGGATTTGAAATCGACTACTGAGTCTGTGGTGACCACTGAAGCAGCGCTTGATGATGTAACGGAAGCAACCGAGTTTGAAGTAGACCTGTATACAGGAACGGATGACGCGGCATTATCAGCGCTGGCTGTAGAAGGCGACTTGGAACTTAAGGCAGGAGGTGAGCCAAATCATCACCGTTTCAGGGAGCGCTATAAATCAGGTATATGTCCTAATATCCTGATTGAAGATGAAGGTGGAGATTGGCCCCGCACCATCAAATTAGATTATGGCGATGGCATTGAATTGGCCAACGGGCGTATTATTTCGGGCATCATTATTATTGTTCAAACCGATTCTCGCCTGGTTAATGGCGCTACGCGAACAATCACTTTCCAGGATTTTACCATCGATGGAATTGGCATCAGCGGAACCATTGTTAAAACGTTTCTTATTGATGAACAGAAAGTCACCATTGTACGTGATTTAACATTTACTCTGGAGGATGGTACCACCATCGATCATTATGCCGAATGTGAGCGTGTATGGTCGGCAGGTATGAATACGCCACTTGATCCTTCAGATGATGTGTTTGAAATTACAGGAAATGTTGATTGTTCAGATTCAGACGGCAATATGTATCGTCGTCAAATAACTAACCGACTGATGAAGCGCGGTGGCTGCCGCTATATTGTTGCTGGCGAAGTTGAACTGGAAAAGAATGGAGTACAGTTTGCCAAAATCAACTATGGCAGCGGGCAATGTGATAATATTGCAACCATGACTTCTGCTGAAGGACAAAAACAGTTTACCATTGGTAACTGTGTCAGAGAGCGTCGTCAAGAAAAACACCAGCATCATAACGGACAATAAGTCCAAGTGTTGTTTTAGGTATGGTAGCAGGTCCGAAGAAGTTGACAAAAGGCTTCTTCGGTCTTTTAAATTAGGGGGATGATTTTCAATTAATTAGTAGTAAATTAGCTAGGCCAAGGTCTATCAATTATCACTATTTTGAAAAGGGAAGATTTTAAACGGTTGTTTGATGAACATTTCGACACATTGCGTAACTTTTTATATTACCGCAGTGGGGATACTGATATGGCAACCGATGTGGCGCAGGATGTATTTCTAAAAATATGGATGAAGCAATTAGATAAACAGCCAGAGGAGCTAGTTGGACTGCTCTATAAAATGGCTAAAAATACACTCATTAGTAAATACCGGCACAACCAGATAGAGCAGGCATTCATTGCCAGAACGCCAGCTGCTGAAAGTAGCCAATCGCCCGAAGAGGCCATGAACTATAAAGAATTGAAAACAAACTATGAACAGGCTCTGAGCCGCATGCCTCCAAAGCAGCGGGAAGTATTTTTGATGAGCCGATACGAAGAGCTGAAATACCACGAAATAGCTCAGCGACTGGAGCTGAGCATTAAAGCGGTTGAAAAACGAATGAAGAATGCCTTACAATTTTTAAGAGAAGCACTGGCTGCACAATGAAAACAGAAAAGCACCATATGGACCAGCGGAGCAATGGAAAAGATTGGATGAATTTATTGCCTGAGCTTGATGTTAACTACGCACGTTCAAAGGAGGAAGTTTGGCATGAGCTTGAATTGGTTATGGAGGATACTAAAGCCGATGCTCAAGCAGTGTTTTCTATGGGTACAACCAGGCGTCTGCCTGTTTTTGGCATGGCCGTTGCAGCCCTCTTGATGGTTCTTTTCGCTACCACCGCATTTTTACGCTTTTACGCCAAAACCGTTCATGCCGAATCGGGGCAACACCTAACTGCCCTGTTACCCGATGGGTCAAGCATCACCTTGAATGCTGGTTCGGTTATACAGTACCATCCTTTATGGTGGCGTTTCAACCGTGAAGTGGAATTTCATGGAGAGGGATTTTTTGAGGTGGAAAAGGGCCGCTCCTTCGAGGTGGTTTCGTCAATTGGACGCACCGTTGTATTGGGTACCAGTTTCAATATTTATGCCCGTAAAAACGCCTATAAAGTAACCTGTTACAGCGGGAAAGTGCGCGTTGTCAGCGCAATTAGTGGAGACGCAACCGAAATTACACCAAATATGCAAGCCTATATACAATCCAATGGCAGCGTCGTAAGTGCTGCTGAAACCAATGCTCAAGCAGCTATTTCATGGATGAATGGACTGTTTTATTTTACCGCCACACCTCTTGAAGATGTTTTTGAAGAAGTAGAGCGTCAGTATGGGGTGCGCATTCACCTGGTTGGCCATTTCAAAGATTTATACACTGGTAATTTTTCTCGTAACTGTTCGGCCGACCAGGTTATGCGCATGATTTGTCAGTCCATGGGCCTCAATTTTGAGCCAACGCCTTTGGGCTATCAGGTAAGTCATTAGGCTAGTGCAGCGATATACTATTATCAGTTAAGCTTTATACGTGAAACGAAGTGTTGTCTTTTTAATATCAGTCTGGTTGTTATGCATTTCCGAGGTTTCGTCGCAAACTATTGAGATGGATTACCACAGTAAGCCTCTGAATGAAATCCTCATTGAATGGCGTGAGACTTATCAGTTGCAGTTTTCATTTAACGACCAACAGCTTTCGCAGTACGAAATTACCATCAGGCAAATCTTTACTTCTGTTGATGAAGCTTTATCAGCACTACTTACAAACTTGCCGCTCGGTTTTGAAAAGCGGCAGGGCGTGTACATCATCTATCCCTTAAAACCACCACCGACCAGCAGAAAAATCACATTAGTAGGAAAAGTAATTGAAGCAAAAACGGGCGAGCCATTGCCCTTTTCGCACATCAGGGCCAATGGTCAGCAGGCCATTACCGACATCAAGGGGATGTTCAGCATGAATTTTGAAACGGACAGCATTTACGAAGTGACTGCGTCTCACTTAGGTTGTTACATGCTGGATACTGTTTTAATGGCCGGGAAGCAGCATATTATGGTGTTGCAGCCTTCGGTATATGGAATTAAAGAAGTGCAGGTCACCAACAACATCGTTGAAAAGTCGATACAGGTAGGTGAATCACCCGGACTGATCAGTTTAAATCATCACATTGCCAGTTACCTGCCGGGTAATGGCGATAATTCGGTGTTCAATTTACTGCGCCTGCAACCTGGTATACTGGCGTCTGGCGAGCAACCCAACGATTTGGTTATCTGGGGTAGCCCTGAAGGTACAAGTCGGGTTAAGTTCGATGGTTTTACTATTTGGGGACTGAAAAACTTTAATGATAACATTAGTGCGGTCAATCCGTATTTGGCTAAAAGCATTGAAGTACAAAAGGGAGGCTTCGATGTGCGGCAAGATGATGTGGTTGGCGGCATCGTTAATGTTGCGGGGAAGAATGGTAATTTAAACCAGCCAGGAGTTAATCTGTTTGTCAATAATCAAACCCTAAACGGGATGCTTGAAGTGCCGCTTTTTAAAAAGTCCGCACTATTACTGGCTTTCAGGCAAACGTATTATAATATGTTTGACCAGGACGATGTTAGCGCATACAGTTTACTGGGTAATAATGCCCGGTTTGAGGCCGTGCCCGACTACCAGTTTCGGGATGGAAATTTGAAATACTCCTTGCAAGGAAATAATGGGGATTTATTTTTCGCGAGCCTCTTTTATGCCGATGATAATTTCGTGGTTAATGCCGGACAGGAAAGTGAAAGGCGAAATTGGAAGCAGCAAACCGAAGAGGATAATCATCAGGTGGGCGGCACGTTGTATTACGGTAAATCATTTGCGAACGGGTTAGCATCAAACTTAAAACTGAGCTATTCGGCACTGTATTCGCATTTTCAACAGTTGCGTGAGTTGAGTAATCGGCACAATACCTTCAGCGTATTAAAAGATAATGTGCATGCCCAAAACGATGTTGATGAGCTTTCTGCTCAATGGGAGAATACATTTTTTATTGGAGCACGGCACACCATCACTTCGGGCCTCGAGTTTATACACAATAATTTGGTGTTGTACGAAGATACCTTTGAAACACGTTACATTGATTTAAGTGAACGGGCTAACCGTTTTAGTTTCTTTGCCCAGGATAAGATAAAATTGGCAGATAGGCTTAGTTTAACGGCTGGGGTACGGCTGAATCATTCGCTTTTTTTGAATCGAACGTATGCAGATCCGCGCGTAAGCTTGTCGTTTAAAACAGCTAAACACATTAAACTAAATGCAGCCTGGGGTTATTATCATCAGTTTTTGGTGAAAAGCACTGTCGAGGATGAGAGTGGAAACTACCGTTACTCCTGGTCCATTGCCGATAATGATGAAGTACCTGTTTTGCAGGCCACTCATTACGTGTTCGGATGGGCATACACGCCCAAAAATCTCTTGCTTAGTGTTGATGCTTACTATAAAACAACCGATAAGCTTACCAGATTTATTCGCTACGAGGACGAAAATTACATTTTTAGCGGAGATAGCCGTTCTTATGGTGTTGATTTATACATTAAAAAGGATTTTAACGGGCATTCGGTATGGACCTCCTATTCTTTGAGTAAAACCGAAGAACACTTTCCGTTTTATGGGCAAGATGAGTACCGGAGAGCCTTACAGGATCAGCGACACGAGCTTAAAGTGGCCGGCTTGCTTAATCTTCGGCCTTTTCATTTATCGGCCTGTTACGTGTATGGTTCGGGGCTTCCTTTGTATGACAGTTACAGCGATGACAGCTACACTGAGCCTGATTATAATCGACTGGATATTTCACTGGTTTATCAACTGATAACCTCAAGGTTTAGCGGAGAAGTAGGGGTTTCTCTACTTAATGTAACTGATGCAGATAATATTAAATACAGTCAATTAAACCGGGTTCCCATCGATCAGATTAATACCATATACATCAATTCTAAGGCAGTGCCATTTACTCCTTTATTGTATTTAAAGGTGCATTTTTAGCCCATTGAATTAACAGCTTTTAATAATTATCAAAAAAAATACCAACTGGATGTAACCTGAAACTCTTGCCTGGTAAGGGCTACCATAAATCACCTTACAATATTACTTATTATCATTAATCTAGTGTATGTAAAAATGTAACCCTGAATTGATTATGACGTACTAGATAGGGATCTCTTAATCAGAGTTTTTGAAAAACTACATTCACATACATTAATTAACTCAAACTATCAAAATCATGAAAAAAATTCTATTAGCATTAGCAGTAACAGCAATGGTTGCGTCATCATGTGGAATGAAGTCGAATGCCCAAGGCGAGGATGCAAAAGATAAAGCCACAGTTGAAGCTACTGCAGAAGAAACTGCGACTGAAGTGGAGGCAGATAAAGACAGCACTGCTGTTGATTGCACTGCTGTTGAAAAATCAGCTTGTTGCGAAAAAGACAGTACTGCCAGTGAAGCATGCACTGAAGCTGAAAAGAAGGCTTGTTGCGACAAGGAAACAAAAGATACAGAAGGTGAGAACACGGAGGAATAATGCTCATCAGGAAATCGTCTCATAATTGAGGAAGAGGCTGTTCACAAAATGAACAGCCTCTTTAGTTTTACTCGGTAAACAACCATTCTATGGAAATTGATTTCTGAATCAGCTGTTCTTTGGGGTTAAGATCAACGCCCGAAAAGTTATCAGCTCTGGCCTTAATAGCTGGAGTGCTTGATTCTTCCTCCATAACGAGGTTCATTGGCCGGTAAAATGGAGTATCGGCCCCATAATTGATATTGGCAATACTTGCAAGCTGGATGCCAGCTGCCTTGGCAATCGCCTGGGCTTTTTGTTGGGCATCTTTAACTGCTAAGGCAATCGCTTCTTCGCGCAGTTCTTCTTTTTGTTCTTCACTAAATCCAAAGGCAAAGCGGTAGTTTATATTAAGGTCTTTGCGATTGAGACTTTTTAGTAAAGCATCTGAAAACTTTTGGTTAAAAATGCCCTTCACTTCCAGTGCAATATTGGCCACATAACCGGTTTTGCTTCGCTGGTTATTTTTCCATTCGTAGGCTTCGTTAACCGAAATTCCCTTTGCCTTAATTAGTTCCGTGTCAATACCATTTTTCTTAAAGGTGTTTTTGAGGGTTTCCATCGTTTCAACCGCTTTGCTGAAGCACTCGTGGTAAAGACTGTCTTTAACAGTCAGATCAAGGCTCACAATTATTTCCTCTGGTACTTCATAGATAATAGCTTGTCCTTCCACTTTTAAACGTTGGTTGGTTTGGGCAAACAGAGTGTTGGTAACTAATAATAGGAAGAGGCTAATGTAGGTTGCTCGTTTCATAATAATGTATTTTAATAATTTTCAAATTTATTTCTTGATAGCAGGATGCAGCAGGTGTTCATATTCCATAAACAAGGAGAATTTTTTCTTAAAATATTTTCAATATGGAATAGTATTCAGGCTTTCTTGCACCGGGCAAGTTACGTTTTTTGCCTTACTTAGTAGGCATGGTGTATCTCAAAACCCTGCACATTTGGGTGCTGAACCGATAGGGTGCATCTGGTCAGCAAGACAGGAAACTAATGAGTGCTTGCATCCACTTTTTTGCTTGATTGCCAGTGGTGTTAATAGCTGCTACAATGCACAAAAGGGAAAAGTCCATTCTTCCTGCATCGCTTTAGGGTCACTAATTATTTTATTGAAAGAGTGTTGTCGGGCTTGGCCAATTTATGGGGAGATGCTGCAATTTATTTAATTGTGGGTAATTTGTTTAACCACGTGGTTCATCACTTCATGGTGTTCTTTGCTGGTGCTAAATACGATGATTTTTAGATCCTTTTCGACAAATGCCGTGTGCCCCGCTGGTATATAAAACAAGTCACCCTGACAAATGAGTTCTTCAGTGCCATCCTGATAGTTTATGCGGATAGCTCCTTCAAGTACAGTCCCATAATGGGTGCTATGGCAATGGTTATTTTTTAAGCCTTTTAGCAAAGGGGAAAAATTTGTTCCTGCTGGAAGTTCGTTGTAGGTAACCGTCATAGTTCCAAAATTTTGCAACGAACGTAATAGCATGCCTGCTTTATTCATAACTGTAGGAATGGTTTCTTTGTTAATTTTCATGGCCGCCTGTTTATAATTTGTTAATTCATGTTGATTATCGTAAATGTAACTGTGCATCAGTTTATTGTCAACATCAGGCTTGGTTACTTAAATAGGACGGCAGATTGGTCGAACAGGTGAGGTACTGAAAAATGCTGCTATCATTTTGGTAACTGAGAGATAATGCAGATATTGGTAGTAATGGGCTTTATTCGTTCAAGTACGGATGCTATTGAGTTCATAAGCCATATTTAACGGGTTCAGCCACATATGATCCCTAGTTGTAATCATTATATGCCAAAACCAATGAAAAAATATTTGCGAATTATTTTAAGCATCTGTTTGTTAGTTCTATTGATTCTTTTAGATCCTGCGCTTAATATTTTTGATTTGTCTGCGTTTTTCGATAATGACCTGTTTAATACCATTCGTAAATGTTTATTGATTGCCTCTTCCTCCTGGATGCTCATTGAATTTGTGGGACGAACCAAGACCAAGCTACTGAAACGCTATGATATCACTAAAGAAGATAACCTGAAGTCGCGCAAGCTGCACACCCAGATTAATTTGCTCGAAAAAGTGGTGGTATTCCTTATAATTTTAATTGGTGTGGGCTTAATCCTGATGTCTATTGAAAGTATCCGAAAAATAGGAATTGGGATTTTCGCCTCGGCCGGGGTGGTTGGTATTATCATTGGTTTGTCGGCACAAAAAATTGTGGGCGCACTTTTGGCAGGGATACAAATTGCCATTACGCAGCCTTTCCGTGTTGATGATGCCGTACTGGTTGAAAATGAGTGGGGCTGGATTGAGGAAATTAACTTGACTTATATTGTGGTGCGCATTTGGGATAAACGTCGACTGGTACTGCCTTCTACCTATTTTCTCGAAAAACCTTTTCAGAACTGGACGCGAACCACAGCCGATATTATTGGCAGTGTATTTATTTATACCGACTACACGATTTCGTTTGATGCTCTCCGGAATGAGCTGACTAAAGTATTGGAAACTTGTGATTTGTGGGATAAAAAGGTGAATGTGCTGCAGGTGACCGATGCCAAGGAATCAACGGTAGAAATTCGGATATTGGTGAGTGCTAAAAACTCACCTACAGCCTGGGATTTAAGGGTATATGTCCGCGAAAAAATGATTGAGTTTATTCAGAAAAACTATCCTGAAAGTTTACCCAGAACGCGTGTGGAACTCGAGAGTAATAGCAAACATAATTTTATTAATAGCTGATTCTTAAAATAGCATAACGATGCAAATTATATATTTTCAAGTTTCAGCGGTAAGTCACGAACTGAGCGTCTGACTGCTTGAGCTGCAAAATGATGTTGACAAGTTGAATTGCGTCATAAATTTTAAACCATTCGGACTTTAGGATTGCTGAATGAATGGCAAATGATTAGGATTTTAGTGCGGACTACTTATTTCATTCAGTTAGTTTGGGCATTTATATGAAGAAAATTGAAAAACAAACAAAGGGTACAAAAACCCTGTTTCCCCTGTTGCTTCTTTTGGGGTTGGCAGTGATAGCCATCACGCTCAACACGAAGACATGTACACAACCCCAAAAGGGGCAGCAATTTAAGGGACAATATGCTTTTACAAAGGAAGGCACCTTAACCTTTCATCGCAAAAAGTTAGCTGAGCAGTTAGCAATTATCGATATTGAGATTGCTGAAAATGAACAGGAGCGAGCCCTTGGATTGATGCATCGATATACTATGAGCGACCGGCAGGGAATGCTGTTCATCATGGACCGGGAAGAACCCCAATCCTTCTGGATGAAAAACACCTACATTTCGCTGGATATCTTGTATATAAATGAGCAATACGAAATTGTAAAGATTCATAAGCACACTCAGCCTTTCTCCCCAAAAGGCATTCCATCTGTTAAGCCAGCCAAGTTTGTGGTGGAGGTGGTGGCTGGTTTTTGCAACAAGCATGGTATAAACGAGGGTGATAGTATCAGTTTCACGCGATAACCATTGTTCAGGTCACTTGCAACGGTTGGCCTATCATTTTTTTATATCAAGTTCTAATGTCTTACTTGCAACAAGTAAAATCTAAAACAAAACCATCAGAATGAATAAAAATTTTTCTCCTTGACAGAAATAAATTTTCATCTTGATGAAAAAACATTTTTGTCTTGATGGAAAATTATTTTCGTCTTGATGAAAAAGCACACTATTAATCACGCATGCTTTTCAGGCTTGGCGCTAACTATTTTTTTATAACCGTATGAGGCCTGTAGAAACTGATAAAGGAGTTGTACCTACTTTACAGTTCTTATGAGTTTAATGAGTTGCCAGTTTTGCCCAACACTTGCCTGTTGTGTTGTAAATCGGCTGAAACAGGTCAGTAAAGGTCTGCTAACCAATCTCGACAACTCAATATTAAAGCTTTTTGACTACAATTATATCGCGCTTAATTGATTTATCCACCATGTGCTCAAAGCCATCATATGGTGCTTCATTTAGCACTTTCAGCCCTTGTTGTTCAAATACTTCGGCCAAGCGGTTCTTAGCTAAAACAAAACTGTTCCAGGCTAGCACCATGGTACCACCGGTTTTCAACACCGCTTTCCAGGCCGGTAAGCCGGTACGGATAAGTTCTAACGGGTTGCGTGTGCCGGTGGAGCTTTTGTTGGCACCTGAGTTGCCGTGTGCAATGCCGTAAGGCAAGTCGCCCACTATGAGGTTAAAGCTGTTTTTCTTGAAATATTTATCAACATCCTGAGCGTTTCCATTAACAACGCCGAGCTTTTTTCTTTGCGTCTCATCTTTGAAAGCCTCTTTGCTGTTGGCATATTCAAACTCATCGATGTAAATGGCTTCCGATTTCTTTTTGCCATATACCATGCGTCTGTCGGACAGGTATTTCAAACGCTCGTTTTGCAGGTGCTTTTTAAAGAATACTTGGTTTTCGTGAACGGATTTGTGCTCTATTTCAACACCAAAAGCATTGAATCCATAAACAGCTGCTTCGTTGAGAGTTGTGCCGCGGCCCGAAATAGGATCGAGTAAACTGATGGCATCATCGTAGGTAAAATCACTGGCAAGTAAAGCCACGTTCACCATCATTTTAGTAAAGAGTTCGTTGGTTTTACCCGGGTATTTTTGAAGGGTGCTGATTTTGCTGTCGAGGTACTCGTACTTTGCAAAAGGAATGGGTAAAAGGCCGTCTTCAGCAAAAATGCCAAACTGATGGAAGATGGCAAAAACAAAAGAGAGTCGCGACAGAATGTTAATATCAGCTTCCGATAAGTCATCGTTGCAGCTCAATGTGATGTAGCGCACACCGGCTACTTCCTGCGTGGCAATATCGGTGCACTCAACACTCAAGCGCTGGCTGGCGATGCTTAGTTCCGCTGCAGCCAGTTCACCGGCTTCCTTGTAAAACACCCGGTTATGACCGGGATTTTGTAAAATCAGATACTTTACCATGCTGCAAAGATAAGGAATAAAAAAGGCTCCAATCTGCTGCTTTCTGAATAAAATGTGGCTCTCTTGCTTATCAATTTGGTAACGGTCCTTCGATGTGAGCTGTTTAAACAGTGGATGTCGATTCTTTTCCGCGGATGCTAAAGTAGCCTAAGACATCTTTTAGTTTTAAAGATTGTTCATTAATTCGTTGCACGGCGTCTGTCATTTGCTCCGATGCCAGCGCATTTTCCTGGGTTACGTGGTTGATCTCCTGCAGTGTTTGAGTGATTTGGTGTACCCCACTCGATTGCTCATTGCTGGCCATGGCCACTTCCTCAAAACGCGAAGCATTTTGTTTGATGGTTGGCATCAGGTTAAAGAGGCTTTTGGTGGTCAGCATTGATGTGTCGAGGCTGTCGTTGGCCATGGTTACGATATCTTTAGCTGATTCGCGCGTGCGTTCTGCCAACAATTGAATCTCCTGTGCAATAACAGCAAACCCTCTTCCTTGTTTGCCTGCACGAGAGGCTTCAACTGATGCGTTCAAAGCAAGAAGATTGGTTTGGTTGGCTATCTCAGTAATTATTTTAACCCGGCTACTAATATTTTTTGCCGTTTCATAAGAATGGCCGGCCTTGGCCTTGACATCCTCCAGTTCGTGGCTTACCTGCTGCGTTGCTTTAAGGGTGTATTGCGAATTAGAGGAGTTTTGTTGGGCAGTGGCACTGATTTCTTCCATTGACGTAGCAATTTCTTCAAAGGAGGAGGCTTGTGACTGAGCACCATTTGCCATAAGGTGAGAAGTGTGATTCAACGATTCCGCCATATTATTCAGCTGTGTCACTACCTCAGAAATATGTGTCATTACTTCCTGAAGTGTGCGAACCATTGTTACAATGCTTCCTAGGGCACCACTGGCCCTTCCCTCAATGGTTTCACAACTAGATAAGTCCCCTTTTGCTACGCGGTCGGCAATTTGCGCCACTTCATAGGGCTCTGCTCCCAGCATTTTACGCACACTTCTTAGAATGATGATACTGAATATTAGTACCAGCGCTGCACCAATGGAAATAAAACTGATTATCCACCAGCGGTTGGCTGCGGTATTGCTTTGGAGTGTTTCCAGCAGTAGGTTTTTTGATCGGTCAATAATTGGCTCTACTTTGTGTACTTCTTCCCTTAGCTGCCCCAGGAGACCACTATTTTCATTAATGCCCAGTTCTACCTGTTTATTTACAACGTTTAAAAAGGTGGTTTGGTAGTTATTGAGTCGTTCGGTAAGTTGTTTTTTGGCTAAAGGAGGGTAGCCTGAGTGCTCAATAGTGGTCATAAATTGGCCAATATTATCCTGAAACTTCTGTTTGTATTTTAAGTCGTGACGTAACAGAAAATCTTTCTCGTGTCGACGGCCCATTAGCATCAGTACCATTAAGTGCTCATCGTTGTAGTTCGTTAATGCATTTTCGACCTGGTGTATAGCTTCACGCATTTCACCGACCAAACCAAAATCCTTATATCCTTTAGAAAGTGTTGTCTGTTGGATCTGAGCAAATATTTGTTGATAGGATATTAGCGATTGATGAATGGAGTCCACCGTCAGCTCCATCTGGCAGGCTTTAATTAACTCCTCGTCTGCAAGCTCTTTACACAGCTTGATTGCTTGTTGCATATTATTTTCGAAGCTAGATGCATACTTATTTTTCCGGGAAATATAAAAGGCGGGATCGACCGTGGCCCGCGCCAGAAAGTCTTTTTCATTGCGGCGCATCTGAAGTATGAGCGACTCCAGTTCATACATGTGGGTTTCAATCAATATATTCTGCTGGATGTTTTGCAGTGAAAAATGGGTGTATAAGCCTATGGTGCTGAATGTGATGATTAACAGGCTGGTAAGCAGCGCAAACCTCAAGCGCATGGTCCCTCTTTGCATGATGTGGTGTTTAGTTGGTTGTTCGTTCCCTTGTCAGGCCAAAGTTACCCACATGTGGTCAGCGTTATGTAAAGTTAATGTTAATAATTTAGACGATATAAAAAAAGAGGTTGCCGTGTGGCAACCCCCCTTTTGTTGTGTATTGTAATGAATAACCTGCTGGTTTAGCCTCTGAAAATCACATCTGCACCAATTGTGCCTTCAAGATCTTTCAAGTAGGCAGCCGATGAAACATAAGCTAATTGTTTTTTAGCTTTTTCCAATCGTCCGGCTATGTTCAGCTCAGCTTTAATCTCTGCATTTTCAGGTTTTGACGTAAAGTTCTCAAGATAGGCAATTTGCTCAGTATGAAACTTCACTTCCTTTTCTTGCTTTAAGGTCAAGCGTTCTTTGTACCAGTCACTATTAATTACATAGTCACGGTCGAAATACTTGCGTAGTTCAGGGTCACTAATCTCCTTGCCTTCATACTGGCCATAAGCCATGATGTGCAATAAGATTTTCAATGGAGGAATAGCGCCTTCGACACTGCCATCTTCAAAGTAACGCAAGGCAACCTTTTGTTGGGCTTCTACAATGTTGTTAATGCCATCAACAAACTCATCCATACCTTGTAACTCAGGCTTCAGCATTTGCTCATTAAACACGGCCAGTGGCTCATCAAATAAGCGGTTCATGCAGCGGAAAGCAAAGTTCTCGGTAATGCGATATCCAAGGCGGCTGGCCAATACCTTCTGACCGTTGTGTTCAAAGTCCTCTATTTTCTCCAGCGAGCCATTTTCAATTAATAGCTTCGGATCGCGATCTTCAGGAACCAAACGTGCCCATATCTCAGGAATCAGAATAGAGATATCGTGGTCGAATCGACTGTTGCCAACATAACCGGCAGCTGAGCTAAAACCTTGATATTCTGTTAATATGTATGAAAGAAGCGCATTGTTCAAATCGGTTGTTGGTACCAGCATGTTGAAAGGCCCTTTTGTAAGTGCGCCTTCGGTACCTGCTCCAGTTGTCGACGGTGATTTACCTGTTAAGCTACAGATAAAGTCCATAAACAATTCTGGTAACTCCTGGTAATGAATTGGGTTGTATACAGCCAATGGACGAATACCGTTCGCCTTGTCGGCTGGGTTGTTACGTCGGCCTGGTAATACGGCATTAACCACATCAATTACCGGTTCTTCTGACTTGATTTTACGGAATAAGCGCACCCCAATTTCACCCAGATAGTTATCGATAATATCATCCTTAAAGATATTGCGTTCCAGATAACGAGGGTTATTTGTTGGTGTTCCGTCAACGATACGTGTGTGAGAAGGTACCACAAAATAGCCTTCTTTATCGCTGTCGATTACCTTTTTAATCAGGTCCTTAACTGGTTGAGTGTATTTATCAAAGTTGATGGCATCCTCATACAAGGCAATCGCATCTTTCTTTGTTAAAGGCTCATAGTTGGTTAAGAAGGTGTTTTCAGTTACGATATCTTTTTCGGCCCCTTTATCGTAGCCACGTATTATGGCCTCATCCGGACGCTGGAACAGGTGACTTTCGCAGTTTGTAACAACTTTGTAGCTCTTATTTTTATACTCAGGGTTCAGGTTGCTCAGTTGGCTGGCCGGAATTACAATGGATGCTGAAATATCATCTTCCATCTGAATCTTCTGGCTTGGAACAAAGTCTGAACGAAGTTTGTGAAGCAGCCAGTTGCCATCTTGTTTAAAGCCGATGCGCACATAACTACCTGTTACTTTGTTGTTTTTATACTGTAAAGTGGTTCCTTCACGGCCGTTGATAAATTCAACCGACATGTAGTCTTTCCAATTACCTTTTTCGCTTTCGTTACGGTACAAGCGCTTAATAAACAGTACCAATGAACGAATGTGAGATGGAATAGTGTTCAGGTACTTATTGTACTCGTCGCTGTACTGATCTGACGGAGTCAGTAGTTTTACAGCCGAGCCAAGTGTGCGCTGCGGACTTAAGAAAGGGCGTGATGGTTCAGCATCTGGTTGAATGGTTTTCCAGCGCGTAGAAAAATCGTAGTTGATAATTTCATCTGCCGCTTTAAAATCTTCTTCCAGGTTAACGATGTTAAATGTACCATACTGAATAGCATTTTGCATCGATTTTGAAATCTCCGATTTACCACCGCCTGATACCGTACATGGTTTGTGACAGAATACGCCCTCTGGTTGGGTGTTGACAATTCGCCACATCGACTGAGTTGGGTGTTTAGCCAACTGGAATTTATGACCCGATGGGTGGATATATATTTTTTCCGGTGAAAGCTGCAGGGAATGTTCCTGACCATCTTTTTTCCACATCACCTTGCAGTTATCTATATCAATATCTGCATGCTCCTGAATGTATACAATCTCTGTAAATTTGTTATCTACTGCATAGCCTTCAGGGTAAATAGTGGCGCGGTCGCCCAATAAAGCCATTGCTTCATCAAAGGTATAGGTATCCTTTAATTTGGATGAAAAAAGTTCGCCAAACACGTTATCACTCATAATACCTCGAGGGTAGGCTATGGCACCACCGGCATGCTCCTCTTCTACCAAACCAACCATGTTGGCCGAGTAGCTAATTTGAGTCTTTATTTCTTTTTTCGAATAGCCATAATAGTTGTCGGCAATAAGCGTTACAACTACGCCTCTATCGTCGCGACAAGTGATTTTGAAAGCACCACCATCGTTGTAGAGTTCATTTTCATCTTTCCAGCACATACCATCATTCCGCTGACGTTCAGTGGCATCGTCGTAATGAGGCAGGCCGATATCTTTTTTCTTCAGCTTAATTAATTGTGGAGCAAGGATGATGCAGCCAGTTGTTCCTGTCCAGTGTTCAACATCCAGTGCAGCATCGTTTTCGGCCAGGTTATGGTCGCCGGCATTTCCAAATATGTTCTCAACAAAATCGAGGTTGCTAACAAGTGTTCCTGGAGCAAAGAAACGTATTTCCATGCTTTTTTCGGAAATAACACCTGGTACTTCGGGGCATACAACCGGACGAAGTAACAATGAAACCATCGTTTTGGCTTTCTCCTTCTGCGTAGAGGTAAACGGAAGAATGTTCATCTCGTCAGACGGGTTCAATGCCGCTTTAAGCATGTGTGCAAATGCGATTTTTGGTACTTCTTTTTTATCAAGAGGTACAGGCAGACCGCCGGCTACAATATGGAAAGTTCCCTTAGTGGTGCGTTTATCGTGTAGAGGGTTATTAAGAATACCCTGCTTCAAACGGTAAGAGCTTACAAGATCACTTTTAAACTCGTTGGCATCTGGTGGCAGACTTACTTCCCGTGCCAACCCTTTTTGGTTCAGCACAAATGTTTTGCTTGGTAAGCGATAAGCACTCTCCTCAAAGTTTACATCTTTCAGGTAACTGTTTAAGAAATTTTGAATACGCGTATCAGCAGGCGACAGATGATCTGATAACAAACGTGATTTTTCTTTGAAACTATTGATTAATCCTTCAGTTAGCGAAAGAAATTTGGTGTTTGAGTACTTAGTGTCGGCATCACAAGCATCGTAGTACAAAGGTTGACCAATGGAGGCCAGTTGCAGGTTGATGTATTGAATCATATCCTTGCGGTCCTTTTTGCTAGGTTTCTGCCTTTTTAGCATATCATCTTTCATTTGGTACGCGTTTTAAGTTATGAATATGCAGCAAATTTAAAAAAATACCTTACGTATTAATAACATTTTATCACTTTTAGAATGTTAATTATTCTAAATTATTTCAATAAATAATCTGGTTATAACATAATAATAAAGATTAAATTGGTGCTGTTTTGCTGCCGGAGGCATTATTTTTAATAGGAAGGCAACTCTATTGACTGTATGTATATTCCTAATTGATAGATTATTATAAAGTAGTTAAGGGAGTGGAGTTGTTTAGTTGTACTTAACTTTGGTTAATTGAGGGAAGCTAGTAATGTAGTAAAATTGTAAATATTAAGGCTTTTTAGATAACAGTTTGGTTATATATTGAAATATAACTAATAATTTAAAAATTAATTAGAAAATAACTTTATGGAGTCTCGCTTCGCAAGACTCCATAAACTATTAGTTACCTACCTCTGAAATAAACTTGATTCTTACAATTCGAACGTCTTCTTCCGAGTATTGATCTTCGCCCAACTCTTCTAAAGCAGCTTGGATATCATCTGTTTCGGCATCTTCTTTAAAGTAGTAGAAAATATCATCACGGTGATCTTCATCCATGATTTGATCGATGTAGTAATCGATATTTACACGTGTGCCCGAATAAACGATAGATTCCAATTCTTTAATCAGTTCATTCATCTCCATACCTTTGGAGGCTGCGATATCGTCCAGAGGCATTTGTCTGTCAATGCTTTGTATGATCGCAATCTTGTTTTTGGATTTGTTAGCTACCGATTTAACCACCATGTCCATTGGTCGGTCAATCTCGTTTTCTTCAACGTGTTTAGCTATCAGCTTAACAAACTCTTTTCCAAAACGGGAAGCTTTTCCGGTGCCTACTCCAGGTATGTTTTGCAATTCCTGAATGCTTACCGGATAATAGGTTGACATGGCTTCAAGTGAAGGATCCTGAAAGATAACAAATGGTGGCAGGTTCAATTTTTTAGAAAGATCTTTGCGAAGATCTTTTAGCATATTGAAAAGGTCATTGTCGATAGCAGCCGTTCCTCCTGTGTTCGTTTCTTCTTCAACAACATCAAAATCATGATCTTTGGTCATCATAATTGAGTGTGGATGTTTGAGGAATTCGTGTCCGGTTTTGCTGATATGCAATAGTCCGTAAGATTCAATATCTTTTATGATGAGTCCTCTTACCAACGATTGGCGAACAACAGCATTCCAATACTTCTCATCAAACTCGTCACCAGAACCAAAATCATCCAGTTCATTGTGTTTGTAAGATTTGACCGCAGTGGTGGCGTTGCCGGTGAGAACATTGATGATATGATCCGATTTAAATCGCTCTTTTAACTGAAGAATCATTGAAAGGAGCATGACAATGCTGTCTTTCGCTTCAAACTCTTCTTTCGGATTAACACAGTTGTCGCAGGTTTCACAGTCGGTTACCTGGTACTTTTCTCCAAAGTAATGCAGGAGTGTTTTGCGGCGGCAAACCGACGATTCGGCATAAGCTACTGTTTCTAATAGTAACTGCTTGCCAATTTCCTGTTCGGCTAAAGGTTTACCTTGCATAAACTTTTCCAGCTTTTGGATGTCCTTATAGCTGTAAAAAGCGATGCAGCGGCCTTCTCCACCATCTCGCCCTGCTCTGCCGGTTTCCTGGTAGTAGCCCTCTAAACTCTTCGGAATATCGTAGTGGATAACCAAGCGAACATCTGGTTTATCAATGCCCATACCAAAAGCGATGGTGGCGACAATCACATCAGTCTCTTCCATTAAAAACTGATCCTGATTTTTTGCCCGGGTTGAAGCATCCATTCCTGCATGATAAGGAAGTGCCTTGATGCCATTTACCACCAGTGTTTCTGCCAGTTCCTCAACTTTTTTGCGGCTCAGGCAGTATATGATGGATGATTTACCCACATAATTTTTCAGGATTTTGATTATTTCCTTTGAGGGGTGCATTTTGGGGCGTACTTCGTAAAACAGGTTGGGCCTGTTAAAGGAAGATTTAAACACCATGGCATTGAGCATGCCCAAGTTCTTTTGAATGTCGTGCTGAACTTTTGGGGTCGCTGTGGCGGTGAGTGCAATCACAGGGGAGTCGCCAATTTCTCCTATTATTGGCCGAATACGCCGGTACTCCGGTCTGAAGTCGTGTCCCCATTCAGAGATACAGTGGGCTTCATCAACCGCATAAAATGAGATCTGTACCTGTTTTAAAAACTCAATGTTCTCTTCTTTGGTCAATGATTCAGGTGCAACGTACAGTAATTTCGTTTTTCCCGCAAGAATGTCTTCTTTAACCTTGTTAATTGCCGTTTTTGTGAGCGATGAATTTAAAAAGTGAGCAATACCGTCGTCTTCACTGAAGTTACGCATTGCATCCACTTGATTTTTCATCAACGCGATGAGTGGCGAAATGATAATTGCTGTCCCTTCCAGCATAAGTGCTGGAAGTTGATAGCATAATGATTTTCCGCCACCTGTTGGCATTAACACAAAAGTGTCATTCCCTTTTAATACATTGTTGATGACCTCCTCTTGATTCCCCTTGAAGGTATCAAACCCAAAGTGCTTTTTTAAAGAAGCACTTAGATCAACCTGCTTTGCCATAACAAATTCCCTATTTCATACTTTCGACACAGCGTCGGCAGTATTTGTTATCCTCGATTATTAGATTGCAACAAAAATAAGATAACCTTTTAATTTTCTTTAATTTTCTAACTTTTATATGTCCTGAGCCAAGCGAAGATAATGAATTGGTCACATGGACTTAGATTTGAGTTGCAATGTTGAATGAAGTTAGAGAATATCTTTGGTTTAAGCAAAAAGTTTGCGGTTAAGGATTGGTATATTATCTTCGCATGTAACTGGTAGATGCAGTATTCAGAGGCTTGCTTTAAGTATTTTTAACATTTTTCTAAAGTACGATCATCTACTTTTGCTCGCAGAAAGTATTTACTAACGAATAGCTACATGTCTGAAGAAACTAATAGGGAAATGTCCTTTCTTGAGCATCTCGAAGTGTTAAGATGGCACATCGTCAGAGCTTTTGGCAGCGTGTTTGTTTTTGCTGTTTTAGCCTTTGTTTTCAAGGGCTTTGTTTTTGATACAGTGATATTGGCTCCATCAAGTCCTCACTTTTTTACGAATGATCTGTTATGCAGGCTGGCCGATTCGTTGGACATGCCTTTGCTATGTATCAATCAAATACCGCTTAGTTTTCAGAATATAAATATGTCTGGTCAGTTTACAACGCATATATGGGTGTCGTTTGTGGCCGGCATTGTTGTAGCCTTTCCGTATATATTTTGGGAGTTTTGGCGCTTTATAAAACCCGCCCTGTATCAGAATGAAATCAACAATTCGCGAGGAGCCATATTTTTCGCCTCATCCCTGTTCACGATAGGGATATTGTTTGCCTATTACATTATTTGCCCTTTATCGGTTCATTTTCTGGGAACTTACCAGGTAAGTGAGAAGGTTGAGAATATTGTGAATCTGGGATCATACATCAGTACCATTACATCGATTGTATTGGCCGGAGGCATCATCTTTGAGTTACCTATCTTTATCTATTTTCTGGCAAAAGTGGGCTTGGTAACATCAGACTTTCTTATAAAATACAGGAAACACTCCATTGTAATTGCCCTAATGTTGGCAGCTATTATCACACCACCTGATGTTATTAGTCAGTTGCTTGTGTGTTTCCCTCTTATTATATTGTATGAATCGGGGATTATTATTGCCAAAAACCTTGAGAAGAAGAATCGGATTGACACGCCTGTAAATGTTTAAATTATGGAAGAACAACCATTAAAATTACATACCGACACTTTAATTAAGAAGTATAAAAGCCGTACAGTTGTTAAAGGCGTATCTGTTAATGTGAAGCAGGGAGAAATTGTTGGTTTGCTTGGGCCTAACGGAGCCGGTAAAACAACATCTTTTTACATGATGGTAGGGCTAATAACGCCCAATAGCGGTAAAATCTTTTTGAACGATGAAGAAATAACTGATGCACCCGTGTACAAACGGGCCCAAAAGGGAATTGGTTATCTGGCGCAGGAGGCAAGTGTTTTTCGACAGTTAAGTGTTGAAGATAACATAAAGGCGGTATTGCAGATGACTGATTTTTCTAAGGAATATCAGAAAAACAGGCTGGAGGAGTTGCTTGAAGAGTTTAGTCTGACGCATATTCGAAAAAGCTTGGGTATTCAGTTATCCGGAGGAGAACGCCGGCGTACAGAAATTGCCAGGGCTTTAGCCATTAATCCTAAATTTATTTTGCTTGATGAGCCATTTGCCGGGGTAGACCCTATTGCTGTGCGCGATATTCAGGAAATTGTGGCGAAGCTAAAGTTTAAAAATATTGGCATCCTTATAACGGACCACAATGTGCACGAAACGTTGGCTATTTGTGACCGCGCCTACCTCCTTTTTGAAGGTAAGATACTGAAAGCCGGGACGGCAGAAGAATTGGCGTTGGATGAAGATGTGAAGCGGTTATATCTGGGGGATGATTTTGAATTGCGTCGTCGCGAATTCCAACCTGGAAAATAATTTGAAAAAAAATTTGGAGGCAAAGAAAAAGCAATTATCTTTGCACCGCGAAACTAAGAAATGCGGATGTGGCGTAATTGGTAGCCGCGCTAGACTTAGGATCTAGTGCCTTCGGGCGTGGGGGTTCGAGTCCCTTCATCCGCACTATAACCGCCTCACTTACGAATTAATTCGGTGGTGAGGCGGTTTTTTAAGTTTGTAGAAATTGTGAAATAAAAATAGATTCCATCCTCACATTGGTTTCCAGCAAACAATAGAGGAGCGGTTCACTTTAAATCTTTAGGAAATGAATATTTCAAAGGAAAACATTGATGCATTAAACGCGGTTATCAAATTAACTGTTGAGAAAGAGGACTACGCAAGCCGAGTGGATAATGTTCTTAAAGACTACCGTAAACGCGTTAACATGCCGGGTTTCCGTGCTGGTAAGGTGCCTATGGGTGTTGTTAAGAAAATGTACGGAAAAGCTGTTATTGCTGATGAAGTGAATAAGCTGGTTTCTGAGAAAATTCACAACTTTATTGTTGATGAAAAGCTTGATTTGCTTGGTGAGCCTCTTCCATCTGAATCACAGGAATTAATTGATTTCGATAACGCTGAGAACTTTGAGTTTGCTTTCGACGTGGCATTAGCGCCTGAGGTGGATATCAAACTAACAAAGCGCGAAAAACTGCCTTTCTACAAAGTTACTATCTCTGACGAGATGTTTAACCAACAAAAAGACTCTATCACAGGTCGTTTTGGTAAGTCAGAAGTAGTTGAGGCGGTTACTGAAAAGGCCTTGGTAAAAGGTAACTTTGCTCAACTGGAAAATGGCGAGGTAAAAGAAGACGGTATCGCTCCTCAGGATGTGGTATTGTCAATGGCTATTGTGAAGGACGAGGATGAGAAGAAAAAATTATTGGGCGCTAAAGCAGGCGATGTAATTGTATTCGATCCGAAGAAAGCCTTCCCTAATGATAGCGAAATTTCACACATGTTGAAAATCACTAAAGAAGAGGCAGAAGCTTTATCGGGTGATTTCCAGTATACTATAACTGAAGTAACTGAGTTTGTTAATGCTGAAGTGAATCAGGAGCTGTTCGACAAAGCTTTCGGTGAAGGCGTGGTAAACTCAGAAGAAGAATTTGAAGCGCGTATCAAGGAAGACATTAACAAGAACCTTGATATGGAAGCTGAATACCGTTTCTCTTTGGATGCCAAGGATAAATTAATGGGTAAAGTGGATGTTGAATTCCCTGAGGCTTTCCTTAAGCGCTGGTTGTTGGCTACTAACCGTGAAAACGAAAAGTTAGATGAGGCCACTCTGGAAGCTGAAATGCCACGTTTCCTGGAAGACCTTAAGTGGCAGTTAATCCGCAACAGCCTCATCAAAAACAACGATATTAAAGTTGAAGAAGCTGATGTGATTGAGTATGCCAAAAAAGCAGCCAAAATGCAGTTTATGCAGTATGGTTTGACCAGTGTTCCTGATGAGCACCTGGAAAACTATGCACAGGAGATGATGAAGCAGGATGAGCAGCGTCGTCAAATGGCTGAAGGTGCCATGCAAGAAAAAGTGATTGCTTTCATTAAGGAGGCAATAAAAGTGGAAGAGAAAGAAATTTCTCGCGATGACTTCAACAAACTGTTTGAGAAGTAAGACAAAAAATAAGTCTTTAACTATTAAAGATGGTGTAGCTCCGGTACTAGCCGGAGCTATTTTTATACTTGCCCGTTTTACTGTATTCAATCCGAGTTGTTATCCTAAAACCATCAGACTATAATAAGTGTTAACTTTGTGGCATATCGTTCATAGATATGAAATAGTTCAGCTTAAATTGTTAAATTAGCACTTTCAAACAAACACTTTTGAAAATGATTGATCCAAAAGATTTTAAAAAGTATGCAACAAAGCATCTGGGTATTAACAGTCTTGCTTTAGATCAATATACTTCAGTAACGAACAGTTACATTTCGCCAACCATTATAGAAGAGCGGCAGTTAAATGTGGCCAGTATGGATGTTTTTTCCCGTCTGATGATGGATAGAATCATCTTTTTAGGTCTGCCAATTGACGACTATGTGGCAAATGTTATTCAGGCACAGTTACTGTATCTTGAGTCGGCTGATTCTTCAAAAGATATTTCGATTTATTTTAATTCCCCAGGTGGTTCTGTATATGCTGGTTTAGGTATTTATGATACCATGCAGTATATTTCGTCCGATGTCGCTACTATTTGTACCGGTATGGCGGCTTCTATGGGTGCTGTGCTACTTACGGCCGGAACCAAAGGCAAGCGGACGGCTCTGAAGCATTCGCGTATTATGATTCACCAGCCTATGGGTGGTGCGCAGGGGCAAGCCTCCGATATTGAAATTACTGCCAGAGAGATTGGTAAGTTAAAGAAAGAGCTCTATACAATTATCGCCGATCACTCCGGCAATACCTATAAAAAGGTAGAGAAAGATTCTGATCGCGATTACTGGATGACAGCTGAAGAAGCTAAGGAATACGGGATGATTGATGAAGTCCTGGTTCGTAATTCGAGTAAATAAAATATTAAATTATACTTGCGATGCAGAATCAGCTTTTTAGTTGACTCTGCATTCGTGTTTTTATAACTGGGAGATATATGGATAAATGTTCATTTTGCGGTAGAGAACGGAAAGACACTAACCTGCTGATTGCTGGCGTGTCCGGCCACATCTGTGATAGCTGTATTGAACAGGCGCATTCTATCTTGGATGAAGAGGTTAAGAAGAAGAACTCCTTTAATGTTGATGAGATTACGCTTTTAAAGCCGTTGGAGATAAAAACGTTTCTCGATCAATATGTAATAGGTCAGGAAGCCGCAAAAAAATACTTATCTGTGGCCGTTTATAACCACTATAAACGATTGATGCAGAAGAGTAGTGCCGACGAGGTAGAGATTGAAAAATCCAACATTATTTTAGTCGGTGAAACAGGTACAGGTAAAACACTATTGGCCCGCACCATTGCCAAAATGCTACACGTGCCTTTTACAATTGTGGATGCCACTGTACTGACCGAAGCGGGCTACGTAGGTGAAGATATTGAAAGTATTCTAACTCGGTTGTTACAGGCCGCCGACTATAATGTAGAAGCTGCCGAAAAGGGGATCGTATTTATTGACGAAATCGATAAAATTGCGCGAAAAAGCGATAACCCTTCCATTACACGTGATGTTTCAGGTGAAGGTGTTCAGCAAGGCCTGCTAAAGTTGCTCGAAGGGTCAGTTGTTAATGTACCGCCGCAAGGAGGACGTAAACACCCTGAGCAAAAGATGATTCCGGTTGATACTAAAAACATACTTTTTGTGTGTGGGGGTGCCTTTGATGGGATTGAACGAAAAATTGCTCAGCGCCTGAATACCAAAGTAGTAGGTTACATGGCCAGCAAGTCCAACGATAAAATTGATACTCAGAACCTGTTGCAATATATTGCGCCACAGGATTTGAAATCGTTTGGACTAATTCCTGAAATTATCGGACGATTGCCTGTATTAACCTACTTGCAGCCATTAAACAGAGAGATTCTGCGCCGCATCTTAACCGAACCTAAGAACTCCATTATTAAGCAGTACGAAAAGCTGTTTGAGATAGATGGAATTAAACTGACGTTTGAAGATGAAGTGTTGGAGTATGTGGTAGATACAGCCGTTGAGTTTAAACTGGGGGCTCGTGGTTTACGATCAATTTGTGAAACCATCATGATGGATGCCATGTTTAACGCCCCATCAGAAGAGGTAAAAGAGCTGGTTATCTCACTTGATTTCGCCAAAAAGAAAATGGAACATGCAAATATGGCTCGGTTAAAAGCCAGCTAAATAGATGCATTATCAAATACTGGAAAGCAGCTCTCAGGGGCTGCTTTTTTATTGGTTAAATATTTACTAACAGTGTTGGGTCTGTCTGATATCGGTCTCTAATTAGCCGGCATAACAAGCAACTATCTCAAATGGAGCGGCCTTTCCATCGGACTTCGAAAAACAGCGGGAATAGAAGAACTGTAATGACGTATAGTGGATACAAGAGCTGCCAAAAAATCACTTCAAAAAGGGTTATTTTAAGTTTATAGCTGTCGGAGCCAGCTTTTAGAAGCATGTAATCGACCAGGCACTTTATAAAGAGGTAAATGCCCCATAGCTTCCATAGTTCCGGAATGAACCAGCTGCCAATAAAGCTCAGTATCAATACTAAATTAACTGCTGCAACTATAGCACCTGTTAACACAATTCGCTTGTCTTTGTAGTGGGGGGCTTTTGCTGCCCAACGGGCACGTTGCTGCAAAAGGGCTTTCGCCTGGCTCACGGGTGCAGTTTCTACTAAGGCTGCTTTTGATTTTATAAAGTGGATGGATTTATGCTGACTTTTCATCCACTCCAGAAGGAACATATCATCGCCTGAGGCAATATTTGGTTGCAAATGGGCCTTCAAATAAAGGTCTTTGGAGCACAAAAGGTTAGCCCCATTACACATAATTGCCTGCTGCTGTAAGGCCGCGGCTGCCCCGCTAATTTGTAAAGCTGTGAAATCAACCTGCTGAAAGCGTTGCAGGAAACCCTTTGCTTTCTTTAAGCTTACAGGGCCAATTAATAAATCGGGAGAATATTTTTCTGCATAAGCCGATAGGGTGCTTAACCAATTGCTTGAGAATGTACAATCGGCATCAGTGGTTACCAGAAGTGGGTATTGGGCCTGCTTTGCTCCTTCTAATAATGCGGCTTTTTTGCCAGTTTGGCTGCTGTTGATAATTGTGGCAGGTCCCTTAAAGCTAACAAGGAGTTCCTCTAGAATAGCTACACCATTATCCGTCGAATGGTCATTAACGAGTATCAGTTCCCAGTTTTTGTAGGTTTGAGCTTCTAATGATTGGAGCAAGGCTGGCAGATTAGAGGCTTCATCCTTAAAAGGGATAATGAGTGAAATTCCTTTTTGCGAGGTTTGCCCGGCATGGTATTCATGGCTTCTCATCCATTGTACATACCATGAAATTATTTGCACTGAATAGGCAAACAGCGGCAGTAAAAGGGTTAGGTATATTACAGCCATAGTTACTTAAAGCCAGTTTTTAGCGAGTGGACTATTGCGTTTTTATTGACGTTTGGTCATTATCCAGCTCTCCATTCGGTCGCTCTCCAAAATTTCCTCCTGGCGCTTTTGTGCTTCAGCTACTTTGCTAAACGACTCAAGGCTTACCAGGTAACGATTATTGTGTGGGAAACAGAAAGCAACATTAAACCCTTTTGCCTTTAGTTTCTCAATCATTTTATTGGCATTTGCTTCTGTGCCAAAACTGCCTACAATAAGCTGGTGAGGCTTGGTGGTTTTAGCAGCTATTGGTTCTGGCTCTTTAACGGGCACTAACTTTTCTTGTTTTTCAGAAGGTGTATCCGTTGGTCCTGCTTCTATTTTGCCCGCATCAGTGCTGGTTGTTAGATTCTTAGGTTCAACCTTCTTAATTTCTGTGTTTAATTTCTCTTGAGTAGTTTTAGGAGAGTTGTCTTTTAGTAAAAAGAAATAGATGGAGAAACCAATTAATGGGAGCAATATAAAAGCAGAAAGGAAGATGGCAATGGAGCGGTTGCGCTTGGAATTATCCTCTTCCAGGTATCGGTTAGCAACAGCTACCGGGTCTGAGTTTTCTTCTTCGTTAATGGTTGTTTCTGGTTCAGCAGAGTCCTCTGCAGTGGGTTCGCTTTCGGGTTGGTCGTCTACAACTTCGGCAATGGGTGTTGTTTTGTTTACCGATGTTTCGGGCAGATCAACAACCACGTCACCCGGTTCGTCAGCGGGAGCTTCCTCATCTGTATTGTCAATATCCAGGAGTTCATCATTTTCATTTGATGAGGGGGCGCTTGGAGCTGCTTGTTCCGATTCTTCAGCTAGTTCATCGGCCTGTTCAAAACGCAGGATACCAGTGGCATCTTTTGTGAACACTCCCAGCCCATCGATGGCATATTTGCCATTTGTGTCAAGGCTGTCTTTAACGCCTTCTACGTATTCATTAATCTTCTGCTCAGCAGTTTCTTTGCTAATGGCCTCTTTCTCCACAATAAAATCGACAAGAAGTCCATCGTTGAAACTTAGAAAATTGTTAAAGAGTACCTTTAAGCCATTTTCTTTAGCAACAATAAAGGCTCCAAAATTAGGTACTATAACGCGGTTATTTTCTTTGATTAATGAAAGAATGTAGTTTTCCATTTCTGGTTTGTTCTGGTTAACAAATACAATCAGGCACCTAAGATAATCAGATTTCTAAAAAAAACGTAACGGACTTAGTGCTCTTTTTTCATAACTACCTGTTTTAATACCTTTTGGCGGATTAAAATATAGGAACCGATAATGGTGGGAAGGACCACATTACTGGCCCATAAGCAAAACGTTGCTGCTATAATGACTGGAGTACTAATTTGAAGTGATGAAAATAAAAATAGTGCTGTACTCCCTCTTATCCCCATGTCTGTCATTATGTGAGAGGGAATAATGGTAATGACAAAAAAATAGAGTGTGGCAAGGTGCATAAAGGCTTTGCAATGGATGGGATGGCCAAAGAGCCAGAACCAGGTATATAGCTGCACTAAAAAGATGATGTAGCGGGCTGTGGTCCAGCCCAAGGCTATAAGCAGACTATTTTTTTTAATGTGAGTGATAACGCGAAAGTAATACCTTACTGTTCGGCTGAGGTAATAACTGGCTGTAAGTGCAATTAAAATTATAACTATGCCAGTGATAATAAAAGTATGGTAGGTTGAGGGTATTTGCACGTAGTTGCCGGCCCGTTTAAAAAAAAGCATGGTTGTTACACCAACTGATAGAATTACAAGGCTTTGAAAACTGCCACCTATAGTAGTCATGATGGCGGCCTTCATTCGTAAATGTTTTGATAGCAGGGCCATTCGGCCACCCATTTCGGCAATGCGAGCAGGCGAGCCCACGGCTGTTGTGGTTCCGGCCATGACTTGATGCCAGGCATCAACAAGCGAAAGGTGAGTGAATGGACGCATCAGCATCTGCCACTTTCTGGTTTCGCAAAACAGGTTCAATCCCCATAAAAGAACCAATAATAGTACCAGCCCCAGGGTATGTGTCGAAAACTGTAATGAACTAATTAGTTGGTGCCAGTGATTAAAGTGCCACAGTTTATCGCCAATGTATGCATAGGCCATCAGCGACAAAAGGATAATAAGTATTTTACCTGTTAGTGACCACAGCTGGCTTTTCATGTTTATTTCGATTAAGAAGAGGCAGTGCGCCAAAGGCCATTAGGCCGGCACCGATAATCATCAGGTTTTGGGCTGCATGTACCACCAATGCAAATACACCACCTGATTCGCCAGGAATACCATACAGTTTGAGAGTGGCAATGACCATAAAATGCCAGGCCCCTATCCCACCCTGCACCGGAGCTATCATCCCGAGGCTGCCGGTCAACAGAATTGTGATGCCGGCACTAATGCCCAACACTGATGTAGCGGGCATGCTGTAAAAACACACGTATATCATCAGAAAATACATGAGCCAGATAAATAAGGTGTGGAAAATAAACAGTGGCTTATTCTTAATTTTTCGTATTGAACTGAGCCCTTCGGTAAATTTTTTCATCAGGTTTTTTAAAAACATGAGCGACCGATACTGTTTCGAATATTTTTTGATTACCAAAAGGGAAACGGCTGTAAGGGCCAGCACCCCATAGAATAAAGGTGAAAGAAGTACTTCGGTAAAAGATTCCAGCTTTAATGTTTTGAGTAAAAAGCCACCGAGTAGATCAAATTGCAGGGTTAATACCGCCAGCATTATCAAAATAAGCATCAATAAATCACTGAGACGCTCCGCCACAACGGTTCCAACCACGCGTGTAAATGATAAACCTTCATACTTGCTGAGTACGCCGCACCTGGAAACCTCTCCCATGCGAGGAAAAATTAGGTTGGCCAGATATCCGATCATCACCGCTGCAAAGGTGTTGATAAAGCCCGGTTTTTTTTCAATTGGTTCAATCAACATCTGCCAACGCATGGCCCTGCTTATGTGGCTGAGTATACCAAGACTGATGGAGAGAATAATCCACTTATAATCAACATCGTTTCGTAAGGCTGCCAGTATTTCAGCGGCATTCTGATCTTTATATAACTGATAGATAATAAACAGGCCAATAGCCGGGAAAAGGATATATTGTAATAGCTTGGTAAAGGTTTTCTTCACTGATTGAATGAATTTAAATTTTTAGGTATCTTAATAACAGCTTTAAGGCTCGTTTTTTTACCTTTGCGCGCAAACGGACGTCGAAGATACAAATTTGTATTTCTTTGTCCAAAGTAGGTCCGGGCGTCGGGCTGATTCACTTCTTAAAATAATTGATTGGGATATGGTAAGAGCAAAAAAACATTTAGGACAGCATTTTCTTACAGATTTAGATATAGCCCAACGAATTGTCGAGAGCCTGTCACTAACTCACAACAAGGTGATGGAAATAGGTCCGGGAACAGGTGTTTTAACACAATACCTGGTGCAGCGACCAAACATCGATTTAAACCTGATAGAGCTTGATAAAGAATCTGTTGACTATCTGACTGCTCACTATCCGGAGCTGAACGGACGGATCTTTTTTAGAGATTTTTTAAAGATGGATCTGACGGAGGTCTTTACGGAGCCTTTCTCTCTCATTGGAAATTTTCCTTACAACATATCCGGGCCAATCTTTTTTAAAGTTTTTGAGCATCGCAATCAGATACCCGAAGTGGTAGGCATGCTGCAGAAGGAAGTGGCTGAACGTTTGGCAGCCGGACCAGGAACAAAAGTATATGGCGTATTAAGCGTGTTGTTGCAAGCTTTCTATAAGGTGGATTACCTGTTTACAGTAGGATCACATGTATTTAATCCTCCGCCCAAAGTACAATCAGGTGTTATTCGTTTAACACGTAACGATGTGGAAGCCTTGCCTTGTGACGAAACTTTATTTGTGCAGGTGGTGAAAGCAATATTTAATCAGCGTCGTAAAGCCATCCGTAATTCCTTAAAGGCCATTCCGTTTAATCGGGAAGCCATTGCGGATCATGAGTTTTTAACACGCCGTCCTGAACAAATGAGTGTAAATGATTTCATCGAATTAACAAGCATGATTCAGGCTAATGCACTAAATTAATAACCTCTAATTCTCTGTAATTATGGTGAATTTTGAATTGACTAGGGAGTATATCGATAATCTGAAAGAACTGATTGCGGCTAAAAATGAGACAGCCATATCAGAAATTTTGGAAGGATTACACCCGGCCGATATTGCAGAAGTGTATGAGGAATTAAGCATTGATGAAGCCAAGTATCTTTATTTCCTGATTGATGATGATACGGCAGCCGATGTTATTACAGAGCTGGAGGAAGATGATCGGAAGCGGTTTTTAGAGAGCCTGCCAAGTGACGTGATTGCCCGTCGTTTCATCGATAACATGGATTCTGATGATGCGGCCGATGTACTTGGGGAGCTGGATAATGCTCGACAGCAAGAGGTACTGTCGCACATCGATGATGTGACTACTGCCGGTGATATTGCCGACCTGCTTAACTACGATGAGGATACGGCCGGTGGTTTGATGGCCAAGGAATTAATCAAGGTCAAAGAAAACTGGGGCATCCCTACTTGCTTGCGAAGCATGCGTCGGCAGGCTGAAGAAATTGATGAAATATACTACGTGTATGTGGTTGATAATGACGGTATCCTTAAAGGCACTCTGTCATTAAAGCGCATGTTACTCAGCCCGGTTGATGTGCTGGTAAAAGATATTTATAACTCGGATGTTATTTCGGTGAAGGTTGATGTGGATGCTGAAGATGTCAGTTACATCATGGATAAGTACGATTTGGTAGCTTTGCCGGTTGTGGATTCCATTGGCCGATTGGTTGGGCGCATTACCATTGATGATGTGGTGGATGTGATGCGCGAAGAAGCTGAAAAGGATTACCAGCTGGCATCAGGTATCACCGAGGATGTTGAACCGTCAGACAGCGTGTGGCAGCACACCAGGGCACGTATTCCCTGGCTGCTGATTGGCATGTTGGGCGGTATTTTGGGTTCACGCGTAATCAGTGGGTTTGTCGATGTGCTCGATGAGCACCCGCAATTAGCCTTTTTTATGGGCCTCATTGCCGCCATGGGTGGTAATGTTGGTATTCAGTCTTCAGCTATCGTGGTGCAGTCTTTGGCTTCCGGTTCTGTCGGTCTGGACAGCAGCTGGCGAAAGTTGCTCAAAGAGTTGGGGATATCTCTTTTAAATGCCTCCCTGTTAACCATCCTGATATTTTCCTACAATAAAGTGGTTGGGGCCGATCTGGCACTGACCTTGACGGTGAGTGCCGCCATGTTCTCAGTTGTTGTTTTTGCTAATTTGTTTGGCACCTTTGTTCCGCTGTTTCTTAATCGACTAAAAATCGATCCGGCAGTGGCTACCGGGCCCTTTGTCACCACATTGAACGATATCATAGGCATGTTTCTATACCTCACCATCGGAACGCTTTTCTTCTCTATGATGGGCTAAGCGACTTAATTTTTCTGACGGGAGTACTATTTTTTACCTAAATATTTTCAGGCAGAATGGCGTTTGGGGCTTAATTATCTTACATTTATTAGGCCTTTATTATCATGAAAACGGTATTTTGTCTGGCAGTCCTATCCGCTATTGAGGCGCCATACTTTTTTACCGTTATCATGCCTAATGATTAAATCGAGCGCATGTCCTATTTCGGAAGATGGTTTAAATGGGTAGCAATTATTGCTATTGTGTTGTTGATAGCTGCCGGATGGGTGCTGTACCCATTATTGCGTGGAGCAACCGGCTACTCAGCTAAAATGCTGTGTTCTGGCATTTTTGTCGAAGGTCAAACACAGGAACAAGTTGAACGCCGAGAACTAAGTAAATTCCCCTTTAATTATATACATAACGAGGTTGACTACGACGACAGAGTGGTGAACAGTACTGTTCTTGGGGTGGTTTCGCAGTTTGCTGTAAATACCGATGAGACTGGCTCTACCCTCTTTCCCAAAGGATTTAGTAGTATTGAAGGGAAAGTTCCTGCTCCCAAACCGTTATTAACAAATTTAGCCTGGCCTATGGGAGAGCTAATCGCTGATACCTTTCCGGCAGATATAGAGGTTCATAAGCTCAGAGCATACATCAATAAGCAGTTTACTTCCATCTCTCGCGCAGTTGTTGTGGTTAAGGATGGGCAACTTATTGCCGAGCAATATGCAGAAGGCATCGATGAATACACACCTTTATTAGGCTGGAGCATGACAAAAACACTAACGGCAGCCATAGTGGGTCGACTCGTTGAGGAAGGTCGCTTACAAATTAACCAGTCGGGCCTCGTTGCAGCATGGAGTAGTGATGAACGTCAGTCTATTACCTTAACTAATCTGCTGCAGATGAGTAGCGGGTTACAATGGAATGAGGACTACTCCACCACCAGTTTAACCGATGTTTCGCGTATGTTGTACATCGAAAATGACATGGTTGATTACGCCTGTTCCGCACCTGTTGCTGCCAAGCCGAATGCAATCTGGAGTTACTCATCGGGCACCACCAATATTATTTCAGGAATTATCCGCTCTTGTTTTGATACTTATCAGGAGTATTATCAATATCCTCAGCAGGCTTTGTTTGCGCCCATTGGGATGCAGCATAGCCTGATTGAAACAGATGCGCAAGGTAATTTTGTGGCTTCTTCATATGGCTATTGTTCTGCACGCGACTGGGCGCGTTTAGGAATGCTATATCTCAATAATGGAAACTGGCAGGGGAACCAACTATTGCCCACGTGGTGGGTGGCCTACAGCACCACTCCGGCTAAACAATCGTCAGGTCAGTATGGAGCGCATGTGTGGCTCAATGCATCTCGTCAGTTAATGCCCGACTTGCCCGCTGATGTGTACTTCTTTAATGGGTACAGAGGACAGAGGGTGACGGTTATTCCGTCCCATAATATGGTGGTGGTTTGTCTCAACTCAAGCAGTGAGAAAATAGATTTCAACACCTACTTAAATGGAATGATGGCCTTTGTGAACGAACAGCCATAGGCATTATCAGCTCCTGTTACTGGAAGCTGCACTTCTCTGATTATCACCTTTCGTCAATCATATTGTTTTAAGATTACTATCTTTAGTCGATTGATAGACTAAAAATATATTATTATGAGAAACCTTATTATTTTATTATTGTTAATATCGATGCCGCTGTTGGCACAAAGTAAAATTGACTCCTTGCTGCCGGTTCGTGGGTTTAGTATTGCAGCACCACAGGCCGGCCACGTTGATAAGTTTATTGGCTTTGTTGAAAAGGAACTGGTTCCCTTGCAAATTAATACCCTGATATTACGTGTTGATTATAATTATGCCTACCAGTCACATCCTGAGCTTCGCGATAAAGAGACTCTAAGTAACGAGGATGTGAAGCGCCTGGTTGCAATGGGCAAAAAGCATTCAATAAACATTGTTCCGCAAATTAATCTGTTGGGGCATCAGTCATGGGCCGAAGACTTAGAGAATTTGTTGAAAGTGTATCCCGAATTTGATGAAACACCTCATATTCCGATGATGGACAAGTATGAATGGCCCAATGAACATGGCTTATACTGCAAAAGCTATTGTCCCCTGCACCCCGATGTGCATAAAGTGGTGTTTGCGCTTGTTGATGAGCTTATGGAAGCCTTTGAAGCCTCAGCCTTTCATGCCGGTTTAGACGAGGTATTCTACATTGGCGATGATAATTGTCCACGTTGCAGCGGGCATGATAAAGCTGTTCTTTATGCCAATGAAGTGACTAAGATTCGGAATCATCTGGCCCTCAAAAACCGTCAATTATGGATGTGGGGCGATCGTTTAATTGATGGTAAAACCACAGGGATTGGTATGTGGGAAGCAAGTATGAACAATACGCATCGCGCCATCGATCTGATACCGAAAGATGTTTTTATCTGCGACTGGCACTACGAACGACCCGATAAAACAGCCGTGTATTTTGCCATGAAGGGTTTTAAGGTAGCCACCTGCTCCTGGCGGAAGCCTGAGGTATCGATGGTACAGGTGGAAGATATGTTAAAATTCAGGGCCGAATCCACGCCCGCCATGCGCGATAATTTCCAGGGTAATATTCTCACAGTATGGTCTGGAGCTGAAAGTTTTATCGACAGCTATTACAAATCTGACGATAATGAACAGCGGCAGATGCTGGAAATGTTTGGGGCGCTTTAAGCCCTTTATAAGGCTGTTTTCAGTTAGGTATATGATATAATTTTAGTTTATTTGCACAGAATAAAATTAAATTATATTAAATGAAGACGGCCTTAATTTCCTTGTTTCTACTGATCAGTACACTTTCCTTTTCGCAATCCGATTATCGACCAGGTTACATTGTCCAACTTAACGGAGATACAATAAAAGGGTTGATTGACTTTCGGGGCAACGTTCGAAATAGCCAGCTGTGTAATTTTATGAATGCAGAAGGCCAAGAAAAGCAATATCGTCCTTTTGATATACGTAGCTACAGATTTACCAAGGGCAAGTATTATGTTTCAAAAAAAGTAAAACACGAGAATGATGAATTAGCCGATGCTTTTGTGGAGTATCTGGTTGATGGTGAGAAAGATCTTTATTATTACCGCACAGCTGAAGGTAACTTTTTCCTGATTACATATAACGACTCAACGGTTGTTACGTTGCCGTATAGGAAAACAACCGTGGTTAAAGAAGGCAAATATTACGGTGTCCAGTCCACTCAACACATAGGTTTTCTGAAATCCTACTTTAATGATGCTCCTGAGTTAAGTCGACAAATTGAAAGTATTACTCATCCCAACTCGCGAAACCTGACTAAGTTGGCCAAAGATTACCATGACTTAAAGTGCAATAGTACTGAGTGTATAGTCTATTCAAAGCAGGATAGGAAGTTTAGTTTAGCTGTAGAGCCGGTATTTGGGTATTATAAAGCCAATATGTTCGCGGATTATAAATCTCAGTACGGGATTCAGCTTTACTTTTGGTTGCCTCAAAATAATGAAAATGTATATGCCAAATCGGGTTTGCTATTCACAACTAACACCCTGCTATCAGAGACAGCAACAGGTTTTGAAATCAGTGATTATAAGATTTATACGATTCCGATTGCCTTTGAGTATCAGATGGCTTATAAGCGGATTAAACCAAAATTCGATCTGGGTATCAACATGCACCTTATTCATAAAAATGGCAGTTTCAACCAAACAGGGTTAAGCTTGTTTGCGGGTGCTGGACTATTAGTGAAAATTTCATCATTCCTGTATTTAAATGCCGAGCTGACAAGTGATGTTGTGGGATTTGCGAGCGAAACAGATCTTATTAAAGGGCTGGGCTACAGAGGAGGCATTTACTTCAAACTATAAGCTGTGTGATTAAGTTTAGCTGGTTTTTCGCAGACTACCGGCTTAATTTCGCAGTTGGCCGAATTTCTTTCGCATTGTCATTTGAGTTACATTACTTTAGTGCAAAAAGGTATAATTAACTTAAATCTAATGATATGAAAGAAGGAAAAAAGCGTAATAAGCGAGGTCTTTTAGGAGGCTTTCTCATTGCAATAGGTGTGTTGTTATTGCTCGGTAACCTGGGATATCTGCCTTATGAGGTAACTGACGTGATTTTTCGTTGGCCTATGATATTTGTGGCTATTGGGATCTTTAACCTGATAAAAAAGGAGTATACAGCCGCCCTCATCACCTTATCCATTGGTGCGTTTTATCTATTGCCACACCTGATTGATGGCATCAGTTACCGCGATATTTTTAAATTCTGGCCGGTATTAATCATTTTAATTGGTGGGGCTTTTTATTTTAAAAGGCGCGAGCAGGCGCCCATGTACAGAACCTCAAAAGGTGCGGATGAGTTTATTGATGAAGTCGATATATTTGGTGGCGGTGTTACGCAGGTTGAATCCAAAAATTTTAAAGGGGGAAAGATAACGGCTGTTTTTGGTGGTGGCGATGTGTACCTCGATCGCTGCTTACTCTCACCCGAAGGTGCTGTTTTGGATATTGCCATGGTGTTTGGTGGAACAAAGATTATTGTTCCGCGCGATTGGAATGTCAAAACAGAGGTGGTTTCTATTTTTGGGGGATTTGCGGATAAGCGCAACTTTTTTTCTGAAACCGGTGTCGACCCTTCCAAAACGATCATTATTAAGGGGGTTGCCATTTTTGGTGGGGGTGAAATAAGAAGCATTTAATCACTCTTTATTATGAACCACCCCATTTTTTCAGAAACGCGTATTTTTAAACTATATGGTTTTGTTTGGCTGATTGTGGCCCTTGTGTATGCTTTCATCAATGCAGTAGTTTATCAGCTGCCTTTCAATTTGGCCATTCTCGATAGTTTAATAGTCAACGTCTTAATGTTTTTTATGGGGCTGAGCATTTGGTACCCGATACGCTATATCGATCGGGAGAAGGATTGGCTCAGCCTGCTCATTCAGTACCTGATTGCAGGCATTATTTTGGTTGGCAGCTGGTTGTTAATGGCTTATGGCCTATTTCGGATTCTTGTTGCCGAAGATGCTATCGATTTGTTGTTTAACACGAATGCCTTCATTATTAGAGGTGCTTTTGGCGGACTACTGTTTATTGTGTTTGTAATGGTGTATTACATGTTTATTTTTTACAATGAAGTAGAAGAGAAAAACCGACAGCATGAGCAGATGAATCGTTTATTGCGGGAGACGGAGTTGAATGCTTTAAAAGCCCAGCTCAATCCGCATTTTTTATTCAATAGTTTAAACAGTGTAAGTGCTTTAACCATAACCGATGCCGATGCTGCCCGCGAAATGATAAACAAGCTCTCTGAGTTTATGCGCTATTCACTCAAAAAGAACGAAGCAGTGCTGTTGCCTTTAAGTGAGGAGCTAAAAAATATTGGACGCTATCTTGATATTGAGAAAGTACGTTTTGGCGAGCGCTTACTCTGTGAGTCGCATGTACCGCAAAATTGCAAAGCACACTTGGTACCGGTGCTCATCCTGCAGCCTCTATTCGAAAACGCTGTCAAACATGGAGTTTACGAAAGTACCGAGCCGGTAACGATACGCACGTATTGCCGGATGATAGGTGATGAACTGGAGTTTAGCATTATTAACAATCATGATGCCGATGCAATTAGCCATAAAGGTGAAGGTGTGGGACTGGCCAATGTGCGTGAGCGGTTGCAGTTAATCTATAACCGCTCCGATTTGCTGTCAATTAATTCTGAAAATCATTATTTTGAGGTGGTGTTACGCATTCCATAGGCGTGGCCGGTTGTTTAATCCAGTAAATCTATACCCATGATTAGTTATAAAGCACTCATTATTGATGACGAACCACCTGCCCGAAGCATTATCAGAGCTTACCTTAAAAAGCATGCAGAGATTGAGGTGGCAGGTGAGTGTGCCAACGGATTTGAAGCCATAAAAGCCATTAAGGAAGTGCAACCGGATATTTTGTTTTTGGATATTCAAATGCCCAAAATTAGCGGACTCGAATTGCTTGAGGTCATCGAAGAGCCCCTGCACGTTATTTTTAGCACCGCTTATGATGAGTATGCACTGAAGGCCTTTGAGCTTGATGCGGTTGATTATTTGTTGAAACCTTATGATGAAAAACGATTTGATGCAGCCCTAGAGAAAGTACTTGTTAAAATTCGAACCGGGGAGTTAGTGCATAAGCAGTTGGATCCACTTACTGTAAGTCAGCAGAGTCAGCTGGAGCGTATTGTGGTTAAAAAAGGCACTAAACTAGAGGTTATTAGTCTGGATAACTTGCTGTATATTGAGGCACACGATGATTATGTCATGTTGCATACGGCTGGAGGACATTATCTGAAGTCCAAGACCATGAAGTACTTCGAACAGCACTTGCCCGAAAACCGCTTTGTTCGAACTCATCGCAGTTATATTGTTAATGTTGAGAAGATTGAAAGGCTTGAGCCGTATGATAAAGATACCTTTCTGGCCATTCTCAATTCTCACTGTAAGCTAAAAGTTAGCCGGACAGGCTATAAAAAATTAAAGGCACTCATGGATTTCTGAAAGAATGACGAAACTTGAAATCAGTGTAAAAAATAACAGGAAGGGTTAAAAAAGATGGGCACTTTTGCGATGAGAGTCAGGAGGTTTATCCCCATTCTGAGTAAGTAAGTTAGAGGGTGAGCTGATACTTGCCTCTCACTCACAATGTAATATTCTGAAGCCATTTAACTTGACTCTTGCCGCTTTAATAGTATTTTTGCGCAAAACTTTTTCTGTGAAGGTACACTCCGATTTATCAAAATTCAAAGCACAGCGGCCAGTTATAACCATCGGCATGTTTGATGGGGTGCATACAGGCCATCGGGTGCTTTTAGGGCGCCTTACCGAAAAAGCCAAAGAAGTAGATGGCGAGTCGGTGGTGATTACCTTTTGGCCGCACCCACGCATGGTGCTTAAGCAGGATGCTGATAAGCTGAGGTTTTTAACTTCGCCCGAGGAGCGTACCAAACTGTTTGGTCAGTTGGGCATTGACCACCTGGTGTTGATTCCATTTTCACTCGAACTTGCTAACCTTACAGCAGAAGAGTTTATACAACAAATTCTTATCGATAAGCTGGGTATCTACCATTTGATGGTTGGATATAATCACCGGTTTGGCAAGGGGCGTCAGCACAGCTATGACGAATACCAGACCTTTGCACGTCAGTATAATTTCCAAATTTCTATGGTGGAGGCCGTGCTAACAGATGGCATGCAAACCAGCTCAACAGATATTCGGACTCATTTGCTGGCTGGACAAATGCAGGCGGCCAATAAAATATTGGGCTACCGTTACACCGTTTCGGGGCGTGTTGTGGGCGGTCAGCAATTGGGACGACGCATCGGCTACCCAACGGCTAATATTGAAGTGGAGGAGCCGCACAAACTTATTCCACCCGATGGGGTGTATGCCGTAAAGGTGCGGGTTGAGGGAAAAGATTATGGGGGCATGTTAAATATTGGTTATCGGCCAACCGTTAATCACAATGTTGATCATCGTTCACTGGAAGTGCATATCTTTGATTTTAACCACGATATATATTCCGAAGAGGTGGAACTGCAATTTATCAGCCGTGTGCGAGATGAGCAAAAATTTACCAATGTTGATGAGTTGATTGCTCAATTGAAAAAGGACGAAGTAACCATCCGAGCCATTGTAGCTCAGGCATAATGTATGGAGCAGCCCTCTATTTATCGATTATTGTATCCTTCATTAACCGCGTCGTCCTCAGAAGGATGACTTTCGGCTGCATTAGGTTCATTATATCTTGACAGGGCAATTAATCATCAGCTCACACCATCCTTCTCCCCTGTTCTTCAAAAGCCTCAGAGCAGTAGCAATTGGCTATCAGCTTTTTCAAAGAATTTTTACTACTTTTGTAATCCTTTTTAAATAGAAATCAACAAAATAAGATAACAGTTATGGCTGATTTTAAAGTAGCTGACCTGAGTTTGGCTGAATACGGGAGAAAAGAAATTGATATAGCCGAAAAGGAGATGCCTGGATTAATGGCACTTCGGGCAAAATATGGGGCTGAAAAACCTTTGAAAGGAGCACGCATCATGGGTTCGTTGCACATGACTATTCAAACGGCTGTTTTAATCGAAACACTGGTTGAGTTAGGGGCAACTGTGCGCTGGTGTAGCTGTAATATATACAGTACACAAGACCATGCAGCCGCGGCAATTGCAGAGGCGGGTGTGCCGGTCTTTGCCTGGAAAGGCGAAACGCTTGAGGAGTACTGGTGGTGTACCGAAAAAGCCTTGAATTTTGGAGATGGCCTTGGTCCTGAAATGATTGTAGACGATGGTGGTGATGCTACTTTAATGATTCACAAAGGAGTTGAAGCTTTAAGTAACCCAGCCATTTTAGAGGCTGATTACAGTAGCGAAGGTGAGGATTTTCGCGAGCTGATGGCCTTGGTAAAGCGCACTTTTAATGAAGATCCACAGCGCTGGAAGAAAGTTGCTGATGACATTAAAGGCGTAAGTGAAGAGACAACTACTGGTGTACACCGTCTGTATCAGATGATGGAGCGTGGTGAGCTATTGTTCCCTGCAATTAACGTTAACGATTCTGTTACAAAATCTAAGTTTGATAACCTTTATGGCTGTCGTGAAAGTTTGGCCGATGGTATTAAGCGTGGTACCGATGTGATGGTGGCCGGTAAAACGGTGTTGGTTTGTGGTTATGGTGATGTGGGTAAAGGTTGTGCGCAGAGTATGCGTGGTTTCGGGGCGCGAGTAATCGTAACCGAGATAGACCCTATTTGTGCTCTGCAAGCCGCCATGGAAGGCTTTGAGGTGTCAACTGTTGAAGACGCTTTGTGCGAAGCTAACATTGTGGTAACGACCACCGGAAACAAAGATGTGATTACTGTTGATCACATGGCGCAAATGAAAGACCAAACCATTGTATGTAACATTGGTCATTTTGATAATGAGATTCAGGTTGAAAAGCTGGAAAACTATCCGGGCATTGAAGAGATTAACATCAAGCCGCAGGTTGATAAGTTCCGTTTTCCCGATGGGCATAGTATTATCCTGTTGTCCCGTGGACGTTTGGTTAACCTTGGAAATGCCACTGGTCACCCAAGTTTTGTGATGAGTAACTCGTTTACCAACCAAACACTGGCCCAGATTGAAATCTGGAAAAATAACTACGAGGTAGGCGTCTATACTTTGCCTAAGCACCTGGATGAGGAAGTTGCTCGTTTGCACCTGGCGCAGTTAGGTGTTAAACTTACCCGTCTGAGCGATGAGCAGGCAGCCTATATTGGCGTAAATCCTGATGGCCCATACAAGCCAGAGCATTACCGCTATTAATACGATAGACCGATAAGCTACATATAGCCGTTCTCATTGCGAGAGCGGCTATTTTTTTATCTAATTAATTGGGTAAGGCAATTACATACACATTTATATGCTTAGGCCTTTTTTTGAAAGGTGATAAGGTGAACGACCATTACCTAATCACCTTCTGACTAACGTAAGCTTCTTGCCATTAATCGTTATTAAATTGACTTCCCGCCTCTTCAGATTGGTCTCACCACAGCTTGCGTTAGTGAGAAGATGGCATTTTCGGCATAATTGGATGTGGGTCCTTAAAGTTTACAGAGCAATTTCATCTTCCTCCTCCTCTACTTCCTCAAATCCAGCCTTGATAAATGCCTCTGCCAATACCAGGTCAAAAGGGGTGGTAATCTTAATATTTTCGCGGTTACCAGCCACCAGGTGGATGGTTTTGCCGTAGGCTTCTACCACAGAGGCGTCATCGGTAAAGAGAGGCGTGTATGGTTGGTTATAGGCCGGAAGCAGGTTGTCGGTATGAAATACCTGAGGCGTTTGTACCAGCTTAATAGTAGAGCGATCGAGGGCCTTGCTGCATTCGTCATTAACCTGTCGCACCGATTCAAAGGCATCGAGCACGGGAATTGCATTGCCCAAGGCTTTGGCATGGTGATAGCAGCGTTTAAGTGTATCGGGCGATACAAATGGGCGCACGCCATCGTGTATACCAACCAATGCAGGTGCTTTAATGTGCCGGAGTCCGTTTTTAACACTCTCAAAGCGAGTAGTCCCTCCTTTGGCGATAGAGTGTTCAATGGTAAACTGATGCTGTTGGCAGAGTTCTTGCCAATAGGCCATCTGATCCTCAGGTAGTACCAGAATCAGTTGTAAAGAAGCGTCGAAGTTGTAAAAAGTAGTAATGGTATGCATTAAAACCGGTAGACCATTAATTTTAAGAAACTGCTTGGGAATATGGCTTCCCATACGAGTGCCGCTACCTCCGGCAACAATAATAGCATAGTTTGTCATTCGTTCATTGGGTCAAAGTTTCTAATTTTCTCCCTGTGCCAAATTTAATGTGCCTTTGGTAATAACACAAGGTTTTTGGGTGCATTCGTCCTATTGCTGTTTAATGTTTATTAAAAAAACCTTGCCTGTTAGTTAGTAACTTCGTGTTTGTGCCTGTTTAACTATTAAGCTAAATTTGTATTTTACGCATTCATCTACAAACACTATAATATGGTCGACCCTTTTGTATTTGATTTTCTATCTCAGCTTAAGGCTAATAATAATCGAGATTGGTTTAACGATAACAAAGCTTTTTATATGGAGGCCAAGGCCTCTTTTGAGCAATCGATGCAGCATTTTATCGACATGGTTTATGCTGTTGATCCGAGTGTGGGAGTTTTAACACCAAAGGACTGTGTGTTCCGCATTTACAGAGATACGCGCTTTGCTAAAGATAAATCGCCTTATAAAACTAACATGGGTGGTTTTGTTGCCAAAGGAGGACGCAAAAGTAGTTTAGCAGGGTACTATCTGCATGTAGAGCCGGGTGCTTCTATGGTAGCGGGTGGCAGTTATTGTCCGCCGGCTGATGTGCTAAAAGCGATCCGTAAAGAGATTTATAATTTTGCGGATGAGTACAAGGCCATTATCCACGATGAAAAATTTACACGGGTGTTTCCTCAACTATTTGAAGACAAGTTAAAGCGCCCTCCAAAAGGGTTTCCAAAGGATTTTGAAGACATTGACTTGCTAAAGTATAAATCATTTGCCCCTTTGCACTTTGCATCAGACAGCGAATTGATTGGCGAGAAGGCCTCGGCACACGTGCGTTCTATTATCGAAGTGTTGGAGCCTCACAACAGCTTTATCAACAGAGGAATTTTGGCTGAAGAAGATGAAATCGTTTTGTAATGCAACCATTACGGAAAAGTTGAATTTAATGTATAATAAGAGCTATCAACTGCAGATGTTAGCTCATAGCCCTTTACCAATATGCAATTATTAATTGACGCAACAGGAGGCATTGCCGGCGACATGTTTGCAGCCGCACTTATATCGGCTGGTGCTGATGAGAAGAAGATGCTTGGAGCCATGACACTGGCCGCTGAAAAAATTGGCGTGGCCTCTATCACAACCTCACTCTCGCACGATGGTGCGCAGCGGCTTCACATCAATATAGAGCATCATCACGGGCACCTGTCTGGCCACCGGGCCTATCATTTGCTTGAAGCCATATTTGCCGAACTCGGAATTGAAGAGCCCTATCAGCAATTTGGCTTCAGAGCTTTAGAGGTGCTGGTAAAAGCAGAAATTAAAGCGCATAAAGAGAACACCTTTCTCACCGATCATATTCATGCTCATCATCACCATGAAGGAGCCGACCATGAGCATGAACATCACGAGGATGCCTACTTACATGAAGCGCAGGATATTCTTATTGATATTACAGGAGCAGTGATGGGTTTGCAACTGTTGGAGGCCCCAACCGAAGCGATACTGCTCTCGCCGGTGAGTTTGGGAGGCGGACATATTACGTTTTCGCATGGTTACCTGCCGGTACCAGCGCCAGCAACTAAAATAATATTTGAAAAGCATGGTTTACCTTGTAAGCTGGGGCCTATTGAACATGAGTTGTGCACACCTACCGGCTCTGCCGTATTAGCCGCTTTAAGCGCAAAGTTAGGAGAGCCTGCCGAAATAACACCGTTGAGACAAGGATTGTCGCGTGGTGGAAAGGATTTTCCAATCCCTCCGTTAAAAATACAATTAGGATAAAACAAAAACGCCTGAATTGTTCAAGTTCAGGCGTTCTTAGTTAGCTGTTAAGTATTTTTTTAGACGATTTGCGATTAGATATACACATTGCCTATCTTGATGAGTTTAGGGATATTAATCAACTTAATCTTACGCCCATTCAGTTCAATCAGTTTATCAGACTTAAATTCAGATAACAGACGGATAACAGATTCGGTAGCGGTACCAACCATGTTTGCCAGTTCCTCGCGGGTTAATGAAATCTGGAGTGTATTATCTTCATCCAAATCAAATGTATCCATTAATAGCAGCAGCACTTCGGCCAGTCGCTCTCGCACTGTTTTTTGAGCAATATCGGTTAAGAACTTGTTGGATTCACCCAATTCCCGGCAAGTCAATTTCATTAGCGACATGGCAAACTCAGGATTAACCTTTATTAAACTGGTTAGCACATCGGAAGGCAAGTAACACAGCACCGCATCATTAACCACCTTTGCAGTTGTGCAGGCCAATTCATCGCTCACAACCGACCTAAACCCAATTAAATCACCATCTTTAGCAAAGCGGATGATCTGCTCTTTCCCGTCAAATCCGGTTTTGTAGATCTTCAATATCCCCTTAATAACTACATAAGCTCCATTAATACGACTACCTTCGTGGTAAAGAATGTTACCCCGTTTGTGGAGGGTGCAGCTCATTGACTGCGTCAAAGAGTCTAGTTCCTCTTCTGTTAACCCGCTGAAGATTTCATATGACAGCAAATCTACTTCGTCGCTGAAAGGGACACTTTGAATATTTTTCATAACTTGAATACAACTGAATGAATAAAAAAGTGATAAATGTCATAATTTTGAGGCAAAGATATAAAAAGGTTAGATAATAACATTATCTTAAATATCTAAATAGATTAATATATGAAAACGTCAACAAGTATTAAATGGACTGGGAACATGTCCTGGGAAACCGAATTATTCGGACACAAATTAATTTTAGATGCAGGTGTTGAAAATGGAGGAGAAGATAAAGGCACGCGTCCAAAGGTATTAATGTTAACTGCCCTGGCGGGGTGCACCGGTATGGATGTGGTATCTATCCTAAAGAAGATGCGTGTGGAAATTGAAGATTTACAGATAATTGTAGAGGGAGATTTGACAGAAGAGCACCCTAAGTATTACGAGAAGATGCACGTAATCTATGAATTTAAAGGCCAGAATTTGCCAATGGATAAGTTGGAAAAAGCGGTGAGTTTGTCTGAGGAAAGATACTGTGGTGTGTCGGCACTTTATAAAAAAGCGATCCCGGTTACAACCGAAATTCGGGTGGTCGAATAGTTTAAAAAATGTTATTAAACATCAAATTTTGACTTTTAGAAACCATTAAAATGAAACCCCTGCTCGAACGAAACAGGGGTTTTTTAATGTTTTATAATATTTATGTTTACTCAGCAGATTTAAACTGCTCGAGGAAGCGCTTATCATTTTCAAAGAACAGTCTGATGTCTTTAATCTGGTATTTGAGCATGGTGATACGCTCGATGCCCATACCAAAGGCAAAACCAGTGTACTCGTTGCTATCGATGCCGCTGGCTTCTAACACAGCCGGATCTACCATGCCACATCCAAGTATCTCTACCCAACCTGTGTATTTACATACGTTACACCCTTTGCCACCACATAATGAGCAGGAGATGTCCATCTCGGCCGAAGGCTCTGTAAATGGGAAATAAGATGGGCGCAAACGAATTTTGGTATCAGCTCCAAAGAGTTCTTTAGAGAAGTACAATAAGGTTTGTTTGAGGTCGGCAAAAGAAACGTTTTTATCAATGAACAGCCCTTCTACCTGATGGAAGATGCAATGGGCACGTGCCGAAATGGCTTCGTTACGGAACACACGTCCGGGGAAAATGGCACGCATGGGTGGACGCTGCTTCTCCATCACTCGTACCTGAACCGATGAGGTATGGGTACGCAACAGAACATCCGGGTTGGTGGCGATAAAGAATGTATCCTGCATGTCACGTGCCGGGTGTTCAGGTGGGAAGTTAAGTGCTTCGAATACGTGGTGATCATCTTCAATTTCCGGACCGTCAGCGACAGTAAAGCCTAAACGTGAAAAGATATCAACAATTTCGTTTTTAACAATTGATAAAGGGTGACGGCTTCCCAGTTCAAATGAAGTTCCAGGGAGTGAAAGGTCCATGCCTACTTTTCCATCTCCGTTTGAAGCAAAGTTTTCCTTAAGCTCATTAATCTTATCAGTAGCCTGAGATTTAAGTGTATTAAGTACCTGGCCTACTTCTCTTTTTTGTTCGTTGGGAATGGTCTTAAACTCATCAAACAGCTGAGAAACCAGGCCTTTTTTACTTAAATATTTTATTCTCAGTTGTTCAGCCTCTTCAGCCGTTGAAGCGACAAGGCTTTTAATTTCTTCAGCTAATTGATTGATTTTATCTAACATGATTGTTTAATTACTTGATTAAAGCGACTTGCAAAATTAATAAAACGATTGGGATGATGGATGCATAATGCCCAAATCTTTTTTTTTGCCGGATCGGGTATTTATCCTTAAATAGCTGTTGATATCAGGATGAAAACTTATTTTTTAAGAAATTGAATGGTTTTAATCCGTATTTCATCAACGGGTCTGTCAACCGCATAGGTTTTAACAGCGGCCATCCGGTCTACTACTTCCATGCCTTTGGTGACCCAGCCAAATACGGTATAGTCACCATCCAGATAAGGGGCACCGCCAACAGTTGTGTAGGCCCGCCGTTGCTCAGCTGTGTACTTAATCCCTTTTTCTGCTTCCAAATCATCCAGCTCAGCATCGCTAAACAGGCGCCCGGCCACAATGTAAAACTGGGACCCATCGCTGCGGTTGTGCTTGTTGCGATCCTCAGGCAGCTTAGATGCTGCCAGCATGCCTCGCTTGTGAAACAGCTCAGGAACAATATTCATCTTTAGGGTATAGCCTGGTCCCTGCCAGCCCACCACATCGTCTTTTTTCGCGTATTTGGAATCGGCTGCTCCGGTTTGAATTAAAAAATCTTTGATAACCCGATGCACCAGAAGGCTGTCGTAGAAATGATCGCTGACCAGTTTAATGAAATTATCGCGATAGCGGGGCGTTTCATCAGACAGTGCAATTTCGATGTTGCCCATGTTGGTGATGATGCGGAAGCCTTTTACTTGCGTGTGCGAAATATAGACCTTATTAGACTTATTTCGTAGCTCATAAATCGATTGAGGTTGTTTTTCTTTATGCTTGATTAGCTGGCCAATCCATTGAGCATCTAAAATGCGGGTGCTGTCACCAGACTCCTGAACCATGCCCGCCAGCCGATGGCTATGAGCAAATACCGGGTTGCCCGGTTTAAACTCCCCCTGGTAACTTTTAAATGAGATGCTGTCGTTAGCCGTTTCCTTTCCCATTTGTCCTTGATGATAGAACAGCTGACGGTTTTTTCTAAAGAGCTGATATACCGAGTCTGCTTTGAAGGTGGCATCTTTAATACTGAGGTAGTTGAGGTTTCGGCGACTGACTTTTAGGAGTGCCAGATCCAGGTCAAGATCATAGGCCACATAGCCTTTTACTGTTGAGAAATCATCGAGATCCAATGGTGAAGCTTTGACCTTGTAGGCGCCTTTGATAAAGCTCAGGTTGGTTATCACCAGGTCGGGGGCCACATAAAAGCCGTATCCATCCTGCAGGCGGCGCGTGTAGTGATCAAAGGTGCGCAGGCTGACGATGCCTTTAGCGTTATCCTGATAGGAGCCTTTGAATGTATCTATCGTTCTCTGTTGTTTATCAGTTTGGCTGTTGCACGCCATCAAGCAAGAGGCGACCAACAGGCTCAAAAAAAGGTTGTTAATGCGATTAAATAGTGTTGGTTTAAAGTGTAAAGAATTTATCTGCATGCCTTACTTTGTTACAATACTCACTTTAATTTTCACATCGGTACGCGGGCGGTTATTTTTGTCCACCGGTACAGCGGCAATTTTATTGACCACATCCAGGCCAGCTACCACTTCTCCAAAAACTGTGTAGTCACCATCCAGTTCGGGGGTGCCGCCTATCGCACTGTAGGCTTTGCGTTGGGCCTCGTTGAACTCTATCTTATCTGATATACTGTAGTGAAAATTTATTTTGTCTTTAATATCTCGCAACAACTTGTTAAAAGCTTTTGGATCTTCTTTTTTTAAGCGGGCCAATTCTTCTTTGTGGGGCAGGTAGTATTGTCTTTTGAGCTCTATCTTGATGGGGTTGTTGGTGGCCTTCTCAATTAAATCCAGCTCTTTGTCGGTGTATTTGCGTCCCTGAACAATGTAAAACTGCGACACGTCCGACATCTTAAAATGGTTTACCTCTTCGGGCTGACGAGGGGCGCAGAGGGCTCCTCGTTTGTGAAAGCAATTATCATGGTATTCTGCATCAATATTGATGGCCTTGCCATAACCAATGGCTCTACCGGGAGCTGCATTGCGCGAGTCGGATGAACCACCTTGAATAACAAAGCCTTTCACAACGCGATAAAACAGGGTGCCGTCAAAATGCTTTTCACCAACCAGTTTTAAGAAGGCATCACGGTGATTAGGTGTCTCGTTGTACAGTTTCACCTTCATGGTTCCCAGGTTGGTTGATATGTTAACATAGTAGATGGGCTCCTGCGCGCTAACAGCCGTAAAATACAATAGACTAATTATGAGAAGAAGATATTTTTGCATGGTAATTCTGTTTGAGAATGCAAGATATAAAAAAAGAATCCGGTAGTCGAAACAAAGCTCAGCTACCGGATTGGTCATTTAATATTCTCTTAACTATTTTAGCACTTCTACTTTAAGGATGTACACATCTTCCAGTGGACGGTCCATTTGGTTGGTTGAAACGGTGGCAATGGAATCGATTACTTCTAAGCCTTCAACAACTTCGCCAAATACGGTGTAGTTATCATCCAGATGGGGCACTCCGCCTTGGGTACGGTATACTTCTTTTACCGACTCCGGAATGGTTTGCTTAGGTGCGCTGGCCAACTTTTTTTCTACCTCTTCTTCAATGAGCACCCGCATGCCCATAAAACCTTCCTGGTTACCGGCTTGCTGCAGTGTTTGAAGGGTGTCTTTGTATTCTTCGAGTGTTTGGTAGAAGAGTTGTTGGCGTTTCATATCCTGGTAGCGCTTTTCAATGGCACTAAATCCTTCGTCGTTGTAGGTTTTGCCTTGTACAATATAAAATTGCGAACCCGATGATTTGCGCTCAGGGTTGACATTATCGCCTGTGCGGGCTGCTGCCAGTGCCCCTTTTTTATGGAAAAGCGTCGGGTAATTAATTTCGGCTGGTACCTGATAGCCAGGGCCGCCATTCCCTAACATCGCTCCCGGGGCTGCCCCTTTAGAGTCGGGGTCGCCACCCTGAATCATAAATTCGTTGATAACCCGGTGAAAAAGTAAGGAGTCATAGTAACCCGATTCGGCTAGTTTCACAAAATTATCGCGGTGCTGTGGCGTTTCGTCATACAGCTTAATCTTCATGGTTCCCTTAGAGGTTTCCATCAACAGCATAACCCCTTCTTTGGGTTGCTGCTTACAGGCTGTAAATAGAATAACGGCCAGGCTGATTGATAATAAATACTTCATGGTAATATTGTTAGTTCAATTGGTGTTATGCAAACTCCAGGTCTTTAAAATAGTCGATGAGGCCTTTTTTGATGAGCTGGTTCTGGTAGGACGGCATCATGGATTTTAGTTTGGCTGTACTCTCAAAAATAGGAAAGCCTTCACTGTCAATGCCTGTTTCTTTAATTACACCCTGACGCACCAAAATGCGGCAGCGGGCTACATTAATCAGATCCATTTTTTCGGTTTTGGTGAACTCACGAAAGCCCCAGCCCATTTCCTGAATACCAAGCATAAACAGAATAAATTCATATTCTGCCTCAACTTTAAAATGTTTGCTGAACTTAAGAATCAGTTGGTCCCACTCCTTTTCAAACTCTTCTGTTGTCATATCTGCCATGTTTCAAAATTAATCAATCACTTATAATGCACAAGTATTTTGTGTTTCAAGAAAGCAACAATGCCTGATGAAAAAAGTTGCGTAGTGACTATTCTATGGATACATCGAGCCCGTGTTGGTAGTATTATTTATTGCTTATTGTTGAAAAAAGTACTGAAGAGCTGTAACTTATTCACTCATTGGAGCGTCCTATTTTTCGATAGGACCGACAGGCCTATTATGTGAGCAAATAATTTACACCAAATTTATACTATGATGAAAGTTTCAAGATTAAGGTGCTGGATACTTATGGCCGCGTTAATGACGCTGCCATTGGTTGATGCACAAGATGTGATTGACAAAGTGGATGCCTCCTTCAGCAACATTACAACGGTGGAGGTGGAAGGATCGTTTTGTTACGTAAATATTTCGGGTGTTAATAGCAGCGATGTGCGCCTGACTGGTGAAATAACCGGGGCTGAACGCTACGAGGTAAAAATTAGGCACAATGTAACGGGCAGCACCTTGCGTGTGTGGATTGATCGACCTAATTCGTTACGAAATGTAAAAGGCAAGCTTGAATTACAAGTTCCGAAAAGTACGAATATTGATGTGGAGAACTCAAGTGGGAGTGTTCATGTTTCAAATGTTGGACAAGCGGTTGTGAAGCTGGAGACTTCCAGTGGGAGTATTCAAGCAGAGAATATTGATTCTGACCTAAGCGCTGAAGCTTCATCAGGAGGTATTTCAACGGCCGATATAGCAGGGGATGTGCGCGCCACTACTTCCTCAGGCGGTCAGAAACACATGACCATAGGCGGCAATCTAAAAGCCAAAGCTTCGTCGGGAGGTATTAAAGTAGAAGGTGTAAAGGGCGAAGCCGATGTGACAACTTCATCGGGTGGTCAGTCCATCGCAACGATTGGAAATAATCTTTATGCCCAGGCTAGCTCCGGGAGCCTTAAAATTAGCAATGTCAGAGGCGATGTGCGGGCCGGTGCTTCATCGGGCAGCATTAGTTTGAACAATGTTACAGGTGCTGTTCATCTGTCAACAAATAGCGGAAGTCAGCGAGGCACCAACATCAAGCTAACAGGCCATTCAACTTTCAAATCATCATCGGGCAGCGTATCTATGGAGCTAAGCAATGATGCAGAGGAGCTGAGCTTTGCTTTAAGTGCTTCATCGGGTAGCTTAAGTGCAAAAGGGAGTAGTGGTCGAAAAAATCTGATTATTGAGCAGGGCCCAATCAAAGTGACGGGTACCAGCAGTTCGGGTAGTCAGTCTTACCGATAAAAAGACGGTTCGATGGCCGGGAATTTGTTCCCGGTATATTAAAAAAACCGTTTAGCGACTTGTTTGCTAAACGGTTTTTATATTTGTTGTTGTGGCTGTTCTGTTAAAGAATAGTTTCAATAAGTTCTGTTGGACGTCCGATAACGGCTTTGTCTCCGTTAATAACGATTGGTCGTTCAATGAGTTGCGGGTATTCAAGCATTGCCAATATCCACTCTTCATCAGACAATTCTTTGTCGGCAAACTCGGTTTTATAAACTTCTTCGTTTTTACGAATCAAATCCAATGGACTGATCTCCAGTTTGTCAACAATTTCTTCCAACTCATCAGGCGTTAAGGCATCATCGAGGTATTTACACACTTCAAATTCAACACCTTTTTCTTCCAGAAGCGCTAAGCCGGCACGGCTTTTTGAGCATCGTGGGTTATGTAATATTGTAATCATACCTTGTTAATTTATTGCTACTCATTTAACCTATAACGCGCAGCATTTGTTTAAAAAACTTCTTCGCCACCAAACTCCATCAGGTAGGCTTTGATAAAACCATCAATGTCACCATCCATCACCGCCTGCACATTAGAAGTTTCGTAGCTGGTGCGCACGTCTTTAACCAGTTTATAGGGTTGCATTACATACGAGCGTATTTGCGATCCCCACTCAATTTTTTTCTTTTGTGACTCTACCTTGTTTTGTTCCTCCAGCTTTTTGCGTAGTTCAATCTCGTACAATTGAGATTTCAATAAACGCATGGCATTTTCTTTATTACCCAGCTGCGAGCGTGACTCGGTGTTTTCAATTACAATGCCCGATGGCGCATGTCGCAGTCGAACACCTGTTTCCACTTTATTCACATTCTGTCCACCAGCACCTCCCGAGCGAAATGTTTCCCAGGTTATATCACTGGGGTTAATATCGATGTCAATGGTGTCATCAATCAGCGGAATGACGAACACCGAAGTGAACGATGTCATGCGCTTATTGGCGGCATTAAAAGGCGACAAACGGACTAAGCGGTGCACGCCGTTTTCACTCTTCAGGTAGCCATAGGCAAAGTCGCCTTCAAACTGGAGGGTCACCGTTTTTATCCCGGCTTCATCGCCAGGCTGGTAGTTAACCTCTTTAATTTTGTAGTTGTGCGACTCCCCCCAACGGATGTACATGCGCATAAGCATCTCCGCCCAATCCTGACTTTCGGTGCCACCTGCTCCTGCATTTATTTTTAATACAGCACCCATCTTATCCTCTTCGCGGCGCAGCATGTTTTTCAGCTCCAGGTTCTCCAGAAGCATTTTCGCATGCTCATACTGCTGGTCCACATCGTCGGCTTCGGCTTCACCTGCTTTCTGAAAATCAAAGAGTACCTGCAGGTCTTCCACTGCTGAGGCCACCTCTTCATAGTCCGAAACCCAGCTTTTCAGCTCGCGCAGTTTCTTCATTTGCTGTTCTGCCTTTTGGGCATCGTCCCAAAAATCAGGAGCCTGTGATCGGAGCTCTTCTTCTTCTATCTCAACCTTTTTACGATCGATGTCAAAGATACCTCCTTAACGCTAACTCGCGTCCCGATAAATCTTTAAGTATTTCTTGTGTTATCATAATTCAAAATTAAAGATACAAAGGTATAAAAAACGGGCTGATTAACGGTCGTAACTGTCCAGCTTCACTCCTTTACAGTAACGTGACAGGTAAGTAAATGCCTCGTAATTACCTAATCGACCGGCTTTGTCCCAGTCGTAACAGGCTTTTTCGTGCATGCCGATGTTATAGTGAGCCATGCCGCGTGTAAACCAGGCATGCACATCTGTTGGGTCTTTCTCGATGGCCAGGTCTAAATCACTGATCGCTGGCAGGTAGTCTTTTTCCTTGAAATGAATGGCCCCGCGTATGGAAAAGAGGCCCGGTAAATCAGGGTTGAGGTAAATGGCTTTATCGATATCGTTCAATGTTCCATCCATGGAGGAAGAATGCTTCATTCTTAGCAGGGCCCGTTCGTAGTAGCCCTCGGCTAAAAGCGAATCGGCCTCTATGGCGGCGGAGTACCATTCAAATGCTGTTTGTGCTGCCTTGTTTGACTCATAATTGAGCCTGGCAAGTTGAATAATGGCCGGGGCGAAATTTAGTTTCCTATCCAGACAGGTCTCAAAGCTATTGCGGGCCTCACTATTTTTTTGTTCTGTCAATTGGAAAAGCCCTTGGTAGTATGGATGAAGAAACCCATTCGGATTAAGCTCCTGGCACAGTTCAAAGTCAGCGCGGCTCCCTGTAAGGTTCTCATATTTGAATCGGGCATATGCCCTTAGACAATGGGCTTTATAGTCTCTGGGGTGCGTTTTGATGTGCTGGCTCAGATTTTTAGCTGCTTCAACATATTCGTGGCAGCTAATATTGAGCAGCGATTGGCTGAGCAGAGAATTAAAGAGGGGTTGTATTGTTGGCCTCCACGTATTTCTAAAAGGCCGGTTAATGTTGACCCAGTTACTGTCGTTCAGCAGGTGGCTGCTGTAGAGTATTTTGTGTGAGCCATTATCCGAAACGTTAAGGATGCCACAAAGCAGTCCTTTGTCCGAGATAGCGGGAGCACCAGCAGACAAAGAGGTAAACGGACCGTCAATAATGCCGACCCTTGAAATGTAATGGAAATAGCTCAGGTTTTTTACAGGTGCCAGGGTCATGCCATCCGGTGATTCGAGTGGATGAGTAAAAATGAGGAGCTCCTCATTATTGGTAAAGGACTGTTTGGCGGGAATTAAATAGCTGAAGGTTTTTTGCCGCGTCGGTTTAACTTTGATCAGCACCATGTTGCTGTTTGGGTGAACCGACAGGATTCGCTCTATTTCCACCTTTTTTCCTCCTCTGAGTGTAATCACGGCTGAATCTGCCTTTTCGAAAACCTGCCCCATTGTTATGGCAAGGCCATCGCTGCTTATAAAAAAGCCTGAAGCTGAGGCCGTCAGCTGCTTATTACTGTTGTAGGTGCGCACATCAAAAACGGCCTTTTCGCTGTTGTTGATGATGTCCATCTTCGACTGGCTGAACAGCAAAGTGGGACATGCAACGAGTAATAATAGTATCTTGAGTTTGGTTGTGGTCATCAGGAACATTGATTAGTCTGTTCAAAAATAACAAAATCGCGGGTTAAAGGTTGATTATCAATCAGAGAAGATGGGGAATACAGGTTGTAACTGCCGCAGTGTGGCACTTCCTGCCATTATTTATCTCATTGGAAAAAAATTATAGTAATTTTGCTAATTCAGGTCTAACTATTAAGATATTGGATTGTTAGTTAACCTGAAGTTGCTTTTTACTGCTCCGTTTGAGTTGAAGTAAAACACCAAATACCATAAAAACATTAACCACAATTTTCAAATTCATAGAATCAATATGACGCGAACAGAATTGTTGTATAAAGTCATCAAAGAACGGGTACTGCTGCTTGATGGCGCCATGGGAAGCCTTATTCAGACCTATAAGCTTGAGGAAGAAGATTACAGAGGCGAGCGTTTTAAAAATCACCACATGCTCATCAAAGGGAATAATGATATTTTGTCGTTAACCCGGCCCGATATAATCAAGGAAATTCATGCCAAATACCTAGAGGCAGGGTCTGACATTATTGAAACCAATACCTTTAATGCGACTTCTATTTCGCAGGCCGATTACGACATGCAGGAGGCCGTGTGGGACATCAACTTCGAATCGGCTCGTATCGCCCGTGAAGTGGCAGATGTCTATAGCGCGAAAAATCCTGATAAACCTCGTTTTGTTTGTGGCTCCATTGGACCACTGAATAAGGCCTTGTCTTTATCGCCAGATGTGAATAATCCGGGCTACCGTTCAACCAGTTTTGATGAGGTCAAAGAAGCCTATAAAGAGCAGGTAAGAGCTCTTATCAAAGGAGGGGCTGACCTGCTGATGATCGAAACCGTATTTGATACACTTAATGCCAAGGCCGCTCTGTTTGCCATTGATGAAGTGTTTGAAGAGGAAGCGTGTAAATTGCCAATTATGGTGTCTGGAACCATTACCGATGCCAGCGGACGTACCCTATCGGGGCAAACGCTACAGGCCTTTATCGATTCCATTTCGCACATGGACATTCTCAGTATTGGTCTTAACTGTTCGCTAGGCGCAGAGGAACTGGAACCCTATGTGACTGAATTGTCAAAAAATGCCCCTTTCTATATCAGTACTCACCCTAATGCGGGTTTGCCAAACCAGTTTGGCGAGTATGATCAGTCGCCTTCTCAGATGTCGGCTTTAGTGGAGCACTGGATGGCCGATGGCAAGGTGAATATTATTGGTGGTTGCTGCGGAACTACGCCTGAGCACATTGCCGCCATGGCTAAAGTAGCTGCCAAGTACGATGGGCATCAAAAAGTGCAGCCCTCTCCCATTACGCACCTAAGTGGGTTGGAATCCTTGCAGATGCGTAAAGAGGCCAACTTTGTGAATATTGGTGAACGTTGTAACGTGGCCGGCTCTCGTAAGTTTTTGCGCTTAATAAAGGAGAAGAAATATGAAGAGGCAGTGGATATTGCCCGTCATCAGGTTGAAAATGGGGCACAAATAGTAGATGTAAACATGGATGATGCCATGCTCGACGCGAAAGAAGAGATGGTGATTTTTCTGAATATGCTTATGTCTGACCCGGATGTGTCGAAAGTGCCGGTGATGGTTGATTCCTCTAAATTTGAGGTGATTGAAGCTGGGTTGAAATGTCTGCAGGGTAAGTCTGTGGTCAATAGTATCAGCCTTAAAGAAGGCGACGAACTGTTTCTTGAGCATGCCCGTACCATTAAAAAGTATGGCGCTGCCGTTGTAGTGATGGCTTTTGATGAAAAAGGACAGGCCGATACTTTTGAACGGCGTAAAGAAATTTGTAGCAGGGCTTATAAACTGTTGACCGAAAAAGTGAACTTCCCGCCTCAGGACATCATTTTCGATCCGAACGTGCTGGCCATTGCAACAGGCATTGAGGAGCACAATAACTACGCAGTCGACTTTATTAAAACCTGTAAGTGGATAAAAGAAAACCTACCACATGCGCACATTAGTGGAGGTATTAGTAATTTATCGTTCTCGTTTAGAGGGAATAATGTGGTGCGCGAGGCCATTCACTCAGTATTCTTATACTATGCTATTCAGGAAGGTCTTGATATGGGAATTGTGAATCCGGCCATGCTGCAGGTATATGATGATATCCCCAAAGAACTCCTGGCATATGTCGAAGATGTGGTATTAAACAAGCGCAGTGATGCGACTGACCGTTTGGTAGAGTATGCCGAGCAAATAAAAAACACCCAGCAGGCACAAGGCGAAATCCAGCAAGCAGCCTGGCGTGAAGGAACCCTGGAAGAGCGTCTGAGCCATTGCCTGGTGAAAGGCATCAGCGACTACCTGGACGTAGATGTAGCTGAAGCTTTGGAAAAGTACCCAACGGCTCTTGATATTATTGAGCAGCCCCTGATGGATGGGATGAATGTGGTGGGTGAACTGTTTGGAAGCGGTAAGATGTTTTTGCCACAGGTGGTGAAAACTGCGCGTGTGATGAAAAAAGCAGTGGCCATTCTTCAGCCTATTATTGAGGAGGAAAAAGCTTTGACCGGAGGAGCTAAAACCAATGGCAAAATATTGATGGCGACCGTAAAGGGTGATGTGCACGATATTGGTAAAAATATTGTGGGCGTAATATTAGGCTGTAACAACTACGAAGTAATCGATTTGGGGGTGATGGTGCCTACCGAAGCAATTCTAAAGAAGGCGATTGAGCATGGTGCCGATATCATCGGGTTAAGTGGGTTGATTACACCTTCGCTCGAGGAAATGGTGAATGTAGCTAAGGAGATGAAGCGCAACAGTTTCAATATCCCATTGTTGATTGGGGGGGCTACTACCTCAAAAATTCACACGGCTGTAAAAATTGAACCGGAGTATGACAGTCCGGTGGTTCACGTCAAAGATGCTTCAAAGAGTGCGCAGGTGGTGAGTGCCTTGCTTTCAGCCAAAGAGAAAGAGAAGTTCGTGCAAAACGTTAAGCAGGAATACGAAGGCCTGCGTGAACGCAATGCCAGTAAAAAAACCATCAGTCTGTTGCCCATTGAAGAGGCGCGGGCCCGAAAGCACCAAATCGACTGGTCTAATACCATTACCCCACTCCCCGCAGAGGCCGGTGTACGCGTGCTGGAGGATTATCCCATAAGTGAGATTCGTAAGTTCATTGACTGGACGTTCTTTTACCAGGCCTGGCGCCTTACGGGTAACTACACGGATATGGATTCGGTGGTGGATGAGGCTTCGAAAGCCAAGTGGCTGGAACGCTACCGCACCGACGACGCCAAAGCGAAAGCCGAGGAGGCCTTGAAGCTGTATCGCGACTCGCAAGCCATGTTGGATCGGATTGAGAATGAGCATATGCTGCAGGCCAACGCGGTGTTTGGCATCTTTCCGGCCAATAGTGTAGGTGATGATATTGAGGTGTATACCGATGAATCGCGACAGGAGGTGATGGCCACGTTCCATCATCTGCGCGAGCAACAAGATAAGCCTGGTAAAAAGGTGTTCCACTGTTTGAGTGATTATGTGGCACCTAAAGAAAGCAAGCGTTTCGACCATATTGGCGGTTTCGCCGTAACAGCGGGCATTGGAATTGAAAAGTGGCTGGAGCAGTTTGAAGCTGATCATGATGATTACAGCAGCATCCTGTTAAAATCATTGGCCGATCGCCTGGCTGAAGCCTTCGCTGAGTTGTTGCATTATCGAATCAGAACGGAGTTTTGGGGTTACGCTCCCGATGAGGTGATTGACCACGAGAACCTGGTTCGTGAGCGTTACCGCGGTATTCGTCCGGCACTGGGTTATCCGGCTTGTCCGGATCATAGTGAGAAGCGCACCCTCTTTGACCTCTTGCAGGCCGAGGAGAATGCAGGCATTACCTTAACCGAGCACTACAGCATGTATCCTAATGCTTCGGTAAGCGGTATATACCTGGCGCATCCGGATGCCATCTATTTTGGCCTTGGCAAAATTGGTAAGGACCAGGTGCAGGATGTTGCCAAGCGAAAAGGTTGCACCGAACAAGAGGTTGAAAAATGGATTCCTCTGAATTTGGAGTATAAGTAAAATGATATTGTCGAAATGTTGATTTGCTGATTTGTTGAATTGATAAGTTCAAGTCTACAAATCAGCAAATTTCCAAATCAACGATTCAACAAATCACAATTGATATAATGACCGTAGCAGAACAAATAAAATCAACCGTAAAAACCGGTTTCTCCTTTGAATTATTGCCACCTCTCAAAGGGAATAGCATTGATAAAGTGTTTAACACCATTGACCAACTAAAGGAGTTTAACCCGCTTTACATCAATATAACTTCCCACAGGGATGAGATGCAGTACAAGGATACCGCCAATGGTCTATATGAGCGCCGGGTTATCCGCAAACGGCCCGGTACAGTGGCTGTAGCTGCGTCGATCCAGCACAGGTACGGATTAAAGGTGGTGCCACACATTATTTGCAGTGGTTTTACTAAGAGCGAAACCGAGTATGCCTTAATTGACCTGAATTTCTTGGGTATTCACGATATACTTGTGTTAAGAGGCGATAATGCCAGTAAAAAGCAATTTGCCGGGGCCTCTGAAGAGGGGAATCAATATGCCTTGGATTTGGTAAGGCAGGTGAATGAACTAAATGCGGGTCAGTTTCTCGATGGTACGCTGGTCGATGCCTTTGATACACCTTTTAGTTATGGCGTGGCGGGTTATCCCGAAAAGCATGAGGAGGCGCCTAATATGGACTCGGATCTATACTGGTTAAAGCAAAAGGTAGATGCCGGTGCGGAGTACATTGTTACGCAAATGTTCTTCGACAATAAAAAGTACTTCGAGTTTGTAAACAGAGCTCGGGAAATGGGTATCACCGTTCCTATTGTTCCCGGTTTAAAGCCGATTACATTAATGAATCAGTTAACAGTGTTACCTAAAATCTTTCATGTGGATATTCCTGAGGATTTTGCCAGGGAAATGCGTAAATGTAAAAACAATGATGAGGTCAAACAGGTGGGTGTTGAGTGGTGCATTCACCAGGCTAAAGAGCTGATAGAACACAATGTGCCCATTCTGCACTTTTATACCATGATGGCTACTGCAAGCACCAAAAAGGTGGCAGAGGCCATCTATTAGTCACGATAGCTGTGGAATTAAAACGGCATTTATACATGAGCAATTTAATAATAAAATAGTCGAATGAAGAGATTAGTAACACTGACTGGTGTGACATTGATGATTGTCCTAATGGCTTGTCAGTCATCGGGTAAGAAGGATGCAAAGCAAAGCAACGAGTTGGATCAGGCAGATGCTGTGCCGACAGAGGCACTGAGCGTCAGTATGTCAGCTTATTTTCAAGCTGCTTTAGAGGGCGATCTTGAGAAGGTAAAGGAAGCTATTAGTAGTGGCGTTGATGTGAATGCCACGGACGATAACCAGCACAGTGCTTTAATGCTGGCAGCTTATAACGGACATCATCATATTATTTCGGTTTTACTTGAAAAAGGCGCCAAGGTAGATGCAGTGGACGGCGTGAACCGCACCGCTTTGATGTTTGCATCAACCGGCCCGTTTACACAAGCGGTGGAGACGCTGATACAGGCGGGTGCCAATCTTAATGCTACCGACAGCGAGGAGCAGTGGACACCGGTTATGATGGCGGCCTCCGAAGGCCAGCTGGATGTCGTAAAGCTTTTAGTTGCCCACGGAGCCGACCTTTCAATGGTAGATGTGGATGGCGAATCGTCTTTGGATTTTGCCCAATCAAACGGCCACCAGGAAGTGGTAGCCTTTATTCAATCTCAGCAGAAATAACTATAAGTCAATTGACTTGGCAACTAATAGAGGGGAGATGTCCATCAGGCATTTCCTTTCTTCTTTTAACTTGCATTTGGTGCTGCCATCTTTGGTACATGGGCGGCAAGGTAAATCCACCTCCATCACTTTCATTTTCGGGTTCGATGGATAGCCAAAGGCCGTTGGGCCAATGATTGCCTGACCGGGCTTCTGAAATAAGTCGGCAGCATGTAAAAACCCGGTATCACCACTAATCACATAAGGGGAATGCCAAACAGCACAAAAGCTCTCCATTAGAGATGTTTTACCAGCGAGGTTAATCACCCGCTCGGGTGCGGACGCTTTAATTTCTTCACAAAAAGTATCACCTGGTCCTCCCAGTACCACAAAGTGCAGGTCTTTTCTTATGGTTACCAGCTCTTGCCAGTAATTGACTGGCCAACGTTTTAGTTCCCAGGCGGCTGATGGAACCAGAGTAACAAACTTTCGGGGGTCGGGCAGCTGTTTCAGAACCAGTTGTTCAATCTTTTCTTCTGTTTCACGTGGAAAATTCCAGTCGCTAAAAGGGGTGTTAAACTCGCTTACGTCCCACTTTTTTAGCGGGTGACGGAAGGAGTCCAAAGCCTTAAATGGTTTAGGTAACAGGTTGATGCCGAAGCGGAATAGCAGTAAACGCTTGAGGCGATCCTTATGGCGGGTGACCAGCTTATTTCTTTTAAACAGATTACAGAGCCCAAATGGACAGAGCACCAGTTTAAGGATGTTTGAGCGAATGTTACTGTGGGCGTCATAAATCAGGTCAAACTGTTCCCTTTTCAGTCTGGAACCGAGTTTAAAAACACCACCAAATCCTTCTTTACGGTCAAACGCCCAAATGTGATCGATGCGTGGATCAATGCGCACCAATGATTCCATATCAGCCCTGACTACCCAATGAATTTCTGCTTCCGGAAACTTGTTCTTCAGTCCGGTTACCACCGACATGCATTGAATGATGTCACCAATTGAGCTTAAACGGATTATAAGGATTTTCATGCTTTGTTTGTATTGAGATAAAAGGAGGCGCTTCAGCCCTTTCTTTCAGCTATTAGATTATTCGCAAAAATAAAAAAATCCCGGGGTATTGCCGAGATTCAATGGTGTTATCTTCTAAACTGACTTTTAACTCTTATGAATTAAGATGGTCACTTTGTTGTTTTCGCATTCTAACACGCCACTTTTACAGTCAAAATACTCCTCGTGACCGGTTTTACTTATCACCCGTATTTTGCCTTCTTTTAGCACCGAAATAATGGGGGCGTGATTTTTAAGTAAGGTAAATTGCCCTTTCTCGCCAGGAACGGTCACTAATCCAACGGGTGCATCATAAATAACTTTCACCGGTGTTACTATTTCGCAATGCAGATCTTCCATTAGGCTGATTTTGCTTGTTTCAACAATTCTTCACCTTTGGCAATCGCCTCTTCAATGGTTCCAACCAGGTTGAAAGCGGCTTCAGGGTATTGATCCACTTCCCCGTTAAGTATCATCTTAAAGCCTTTAATGGTATCTTCAATGGATACAAAGACCCCTTTAAGACCGGTGAACTGTTCGGCAACGTGGAAGGGTTGTGAAAGGAAACGCTGTACACGGCGGGCACGGTGCACTACCAGTTTATCTTCTTCCGATAGCTCTTCCATACCCAGAATAGCAATAATATCTTGCAGTTCCTTGTAGCGCTGTAGTATCTCGATAACGGCCTGAGCGGTGCTGTAATGATCATCACCAACTATTTCAGGTGTCAGCATTCGGGAGGTCGAATCCAACGGATCCACCGCCGGATAAATACCCAGCTCGGCAATTTTACGGCTTAATACAGTTTTGGCATCCAGGTGGGCAAAGGTTGTTGCCGGAGCCGGATCGGTTAAGTCATCGGCCGGCACATAAACGGCCTGTACTGAGGTGATTGAGCCGTGTTTGGTTGAGGCAATGCGCTCCTGCAAGGCTCCCATCTCCGAAGAGAGAGTTGGCTGATAACCTACAGCTGACGGCATGCGGCCCAATAGTGCCGATACCTCTGAACCGGCTTGTGTAAAGCGGAAGATGTTATCAACAAACAGCAGCACATCACGTCCGGCGCCGGTCCCGTCTCCATCGCGGAAACTCTCGGCTACGGTTAAGCCCGACAGGGCAACGCGTGCCCGTGCACCTGGCGGCTCATTCATCTGTCCAAACACCATGGTTACCTGTGAGGTATCCAGCGCTTTTTTGTCCACCAATGATAAGTCCCAGCCACCTTTCTCCATGTCCTCTTTAAAGGCCTCGCCGTAGTTAACAATCCCGGATTCAATCATTTCGCGCAGCAGGTCATTTCCTTCACGGGTGCGCTCCCCTACCCCTGCAAATACCGATAGTCCATCGTGGCCTTTAGCAATGTTGTTAATCAGCTCCTGGATCAATACGGTTTTTCCTACTCCGGCACCGCCGAATAAACCAATTTTTCCTCCTTTAGCATAAGGTTCAATCAAATCCACGACCTTAATGCCCGTGAATAATATTTCGGCTTGTGTTGATAATTCTTCAAATGATGGCGGGTCTCTGTGGATAGGGTTACCTCCTTCTTTGCTTACCTCGCCAATGCCATCAATGGCATCACCTACAACGTTGAGCAGACGACCTTTAACACTTTCGCCAACAGGCATGGTGATGGGTTTGCCCAAATGGGTAACCTCCAGTCCTCGCATCAGGCCATCGGTTGAATCCATGGCTATGCAGCGGATGGTGCTTTCGCCAATATGTTGCTGGCACTCAATAATTATTGAAGGGTGGCCTTCACGCTTTATTTCTAGAGCATCCAAGATGTTTGGCAGCTCCTCATCGCTTAATTCGAAGCTAACGTCTACTACCGGACCAACGATTTGTATGATGGTACCAACCAATTTTTCCATATTATGCGTATTATTCTGGCTTTGTTAAAGTTTCTGTCTAGCGGGAGCGCTCAATAAGTTGCATTGCAAACTTACGGAGCTCATCCTTCATTGTTTCGCGTCCATCCACCTGATTTAATGCATTTATGGCTTTGTCGAAATAAAAACCCATTTTATCTTTTGCCAATGCATCTACCTCAAGTGTATTGTAGATGTTGCGAACTGCTTCTATCTTTTCATCCGAATTAAAGGTCTCTGCATTAATCCAATGTAAAAGATCGTCGCGCAATGAACCCGACGCCAATTGTAACGCATTAAGCAATAAAAATGTTTTCTTATTGGCAACAATATCTCCTCCAATAGCTTTCCCAAATGTATCAATGTTGCCATACACGTCTAAAAAGTCATCTTGCAGCTGAAAGGCTAAGCCAATGTTCTCCCCAAATTCATAGAGTAAATCAGCATTTTTATCGGAGGCCCCTCCTACTATGGCGCCGGTTTTTAAGCTGGCAGCCAGAAGTACAGCTGTTTTAAGGCGAATCATCGTTAGGTAATCATCCACCTTCACATCATCGCGGTGTTCGAATTCCATGTCGTATTGCTGACCCTCGCAGACCTCAATAGCCGTTTGGCTAAATAGGTCCAATACTTTTTTTAAAAACCTGGCATCGGTCAGCGTTGCATACTGATAGGCTTTTATCAACATGGCATCGCCTGATAAGATGGCCGTGTTTTCATCCCATTTTTTATGCACGGTTGGTTGGTTGCGTCGCACATCTGCCTTATCCATAATGTCGTCGTGCAGCAGGGTGAAATTATGAAAAATCTCCAGCGATAACCCCGGGTTCAGTGCGTTTTGTATATCATCATCAAACAAATAGCAACCGGCCAGGCATAGTGTCGGACGAATGCGTTTTCCACCCATGCCCATCACGTAGTCGATAGGGCGGTATAAATTGGCCGGTTCAACAATGTAATCTTGTTTAGCCAGCTCTTTTTCAACGATTTTTTGAAGGTCAGATATTGTGTACATACTAATGGCTGTTTACTGATTTAAGGTCTTTCTTTTTTTCTATCCTCAGTTCTTCCAGCTCAATGTCTTCATCTTCGTCATAAATATGAAGCAGAGGCTCTTTAAAGGACTGGTTAGTAATGGATTTTTCTAATGTTAATAACAACGCAGGAAGTAAAATAAGGTTTGAAAACAAGGCAATTAAGAGTGTGACGGCTACCAGAATGCCAAGTGCTACGGTACCCCCAAACTGCGACACACTAAAGATACCAAAGCCAAAGAACAGAATGATGGATGTATAAATCATGCTAACGCCTGTTTCTTTTAGCGCCAACACCACTGCGGCCCTAATGCTCCAATTGGTTTCGGATAGTTCCTGACGGTATTTGGCCAGGTAGTGAATGGTGTCATCAACACTGATACCAAACGCAATGCTGAATACCAATATGGTCGATGGCTTGATTGGAATATGGAAAAAGCCCATCAGCGCCGCGGTCATAATCAATGGGAAAATGTTGGGAATAAGCGAAACCAGCACCATCCGTTTAGATGAAAACATCCAGGCCATAAAGGATGCAATCAGCACAATGGCCAGTAAAAGGCTGGTAAACAGGTTACGCACCAGGTAATCGGTTCCCTTGAAAAACACCACACTGGCGCCTGTTAGGGAGGTGTAATATTTATCGGGTGGGAAAACGCTCGAAATGGTTTCGCGTATTTTTGTATCCATCGCTGCCATCTCTGTGGTGCCGATATCTTTCATCCGAAAACTTAGTCGCGCCCTTTGTTTGGTTGAATCAATAAAAGTAGTGATCAGGCCATTGTTGGCCGTGTTTTGCGTATCACTTTTATTAACATAGGAAAGGATGAAGTTGCGCTCCTGATTGCTTGGTACTTTATAATGGCTTTGCTTTCCGTTGTAAAATGCCTGACGGGCAAACTTCACCACTTCTACCATTGAGAGCGGGTGTGAGATGGCCTCAAATTCTTTCAACTCCTCCTGCAGCTTGTCCATGCGTTTCAGGTTGCTTCCCGAAATAGCACCGTTGGGCTTTTTGGTGTCAATCATCAGCTCTAATGGCATGAGGCCATTGAAGTTGCTCTCAAAAAACTTGAGGTCAACGTAAAGCGGATCGTCGTGCGGAATGTCATCCAGCATAAACCCTGTGGTTTTTATTTTTGAAATACCAATAATGCCCAGAAACAGCATGAAGCCGGCCACCCAATAGATTTTTGTGCGATGATTAAGGGTGATGCGAACCAGTCCTTTAACTGCCTTATCAACGGTTTGGTTGTTAAGGTGGTTCAGGTGACGCTCTTTGGGCCCATCGAGGAAACTAAATATTATTGGAATCAGCAGGATGGATAAAATAAATACCACCATGATGTTTATGGCGGCAATCACCCCAAATTCAACCAGTATTTTACTGCTTGTAAAGATGAAAGTAGCAAAACCGGAGGCGGTGGTCAGGTTGGTGAGAAATGTCGCATTTCCAATCTTTCGAATAACCCGTTGCAGTGCCTTTATTTTATTTTGATGCTTGCGATATTCCTGATGGTATTTGTTAAGAAGAAAGACCGAATTGGGAATGCCAATAACAATAATAAGCGGCGGAATCATCCCTGTTAGAATGGTAATTTTATAGCCAAAAATGCCCTGAATACCCAGAGCCCAAATAACGGCAATACCCACCACCAGCATTGAGAACATGACCACTTTAAAGGAACGGAAAAACAAGAAGATTATCAGCGCAGTAATGCCCAGTGCCAGAAAAATAAACATGTTCAGCTCCTTCTTTATCATCTCAGCGGTGACCACCCGAATGTATGGAAGTCCGGAGTAATGAATTTCCTGCTTGGTTTTTTGAACAAAAGCCTGACCGGTTTTCTGAATCTGATTAACCAGTTCAACCCGCTCTTTACTGTGCAAAATGTCTGCATCAAGTGTGAGTGCCATTAAATAGGCATCGGTGTTTTTGTTGTACAGGAGTTCGTCGTAAAAGGGCAGACTGTAAAAGACTTTTTTAAGCGAATCGAGCTCTGTTTGGTAGCTTACCTTATCGGGGAAAATGGGCTCTATCTCAAAGCATTTTTCCTGGCTGTTTTTTTTAAGGTTGTAAGATTGACCGATTGAAAAAACCGACGTTACCCCTTCTATCTCCATTAATGATTTTGAAAGGTCTTGCCAGTTGTTGAAATCCTCAAGCTCAAAAAAGTCCTCGTTTTGAAGGCCAATTATCACCATATTCCCTTCGGTGCCATAGATGCTCAGAAACTCCTGATACTCCAGATAGGTTGGGTCGTCTTCCGGCAATAACGGGGCGTATTGGTACGACATTTCAATTTGTCGCGACATGATGCCCATAAATACCGTTACCAGGAATAAAGCAATTAAAATGGCTATTCTGTTACGCAGTATAAAGCGTGCTATATAAATCCACATCTGTTAATCGTCTTCTTTTTATAATTGTGCGAAAATAGGTAAAATGGGCTTGTTCGGCAATGGTTAATTTTATTAGAGAGTGCTTGTGACAATCACTTCAGCAATAAAGCTATCTGCGGATTGTTGAGCAGTTGGCTTTAGCACAGTGAGCTTGTGAGGCGGCAGTTGTTTGGTGAACTGGTCTTCAATAGCACGTACCTGAGCCGCATCTGCCACGCGTACCTTAATTTCGTCAATCACATTGGTTGTTTTGCTGTAGTTTTTCAAAATGTCAGCAATGCCGTTCACCACCTCTTGGGTCTTATTTTGTACCTCAGTGCCAGAACTAAGCGGTATATTTCCAATAAATATTTTCTGTAGAGCAGGCAGGTAGCATCCAACAGTTGAGTGCTTGTCCTCATTGTTTTGGAACGCATATTGTGCCGTTGGGAACCCATCTTTTGAGGCTGCAATAAAGTCAATTGTGTAGCCGCTTTGACGACTGTTGTTTTTTAGCTGTAACGGATAACCATGTTTAAATAACACTGGGTCAAAATAGAGGGTGCGAACTTCTTCAGCCATATTGGTGCTCTCATCATCCGTCCTGCTTTTTTCTGCTTGCTTAATATAATCCGACAGCAGGGCCATATGTCCCAGATTCATCTCTTCATGGTCCAACAGCTGTTCGGCAAAGTCGTAGGCCAGCTGAATGTTCCGCAGCTCATCCGAAGTGTCGAAATGAATATTTCCTGAGAGTAAAACCTTTTCATCATTTATTTCCACTAAGGTATAGGCATGCTTCTGAAACTGTTTATGCGTTACCCTTGCCTTTTTAGGATCGATGAGGCCAATTCGGAAGATTGCCTGGTTTCCTGCTCCTACAGTTTCTTGATTAATCAGTGTATTTGCAGGTTTACTGGAGCCAAAGAGCTGTGCCATAGTCGACTCAAAAGCTGAATGGCATGCGGTGTATTCATCTTTATTGGTCATTGGCAGGTAGCAATCAACCTTGATAATACTGGCCGTGGAGATGCTTAAATCGGATAAAAAGGCACTTAGTTCGTTGTGTATTTCGTTGGCTTTTTCCAAAAGAAAAAGTGATGTATCTAACTTTAATGATGTATATTTCATGTGTCTGTTATATTTCATTTTCAATACCTATGCACCGTGTTTGGGTAAAGTACTCATGCAATTAATATGATTTCCTTAAACAACTTTATCTTATTTTGAGTTGATGTATAGTTTGAGGATATCAATGCGACCAAACGTTCATTAGGCTAGTGCGGAAAACTCCTGCAAAGTTAACCGAATTGACCCAAATAGAGTAAAACGAGATGCGATTCTTTTTTTCGATGAAATAAAATTATTGTTGTAAAAAGTAACATAATAGGCTCTCGTGCGTACCAAAGCCAATTAAGATGTTGAATTTTGTAGGACAGATTTATTTATGAAAAAGGTTTTATTCATTTTGACTTTAATGCTGCTGCCCTTGATGGGGCAAGCTCAAGTAGCTAAGTTCAAGTCAGTTTTTACGCTGAGCTTCATCCGGCACATCGGTTGGACGGAGGCTGCCAAACAAGGCGATTTTGTGATTGGCGTTGTGCGCGATCGGGAAGTAGCTGATTGGATGTCAAAATTATCTGCAGGTAAAAAGTTTGGGTTTCAGAATGTGGTGATTAAAGAATTTAAATCGCCAGAAGAAATAGTTGATTGTCAGGTAGTGTACGTCTCATCGAATGTTAATTTCTCGAGGTACGCATCTACTGTTATTGATAAGGTTAATGGTAAAGGGACACTGATTATCACCGAGTCGGAAGGAGCCTGTAATCATGGGGCTATGATAAACTTTGTGATTCGAGATCAGAAACTTAAATTTGAGATCCATAAGACCAATGCAGCAAAGGTTGGTTTGCAAATCAGCTCGAAGCTCGAAGGGATGTCCAATGCAATTAGCTTATAAGAAGTAAACATGAAAAATATCAAACTGAATATTGCCCAAAAATTGTTGGCTGGGTTTGGAATCATTCTGCTGTTGATTGTGATCAACGGTGTCTGGACCTTTTCAACGCTGACAAGTAGTAAAGATCTGAATAGAAAATTGACAGGTTTATACTCTCCCTCATCTGCTAAGCTCGAAAGTTTAGCCGATGTAGTAAACGATTCGAAAATGCTCATCCGTAGTTGGGTGTTTATTGATACACAGTCGGGTACGCCCGATAAAGTGCGTTTGGGAGAATTGCATGAGAAAGACTATCAGGAATTAAAGAGCGAGCTGCTTCTTTTGAGTAAGGAGTGGGTGGAAGAAGGAAACGATGAAGATGTAAAGATGCTCACCGACATTTTCAATGAGGTCGATTCCTTGTTTGAAATGCAAAAGTATGTGATGAGCAGCCTTAGTTCTTTTGAGGCCTATGAGGATGCCATGGTGCTGTTTGAAGTAGAACCAATGGTACAGGATGGTGGTGAAATCATTACTTTGTGCGAAAGCATTGATAAGGACATTAGGGCGCTGACTGCCAAGTACGATGAGCAAACAAATGTGGCTCTGTCGGGGAGTAACCGCAGCTTTACAGTTTTGCAGTGGGTTATTATTATCATGAGTTTATTGGTAATTGCAGGTGCCTTGTTAACCGCATTCTTGCTTTACAATTCCATTATAACGCCACTTAATAAAGGCGTAACTTTTGCCCGGTCAATCGGGCAAGGCGACTTAACCGCTACGGTGGATGTCGATCAGGACGATGAAATTGGGGACTTGGCTAAGGCCTTGGTGGCAATGGCCGATAACCTTAAAAATACTGTTAACACCATTAAGTCTAATGCCAACGATTTGGTGACATCGAGTACGCAGCTGAAGTCCAGCTCTATGCAGCTGTCGAAAGGATCGGCTGATCAGGCGGCATCGGCAGAGGAAGTTTCGACTTCCATTGAAGAAATGGTTGCTAACATTGATCAAAACACCGATAACGCCATCGAAACTGAGAAAATTACGGTGGAAACAGCGAAGGATGTTACCGTGGCTGATGACCTTTCATCACAGTCTGCGAGTGTGATGAAAGAGGTGTCTGAGAAAATTACCATTATTAGCGATATTGCCTTCCAGACCAATATTTTGGCCCTTAACGCGGCCGTTGAAGCGGCCCGGGCTGGCGAGCACGGTCGTGGCTTCTCAGTTGTAGCTGCCGAAGTGCGTAAGCTGGCCGAGAGAAGTAAATCAGCCGCTGATGAAATCGTTTCATTGGTATCAACCGGATTGAAGGTGTCGACTGAAGCAGGTAAAAAAGCAAAAGCTTTGGTGCCTGATATTGAAAAGACCACTCAGCTCATTAAAGAAATTGCAGCTGCCAGTATGGAGCAAAAAACAGGTGCCGAGCAAATTAACCTGGCTATGCAACAGCTGAATATGATTACCCAGGAAAATGCGTCATCTTCAGACGAACTGACACAAAGTTCTGATGTGCTGGCTAACCTGGCCGATAACCTGAATGAGGTGGTAAGCTATTTCAAGGTGGATGCGAAGGAAGTAAAAGTGACTCCAAAAATGAATGGCAAAGAAACAAAGACTTCTGAAGTGAAAATTGCCACGGAGAAACCTGTAAAAAAGGCACCTGCCAAAAGCCCTGAAAAGCCCGTAGCCAAGCCGCACAAAAAGGCAGAAAATCCTTTTTCCAATTTTGATAAAGATTTTGATTTAGATAATTACGAGAAGTTCTAAGAGAAGATGATGGATAACTTACCATATACAGTGACCATTGATGAAATGCCGGAAAAGTCGCTTGTGCGCTTTTCCGGACAATTAATCATCAATCATATCGAAAGAATAACCGGTGTGGTTAAGGATGGCTTAAATGCCAGCAAAGATCTGCAAATTGAAATTGAACGCCCGGAAAGTGTTGATGTCACCTTTATGCAGCTTGTATTGGCTATTAAGGCAACCTTAGCAGCGAACGGAAAAAAAGTAGTAGTAAAATCTGAGTTGAATGATGAACTTACCAAGATGATTCAAAATTCAGGTTTTCAGTATGTTATTAATTAACCTAAAAAATAACTAGAACAATAATTATGGCTAAAACAGTTCTCATTGTTGATGATTCAGAAAGTATCCGCGAAGTAGTCAACTTTACCTTGCAAAACGAAGGGTATGAGGTATTAGTGGGAGTAGATGGTGAAGACGCGCAAAAGTTCCTGGATGGTAGAGCGATTGATATTGTAATTACCGACTTACACATGCCAAATCTTGATGGTCTTGGCCTGATTCGAAAGATCAGAGAGATTGAAGACTATAAGCATATTCCGATCTTGTTCCTGACAACAGAGTCGCAAGCCGCAAAAAAAATGGAAGCCAAACAAGCTGGTGCAACCGGATGGATCATTAAACCTTTCGTTCCGGCCAAATTGTTGAGTGCCATTTCCCGTGTTTTGAGATAAAGAATGAAAATCAAAAATATTTTCATTAAGGAAACAACTGAAAACCTGGCCGTTCTTGAACAAGAGCTAACAAGGCCTGTTAACTTGTCTCGCGATGCTATTGAGATGGTTATACGAACCATGCATAACATTAAGGGAACGGCACCAATGGTGGGATTCAATGCCCTGCCTGAAATTGCAACACCAATTGAGCAGGCGTATAAGGAGGTACTTAATAAGAACCTTTTAATTACCGCCTATATGCTTGAACAAACAAAATCAGCTGTATCCGTTATTCAAAAATTACTAATTAGTGATGAGTCACAAATACCCCAAACTGGAAAAGAGCAGGAGGTGTTGATAGACTACTTTAACGCCATTACAGGTTAAAAGCGCAAATAATGATTGATAAGTTTAAGGCAAAATTTGTTGAGGAGTCAAATGATAATGTTCACGATTTAGAGGAAGCATTATTGCTGCTCGAGAAGGATACGGAGAACAAAGAAATAGTGGAGCGCATTTTCCGTGCGATGCACACGCTTAAAGGGGGTGGCGCTATGTTTGGCTTTAACCAGTTGAGCGAATTTACCCATCATCTCGAAACAATTTTCGATCAGATTCGAAATAATAAGCTCGTTATTACTGACGATATCATTTCGCTCACGTTTGAATCCATCGACCATATTAAATACATGCTCGAGGTAGGTGATGTGGAGGAGCAAGATGAACTTGACAATCAGAAGGCCTTTATAGAACGTGTGCAACGGGTTTCTAACAGTGATTCGGTGATGGATAGAACCGACGTAAAAGTTAGTAAAGCCGAAAAGGTAGATGACGATGGGTCAAAAACCTACCTGATTGAAATAAAGCCTAACGAAGAGATTTTAAAAAATGGAACCAATCCATTTTATCTCCTGGATGATTTGCACGCGATGGGCACCGCCAAGGTGATTGCCTATCATGAAAAAGTACCTGTACTAAATAACTTTAATCCAGTAAATAACTACTGTCACTGGCAGGTAGTGCTGAATACCAGTGAGTCGGTTAATGATATTAAGGATGTATTCATTTTTGTAGAAGATGAATGTGAAATTAAAATCACCCAAATTGGCAGCGGTAATCTATTAACTACAACCGAGCTGAACGACAAAATTGAGGAGGCTGCCAGAGAGCAAAAAGCACTTTCAAAAGAGGAGCTGGTTGCAATTGCTGCTCAGGTAAACGACAGTGATGAGAAGAAAGACTTAAAAAAGAAGGTTCAGCTTAAAGAACATAAAATATCCAGTATCCGGGTTAATTCCAACAAGATTGACGAATTGGTTAACCTTGTGAGTGAATTGGTAACCATTCAGGCTCAATTAAACCTGTTTGCCGAAAATGATGGGAACCCAGCCGCGTTGGCCCTGGCTGAGAATATTCAAAAATTAAGTCGTCAATTACGCGACAATGCATTTTCAATCAGTCTTATTCCTTTGCAAAGCGAGTTGATGCGCTTTCAGCGATTAGTGCGCGACCTCTCTAAAGAGTTGCAAAAAGACATTGATTTTGTGATTGAAGGGGGCGACATCGAACTCGATAAAAATATTATCGAACACCTTACCGATCCTCTCTTACACATCATCCGTAATGCAGTTGATCATGGTATTGAGCTTCCCGATGAACGTATTCAAAGCGGGAAATCGCCCAAAGGAACCATTTTGTTTAAGGCCTTTTATTCGGGAGCCAGCGTTATTGTTAAGGTCATGGATGACGGTAAGGGAATTGATCCTGAGTTCATCCGCAAAAAAGCCATTGCAAAGGGCCTGATTGATAGTTCTACTGAACTGACCCGTAAAGAAATTTTCGAGCTGGTGTTCCTGAGTGGATTTTCTACAAAAGAGCAGGTGACTGATGTATCTGGTCGTGGTGTTGGAATGGATGTGGTGAAGAAAAAGATTGGAGAAATACGTGGAGAAGTATCCTTAGATTCAGAAATGGGCCAAGGCACCACTTTAACTCTCGAGCTGCCAATGACCTTGTCCATCATTGATGGATTATTGGTTAACGTGTTCAAGAATCAATACGTTATCCCAATTGCCAATATTGAAAAAATATATGCCATTGATTCAGTTTCTTTTGGTAAAACATTTAATCATGTTGTCAACATCGAAGATGACCAATACCCGTTCATTGACCTAAGGGAGGCCTTCGAAACGGAGCTTGAAAATAAAGGGACTGAGCAGTTGATTCTGGTAAAATATGAAGACAGAAGAGTAGGACTGTTAGTCGATCAGGTGATAGGCGAATATCAAACAGTGGTTAAACCGCTTGGCCGTTTCCTTAAAAAGCAAGAGAATATTTCAGGGGCATCTATCTTGGGCGATGGAACAATTGCTTTGGTGATTGATACCAACCGCCTCATTCATAATCATGCCGCAAAAAAATATCGAACCAGAAACTAATTAATTAGAAGAGATGACATCAATTATATCGTTTTTAATCAATGGAGAAGCATTTGCGTTCGATACACTTAAAGTACGTAATATTCTTGAATTTGATAAAGTAACGTGGGTGCCCAATACAAAAGACTACCTTTTAGGGGTGATTAACCTGCACGGAAATATTATTCCAATTGCCGATTTAAGGGTGATGATGGAGGCTAAAGACATTGAGAATACACAGGATACTGCAGTCATTGTGGTGTCTGACAATGACAAAACAGAGTCATTAATAGGTTTGGTGGTCGACGGCGTTAAGGAAGTTTTTGATCTCGAAGAGTCGGAGTTGCGCGAATCTGTTATCAATGGAAATACAGGTTTAGTGCATACATTTGTGGGAAGTATTTATAAAAATGATGAGTTTATTCACATCATTGATTTAACTGAAGTTGTACAGGAAATTGAAAATTAAAGAGGGATGAGCCAGGAAGTTAACGCATATCTTACTTTTTCGTTGGATAACAATGTTTTTGGTGTTCACGTTGAGAAAGTCATCGAAATAAGAGAGTATACAACACCAAAGTCTGTTCCCGAAAGCATGAGCTATGTTAAGGGAGTCACCGACCATCGTGAGCAGATCATTCCAATTGTCGATGCTGCTGTGAAGTTTAACCTCGGTCAGGTCGAGGTCACACCTCAGTCGTGTATCGTCGTTTTGGAAATTAATAAAGCAGATGGTAGTGGCCTGATGAACATCGGTATTTTGGTGGATGCTGTGTCGGATGTATTTGAAGCCGACGATGCTTCGCTCAAGGTAATTGAAACCGACTACAAGCCTGGTTATATCACCGCGTCTTATCAAAAAATTGATGAATTAGTCATGATTTTGAATGTGGATAAGATATTTAGTGAGAAAGATATCATCAGCCTTGACGAAATAATAAAGGCTGTTAAGTAGGAGCAGGCAGATGTTTGGGGAGGGTAACATAGGTAAGGAGAAAGAGCTGGATGCTTTTAAAGCAGAGCTTTCTGAAAAAGATTTTAAAGCGTTTAGCGATTTTATCTATAAGGAGTATGGCATTAAAATGCCACCGGTTAAACGTGTGATGTTGCAGGGGCGTCTTTTAAAGCGGCTCCGCGAGCTAAACATGCGCACCTACAGCGAGTACAAAGAGTATTTTTTTAGTAAAGAGGGGCAAAAGAAAGAGATATATAGCTTTCTGAATGTAGTAACGACTAATAAAACAGATTTCTTTCGCGAACCTGTGCATTTCGATTTTTTGAGAAATGAAGTTTTGCCCCAGCACAAAGGGAGTGGTTTATTTAAAGTTTGGAGTGCTGGTTGTTCCAGTGGTGAAGAGCCGTATACAATATCAATTGTGCTGAATGAGTATCAGCGCGAAGCACCCGGTTTTAATTTCGCTATTCATGGCTCCGATATCTCTAATAAAGTGCTGGAGACAGCTGCCAAAGGCGTGTATGCCGAGAGTAAAATAGCCGTTATTCCATTAGAATTAAAGAAGCGCTATTTTTTGAAGAGTAAGGATCGGGTCACACCTACCGTTAGAGTGAAGCCCGAATTGCAGCGCAACGTTTTGCTGAAGCATGTTAATCTAATGGATAGCCATTACGACATGAATGAAACTTTTGATGTGGTGTTCTGTCGCAATGTGTTGATTTATTTCGACAGAGTTACGCAGGAGCGGGTTATTAGTAAACTGTGTAACTATCTTAAACCGGGAGGGATCTTTTTTATTGGTCACTCCGAATCATTATCAGGAATGAATGTGCCGTTAGAGCATATACGGCCAACAATTTTTAGGAAAATATAATTAGTCCGGAATATAAAAAATAAATTATGAGCAACTTATCTGACAAACAACTTTTACGGGAACTCAGGTTACGACTTGAAGAAAGGAAAAAGTTAGATAATGAGATGAAGGAGTTATCGAAAGATTTCCAGGGTGTTACAAAAAAACTAAAGGAATCTGAAGCTTTAAAAAGTCACTTTATTTCAAACATATCTAATGAAATAGTAAACCCATTTACATCAATTCTTGGTTTATCCAAAGCCATACTTTCGGTGGAAAAGAATGACTGGAAGAAAGTTGTTTCAATGGTAGCGCTTATACACAGTGAAGCTTTTAACCTCGATTTTCAGCTTCGTAATATCTTTGTGGCCGCTAAGATTGAAGCAGGAGAAATCGCTCCTAACATCACAAAAGTTAATATTCGAAGCCTGGTACAAACCGTGGTTGACTCTTTCAACATCATCTCCCGCAAAATGGGTATCGATATTAAAATTGAGTTTAATATTGAGCACGGATTTGGAAAGAACTTTTACTTTAAAACCGATTCCGAAAAATTAAAACTTATTTTAAGCAACCTGCTGAATAACGCATTGAAGTACAGTTATAAAGATAGCCAGGTGATTCTTAAAATGTGGGTGGATGAAGATGTGCTGCACGCGTCTGTTCAGGATTTTGGAACAGGAATATCAGAAAAGAACCAGAAGATAATTTTCGAACGCTTCAAACGCCTGGATTCAGGGATTAACTCAATCAATCGTGGACACGGGTTGGGCTTATCAATCACTAAAGCACTACTGGATGTGTTAGGAGGAGAAATTGGCATCGAAAGCCAAAAAGGAGAGGGCTCAACCTTCTCAATTGTTCTGCCCGAAGCACGTAATATCGTAGAAGGGTTTAGTGGCGATGGAAATGATGTGTTCTTTGATGAGGATGATGAGATTTTTTAACACAGTGGTAGATGGATAGTAGATATTTGCAACACTTTCTATACCCTTCTTCACTGTTTGCCAGCAAAGACCCGTATGTGATTAAAACCATACTTGGTAGTTGCGTTGCCATTTGTTTGTGGGATCCAAAGTTGAAAATTGGTGGAATGAACCACTTCATGCTCCCCAACTGGAATGGTAACGATTTAGCATCACCAAAATATGGGAACATAGCGATTGATAAATTGGTTGAACGGATGCTTTTTTTGGGAAGCGATATCAGGAATATACAGGCCAAAATTTTTGGAGGCGGTGAGCTGCTTGAAACAGCTACTGGCAACTCCAATATGATTGGTGAAAGGAACATTCGGGTAGCGCGTCTTATGTTAGAGGAAAAACGAATTCCAATTGTGGCTTCAAGCACAGGCGGAAGAAGAGGCCGGAAAATTATTTTTTTCAACGATACAGGGGAAGTTAGGCATAAGTTTCTTGAAAAAAAGGTATATTAAAGCTGTATTGCACGAAGCGTCGCATACAGTTGAAAGTGATAAGTAAACACACCTGCTGGCTTCCAGCCAGTGTGGGTGTTCCAAACAAATGAGTGAGTGTTTTTATTGATTGTTGTGAAAGACTGAATGTAAGGGAGTAGGGATTTCAGATAACGAAAAATTTTTGCGCATGAACAAAAAGATTCGAGTATTAGTCGTTGATGATTCTGCGGTTGTCAGGCAGAGCTTGTCATCCATCCTTGAATCTGATCCGGGCATTGAAGTAATGGGCACGGCAGCAGATCCAATTATTGCCGTTAAAAAAATCATGAAAGAAATTCCGGATGTTATAACTCTTGACATTGAAATGCCCCGGATGGACGGATTGACCTTTCTGCGTAAAATTATGTCGCAGCACCCAATCCCGGTCGTAGTGATTTCAAGTCTTACAACAGAAGGCACCGAGGTAGCAATGAAAGCCCTGGAATACGGGGCGAGTGAAATTATTGGTAAACCGGCTATGAACGCTGCGCAGTTTATCAATGAATCGAAAATAATGCTGTGTGATGCAGTAAAAGCAGCCGCACAAGTAAAACTGAAAAGGCGTACCATAGCAGCACCCGTTGTGAAACCGAGTGTTCATCCCCGTTATTCGGCCGATGTGATGCTAAATAAAGCCACCGGGTTCAAGCAGATTATCGACACCGAAAAGATAGTGGTATTGGGCGCATCTACCGGAGGCACCGAAGCCATCCGCAGTTTTTTAAAAGAGTTGCCCGCTAAGGTGCCTGGTATAGCCATTGTTCAGCATATGCCCGAAGGCTTTACAAAATCTTTTGCCAACAGCCTAAATAACATCTGTGATCTCGAGGTAAAGGAAGCTGAGAATGGGGATAAGCTTTATCAAAGCAGGGTATTGATTGCTCCTGGTAATAAACACATGTTACTTAAACGGGTTGGTAAAGAATACATGGTTGAGGTAAAAGAAGGGCCTTTGGTGAACCGTCATCGTCCATCGGTAGATGTATTGTTTCGCTCAGCCGCGCGTTATGCGGGCAACAATGCAACCGGCATTTTACTAACTGGCATGGGCAACGATGGTGCTAAAGGCTTGTTGGAATTGAAGGAGGCAGGCGCCCACACAATTGCTCAGGATGAAGCCTCTTCCGTGGTATACGGTATGCCAAAAGAAGCTGTTAAGTTGGGTGCTGCAGATAAAGTGTTGCCATTGAATAAGATGGCGGCCTATTTGTTATCCCGTTTAAGGTAACCGCATTATTAACAATTTTACCAATCGTCTATTTAAAAGAATAAATTTCATATGGCAAAGGTCAAAATCAAGAATATGAGAAGCAGGTATACCTTGCGTGGTTTTATGCTCGGGTTAGTTATCTATCTTTTCACCTTATTTTTGAGCAACAGTATTTTTGAGCATGTTAACCAACAGCCAACACTGTATGGTTTATACAGTTTCTTTCCCGGCTTATGGGTCATCACCTTTTTACCGTTTATTACCGGCTTGGCTGGCTACTTAATAGCCGGACATTTTGCGGTGTTTATTCGTAAGCAGCGCAAGCACATAAAGCAGGAAGCTGGGAAGAGTGAAAAAGTGTTGGAATTTGTAGAGAATTTACGACAAGATAAGTTCGATGCGGATTTGGCGCTGAGTGATCGAAAAGATAAGCTGACACAATCACTCTTGCGCCTGCGCGATTACCTCATAAAGAGTAAAAAGGATGAAGAACAGCGTCGGGTAGAAGAGGAGCAGCGTACCTGGGTAACACAAGGGCTGGCACATTTTGGAGAGTTGTTGCGTAAGGATAACGATAACATTGAAGCCTTAAGCTATAACATTATCCGACACCTGGTGGATTATATGAAAATTAATCAGGCCGGATTTTACCTGCTTAACTCCATCAACAGCACCGATAAGTATTTCGAATTAACCGCCTGTGTGGCATACGACCGCAAGAAATTTGCCGATAAGCGCATTAACTGGGAAGAAGGTTTAATTGGGCGGTGTGCACTGGAGAAGGAAACCATTCATCTTACCGATGTTCCGGATAATTATTTAAATATTACCTCGGGTTTGGGTGAAGCTAATCCGCGCAGTATTCTCATCGTACCTCTTAAAACCAATGATGCCATTTTTGGAGTCATAGAGATGGCTTCCTTTAAAGATTTTGCAGAATTTGAGATCGAGTTTGTTGAAAAGATTGCCGAGAGTATAGCCTTAACCATCTCGTCGGTTCAAAATACCATTCGAACAACCAAACTCTTAAAGGAAACTCAAAACCAGGCCGAGCGAATGCTTCAGCAGGAAGAGGAGTTGAGACAGAACCTGGAGGAGATGCAGGCAACTCAGGAAGAGAGTGACAGGCGCGAAGTGGAGATGAAAGGGATTTTGGAGGCCATTGATCATGCGGCTATAAGCTCCGAATTTGAAGTTGATGGCACCCTCATTAATGTCAATCAGAACTTTTTAAGAACATTCCGCTATAATCCTGAAGAAATCGAAGGTCAAAATATTAAGATTTTCTTTTTCAAGGACGATGTGGAGGAACTTGATCAGATTCTGACCGATTTGCGAAACGGCCATAATTTTAAGGGTCGAGTGCGCAGACGTACTAAAATGGGCGATGAAATTTATCTGCTTACAACCTATACGCCAGTTATTGATCATGAGGGGGAAATCATCAAGATTCTTAGTCTTGAAAATGATATTACCGAACAGGTAAATATGGAGGAAGAGCTGAAGCGCAGTAAGGATGAGCTGGGCATTATGCTTGAAGAAGCGAAGAAGGAAGTTACCGAACAATTTAAAGAAATTGAAGCGGTTAAAATACGTAACGAGAAAACCCTTGAAGGAGCGCTGGATGCCATCATAACCACTAATAAGGATGGTATCGTTGAATTCTTTAATGCAGCTGCTGAAAAACTTTGGGGATATAGTCGAAGTGAAGTGCTTGGTCAGCATGTTTCCATGCTTTTTGCGCAAGCTTCCATTGATAATGATGAGTTCATTTCAGCGTTTGTATCCAATGAAAAAACTAAGATAATTGGTGAGCGGCGTGAAGCTCCAATTAAAAATAAAGTAGGCAGTGAAGAGCCGGTGCTCTTCCTATTGTCGGAAGCTGAATTTGGCGAAGATCATTCGTACACCGCATTTATTCAGCAGGTTGAGGTTGAGTTATTTTAGGTAATCAAAAAAGCCATTAGAATGGATTTTAAGCATTATCTGCAAGTGTTGAAGGAGCATACGCCATACGATTTTAGTGATTATTCAGATAACTCAATAAATCGGCGCATACAAAAGGTGGTTGCAGATAACAACTTATCAATTGAGGAGTTACTGGATAAAACGCGAAATGATAAGGGGTTTATTGAGCGTTTAGTGGAAGGCATTACAGTTAATACAACTGAACTGTTTCGCGATCCCGAATTGTGGCCAAATTTCTACGAAAGGATATTTCCAATGCTTAAAGGTAAAAAGACCTTTAACATCTGGCATGCAGGTTGCAGCTCCGGTATGGAGGTATATTCCAATATGATTCTTTTACATGAGTTGGGCTTGCTTGATCGAGCCCGTATTTATGCTACAGATATTAGTGCCAATATGCTGCGTCATTGTAAACGGGGGAGTTATCAATACCAGTTTAATAAAAAGCAGCTTTCCAGCTTTAAGCGTGTTCTGAAAAAATCACCCATAAACGGGATTGATGACATCGATTTTAGTAAGTACTTTGATATCGATGCAGGCAACGATAAAATTATTGCTAAAGATTTTTTGCGTAATAAAGTGGAGGTGAGGCAGCATGATTTGGTTAAGGACGATGCGGCCTTTTACAATAAATTCGACATCATTTTTTGCAGAAATGTGCTGATTTATTTTAACGCCAAACTACAGTCCAAAGTGTATCAGATGTTTTATAATCAGCTTTATCCTAAGGGTATTATGATCTTAGGGAATCATGAGAGCCTGACGGGGTTTTACAATACCAAGTTTAAAAAAAGCGGTCCGGTTTATATTAAAACCAATGCCTTTAACTTTAAATATCAATAGTATGGCAGTAAGTTTTAGTATTAGTGAAATCAGAATGTTATCAGAGCAGATGAGTCAACAATTGGGACTGCCTTTCAATTACATGACTCATTCCTTTTTGAAGCGGCGCCTCGGACAGTTTTTTGAAAAGTATGCTTTGCGCAAAACAGAGCAGTTCCTCGAGAACCTCGATGATGCCAGTTTTGTAGATCAGCTTTGCCATTTTTTCGCGGTTAATAACACAGAGCTTTTTAGAGATGCCGGGTTCTGGAGGCAGCTGCGAAAGCTCATTGCCGATAATTATACTGGCAAAAGGTTTAAAGTGTGGTTTCCCGATGTGTCTTCGGGTGAAGAGTTGTACAGCCTGCTAATTCTTTTGAAGGAGATCAACTGCTACAGCCAGGTGCAGGTAACGGTTAACAATACTTCGGATAGGGGAATCGAAGCCTTAAAAAAGGGCTTTTTATCTGCCAAAAGAAATGATGTAAATGCATATAACTATAAGCGCTTCGAAGGAACTGCCAGTTTAGACGATTATTTTAACAATACTTCTGAAGGGGCGTTTTTTGATGCCGATTTGCTTAGTAACGTTAGCTTTACAAAAGGTGGCATCGAGCAGCTCTCTGGTAGTAAGTACGATTTTGTTATTTTACGCAACAGCTTGCTTTATTACACCAAAGAGTATCACGAAACTGTTCAGGCGATGATAGATAAAGTGCTTATGGGAGGCGGTTACGTGTGTTTAGGTGTAAAAGAGCAGTTGCCGGCAAACGGCAATGAGCGCTTTGAATGTATTGATCAGAAGGAGAAAATTTATTGTAAATACAGTTTTTTAAAAGACTAATGATACGAACAAAGTATAAAGCAGTAGTGATTGGAGGGTCGGCCGGCAGTTTTTCGGTTGTCTCTAAGCTGTTATCGCAGTTAAGAGAGGATTTCCCGTTGCCTGTTATCATTTGTCTTCATCGTTTAAAACACGTGCGTTCGGGCCTGGTGGAAAGCATTCGCTTGAAATCTAAACTGGATGTGATTGAGCCAAACGATAAGGAACCAATTACAAGTGGTAAAGTCTATTTGGCACCATCCAATTATCACATGTTCATCGAATATGACGGCACCTTTTCGCTATCAACCGAGGAGCCTGTTAATCACAGTCGGCCAGCCATCGATCACACCCTGTCATCGGCTGCCTACGTATACCGAAACAAGCTGATTGGAATTGTGTTGACCGGCGCTAATAAAGATGGCGCTAAAGGGATGAAAGATATTGCTGAAAAGAAAGGGATAACAATCATACAGGACCCCAAAACGTGCGAAATGGATACCATGCCCAAAAGTGTGGCACGACTCATTGAGCCTGATATGATTTTATCGCCCGATGAAATTGCAGATTATTTAAACCATTTATCTTGATCTAAGTATAACAACTACACCAGCTGTTGATAAATTATAGACACATGAAGAAAAATAAAACTATTTTCTGGTTAGGGGCATTGTTTTTTGTGTTAGCATTAGCTAAGTATGCATTTAATGCAGAGCAATTGTCGTCTGGCTTTATCGTGTTTGAAATATTATCATTTCTTGTAGTGTTGTTTATGATATATTTCGTGGTAAACTACATGGAATTATGCCTTAAAGGCACTGATGATCATAGAAACAGAGAATGTGTTAAACGGCAAAACGAAATAGAACGGTTAAGAGCCAAATTAAAAGTGCTTGAAACAAAACAGACGGAAGAGACTGAAAAGAATAAAAACAATGGTCAGGCTGTTGTCGACCGTTTAAAGCGTCAGTTTAAAGGGTATGATAAGAAATCTGCAGTGGCCCTGGTTAACGAGCTTACACAGCAGTATGAAACAATGGCTGCTATTGCTTATTGTCTGGACGGGACAAATTATCGTGTGGTTAAAACTTATGGCATCGATGAAGAGTTGGAGTTGCCAGCTGTTGAGTCCGCTGACGGATTACATGCACAGGCCATCGCCGACAACCGGGCTTTGGAAATTGACAGTGTGCCCCCGGACTATATCGAGGTGGGCTCGGCGACAGGAAGTACAAAACCTCTTTATCTGTATATACTTCCGCTTATCCAAAGCAACAAAAAGGGTATTTTGTTGGAGGTAGCTACCTTTAAAAAGACCAATCTGCCAGAAGTATGGTGTCAGTTTCAATCCGTTCAATAATACATCTGAGAAAAGAAAGATATGTTTAAATTATCCAATAAAATAAAGCAATTGTTGTCCATGTCGGTGTTGAAAGAGCGCGACTGGTATTTATTGTCAATGGGATTGGTTTTTATCCTCCTTCTTGTTTGGACCGGATTTTTATCTTTCAACAATCTTTACCTGACACCGGGTAATGTATTAGCAATTCACCGGTCAATTCTGGTGTGGGCAATCGACCTATTGGTCATTTCTGTGCCATTTGTTATTCTGTTTATTGTAAATTACAATAATGCGCAAAAGTCAAAGCTGCAGCAAGAAAATGAATTACTAAGAAGCCAACTAACTAAAAATGTGGAGTTAGCTGAGCAGATTGGCCGCGGGGAGCTGGATGATATTCAACAACAAGATGGGCATTTGTCCGAAGCGTTATACAACCTGGGAATTAACCTGAGAAATACAAAGCTGAAAGAGGAATCATATAATTGGATTTCAAAAGGAAAGGAAAAGATTTCAGATATTTTGCGCACGCATAATAAGGTTAATCAATTGGCCGATGATGTGATACGCGGGATAATTGATTATTCAGGCGGTGTGCAGGGCTCTCTTTATCTTTTAAAGGATAGGGATTTGGTGAATGTGGCCACCTATGCCTATAATCGCAAGCGCTTTGAAAGGCAAGTGGTGCCTATGGGCAAAGGGTTGCTGGGCAGTGTTGCTTACGAAAAGCAAATGATTTACCGCACCGAAATTCCGGATGATTACTTCCATATTACATCGGGTCTGTTAGGCGTAAGAAAGCCTAAGAGCCTCTTAATTGTGCCACTTTTGCAGGAAGAACAGTTACAAGGGGTGTTTGAAATTGGTTATCTGCAGGAGCGCCTGCCAAGGCATGTACTGAAATTTGCTCAAGAGTTAAGCAGTATCATTGGCCGTACTTTTTACAACCTCAAAATTAATGAGCAGACAGAGATGCTGCTTAAGGAATCGCAGGAAATGACTGTAACACTCAAAGAAAATGAGAAGCAGTTACAGCTGAATGCGGCAGAAATGCTGGAAGCGCAGGAAGAATTGGAGAAATCCAACAAGCTGCTGGAAGGACACATTCAGGAGGTTGAGCACGCTCAGCAACGACTTGAAGCGCTCCTGACGAATGCGTCTGAATTTATTTCCATCTATAACGAAAAACAAGAGTTGCTTTTTGAGAGCCCTTCGGTACGCCATATTTTAGGTTATGAACCCGAGGATAACGTGTCCGGAATGGATCCGGAACTGATGACTCCGCGCGGGTATAAAACGATCAATAACCTGTTTCAGTACCTGCTTGAAACACCAGGAGGCGAGAAGTCGGCCCAATACACCTATCTGAAAAAAAGCGGTGAGAAACTCTTTCTGGAGACCACCGGAAAGAACCTGTTGCACGACCCGGCAATACGTGGAATTATTTTTAATACTCAGGATATTACCGAACGTAAGCGAGCAGAGAAAGAGGAACGGATGAAAAGCCGGATGCAATCACTTTCGGAGAATTCACCAGATATGATTATCAGGATTAATACCGGAGGTAAGCTTGTGTATGTCAATCCTAAAGTAGCCAATTTTGTTGGTGTCCCTGCTGCCGATTTGGTTAAAAACAGGGTAGGTGATTTAAATATCGATGAACGATTCAAGGACTATATGCTTGAGTCATTAAAACAAATCAGAGCCGAGGAGAAACAGATAATTTCTGAGGTTGAGGTTGAGGCCGGTGAGCAGATCTTAATTATGGAGATTAAGGCCATTCCTGAGTTTAACGAAGACAGAGATTTGGAGTCAGTGCTCTTCGTGGCGCATGATATGACCGATTTCAAGAAGATTGAGCAGGAGATAAAAGAGAAAAACAAAAAGATATCGGACAGTATTAACTATGCACAGCGTATTCAAACCGCTATACTACCCGACACCAAGGTGCTGCAGCAGTATTTCCCGCGCTCCTTTATCTTTTACCGTCCTAAAGATGTGGTTAGTGGCGATTTCCCATGGATGTTTATCAAGGATAATCACTTCTACATTGCTGCCGTGGACTGCACTGGACACGGCGTGCCAGGCGCCCTGTTGTCTTTTATCGGCTATTTCCTGATGAATAACATTGTGAGTGCCAATGAGAATGTCACCGCGGCCGAATTACTCGATAGTTTACATCTGGATGTACGCCGCACTTTGCGACAGGATCAGGAGGGGTCCAACGGGCGTGATGGAATGGATTTGGCCTTGGTAAAAATTGATTTGGCGACCAACGAACTTCAATTTGCAGGGGCCCATAACCCGCTTTATTACCTCCGCGATGGTGAGTTAGCTGTCTATAAAGGCTCGCGAAAGGGTATTGGAGGCAAGCCGCTGGCTAAAAAGGTTGAGAAAGATTTTGAGAATAATGTTATTCAATATAAGAAAGGCGATCAGTTCTTCATCTTCTCAGATGGTCTGCCCGATCAGGTAGGAGGACCTAAAGGGCGGAAGTATCAGGCTAAACGCATTAGAGAAGCCCTGGAAGGGGAGCCTAATCAGACCATGGCGCACTTTGAGCGACACTTTTCAAACGATTTTTATGATTGGATGGGAGACTGTAAGCAGGTGGACGATGTGTTGCTGATAGGAATTGAGTTGTAGTAATCTCTTACAATTACTACAACTCACAAAGTTTGTTAGATAAGCTCTTCGGCCAGGTCCTTAAGATTGATGCCGGAGAGGTTACCCGATGTCATAATTAGCAGGTTAGTGTCTGTGTAATTCTGCTGTTTCAGCCACTTAACAAGCTCCAACGAGTCAGTCATCACCTGCAAGTCTTCTCTGCCAAAAGCAACTATCACTTCTTCGGGAGTTAAGGCCGGAAGCCCCTTGTGTTCCAAAACATCCGGATTATAATACACGATTGCCTTGTCGGCCGTATTCATGGTATTTTTGTATTGCGGCAGAAAAGCTTTATTCAGGCTGCTAAAAGTGTGTAACTCCATTACAGCAATCAATGCCCTGTTGGTAAACTGTTCTTTCATCGCCTTAGTGGTGGCTTGCAGCTTACTTGGAGAGTGGGCAAAATCGAGATAAATATTAGTTCCTTCCTTCTTTTTTAGTAGCTGCAGACGCTTCGATGCTCCCTTAAAGCTTTGCATGGCCGTAAAAAAGTCGTGCGCAGTCAGGCCCAATTGCTCGCATATCAGGCGGGCCCCGTTCATGTTTTGAAGGTTGTGCTCCCCGAATATTTCCATCGGATAGGTTTTTCTTTCCCAGCCTACAATGGCTTGGCCATCCTTAAGTTGATGAGGTGCGGTGTTGTAAGGAATGACCTGAAGCGCCTGTTTTTGGTTCTTCGCCAGTTTTCGTAATTCTTCATCTCCCTCAAAATAAATGAGGGCACCTTGGTTTTCTATCCTTTGGGCAAATTTTGTAAACTGACTGATGTAGTTCTCCCAGGTAGGAAACACATTCATATGATCCCAGGCAATGCCGGTTAGCATGGCGATATGCGGCTTGTACCAATGAAATTTAGGCGTTAGGTCAATGGGTGAAGATAAGTATTCATCACCTTCAAAAATAGCGATTGGCGCTTCCCGGGTTAACTTCACCATGGTATCAAAACCATCCAGTTGTGCACCAACCATGTAGTCAAAATCGATGGCCATTGTTTTTAGAACATGCATAACCATGGCCGTGGTGGTTGTTTTGCCATGGCTTCCTCCAATTACCACACGCTTCTTATCTTTTGTTTGCTCGTATAAATACTCCGGGTACGAGTAAATTTTTACACCAAGCTGCTGGGCTGCCAGTAATTCCGGATTGTCTTTTTTGGCATGCATACCAAGAATAATCGCATCCAGCTCAGTTGTAATAGCCTGGGGATTCCAGCCTTCCTTTGCTGGTAGTAGACCATGCTTCTGTAGCCGTGTTTTAGAAGGCTCAAATATTTCATCATCCGAACCGGTAACATGAAACCCTTTAAGGTGGAGAGCGATGGCCAGGTTATGCATAGCGCTGCCACCAATAGCTATAAAATGTACTCTCATACAATAATATTTTGACACAATATCTATGTCTGATTCAACTCTTCTGTTTCTGTGCTGTCTTATTACAAAAGTCTAACTTTGCAGGCTTTTAATAATTCATCAAGTAAAAGTAATCAATAATTAAAAGGGGGAAAGCTAAATGAAGTTGTTAAAAATCGAAACAGGTAATTTTATGGCCGACGGCGGTGCGTTATTTGGTGTTATTCCAAAGCTGATGTGGAGCAAGGAATATCCTGCCGATGGTAATAATTATTGCAACCTCACCATGCGTTGCCTGTTAATCGATATGGGAGATCGCAAGGTGTTAATCGATACAGGTGCCGGAACCAAACAAAGCGATAAGTTTTATTCGTGGCACTACCTTAACGGGGAGGCTACACTCCTAAATTCGCTCGTTTCAGCCGGCTATCAGCCAGATGATATTACCGATGTGGTACTTACCCACTTGCACTGGGATCATTGTGGTGGCTGTGTGGTTTATGACGAAAAAAAGCGGCCGCAGCTAATGTTTGAAAAAGCGAAGCACTGGGTGTCTAAAACACAATGGGACAACTACGTCCAGCCTAATAGTCGCGAGGGTGTTGTTTATTTTCCCGATAACATGATGCCGGTTTATGAAGCCGGTCTTCTGAACTTTATCGAGCATGATGGCATGATTATGGACGGTATAGAGGTGAGACTATTAAATGGGCATACCCAGGGAAATGTGTTGCCCATTATCCATACGCCGCAGGGCGCCATTGCTTTTATGGGTGATTTAATTCCTGTCCTTCCAAGTATCCGTTTGCCCTGGGTATCGGCTTACGATACGCAACCTCTGGAAAGTATCAAAGAAAAGCAGGAGTTCCTTAATGAGGCGGTCCAAAAGCATATCACGCTGTTTTTTGAGCATGACTACTATGTGGAATGTTGTACAGTTAAAAAGGTCGAAAATCGTTTCGTGGCTGATAAACAGTTTAATCTTGAGGTTTTTGCCAGTGCAATTCAATAAAGTTGTTTTACAGCATGCGCGGTAAAACTTAACATTAGAATGTGTCGCGGCTGTAAATTAAATCTTAACTTTGTGTTAAGATAAATGAGGTTTCGTGCGGTAATATCGATGCGAAAGTATACACACAGGACTTTTGGGAGTTGGTATAAACGTTAAAAATGGAGGCCTTATGAAAAAGCTGGTAGGAGTATTATTGATTGTGTTTGGGTGTGTATCTCTTAATGCACAACTGACCGAGAAAGACGGCAAACTTTACGATGAGAATAATGAGCTTTACACAGGTTTGTACGTAGAGTATTACGAATCGGGAGGTAAAAAAATTGAGATGAATGTTGTAGAGGGTTTAAAACAAGGAACTACAACTATTTATTTTGAAAATGGTACTGTAAAAGAAGTTCGTTCGTTTTCGAATAATAAAATGGATGGAACTTGGTTAACCTTTGAACCAACAGGTGTGAAGACCGGCGAAGCTAGCTACAAGCTTGGTAAAAAGCACGGTAAATGGTTTATTTGGGATGAGAATGGTGTTAAACGCTACGAAATGTCCTACAACCAGGGAACGAAAGATAGCATCTGGACCATCTGGGACGAAAGCGGCAAAGTAATTGGACAAAAAAACTATTAAAGCTTAGTATATCAAAGGGGCTGCCAAACATGGTGGTCCCTTTGATGTTTATGGGTTAAATCTCACTGGTCCGTTTTCAATTCAATCTTCAGGGGTGGCGTAGCTGTTGTATTAACAGCATGGGCTTTTGCTGACTTGTATGATACATAATCGGTAGTTACCGTGTATTTACCAAGAGCAATATCAGTAAATTCAAAATTCCCTTCGAAATCGGTATAAACAGCCGTATCCAATTCTTTTAGTACCACCTTTACTCCAGCAAGGTTTTCACCAGTTGCAGCATCTGTAATTGTTCCGGATAGGCTGCTGGTTATAACCCTGGAAGTGACTTTTGGCTGTTCTTTTTCTGTTGCGTTAAGGCCCGACAGGCTAATTAACAAAGCGGCTATTAGTAGGGTCAATTGAGCTTTCATAATGATTAGTTTTATTTGAGAGCAAATGTAAAAAGCGCATGTTACGTAATTGTTAAATGGGTTTTATCTGATAATTAAGCCTTTGTTAAGCCAATGCTTGAACTTTTAAGAGACTTTGTATAAATTCGGTAAAAACCTCACTATATGCGAATTGCCTCCGGACTTGTAAATGCCTTTTCTGCGATAAGTGAATTGTTTTATCCACCTGTTTGTTCTGGATGCGGAGGACATTTATTGAAACATGAAAAGGAGCTCTGCGGTATGTGCATGCGAAGACTTCCGCGGACCTATTTCGAGCGTCGTCCCTATGATAATCAGATATCGGCTTTAATGTGGGGCCGTTGCAGGGTTGAGATGGCTTTTGCCTTGTTCTTCTACCGCAAAGGCGAACGGGTGCAATACCTTTTGCAGGAGCTGAAGTACCGCGGCAACCGAGCACTTGGAACAGAATTGGGGCGGCAGTTGGGAAAGGTGATCCTTCAGGTTGATAAAAATGAATTCGATATACTGCTTCCTATTCCACTGCATCCAAAAAAAATGCGGCAAAGGGGGTTTAATCAGGCCGAGATTATTGCCGGCGGCCTTTCTGATAGTCTGCAACTACCTGTTAACACGAGTAATGTGTATCGTAACACCCATACCTCCACTCAAACTAAGAAAGGCAGGTTTGAGCGCTGGCAAAATGTGGAGAATATTTTTTCAGTTCAACACTCCGAACAACTCCGGGGCAAGCATATTTTATTAATCGACGACGTGATAACGACCGGCTCTACCATGGAGGCCTGCATTAATGAACTTACGTTTATTGAGGGTGTTAGGGTTAGTGTGGCCAGTATTGCTTGTGCAGTCTTATAAAATCCTGTCGAAAGCGTAATAGAAAGTAAGCACAAAATTATTGTTGTATTGGCCGGGTTTACGGCTCAGCCAATGCGCTTTGGGGTCGTAGACAGGAATTTTACCATCGTAAGGAATGCGAATGCGATTAATGGAGTAGAGCCAGCGTGCATTGATCCAAAGCCGTTCATTTACATGGTAATTGAGTCCGAATACAGAAGCCCATTCAATATCCTGGAACGGAACCATTTCATGTTCCGGCAGGTCTCCAATGGGTGTTCCGTCAATTTCTTCTTTACTACCCAGCAGCACACCCACAGAAACGCCTCCTTCGGCCGAAAATTGCCTGTATTGGTAACGGGCTACCAGAGGAAACTGGATGTAGTCGAGGTGTATCTTATAATCATCATATTTTCCTTTCTCGGGATTAGGAGCTTCCCGGCTTCCTTTTTGTATATAAGCAATGTCTAATTGGATATCCCAATGCTTGGCGAGGGGCCTTTTTACAAATGCTCCCAGAGTAAATCCAGCCTTGTTATAGCCACTGAAATAGTCACCATCAACCTGTGAGAATGATGCGCCAACAAGCGGGCCGGCTCTAAACTCCTGAGCTTTAATAGTGGTCCCAAAAAGCAGGGCAACGAAAAGGTAACAGCAAATTTTACGCATGGATGTTTTCAGTTAAAAGGGTGATCAGCTCAGGTACACCTACTGTGGCATTGGCCTGTATAAATGTGATGTTGCTGGCTGGTGTGTAGCTCGGTTGGTGTGGGTCAATGATGTAAATGGGGGTGCCTGGTGCTACGTAATTGAGTAAGCCGGCTGCCGGATACACATTTAAAGAGGTGCCTACCACTGCAAAAATATCGGCTTTATCCACCAGGTCAATAGCCGTTTCAATAGCTGGCACAGCTTCCCCAAACCAAACAATGTGCGGGCGTAATTGTGAGCCTTTCTCGCACTTGTCGCCCCATTTAAGCTCCCAGCCATCAAGTGAGTAAACGAGGTTTTCATCAACGGTACTGCGCACTTTCTTAAGTTCACCATGCAAGTGCAATACCTTAGTGCTTCCAGCCTGCTCGTGCAAGTCGTCGATGTTTTGAGTGATCACTTGCACATCGAAATAGCGCTCCAGGTCAACCAAGCCTTTATGTCCGCCGTTAGGCTTGCACGTGTGTAGCTGCTTGCGTCGCTGGTTGTAAAAATCAAGAACCAGGTGTGGGTTGCGTGCCCACCCTTCAGGACTGGCTACTTCGGCAACATCATGATTTTCCCACAGTCCATTGCTGTCTCTGAATGTTTTTATCCCGCTCTCTGCGCTGATGCCTGCCCCGGTTAGTACCACTAACTTTTTCTTACTCATATTATTTTATTGGAATTAATAATGCATCCCTCAATACTAAAACTGTTACAGACAGGTGTATTGTGGCTTTATTTTTTCTAATGATAAATGTAACGGAAATGGCTGATTATTCAAATGGCTTATTGCCCGCTTCGTGCAAAATGCAAACAAAATACTGTGTTATTTTTCTATCTTTGTGAACCGCTCAAAAAATGATTAGACGATTCCATAAATGATAGATCAGGTTACAGTTGATAAGGTGCTGGAAACAGCTAACAGCCAAATCGTAGAGGTGGTGTCTGATTATGTGACGTTGCGCAGGCGTGGGATAAACTACTTGGGTAACTGTCCGTTTCATAATGAAAAAACACCCTCGTTCACGGTGTCGCCTCATAAAGGGATATTCAAGTGTTTTGGCTGCGGAGAGGGAGGAAATGCGCTCAACTTTGTAATGAAGCATGATCAGCTGTCGTTTGTTGATGCGATAAAATTTCTGGGGAAGAAGTTTAATATTGAAATTGAAGAAGAAGAGTACTCACCCGAGCAGTTGAAGCAAAAAAATGAGCGGGAGAGTATGATGGTGTTGAGCGAGTTTGCCGGCCATTTTTTCAGTTCAAACCTTACAGATAGCGATGAGGGGAAATCCGTTGGCTTAGGGTATCTAAGAACCCGTGGCTTTCGCGATGATATCATTGAAAAGTTTCAATTGGGCTACTCGCCCGAGCAGCGTGATGCTTTCACTAACGAAGCCATTAAGCAAGGCTACAAACTCGAGTACCTCGAGAAAACCGGACTAACGGTTGTGCGGGATAACTACCAGGCAGACCGTTTTAGGGGGCGAGTTATGTTTCCTATCCATAGTTTGGCCGGTAAAGTGATAGCCTTTGGCGGACGTATCCTCAAAAACGATAAGAAGACTGCTAAATACCTGAACTCTCCGGAATCGGAGATCTACCATAAAAGCAGGGTGGTGTATGGGATTTACCATGCCAAGCAGGAAATCACCCGGCAGGATCGCTGTTTTCTGGTGGAAGGGTATACCGATGTGCTGGCTTTTCATCAGTCGGGCATCAGCAATGTGGTTGCGTCTTCGGGAACCGCATTAACCTCCGACCAAATTAGGCTGATTGCTCGTTTTACAAAAAACATTACCATTATTTATGATGGCGATCCGGCGGGGCTGAAAGCGTCGCTGCGAGGAATTGACCTGGTGCTGGCCGAAGGGATGAATGTGAAAATCCTTCTGCTGCCTGATGGGGAAGATCCGGATTCTTTTGCCAAAGGGCGCAACGAAGAGCAACTATTAACATATATCAACGCTCACGAGCAGGATTTTATTAAGTTCAAAACGTCCTTGCTGCTTGAGGAGGCTCAGAATGATCCGATTAAAAAGGCACAGCTGATACAGGATATCGTCAGGAGTATTTCAATTATCCCTGACAGTATAACGCGCTCGGTGTATGTTAAGGAGTGTAGTACCCTGTTAAAGGTAGATGAGCATATTTTAATGCAGGAAACCGGTAAACTGCAACGCAAAAAGCAGGAAGAAGATTACCGGCGAAATATACCAAGGGCACAGCAGGTGGCCTCCACAGCTGTGGAGCCGCAAACAGCTGCTGCTAAATCCAAAGATACGGCGCCTAATCCACTCGAACTGGAAGAGCGCGAAATATTGCGATTTTTGGTGAAATACGGGGAGCGACCGGTTAATCCGGATGACGAGGAACCCATTTCTGTGGGGCAGTACATCTTGCACGAACTTAAACAGGACGATCTGCTAAGTGTCAATCCTGTGTATAATAAAATGATGGAAGCATATGATGCCGGGTGCGCCAATACTCAAACGCCAACCTTAAAATTCTTTGTTAATAACTCAGACCCGGAGCTCAGCCGTTTGGCTTCTGATTTAATTGGTAAGGAGCATGACCTGAGTAAAATACATCAGAAATTTGGTGTAGTAACCAATGCCGAAGAATTGCTGCCAAAATTGGTACCCAAAATTGTGATGGAACTCAAATGGAAAAAAGTAAAAACCATCATTAAAGAAAAGCGCCTTTTGGTTCAAAAATACGAAGTATCCGGTAATTCCGATGCCATGATGGAGGAGATGAAAGAGCTGATAACCTGGCAGCAGGTCTTGGCTCATATTTCAAAAGAGCTCGATGGTCGTACCATTGTTTAATCTGTAAATTTCTATAGTATGCAAACACTAAATCATACCGATAAAGAAGTTATTGAAGCCATAATAATGAAAGCTAACATCTGTTTTGTTGGCGTGGTGGACCCGGATAATAAACCTTACGTGCTGCCTATGAATTATGGCTATAAAGATAATGTGATTTACCTGCACTCAGCACCCGATGGGCGATTGGTGGATATTGTAAATAATAACCCAAGTATTTGTATAACTTTTTCCATTGATAACGACCTGGTGTTTCAGCATCCCGAAGTGGCTTGTAGCTACCGGATGACTTCCAAGAGTGTTGTGGCAATGGGGCAGGTGCAATGGATTGAGGACATGGAGGAAAAACGCACAGCTCTGGATATCTTAATGGAAACCTATAGCGATAAAAAATTTGAATACAGCGATCCGGCCGTGCGTAATGTAAAGATGTGGAAGGTGCCAATTGAGCAGGTGAGCTGTAAAGAATTTGGGGCCCCTCATGAAGAATACAAGCTTAAGCGCAATTTGGAAGAACTTAAAAAAGTTCATCGTAAATAAAGTTTGCTAAATTAGTGGTTGATAACATAGATTAATGCTTAACTAATGAAAATAGCCTCACTCACATTTTTGTTTGCTTTGTGCCTGTCAACAGTTGTAAAGGCCCAGTCCACCGATTTCAAAGATTATAAGGTTGTTTATTCCCAAGGGTTCAATAAGGATAAATCAACGGATGATTTTGAATTTTCAGACGCATCGAAGTGGTTGATTAGTAAGAACGGGAAACCAGGGCGTTCATTGAAATGCCTGGGAGCCGGCGATTATACCAGTGCTCATGCTGGTCCATCTATTGTAGCGGTTCTAAAAAACATTGAGTTGAAGGATTTTGTGATTGAAATGGATGTGGTGCAAAATGGTAAAGATTTCAACCTTCTGGATTTCTGTATTTTCTTCGATATTGTGGATACAAGTCAGTATTGCTATGCTCAAATTGCAGGTAAGGCCGATAAAGACAGTCACAATGTGTTCATGGTGAATAATGACAAGCCGAAACGACTTGGGAAAGTAAATGGTGATGGTGTGATTTGGCGAATTAAGGACTGGCATCAGTTACGCATTGAACGCAGCACATTCACTAAAACCATTAAGGTTTATTTCGATGAAGAGCTGGTACTTGATGTGCCCGACGAATCAAATAACAAAGGATTGATAGGCTTTGGTTCGACCAATAGTGCGATTAAAATTGATAACTTAAAGGTGAGTGCACCTGCCTACGAAACCATTTCTAAAACTATATTTTAACAGCCTATGGCACTGAATTATCTCTGGATTGCCTTCTTTTTGATTGCCTTTATCGTTGGCCTGGTTAGACTGATTGTGTTTGGCGACATGGATGTGTTTCCCGAGATGATGAATGCCACTTTCGACAGTGCTAAAACCGGCTTTGAAATTTCCTTAGGCTTAACCGGGGCCTTAACCCTTTGGATGGGTCTGATGCGGATTGGGGAACAGGGCGGCATGATTTCCGTGATGTCGCGATTGATTGGTCCGTTTTTCAGTCGTCTGTTTCCTGAGTTGCCAAAGAACCATCCAGCCTATGGCAGCATGATGATGAATATTGCCGCTAACATGCTGGGGCTCGATAATGCTGCTACGCCCGTTGGCTTGAAGGCTATGCAGGAGTTACAGTCGACCAATAAAAGTAAGGATACGGCCTCCAATGCACAAATTATGTTTCTGGTGCTTAATACCAGTGGGTTAACCATTATCCCCATCAGTGTTATGGCGATTCGGGCGACTGAGTTGGCAGCCAATCCTTCCGATATATTTTTACCCATTTTGCTGGCCACCTTTTTCAGTACCATTATCGGCATTATTGCTGTATCGGTAGTGCAAAGGATTAACCTGTTTGATAAAGTAATTCTGGCTTATTTGGGGGGCTTTACAGCCTTAATAGGTGGTTTTATCTACTACCTGAGCACACTCACCAAGGACGAGGTCAATACGGTATCTTTATTGGGAGCTAATCTATTGCTGTTTCTGGTGATTATCACTTTTATTTTAATGGCCATCCGTAAAAAAGTGAATGTCTACGATGCGTTTATCGATGGGGCCAAAGATGGGTTTAAAATAGCCATTAAAATTATTCCTTTTCTGGTGGCCATCCTTGTGGCGGTGGCGGTGTTCAGAACCTCAGGTACCATGGATTTTCTGTTGGAAGGATTTCGCCTGGTGGCTGAGTTTTTAAGTCTGGATACCCGTTTTGTGGATGCTTTACCCACTGCTTTTATGAAACCGCTTAGTGGTGGTGCTGCACGTGGGATGATGGTTGAGGCCATTCACACGCATGGGGTCGATTCGTTTGCAGGTCGTATGGCTAGTACCATTCAGGGGTCTACCGATACAACCTTTTATGTGCTGGCTGTGTATTTTGGTTCTGTCGGCATTAAAAAAACGCGTCATGCCTTATCGTGTGGCTTAATTGCCGACTTTGCAGGAATAATTGCCTCAATTTTATTGGCCTATTTGTTTTTTGGATAAGTCCTACGAGAAAAAAAGCCACCTTGAGGGTGGCTTTCAAATATGTCTGTTATAAACTATTTCTTTAGTGCCTCAGCACCACCAACAATCTCCAAAATTTCCTTCGTAATGGCTCCCTGACGGGCTTTGTTGTACTGGAGCTGCAGTTCGCCAAGCATATCCGTGGCATTATCAGTTGCTTTATGCATCGAGGTCATTCTGGCTCCATGCTCCGAGGCTAATGACTCTAAAATCACCCTGTAAAACATTGTTTTTAAAGCGTCAGGTATTACTTTGGTGATAAAGGTGGGCACATCTGGCTCTATAATGTAGTCGGTAGCTGTTTGTTCAATATCTTCCTTAGATGGGAGTTCCATGGGTAGAAATTGTTCGGAGCGAATGATTTGTACAGCTGCATTCTTATATTCATTATATACCAGAATGATGCGATCATATTTGCCGGCGAGAAAAGCTTCCATTAGCTCATGGGCCACATCTATAACCTTCTCAAAACTGATATGTGTGTACAAATCGTTGTGATCCTTTACCACATTGTAGTGCCGTTGCTTTAGTATTTTTTGCCCTTGCTTGCCAATGGTGAGTATGTCCACATTGCCGGCTTTGTTTTGCAGCTTAAAATCAACCTTGCAGAGCTTTTCAACCTCTTTGACCACGTTGGTGTTAAATGCACCACATAAACCTCGGTTGGATGATACAGGAACTAACAGTATTTTATGCGCCGTACGCTCTTTTGACCATTCCAGTTCAAAATCCTCCTCTAATGATCCCGACAGCTTGTAGAGCATACCCGCTAAACGGTCGACATAGGGACGGATGTATGAAATATCGTCCTGTGCCTTTTTAAATTTGGCTGCAGATACCATTTTCATAGCACTGGTTACCTGTCGGGTTGTTTTAACCGAGTTAATGCGAATACGTATGTCCTTTAAACTTGGCATAGTTATTTTATTCTGCGGTTAAATATCTATCAGCAATATCTTTTGCTACAGCCTCAATTTGACTGGTAATTTCCTCATTGTAATTTCCTTGTTTAATATCCTGCAACAGTGATTGATGGCTCATTTGAAGCGTTTCGATAAACTCCTTTTGCCACTCTTTGATCTTATCTGCAGGTACATTTTTAAGCAAGCCTTTTGTGCCGCAATAAATGAGGGTCACCTGTTCTTCTACCTTAACAGGTTGATACTGGGGCTGTTTCAGGAGTTCCACATTTTTTCGTCCTTTATCAAGTACCAGCATGGTGGCCGGGTCGAGGTCGGAGCCAAATTTTGCAAAAGCTTCCAGTTCGCGATACTGCGCCTGGTCGAGCTTCAGGGTACCTGCTACTTTTTTCATTGGTTTGATTTGAGCACTACCACCAACGCGCGATACTGAAATACCCACATTAATGGCCGGACGCACTCCCGAGTTGAACAGGTCACTTTCCAGAAAAATCTGGCCATCGGTAATAGAAATGACATTCGTAGGAATATAGGCAGATACATCACCGGCTTGTGTCTCAATAATTGGGAGAGCAGTTAGCGAACCACCTCCTTTTACCAAGTGTTTGATTGAATCGGGCAGATCATTCATCTGTGCAGCAATTTCATCGGATTCAATAATTTTTGCGGCCCGCTCCAATAAACGACTGTGCAGATAGAATACATCGCCAGGATAGGCTTCGCGGCCGGGAGGACGACGCAGTAGAAGGCTTACTTCTCGATACGATACGGCCTGCTTTGACAGATCATCAAAAATAATCAACGCTGAGCGCCCTGTGTCCCGAAAGTATTCGCCAATGGCCGTGCCAGAGAATGGGGCGTAAAACTGCATGGCCGAAGGGTCGGCTGCCGAAGCCGCTACGACAGTGGTATATTCCATGGCACCATGCTTTTCAAGGGTGTTCACAATTTGTGCCACCGTACTTCCTTTCTGTCCAATGGCTACATAGATGCAATAAACAGGCTGTCCATCATCGTAGAAGGAGCGTTGGTTGATTATTGTATCAATCGCAATGGCTGTTTTTCCTGTTTGTCGGTCGCCAATTATCAGCTCACGCTGTCCGCGACCAATTGGTGTCATGGCATCAACAGCTAATAAGCCTGTTTGTAAAGGTTCTTTTACGGGCTGGCGATAGATAACCTGCGGCGCTTTGCGTTCGAGCGGCATCTCATATGTTTCGCCATGAATGGGGCCTTTGCCATCAATGGGTTCACCCAGAGCATTGATCACCCGCCCTGTTAATCCTTCGCCCACGTTGATGGAAGCAATTCGCCCGGTTCGTTTAACTAAATCACCTTCTTTAACGACTTGTGACGAGCCAAATAGTACGACCCCAACATTGTCCTGCTCCAGGTTAAGTACCACACCCATGCATGATTCCAACTCAACCAATTCGTTGGATTGTACGTTGGTAAGACCATATACACGGGCAATGCCATCACCCACCTGTAAAACAGTTCCTACTTCCTCCAGGTCGGTTGATGTTTGGAAGCCTGCTATCTGTTTTTTTAATAAATCCGATACCTCAGCCGGTTTTATCGTATCCATCCGCTTATCAAATTTAGTACGTTTAACTAAGCAATTGCTTTTTTATTTGTTTCAACTTAGTGCTCATGCTGGCATCCGCCATCTTACCATCCACTTTCAGGATGAAACCACCCAATAGTTCAGGTTTTACCTTGACGCTAAGTTCAATAGGTGCTTTAAACTGGTCTTTCAGAAATTGCATAAGTGTTGCTTCCTGCTGTTTATCAAATTCCACAGCTGTATAAAGTGTTACTTCTTTTATGCCTTTCTCATTTTTGTACAACCAGATAAAACGCCTGTTGATATCCTCCATCAGAACTTCGCGATTGTTAGCAATTAGTAAATCCAAAAGATTTAATGTGCTTTGGTTCACTTGTCCCTTCAATACAGAATGAAATGCCTGCCTCTTTTGAGCGGGTTTAATAACCGGATTGTTTAAAATATCGGAGAAACTTTCCGCATTTTTGCAGTAGCCTTGCAGCAGGGTTACGTCTTTGTAGACCTGTTCCAGCTCATCTTGCTCAAGGGCCAGCTTAAAAAGTGCTTTGGCATATCTGTCGGCTATTAAACTTCTGTTCATTCTCTTGTATTCAGAGGGTGTTCTACATCGTTTTAGTTAGTGCCTGTAAACACTAATTAAAGTTCACTTCCTGCAGATATTTATCAATAATCGCCTTTTGCTTGTCAGAAGTCTGTAACTCTTCTTCCAATAGTTTACTGGCGATATCAACTGAAAATTCTGCTACTTTTTCTTTCAATTGCAGGATGGCCTCGTTCTTTTCTCGCTCAATCTGAACACGTGCAGCAGCAATAATTTTGTCTGCTTCTGACTGTGCTTTCAATTTGGCATCGTCCAGCATTGATTTTTTTATGTCCCTGGCTTGTTTGATCAAATCATCTCGCTGAGCCTTTGCTTCGTCCATTATCTGAACCTTGGTGACATTCAAGTCTTCAACTTCGGCTCGGGCTTTTTCGGCAGCTGCTAGTGCATACTCGATGGTTTCTTCCCGCGATTTAACTGCATGTAAAATTGGTTTCCAGGCGTATCGCTTTAGTATGAAAACCAGCAGTCCAAAGGTGAGGGCTGACCAAAATACTAAACCGGGATCTGGTGTTAGCAATCCCATAATCGTTCAGTTTTAACCTTTCATTAGAGCCACTACAATCGCAAATAGGGCAGCACCTTCAATAAGAGCAGCCGCAATAATCATTGCAGTTTGAATTTTTGAACTGATTTCTGGTTGACGCCCCATGGCTTCCATGGCACTCTGGGCAATTCGACCAATTCCATATGCGGCTCCGATGATGATTAAGCCTAAACCGATTGTGGTTAATGATAAACCTTCCATTGTATTACGTTTAAAAATATTAACTATTAATGTTCTTCACTTTCGACAGCCATGCCTATAAACAAGGCTGATAATAAGGTAAATATGTATGCTTGTAACACCGCAACTAACAACTCGAGCATAAACATCATTAAGGCCATCGGGACTGATACAAAACTGACATAGGCACTTTTCATTACAAAAATGAGTGAGAAAAGGCTTAAAATGATGATGTGTCCGGCCGTGATGTTGGCTAATAAACGAATCATTAGCGCAAATGGTTTTGTGAATAAGCTAATAAATTCAATGACAGACAATAATAAACGGATGGGTACAGGTACGCCTGGCATCCAGAAAATATGTCCCCAATAACTTTTGGTTCCACTAAAGTTGGTCACAAAAAAGGTTATGAGGGCCAATACCATGGTAAAAGAGATATTACCCGTCAGGTTACTTCCACCCGGGAAAAATGGGATCAGACCCAAAAGATTGTTAAGCCATATAAAGAAAAACAGCGTGAGAAGAAAGGGCATGTAGCGATCAGCTTTCTCCCTGTTTATTTGTGCATAGGCTATGTCATCGCGTACAAAAAGTATGAGTGGTTCTAAAAACGACTGCACACCTTTAGGAGCTGCCGGATGGCCTTTATAGCCTTTAGCAGCACTGGTGAAGAGCCAAATAATAATTAGCACACTTAGCCACATCGATGCCACATTCTTGGTAATGGACAAATCGATAGGCTTGTTGTTCAGCACCTCCTGTTGGTCGTTGTAATTGATGGTTCCGCTTGCATCGGTTTTATAAATTTTACCGTGGTAGAGCCTGTAATACGAATTTCCTTTTTGCACTACTTTTTCACCATGGTGAAATGCTGAAGACATGAATACCTGCAATCCACCATCAATGAGAATCACGGGAAGGGGAATGGTAATATGCTGCTCGGTGCCATCATTTTTGGTAAATGAAATAACGTGCCACTCATGTGCATCTGCAATGTGGTGCATAATCATTTCCATGGGGTCAAACTCAGCATCAGTACCTTTGTTATGCTCGTCGGCAGCATAGGTGCTTATGGGCAAGGTCATAAGCACAGTCAGTGCAAGAAATATCCGTATATGTTGCATTAAATTTAGTGTGCTGTTTTAAGTTCTTTTATTTCATTAAGCGCAATTTAACAACTATGTCTATGATTAGTAGCGCAAAATAGTTCATTAAAAACAATAGTATTTCTGTTTTGTTTTCAATGTCTGTCGGATTTAAAAAAAGAAATAAGTAGACAATAATAAAAACTGACTTTAATGCCGTTAATATCAAGAAGGTAAATGCACTTTTGTCCGGATGCTTTTTCTGGATAAAAGCAAAAATGAAATAAAAAAGAAGGTATAACCCAGTCAAAAATATAAGTCCGGATATTACCTTCTCCATCAATATCTTAAGCCAGTCGTCAAATGCGTAGGTAATAGCTGCAACAGCTAATGAACCCACTAAATATAGCACTGAGGAACGGGCATATTGGATTGTCTGCTTATTTCTTGGCATTTGGGTTAGCCGGCGGTGTTACCTTCTCATCCATTTTGCAAGTTCCGGTAAAGATGGCACCTGGCTCAATAGATAATTTACTGGTTCTAACATCGCCATGCAACTTGCTGGAGGCCTTTAGTGATAACAGTTCAGTAACTTGAAGCTGGCCATCAAATGTTCCATAAATGTCACAATTAGTACACTTAACTTCACCGTTAACCACACCGTTTTGTCCAACCAGCACTTTTCCTTTAGAGACAATATTCCCTTCAATAGTACCGTCAATTTTGATGTCTCCGTTTGTTTCTATATCGCCCTTAATTTTCGTACCCGGACCAATCATGTTGGGTAACTTATTTTCTGGTTCGAAATTTTTAGCCATTTTCCAATTGTTAGTTTTAAGAATATAGCAAATATAGATCTTTAAACGTTATATCCATAGCTAAATTGCTACCAGCACTTCTAATTTTTGCAGCTGACGCTCCTTATGAACTTGTCTAAGGCTTTTTGCAGTTGCGGTGTAATAGGTGTGTTCGGAAATAAAACGGTGTTGCTTCTTATTCCACTCAGCCATGGTCATTTTCCCGTTATGCTGGTTGAGTTCTTTAAACAGATTATTGGAGATGGAAATAAAATCGGGACGGCCTAAATAGTCTAAATCGGCGTCTTTAAGAATTTTTTCCAGGTAGTTTCTGGGTTTACTGCCGACGCGGGTAATGTTTATGAGTTCAACAATCTGTTCTATTTGGTAGTCGGGGTAATGGTATTGAGGAAGTATTTCTTTTGCAAACTGAATGCTGTTATCTTCGTGATTATTATATTCCACCAGAAAACCGACATCGTGTAACAAGGCTGCTGTTTTTAACACAAGCAGATCTTCGGAACTGACATTTTCACCCCGGGCAATAATTTCAACCTGCGTTATCACATCTTTGGTGTGAGATTTATTATGGTAGAAAAGGCCATCCATGAGTTCATTCTCTAGTTTATCGAGAATAAACTTTTCAATGTCTCCAAAGCGAATGTGCTGAAGTTTGATATAGAATTTTTGATTGGGGAAGATTCCCTGCTCATCACTCGCCAGGTCGGGTTTGATTCGTTTAACAAAATACATATCTGTTTCTCCTTTGTACTTAATTGGCATTTTGCCTCTGTAATCGCACTCAAAGAAGTCCTTAATCAGCTCATAGGTCACGCCCGTGATATTGATCATGCCTGGAGTGCCCGAACTTTCCATTCGTGATGCGATATTAACCGTGTCGCCCCAAATATCGAACGACACATTTTTTCGGCCTATTTCACCAGAAATAACAGGTCCGGTATGAACACCGATGCGTAACTCCCAGAATCCCAATTCACCGGTCTGTTGCTTTTTGCTGTCGAGCATAAACTTCTGCATTTCGAGGCCTGCCAGAACTACCTCAATGGGATTGGTCCGGTTAATATTCGGGATTCCGCCAGCGCACATATAGGCGTCGCCAATTGTTTTTATTTTCTCAATGTTGTACTTTTCTACCACGCCATCGAAATAAAAAAAGAAGCGATCCAACTCATCTATTAATGTCTCAGGGTTAATGTGTTCAACTATCTTAGTAAACCCCTGTATATCAGCGAATAAAACAGTTACTTTTTTGTATTTTCGCGAACGAATGCGGGCCTGTTCCTTGACGGCCAAGGCGTTGGTGCCCGTTGTTTTTTCTCTGGCCTTTTGCTTAATTCGAAATGTTTTTCTGAATTCGCTTTCTATGTTGTGGGTGATTTTGCGTATGCGCTGTCGAAAAAGAACAACGATTAAAAAGAAGGTAAGAAAGCTGAGCAGAACAATGCCTCCAATATAGAACAGCATTGTTTCCCAAAAGGGCAAATTGATGTGTATGGTTGCTTCCTGAATTGATCCATTACGTTGTTCCAGTATAAACAGGTAGCTGCCTTCTGGCAGGTTAAAGTAAGTGGCGGAGTTACGCACGGACCAAGGGCTCCATTCTTTAGAACCCGGAATAAGCCGGTATCTGCAGATGGCTGGGGTCAAACTATCGCTTTGCCAGAACAGAGAGAATGATTTGCACGAAATAGTAGTGTTATTATGAATAGCAACTGGCTTTTTATCTGGGCATTCCACCACTATTCGAATAGCCTGTGTTTCTGCCTGAATAAAATTTGGAAACAAAAGTAAAAATGTTGCGTATACCAAGGCCAATAGCTGATTCTTTTTTGAAAGTAATAGCTGCAGCGCTGTTATGTTGATGGCTTCCTTTGGCATAGTTATACGGTATGGCTCCCTTGCTTGGATTTAGAATCAAAAATACTATATTTATTCCGTTAATAAAGAACATTCAGTAGAGCTTTTTATGGACACATCAAAGAACACTATTCTGGTCCCCTATGATTTTACCGAAGTGGCAGACAACGCAGTACTGCATGCGATAAAGGTGGCCAATGAACTCGACGCAAAGGTTCATTTGCTGCACATTGCCAAAAGTGAAGATCAAATTAGCGACTTAGAGGCCAAACTTGAAGAGCAGGCCGTAAGGTTTGAGCAGCAAAAGGGAGTAAAACCATTTGCATCGGTTAAAGAAGGAACAATTTTTAAAACTATTAATACGGTTGTAGAGGAGCTTGATTGCCTTTTGGTAGTGATGGGGACCCATGGGATGAAAGGTCTACAGAAGTTGACTGGTAGCTGGGCTTTGAAAGTGATTGTTGGTTCTAAAATCCCATATTTGGTAGTGCAGTCAGCCCCTAAGCGCGACGATTATCAAAAAATTGTGTTTCCGGTTGATTATAAGTCGGAAAATAAGGAGAAGCTCAAGTGGGTGCAGTTCTTATATCAATTCTCCAACCCAAAGGTGTATCTCTACGCCTCAGCCACTAAAGAAGGTATTATTGATAGCCGTACAAAAGCAAATGTGGTGTTTTCTAAAAAATATCTTGAAGAAAAAGGGGTTGATTACGAATTGGTTCTGTCTGAAGGTGAGGATTCTTTCTCGAAGGAAACAATTCAGTTTTCGGAAAAGATTGATGCCGATCTTGTGTTAGTGATGACAACGCGTGATATTGCTTTTCATGACTATGTGTTAGGTGCTTACGAGCAATACATAATTGCCAACAGTGCAAAAATGCCTGTGTTGGTAATTAATCCGCGCACAGACTTGATGAAGTACGGATATGGAAGTTTTGGTTGATAATGGTTAACCTGCTATAAAGGCCAAAGACGATCTGATAGAGGTCGTCTTTTTTTGTGCCTATATTGTTTTAAAGTTTTTAAAATACATTTGTATTCAAAACGTTTAAAAGATAAAACTAATCATATGGAACTGGTTTTTGCAACTAATAATCAACATAAGCTTCAGGAAATTCAAGCGCTTTTAGATTCGAAAATTACGCTTCTCAGCCTCAAAGATATTCGTTGCGAGGATGATATTCCTGAAACAGGAGAGACCTTGGAGGCTAATGCCCGTCAGAAGTCGGAGTACGTTTATAAAAAGTTTGATGTTAATTGTTTCGCTGACGATACGGGATTGGAAATAGAGGCTTTAAATGGTGAACCCGGTGTATACTCAGCCCGTTACGCTGGTACAGATAATGATGCTGAGGCGAATATGGCCAAGGTACTTCAGTGCCTCGATGGTGTGGCAAATCGTAAGGCGCGGTTTCGGACAGTTATCTCTTTAATTATCGACGGAAAGGAGTTTCAGTTTGTAGGTGTGGTGCAAGGAACTATCCTCAAAAATAAACAGGGTAACGAAGGTTTTGGGTATGATCCAATTTTTAGGCCCGAGGGTTACGAGCAATCTTTTGCCGAGATGGATATTCAGCTAAAAAATGAAATAAGTCATCGCGGAAGGGCTATTAAAAAACTAATCGACTTTTTGAGAGAACAATATGCGTAAACTCATCCTGCTTACTTTGATTCTATTCATTGCTCCTATTGTATTTTTGTTCGGACAAGATTCACGGTGGAGAGCACATTTTTCATATCGCAATGCCAATAATGTGGTTGAATCGGAAAACTACGTGACTATAGCGTGCGACATGGGCCTGCTGGTGTTTGATAAATTGAATAAAGAGATTTCAACATTTAACCGGGTCAATGGCCTAAGTGATGTTGGGATTACGGCACTTCAATCAATTTCTGGCGATAAGTTTATAGTTGGATATGAGAATGGAAATATTGATGTCATAAGTGGTAGTGAAGTTACAAATATTCCCGATTTTAAACAGAAACAAATAGCTGGAACAAAGCAGATTAATCATTTTTACATTTCGGACCATAAGGCGTATTGCAGTACCGATTATGCCTTGTTGGTGGTCGACCTTGAGAAAAATGAGATTAGCGACACCTATTTTTTAGGCCTTAATGCAGAAAGCCTGAAGATAAATGAAACCCATGTTCAGGGCGATGTTATTTACGCTGCAACCGAGCGCGGACTGCTTAAGGCAAACCTGTCGGACCCCTTGATTGTATTTGATAAGGCCTGGCGTAGGGTGTCTGCCGAAGCTGTGCCGTACTTGGCTGTTAATATTCACGAGGGGCAAATTGTTGCTGTTGGCAAAGTGTCTGATGGCTACAGGGTGGAGCATGGAAATGAAAATGCATGGTCTAGTCTTTTAACCGATTCACAGGTTAAGAGTATCAATGTGTTTGCAGGTAAACTAGTTGTTTCCTTGTCGTCCAGAATCCTTGTTTTTAATGAAAATTTTACCGAGTCAGACAGGATAACCAGCTATTCATTTGCCGACAGATTATCGGCTCAAGATGCCATTTACTCCAGTTACGAAGATGCTTATTTTGTGGCCGATCGGAACTACGGGCTGGTGCAATATACACATGCAGCTGATAATTTCTACCTGGCCAATGGCCCCTATTCCAACAATTGCTTTTATCTGCATGCGACCAGTCAAGGAGTGTATTCAACAGCTGGCGGAATAACCGCTGATTACAACAATCTAAACCGTCGGGTGGAGTATTCTTTTTTCAATTACAGCAATTGGGATAGTTATAGAAGTAAGGTGCCTGGCGGAGGTTATACAACCAGGGACTTATTGCGAATTTGTTCCGATAAAACTGATGATAGCAAAGCGTATATCTCCAGCTGGGGTGGCGGGATATTCGAAGTCCAAGGGGTCGATACCATTCAGCATCATGGTGAAAGTGACAATGGCCTGCAGGATATCTTTCCGGATGGCAGAATGTATGTAAGGGTTGGCGGAATTGCCAGCGATAGTGAGGGTAATGTGTGGATGACAAATTCGGAAGTGCAAAGTGGCATTGTCGTGAAATCAGACTCAGCCTGGTACCAGTTTGACTATGCCGGCGCCAGAGACATACATAGCACGGGTCAGATGCTGATTACGAAAGATGATATGGTCTGGTTCCCCATTCCGCGCGCGGCGGTAGGGGAGCGACAGGGCCTAATGGTGATAGATACCAAAGGCACTTTACTGGACGATAGCGATGATGCATATAGAAGCGGTGCGCCGTTGGGCTATGGTAATGATGAGCGTAACAAAGGTCAGCTAAGGCTTTGGGATGAAAATGGAAAAGAGCTGACCAGAGTGATTCTGTCACTGGCCGAAGATAAGAAAGGCTATGTATGGCTTGGAACCGATAAAGGCGTACTGGTGTATTTTCGGCCCTGGGCAATTTTCACAGAAGAGTACCCGATTGTAAGTCGCATTAAGGTACCGCGTAATGATGGAAGTAACTTGGCTGACTACCTGCTCGAGAAAGAACGCGTATCATCTATTGCCGTTGATGGTGCTAACCGCAAGTGGATTGGTACTGAGAATTCTGGGGTGTATCTCGTTTCCGAAGACGGACTAAAAACTTACGCCACTTTCAATACTCAAAACAGTCCGCTACCTTCCAATAGCATCACCAGCATTACCATTTCCCCTGCTAATGGAGAGGTGTTTATTGGCACGGCTAAAGGAATCGTTTCCTATAAGGCGACGGCCACTGAAGGAGCAGCTGGGTTTGAAAAAATCTATGCGTACCCGAATCCTGTTCGGGAAGATTTTAACGGCGATATCACAATTGCCGGATTAATGCAAAATAGTATCGTCAAAATCACAACCGTTAGTGGTAAGCTTGTTTACCAAACGAACTCTTTAGGAGGCAAGGCTTATTGGAATGGCAAAAACTTTGGGGGAGAAAGGGTTAAGACGGGAGTCTACCTGGTTTATGTGAGTGATGAAGGGGGTGAATTATCTGGGGTGACTAAAATTTTGGTGGTTAGGTAGAATTCATCATTTTTTTTTGCCCATTTAAGCGATCAAAATTAGCTTTGTAATAAGGTTCCTAACTAATATTTGTCTAACCGAACTATCTTACAATATGAAAAAAGGCTGGATCATTGCCACTATTTCAGTTTGTTGTTTACTACTTGCTTACATTCTTTATCAGGTAAGTCGTGTTAAAAGCTACGACAATACTCAGTCGCTTGCAGCTGTTCCGTCCGATGCAGCTGTTATAATGAAAGGGGAGAGTATCGACTATATTTATAATGCCCTGTTCAACACCATCGACTTCAAAAATGAATTAGGAAGTTCAGCATTGGTGAGTGAAAGCCTGAAAGAGTTTCAGTATTTAGATTCCCTTAAGGTTGGTGATGGACTGAGTGCTTTTGCTCATCTGAAAGAATTGCCGTTTTACTGTTCATTGCATGCGCAAGGGAAAGAAAGTGTCAGTCAGCTTTTTATATTCGAATTGCCTAATCGGAAAGAAGAAGCCAAAATACAGCGGTTTATCAGGCAAATGCCCGATCTGGGAGTAACACTTCGTGAACGAAAGTACAATTCCCAAACGATTTACGAGCTTAAAGGCAAGGGCCAGCATTGGTTTGCAAGTGTAAATAATGGTATTTTGCTGTTAAGTCAAACCAGTCTTTTGGTGGAAGCTTCTGTTAGGGAGCAACAAAATGTCTATTCATGGACTAACCATGATGATTTTAAGCAGATATATAAAACGATTGGAGCTGGCTCTAAACTGAATCTCTTCGTAAATTTTGACCAGTTGCCAGATGTGCTGAAGTCGATTTTAGGCCCCGGTCTGAAGAGGAAAGCGAAAGTTGTTGGCGACCAAAGCAAATGGGCCGAGCTCGATATTGACATTGATCAGCAGGCCATCGTCTTAAATGGGTTTATTGGTGCCAATAATAACGGCATCATGAGCCAGTTGCTTAAAAATGCCAAGCCACAGCGAACCCAAATTCAAGATGTTTTGCCTGGTAATACGCGTTCTTATCTGTCAGTTAGTCTCGAAAGCGGAGAAGATCTAAAAAAGCGTATCGCCAGCTTTAATGCCGCAAATGGTGAATTTCGGAAGCAGCTAAGTGGTTTGGAGCTTAAAGTGGGGTTTAATCCTGAGGACGATTTTTTCAATGAGTTGTCTGGAAGTATGGCTTTGGTTTATACCGACTATAATAGCCTTCAGCCAAAAGCTAATGGCTTGCTTGTATTTAAGCTTAATAGCTCATCCCGAGGCAAAGAGGCATTAATGGAGATGTTGCGTAAGATGAATAAAAATGCGCTTGTAGCAAAAAAATATACGCCCGATGACGGCATCAGCTATAATATCTACAACGGTTTTTCTAATGATATGCTCGAGCTGTTTTTTCAAGCCGTTCTGCCCAAAGTGCCTCAAAAATACCTCTCATTTTATGAGGATAATCTGATAATTGCCGATGCCCCGATATTGATAGAGCAGTTTATATATAGTAACATGCTCAAAACTACGCTTTCAAATGATAAAGCACATCAGGCTTTTAGAAGCCATTTTTCGAGCCGTGAGAATGTGTTTGCTTTTTGCGAAACCGCCCATTTGGAGTCGTTCTTTAAAGAGTCATTTGCACCCATATTCGGCAGTTTAAATGAAGATCAGAAAGCTGCCTTGAATAATTTTTATGGTTTTGGCATGCAGTTGAGCGGCACGGGGCCGATGATATACACCACTTCTTACCTTCAATACCTTCCGAGTCGCGAGTCAGAGCCACGCACTGTTTGGCAAAGCCTGCTCGACTCAACAGTTAACTTTAAGCCGGTATTGGTAGATAACCATTATACCCAGGAGCGGGAAGTGGTGGTGCAGGACGAGGCAAATAACCTTTACCTTTTAAGTAATACAGGCCGTGTCTTGTGGAAAAAACCTCTCGATAGCGAGATTTTAAGTGATGTGGTGCAAATAGACTACTATCACAATAATAAATTACAGTACCTGTTTAATACCAGAAAATCCATTTATCTGCTGGACAGAAATGGCAACCATGTTGCGAACTTCCCGGTGCGCCTGCCATCTGAAGCCACCAACGGAATTGCCGTATTCGATTACGATAACAATCGGAATTACCGGCTTTTTGTGGCTTGTAAAAACAGGCGGATATACTTGTACAATGCCAAGGGAAATACGGTGGCCGGCTGGAAATTTAATAAAACTGATGGTCGGGTGAGCCTGCCTGTTCAGCACTTTCGCACAAGTGGGAAAGATTATATAGCCTTTGCCGATGATAAGCGAAATTATATATGTGACAGGCGAGGGAATATTCGGGTGAAGCTCAATAAGGATTTTATTAGAAACGCCAATTCGCCTTATTTTCTTCAGAATGAGGACCAAGCTAACGACTGTTTGGTAACAACGTGTGCTGATGGACGACTTACAAAAATTCAATTATCTAACGGAGAAGTAACGAGTTCGGAGTTGGTTTCTGCAGCCGGAAATCATGCTTTTAGTGTTTTTGAGATGAATGGGAAGAGTCATTACCTGATTGCCGAACCTAATAAGGTCACATGTGTTTCAAATAAAGGTAAAGAGGTCTTTGAACGAGAGTTTGAAAATGAGATCAACCTGAGTGTTGATCTATATCGTTTTTCGGCGCAGAATATGAAGTTTGGTGTGACCGAAAAATCAAATGGGCATATTTATCTGTTAAACGAAAATGGGAAAACATATAAGGGGTTTCCGCTCAAAGGTAAATCCAGGTTTAGCATAGGCTTTCTCAAGTCTTCGGCCTCGAGATTCAATTTAATTGTTGGTGGTGCGCAAAATTATATTTATAACTATCAGGTTGACTAAGCAAAAGTAAGTGAATGATGAAACGGATTAAGTTAGGTGTTTTAGGGGTATCCAATCACTTTATTAAGCGAGTGGTGGTGCCAGTGCAGGGGCTTGAAAATGTTGAGCTGGCGGCTATTGCTTCTCGCTCGGAGCTGAAAGCTGCCGATGTAGCCCGGCAATTTAACATAGAGCAGGCTTACGGAAGCTACGAAGCCCTGCTAAACGATAATACGATTGAAGCCGTGTACATTCCGTTGCCAAATCATTTGCATGCCGAATGGATTAAGAAGGCAGCAGATGCAGGTAAGCATGTACTTTGCGAAAAGCCCCTTAGTATGGATGCCACAGAAGCAATGGAGGTGGCCGAGTATTGCCAAAAGAAGGGAGTGGTGCTCATGGAGGCGTTTATGTACAAGTACCATCCTCAATGGAAAAAAGTTAGTGAGATCATTCGGACCAACAATATTGGGAAGGTACAGTATATTAACACCTCGTTTTCATATAATAACCCATCGGCAGCCAACATCAGAAACATTAAGGAGTATGGAGGTGGCGGTTTGCGCGATATTGGTTGTTATGCTATTTCTCTTTCCCGATTCCTGATGGGGAAAGAACCTGAAAAGGTCATTGGGCTCATGAGTTATCATGCCGAATTTAAAACAGATAGTTTAACTACGGCCATACTCGATTTTGGTGGAGCGCGAGCCACGTTTAATGTATCAACGGCTGCCGCTGCATTTCAAAAGGTGGACATTGTAGCTACGGCCGGACGGATTACGATACATTTGCCATTCAATGCCTATAATGATGTGCCCGCAAAGGTAACTGTCGACTCAGCGATTGGCACGCGTGAAATTAACTTCGAACCGGTTGATCAGTATGCACTAATGGTGGCCGAATTCGCTGAAATTGTGCTGGACAAGGGCCATGCTTTGGAGAACAGTGATGATGCCATTCTAAATCAAAAAGTGCTCGATGCGGTTGTTCGATCATCGGAGGCAGGTACTTGGGAGTCAGTGGTGTAATAGTGGATTTTGACATTTTTTAATATAGTTTGGCACGAATAATGTTAAGCTCCCTACAGTAAGATGTTAGGGAGTTATGAGAAAGCGTTTAAACTATAATTTGCTTGAGCTTACCAGTCGCAATCAGTTTTTGCCTGCCAGAGGCTATGAAAAGAAGATTGAACTGGTAAAAATTAAAAAGAACCATGGCTTCAGTTATCAGGAGCCTCAAATCTGCCAGTCCAAAGGCAGGTGGTGGACAAGGTTATGCTCAGGTAATGATGTTTTACGAAATGCCCTTTCTTATCCCGAAGTTCATTTCTTTGTGGCGCTTTATAAGGGTGCTGTAGTAGGATTGTTTGATTTGATTGTGTTGCCCGATCGACAGGTGGAGATACGGAATTTCAGAATCGTTGACGAATCCATTGAATTTGAAACCCGAGCACTTTTCCTATCCAAAGTTGTGGATTACTGTTTTCAGTTCGAGCCCAGACGCATCTTCTGTCGCGCCAGTGAGTTTGATAAGATGTCAGCCATTTCCAACTACTTATCGCAAGGCTTTAGTATCACAACATCGGGCTATGATGAGGAGCAGGAAGCCGACGTCAGTGAGCCAACCAGTTTGCAATCCAATTTTTTGGTCAATCTGAATTAAGCGAAAGCTTTTGTGAAAGACTACAAATGCCTGAGGGTGTTGTTTATCAGGTTTATTTACCCCCTGATAAGCGATAATCTTCATTTTGCGTAAAAATTCAAAACAATTCTGCGTTTTTTCCGTACGAGCATTCACGTGAGAAGTTGGAAATACAACTATCTTTGTAGGTCGGAAAACAGGGCTGATATGGGAGTGGTTTTTATAAATTCATTGCCCAAAAGAGCCGCTAATTGTATTGTTCTTTCTACTTTTGTATTTCTTACTATATTGCGCTAATATAAGGAAGTAGTAAGTCTAACACACTACAAAATATGGATAAGAATAAAGAGAATCATGGGTTTCTAGACTTTGCATATCAGATGTACAAGACGATGAAAACCAATGAGATTAATTTAGTGTATGAAGGAGAGGTAACCCAGGAAATTACCAAAACATTTACTTCTCTGACCGAAAAGAGCCTTGAAAAGAGTCAGGAGTCAAATACGGTCCAGCGGAAAGTATTTAATGTCATGGTAGAGTGTCTTCAGAATATTAGCAAGCACGCTGATTCATTGGAGGATGACGAGAGTGAGCGACGGGGAATTGTGATGGTGAGCCATGGTGAAAGCAGCTATAACATTATTACCGGTAACGTCATTAAAAATGATAAGGTGCCAGAACTGAAGGCCAGCCTCGAACTCGTAAATAGCCTCGATAAACAAGGGCTGTCTGAGCTTTATAAAAAGCAGATGCGCGAAGGAAGACTTTCCGACAAAGGTGGTGCCGGCCTTGGCTTTATTGATATCGCCAAAAAAACAGGTAGTAAACTCACGTTTGAGTTTAAAAAATTAAACGATGAGGTTAGCTTTTTCATCTTAACATCAACTATACATCGAAACTAATCTGACATTAACATGGAAGTAATTAATATTGTTGGGACTGACGATACCCCAAATGTAATTCTGGATAAAGACAACGGTAAATTCGAAATTTCTGGTCGTTCATTGCCCGAAGATGTCAACCAATTTTACGAACCTATTTTAAACTGGATTGACACCTATGCAGAAGAGCCTGCTGCAAAAACGGAATTCAATTTTAAATTGGAATATTTCAACACAGCCTCATCAAAGGTGATTTTGGACATTCTTTTAAAGTTTGAAGAGATTGTTGAAAATGGGCACGAAGTTTTGATTAAATGGCATTATCACGAAGAGGAAGAAGACATGCAGGAAGCAGGTGAAGAGTATGCCGACATTGTGGAAATACCTTTCGAATACGTATCATATACCGACTAATAAATTGACCTCCCAGAGAATTAAAGTATGAGTGAAGAAATTCTGAAGGCACTAATGCAACTGTTTGGTTTGATCGCCAAGCAGGACGGTGGTGTTGAAGCGAATGAAACAGAGTATGTTAGGGTGTTTCTAGAGCAGCAGTTAAATGCAGAAGCTGTAGAAGAATATTATTCGCTCTTTCTGAAGTTTTCCAGGGATTCGAAACTGGCAAAAGGAGAAGCAGAAGGTAAGGTAAAGTTGACCTCAATGAAGGATTCCGTGAAAATTCTCGGAATCTGTAAAAAGATTAACAGACAGCTGAACAAAGAGCAGAAGGTAGTTGTACTGCTGCGCCTGTATGAGCTGGTTAATGCCGACCGCAAGTTTACCGAACAACGCATGGCAATTATCAATACGGTTGCCGATGTGTTTAAGCTGCCAAAAGAAGAAATTGAAGCCATTGAGACCTATACGGTTAACAACGATATCCAAAAGCTCGATCTGGAAGATGTACTGATTGTTAATCATCATCAGGCCGATGGTAGCAAATCCAAGCACATCCAATCAGGCGAGCTGGATGGAGATGTTTTTATTCTGCGGGTTAAGAGTGCCGGATTGTATTTTGTCAGATATACGGGTAATCAGGACCTCTACCTTAATGGCCTGGTCATTAGTAATCGGCGAATTTATTTGTTCCCAAAGGGCAGTTTCATCAAACTACCTAAGGGACAGCCTGTATACTATACCGATGTAGTTTCCCGGTTTATGTCTGACTCGGCCGTGTCAAAAATTTCGTACGAGGTTAATGACGTAGGCTTTCAGTTTAAAACCGGAGGTATTGGCCTGAGAAATGTCAACATCTCTGAAGAGCAGGGCAAACTCGTTGGTATTATGGGTGCCAGTGGTGCCGGTAAAACCACCTTGCTAAATGTATTGTGTGGGAATGAAACACCCACGAGCGGCGAAGTTTTAATCAATGGCTATAACCTTCACCAGGAGCGCGAAAAGGTTGAAGGAGTGATTGGTTATATTCCGCAGGACGACCTGTTAATTGAAGAGTTAACAGTGTATGAGAACCTGTACTATAACGCCAAATTATGCTTTAAAGATAAATCTGAAGAGCATATTGAGGAGCTTGTGAATAATACACTCATGAGTCTTGGTTTATACGAGCGCCGTAAGCTGAAAGTGGGCTCACCGCTTAATAAAATGATTAGTGGCGGACAACGAAAACGGCTTAATATTGCGCTGGAGCTGATACGTGAGCCGGGTATCTTATTTGTGGATGAGCCAACCTCCGGATTGTCCTCTCGCGACTCGGAAAATGTGATGAACCTCTTGCGAGAATTGGCTCTCAAAGGCAAGCTGATTTTTGTGGTTATCCATCAGCCGTCATCAGATATCTACAAGATGTTTGATAAGATGTTTATTCTGGATACCGGAGGGTATCCGGTGTATTATGGAAACCCAAGTGAGTCTCTCATCTACTTCAAGCGTCTGGATGCACAAATTAACAGTGATCAAGGTGAATGTGGTACCTGTGGTAACCTTAACCCTGAGTTAATTTTCAACATCATCGATGCCAATGTGATTGATGAATATGGTAACTATACCAACAAACGCAAAACGTCTCCGGAAGAGTGGCACAACCATTATAAGCAAAATATTGAATTACCCAAGGTGGAACAGGTGGATGCAACTCCTCCTAAATCGTTGAATATTCCATCCTGGTTCAAGCAGTTTTTTATTTATACACTGCGTGATTTTAAGTCTAAAATCAGTAATAAACAGTACATACTACTCAACCTGCTTGAAGCACCCTTTTTAGGGTTTATTTTAGCCTATCTTATTCGCTACATAGTCGACCCGGAATCGGATGTGTATATTTTCCGGGAGAATGAAAACATGGCTCCATATATTTTTATGGGCATCATTGTGGCCTTGTTTTTCGGGTTGATTATCAGTGCTGAGGAGATATTTAAAGATGCAAAAATACTAAAGCGGGAGAAGTTCCTCAACCTAAGCCGTTCGAGCTATCTGGCATCCAAAATATTAATTCTATTTACGATGTCGGCCATCCAGATGACTTTATTCGTGCTGGTGGCAAATAGTATTTTGGGAATTAAAGGTATGAACTTTGAGTTTTGGTTGGCACTGTTCTCCGTTTCAGCCTTTGCCAACATATTGGGGCTCATTTTATCGGCCTCTTTCAACTCCATCGTTACCATATACATTCTTATACCATTGGTAATGATTCCTCAAATGGTATTGGGAGGAGCCATGTTTACTTTCGACAAGTTAAACAAAGATTTTACAAGTGTTGATAAAGTGCCTTTAGTGGCTGAGGTGATGCCTTCCCGTTATATTTACGAAGGGTTGATCGTACACCAGTATAAGCACAATAATTTCAAGAAGAATATTTTCTCTGTTGAGCAGCAGCAAAGCAGTGCCGACTTTAAGAATGTGTATTACCTTCCTGAGCTGGAGGAAATCATTGACCGCTGCAGGATCGCCGATAAAACAAGTAACACCTACAGCAACAACATTGCCTTGTTGCATAACGAACTATCGAAGGAGCTTAAACGGGTGCCAGGTATTCAATTTGAAGGCATCAGCAACCTGACAGTGGAAGGGTTTGATGAGCAGGCGGCCAGCGCTGCTATGGCTTATATTGAGCAATTAAAGGCACATTACCGCGACCTATTTAATTCGGCGGATAAAACCATCAACCGCTTCATGTCTGAAAATATTCGCAATAATAAAGAGCGGTTTAACGCTATCAAAGATGCTTATTTTAATGAGAGCATCTCGGATATTGTTCGCAAAACGTTTGATAAGAACAAGATATTGCGCGATGGTAACAAGCTTATCCAAGTGGTGGACCCGATTTATCAGATTCCCGAGCCTGAATCCGTGCTTTCTTTTCGCACTCATTTTTTTGCACCGCAGAAGCATTTTGCCGGGCATTTCTTTGATACATTGTGGTTTAATATCGCGGTAGTTTGGTTATTGACCATTCTGATGTATATAGTGCTTTACTTCGACTTGCTCAAGAGAGGCATGAACTTCTTCGGCGAATTAAAACTGTCTAAAAAGTAACCTTTTACCACATAATTGAGTATAATTGCTTCAATCGAAATTTAAAACGTACTAAAATGTTGAGAAAATTTAGTTACCTAGCCTTGATGATGGCCGGAATTTGTATCATGTCAGCCTGTTCAGGGTCATCAAAAAAAAGTAGCGAGTCAGATGAACTTACTTTAGCTCCTGCTACAGAAAGTGCAGCGCTGGAATTGTCAGAGGAAGTAATGAGTGATGTGATCCAGAATATTTCATCACCGGTTGAAATGGCCTCAATAATTAAAGCAACAGGCGTTGATTTCTCACAAAAGATTCTTAATAATACCGATAATATTGATGCTTATAACACCAGCTATAAGCGGGCTTTAAACCTTGGGGTTTACAGTGCTGATCTGGGTTACATTAACACATTCGATAAAAATAATATTGTAGTCTCTTACCTGGTAGCGATTAAGAGTTTGTCAGAAGGTATTAAAGTTGGCCAGTTTTTTGATTTCAACGCACTGAAACGCATGGCCACTAACAATAATAACCTTGACTCGTTAATGCAAATCTCTATTTCAAGCTTTAACAAGATGGACTCTTACCTGCGCAATCAAAAGCGTAGTAATGTTTCATCGCTAATTGTTACCGGAGCTTGGATCGAAGGCTTATACATTACCGGAAGTGTTATTGAAGAAACCAGAAACGAGGACTTGATTAACCGCGTTGCTGAACAAAAGGACATCATCAATATTATCGAGATCATACTGAGAAATTACTCAAACGATCCTGATTTTGCTGAGCTCGCTAAGCGCATTGGTAAACTAAAGTCGGCCTTTGACGGGGTGAAAATCACCACAGAATTTGCCGAGCCACAAACCATTGAGCAAGATGGAAAATTAATCATTGTTCAAGACGAAATTAGCCACATCGAAATTACGCCAAAACAAATTGATGGCATCGTTGCTGAAATTAAGGCATTAAGAGAATTCATCGTGTCGTAGTCTGCGTGTTTGAAAAAAAGTTATTTTTGTAATTATTCTAACCCAGGCCATTTAAAATTGATACCATGAAAAAGTTATTTTATAGTTTCCTTATTCTCTTTACAGTAAGTGTTTTAAGTGTGTCGGCTCAATGTAGTGACGACTTGCTTAAGACGGCCCTGAAGGAGATGGGATCCAGCCAATACATCAAGGATTTCACTGTTGAAATGGTGAAAGAACGCAAAGATGTGAAAACCGGTTACGTAAAATTTTCGGTTGTATTAAATAGTAATACTCAGTATAAATTTAACATCGTAAATGGTGCCTCCAATACTGAGAAAATGATTATGCAATTGAAGCAGAGTGACAAGTTAATAAGTAGTAACTTTCACAATGGCAAAATGTATGACGAGTTCCAGTTCATTTGCCGAAAGACCGGGGTTTATCACCTTTACTTCTCCTTTAAAGGCGGACAAGAAGGTTGCGCAAAGGCCGTTTTATCACTCGTAAAACAGTTATAGAAGTCAATCGACATTAAAAATATACAAGGGTCGCTCAGAATTGAGCGGCCTTTTTATTTTTGTAGACTTTACTTTGTATTGTCAGGCCTGGTGTTCTTTTTGATACCATTCGGAATATTTCGTGCCTTTATTGGGAAGCACATTAGTAAAGGAACGCAATGTTATATGTGTCTGAAGGCTTCAAAAGAAAAACCCGCCCTGAAATCAGAACGGGTTTTGTTACGGGGACGGCTCTTAACCGCCCAATCTACTTTAAATCAACAGAACCATTAAAACAATGAGTAAATAACCGTTAGTCCAGACATCACCACAGATACCATGGTCATTAGTTTAATAAGAATATTAAGTGAAGGGCCCGATGTGTCTTTAAAGGGATCGCCGACAGTGTCACCAACCACACCTGCCTTGTGCGCTTCACTGCCTTTGCCGCCATAATGCCCTTTTTCGATGTATTTTTTGGCATTATCCCAGGCTCCTCCCGAGTTGTTAAGCATTACCGCTAATGTAAACCCTGTTACTAGGCCACCCATTAGCAGGCCAATGACCCCGGCAACGCCAAATACTAAACCGACTATGATTGGAACAGCGATTGCCAGAATGGATGGCACCATCATTTCACGCTGTGCACCTTTGGTTGAGATAGCCACACATTTGGCATATTCGGGCGTAGCTTTGCCTTCTAAAATGCCAGGTATTTCTCTGAATTGTCTGCGCACCTCATCAACCATGGCTCCGGCAGCGCGTCCAACAGCTTTCATTGTCATGGCGCAGAATACAAATGCCATCATTGCCCCGATAAACAGGCCGGCCAGTAGCAGCGGATTAAAAATGTTGAGCTCATAGAAATTAACAAAATCTTGTATGCTCGCCTTAGTCAGACTCTCGGCGCCCGTTGTTTCTATAAATTTATTCCCCAATTCGGGTACTTTTTTTAGCCATATGCGTACTTCTTCCATATAGGCTACCAGCAGCGCCATGGCGGTTAAGGCTGCCGATCCAATGGCAAAGCCTTTGCCTGTGGCCGCCGTGGTATTGCCAAGCATATCGAGTGCATCGGTTCGTTCGCGCACTTCTTTGGGGAGTTCAGCCATTTCGGCATTTCCTCCTGCATTGTCAGCGATGGGGCCAAAGGCATCGGTCGCCAGGGTGATGCCTAAGGTGGAAAGCATACCTACCGCTGCAAAACCAATGCCGTATACTCCCTCACTAAAATCAGTGAATCCGCCTGCAAAACCAAAGGCAGCAATTATGCCGGCAACGATGGTTACCACAGGAATCCAAGTTGAATACATGCCGACCGCAATACCATCGATAATGGTAGTAGCCGGTCCTTGTTGAGCTTGCTTGGCGATTCCCTGGGTGGGCTTGTAACCATCCGATGTGTAATATTCAGTTCCCTGGCCAATGATGATTCCGGCAATAAGACCAGCAATCACCGAGCCAAATATACCCCAGCCGAACCAACCTAAGTAGGCCATAACGGCAATGGCAATAAGTATCAGAAGAGAAGAACCTGCTGTTCCCACTAACAGTGAGTTGAGGAGGCTTTTGGCATTGGCATCTTCCTTGGTGCGAACCATAAAAACCCCCAGAATAGAGAATATGATGCCAATTGCTGCTACGAGCATAGGGGCAATAATTGCTTTTTCGTTAAAAGTGCCCGAATTCATTGAAATCGCTGCGCCCAGAGCGGCCGTTGCCAGGATGGACCCGCAGTAGGATTCGTACAGGTCAGCACCCATACCGGCTACATCACCAACATTATCACCAACGTTATCGGCTATAGTAGCTGGGTTGCGCGGATCATCTTCTGGTATGCCAGCTTCAACCTTTCCAACAAGGTCTGCCCCTACATCAGCAGCCTTCGTGTAAATACCACCGCCAACACGAGCAAATAGGGCCTGTGTTGAGGCTCCCATACCAAATGTAAGCATTGTGGTGGTGATGTGTACCATTTTAGCATGTGACCATTCGGAATTAGCAACAAAATCCGTTGTCCAGGCACCCATCAGGCTTACTTCCTCGGCTACTTTCAGGCCCAATCCAAAAATATTATGGTCGTAGATATAGTTAAGGGTGACGTACCACAAAGCAATGTCGATGAGGCCAAATCCTACTACGACCAGCCCCATTACGGCGCCACTTCGAAATGCCACTTTTAACCCTCTGTTGAGTGATTGAGAGGCTCCATGGGCGGTACGGGCCGATGCGTATGTAGCGGTTTTCATACCCAGATAACCACAAAGTCCGGAGAAGAAACCCCCGGTTAAAAAGGCAATGGGAACAAATGGATTTTGGACTCCAAGAAATGCAAGTATTGATAGGATTATTAGCAACACCAGAAAGACAATACCAACGACTTTATACTGTCTGGATAAATAGGCCATAGCCCCATCTCGCACGTGTTGGGCGATCTCCTTCATTTTATCGGTGCCTTCCGACTCTTTCATCATGGATTTGAAAAATATCCACGCAAAGACCAATGCTAATAAGGATGCAATTGGTATAAACCAAAAAATTGACTCCATAGAAATGTTGTTTTAGTTAGTAAATGAGAATGATACTTGTCTGAAAGAAGGGCATGGGGAAAGGGTCGGAAAGCTGATTCTTTTCGACACACCTGTAGATTTGCATAAGTCGGTTTGATCCGGCTTAGATAGTCCATGAGCTTTTGTTTTCTGGATGCTCTCCAATTAACTTTTCTCACATAAATTATCTGCCCCCGCAATCACAAGATAGTGATTTTAAGGAGCTCATTAAACGATCGTCGAAAAATATTGTGTATTTAGTTTACCATCCGGCGAATATATTGAGGCCAAATTCACCTTTCTTCATTTGATTTTGGTGGAAGGGGAATGCGTAGTAGGGTTCCAGTATGATGGCGCCAAACAGGTTGATTCGATAGGCCAATCCACCACTGAAAACCGGAATTCGCTGGGTGCTGTTATTGGTGGTAAGCCTGGCAACCGGATAAGAGTGTTTATTCCAGCTCACACCAGCATCAAGAAACAGGGCCAGTTCGCTAAATAGTAGCCCTGACGAAATCCAGGCGATTTCCTTTGGGCCGGTAAAGGGAATGCGCCATTCCAGGTTAGAAACGAGAAGCCTCGTGCCAATTAGCTGATTCATGCTGATTGTGCTGGCATTTGTGGATTCATCGCCATAGAAACTACCCATATCGTAGCCTCTTATGAACCAGGGCGATCCAAGAAAAAGTTCGCTCATTCGCTCGCTATCGGAGTCTTTGCCATAGCGCCCGTAATGGTAAAGTCGAAAGGCCAGGCTGTAGGGTTTGATAAAGATGTAACGTCTGAAGTCCACAAGGAGTGTTTGCATTTGTAGTTTGTGCAGGTAATGTTCAACCTGTATCCTCAACCGTTTGCCTTCAACCGGGGAGGCCAAGCCCATTTTAGCATTGTCAATCACATAGGCTGCATCCAGTATACCTGTACCAAAGCCATCGGGAGCTGGAATTCTCTCCTTATCGGCAGAATATATTTGTGAGTAGGACCGTACATCCTTGATTCGTTCTATACGATAGTTGTAAAATGCATAGGAGGCGCCTAATTCAAATCGCTTAGTTTTGTTGATGGGTATAAATGTAAAGATGGATAGTTTATCTTCAAAAGTGCGGCGAAAAAGATAGTTAAGCGAACGACTGGTGGTGCCATCGCTCAAGGTGTCCGTTTGATATTGATAAGTGCCTGTGCGGTATGGAATGTGAGAAAGACCAATGCCTAATTTGACACGCTTACGTTGACTGATATAGGCTATCTGACCACCAAAATCGTATATTTCACCATTGATACTTAATGCGGTATATAACATATTTTTGCCCAATACATCGCTAAACATTGCCTCAATGCTTCCGGCCATCCCAGTCCCAAAGCGTCCCGTCATTACACCTGCTGAAGCATTTCCCACATAATCCAGCTTAAAACGGTTTTGAATGCGTGCATTAAAAAAACTATCGGGTTGCAAAGAATGGGGTTGTCGGTTAAAGTAGAGGTTGGTTTCCACCTGTGAAGGAATAACGGAGTGGGGCAGAAGGCGCGAAGCGCTGAGGTCTGCTATTGGAGCTTCAATCAGCTCTTTATTGCGTAAAACATGCTGAAGGGAAGTTTTTAGAATGGAGTATTCGCCATTCCAGAGCATCGTATATAATAAGGTGTCGGCAGCAATGGTTAGTGCAGGTGAGTAATCGGTGAGGCCAATAATACCGGTTGGATAATGTGTGATTTGAAAGATTTCAGAACTGGTTGTGTTGAGTAAGTAAAGGTTACGGCGGCCATCCCTGTCGGATAGAAACAGCACTTCTTCAGCATTGGAAGTGGCAGTTGGATTCAGGTTTTTAGCACCATCGAAAGTGCTGTAATAGCTGATTTGTGAGTTTTCAACTGATACCTTCGCAAGGTTTAAACCTTTTTGCTTATTCTGTTGGGCAGATACATCCTTATCCGTCACAAAATAGATAAACTGTCCGTTATCGGTCCACGATGGTTGAATGCAGGAGTAGCTGTTGTTTGTGATGTTTTTGTATGTGCCCTCATCAAAATTGTAAACAATAATATCGGAGTTTCCTTCTTTTAGGGCAGCAAAGGCAATGGTGTTGTTTACCGGCGACCAAGCAGGCCAGCTAATTTCATCCTGCCCTTCAATTTGAATCTCATGGGTAATCTGTTTTTTTTGAAGGTCATAAACCTGGCAGGAAGAGACTCCCTGCTTGAATGCGATGAATGCAAAAAAGCGACTGTCGGGCGACCAGGTACCAGATGTTTCAAGGTAGTTAATGGCATCAATTTCATCGTGACTACTTGCCGTGTAAAGTCGAGAAATAACATCCCCGCTCTGGCTGTCAGCCAAAAATAAATCGATGTCGTAAACATCTCGCTCTGACAGATAGACCACATACTTGCCATTGGGGCTGATTGAAGGGTTAAGGTTATAGCGGCCGCTATTTTTTTTAGAGATCAGTCGTTCACCAATAATAGTGAGGGTTGAGTCTGCCTGGTTGTTCAAAAGGTGCTCCTTTAAAGATTGTTTCCATATAACAGACAGAGAGTCATCAGACAGCATCAAAACATCGCCAATGGCCTGTTGATAGCCATGTTGTGCGGTGGCTTTAAACAAGCGTGGTATATATTGTTCGCCGTATTGGTGGGCAATAAATGCCCAAAAAGCATGTCCATACCGATAGGGTGAGTAACGATAACTGCGCGTCATCTGTTCAAGACTTGGAAACTTGTTATTAATTAGCGCATCGCGCATCCAGATGCTCGTTTGGCTATTGGCAGTTCCTAATGATAAATACTCGGCCATGCCCTCAATCATCCATAAAGGGATGTTGTTTATGGCCATCAGGTTAACATCACTGTTTGAGGTGAGGGTATGGTATTGAAAAGCATGCACCAGCTCATGGCCCAATACGTGGTCGGTTTGTGCTTTGGTGAAAGCTACCGGCATAACAACCCGTCGTTTCATTCCTTCTGTAACACCTCCTGTTCCTACATCTATCCGGCTGCTTACAGCGGTGGTTTGCTGAAAATCGGCATGGTTAGAATAAAAAATAAGCGGATTACGGGTTTGAAAAGTGTCTAGCAGAACCTGTTGGTGATAATAATACCATTTTTCGGCTTGTCTGCCCAACTGCTTCACTAAATCATCATTGTTGAAATAATGATAGATTTCAAAGTGTGGGGTTTTGTAGAGTTGAAAATCAAACTTTTTATAGGACGGTTTATTTTGGCCGAAGTATTGCGCATGAAGAGTTAGACAACTCCATCCTAGAAGGATTATGATGATAAAAGTGCGCATAGTGCATCGACTAATGTGTCCTTTAATATACACATTTCAGCCAAATTAACGATTATGTCATCTTGTTTTGTCTGCCTATAAATGAGTGTATCATTAATCTGTTTTTTTACGCAGCAGTCTTAGCCCGCCAAAGCCAGCTATTATTGAGATGTAAAAACCAAAATCATACCACCAGCCGGTATTAAAGGTTTCGTATATGGTGATGTCTTTGTTGAAGAGTGCTAAAATAAGTGATATTGGTGCTATCCAGCCGTGCCAAATTCCTGTAAAAAAGCCTGCTGGTTCGGCAGGTGAATAGTTACCACCTCCAGGTAAACAAGCCGTCAGAAAGCAGGCGGTGAGTAAAGCACCTGTTATAATCTTGATTTTTTGTGGGTGTGTCATTTTTTAGGTCTTAAGTTATATTGCTCTAATGTACAGAAGTATAGTTGTTTTTTCAATGCCTGGCTGGTACGAAAAGCTTCTGATATTCACAAAATATTAAAAGTATCTATTTGATAATATAAAATTGTTAACTATTTTTGCATCCGCTGAAAAGGCAATACGCCTTATAAAGCCGGGCCTATAGCTCAGTTGGTTAGAGCACCTGACTCATAATCAGGGGGTCCCTGGTTCAAGCCCAGGTGGGCCCACAGAAAGCTAAGCAGTTACGAAATGTTCGTAGCTGCTTTTTTTATGTTTTCAATCAGGTTACGTGGAAATTCTATCTGCCAGCGCATTGTGGTTCCTCCAATAAGCAAAAAGACCCAACAAAACATTAAGCTTGTCGGGTCTTCTAAAATGCTTTGGCAAATATTATTTCAGCACAATTTCATCCACAAATAAATAGGCAGTTTTGCCTTTGCCACCGTGCCACTGTGGCATTTCCATTTCGGGAACTGCAATTACTTTAACGTAACGGGCTTGCACCGGCTCAAACTTAAGCGTATGGGTTTTAATACCATCAGCATCATCCTGAGAAAGGGGTGCATAGCTATGAGTAGCCACTGTTCGGTATTCCTGACCATTGTCTGAAACCTGAATCTCAAATTGGCGTACATCAAATACCCAATCGCCCTTTACTACGTTTGTAGTTATTTCAGCCTCTTTAATACTGGTAGGACGTTTCATATCAATCACGGCCTCCAGGTCATTTCCTCGGAAAGCAATCCAACGACCTGTCCGGTAGTTGTTATTACCTTTCAATCCATCCACTAAGGTGGAGATGCCTTCATAGCTGTATTGCTTATCTACAGGCTGTAGGGCCTTAATAGACTTTGTGGTAGCCTGGTTAAATACTACCGACTCGCGCAACACGCGGCTGGCACCGTCCTTGTGGTACGTACGTGCACTGATAGAAGCATTCCGGTTGAACTTCAGCACATCCTTATAAACAGGCGAATGCTTAACTGGAGCTGTTCCGTCGAATGTGTAATAAATAGGTCCATCAGTCAGTGATTTCAGGTACACATCAATGGTTTCATCCTCTGAATTAGGCACAAAGGCTGCCTCTATGTCGTAAATATGCTTGGCGTAGTTGTAACCCTGTGCTTTGTAGATTTCGATCAGTCGTTGTAAGCGCGACAAGAAGGCCTCATAATCCTTTTGCTCGGGCTGCATCCATTGCACTTCGCTTAAGGCTGCCATACGTGGTAATACCATGTACTGCGCATGAGAAAATACCGGCACATACTCAGTCCATAGGTTAGCTTGTGCTCCCAGGATATGCTTACTTTCTTCGGCACTTAGTTTCGCAGGCACGGGTTCAAAATCATACACATTACTCAAGGGTGAATATCCACCAATGGCCAAAGGATCGCGGGCCACATCGGTTGACTGGTAATGATCGAAATACACATGTGAGTTGGGGGTCATCACCACGTCGTGCCCCATTTGAGCGGCCTGAATACCACCGGCCATGCCTCGCCAGGACATTACTGTGGCGTTGGGTGCCAAACCGCCTTCAAGTATCTCGTCCCAGCCGATCATACGACGGCCACGATCGTTAATTACCTTTTCTGCATAACTAATAAAGTAGCTTTGTAAACGCTCTTCGGCAGTGTGCGCTTCATCAGCTTTCAGGTCCAAAGATTGGATGCGTGCCTGGCATTTATCACAGTCCTTCCAGCGTGTTTTCGGACACTCATCCCCGCCAATATGAATCATTTCAGAAGGGAATAAATCCATCACCTCATTTAATACGTCCTTCACGAAGGCAAGGGTTTGGTCGTTACCCACACATAAAACATCATCTGAAACGCCCCATTGTGTCCATACTTCATAAGGACCTCCGGTACAACCCAACTCCGGATAGGATGCCAAAGCGGCCAACATGTGTCCAGGCATATCAATTTCCGGTATCACATTGATGTAGCGTTTAGCAGCGTAGTTAACCACCGCCTTAATATCCTCCTGTGTGTAATATCCACCGTACGGCTCGCCATCATAAACCCCGCTGTTGCGTCCAATCACCGTTTCCTTGCGCTGTGAGCCAATCTCGGTTAGTCGAGGGTATTTCTTAATCTCTATGCGCCAGCCCTGATCCTCGGTCAGGTGCCAGTGGAAGTTGTTGATGTTGTGTAAGGCCAGCATGTCGATAAAGGTTTTAATTTCAGCGACCGAAAACATATGTCGCGACACATCGAGCATCATGCCCCGATAGGCAAAGCGCGGTGCATCCTCAATGGTAACGGCTGGCAAGTTAACCTGTTCCACCGTCTGCACGGGGATGGCTTTACGAAGGGTTTGGACACCATAAAACACTGCTGAAGCACTGGCTCCGGTAATGGTTACGCCATCCTTATCTACATGGATACTATAGGCTTCTGGTTGTTGTTCGTCTGCATTCAGGTGCAAGGCGATGGTATTTTTACTGCCTTTTACCTTTGTTTTCAGTGTCATTCCGGTTTGCTCCTGAATATATTCACTGAGGAAAGCTGCGTTCTGTGCCATCTGTTCATTGCCATTGGGATAGGCAATCACTGTTTTGGCATTTAAAACAAAGGGTTCCCCCTCCACTGTTTTAATTGTTTGTGGCAAGGGCACCACCTGGTAATCGGCCGTTGATTGGGCCTTCATTTGTCCCGTCAAAAGACCGGCCAGAACACCGGCAAAGACAAGAAGTACTTTTTTGTGAATCATATTATTTTATTTATTAGTTAATGTTTCTACCATCTTTATTTGAAAACAACACACCGACTATTTTGCATTATTTTTTAGTAATTGCAACCCAAAGCGGGTGAGCATTCAATCGTTTTCCTCTCATTGTGTGTATGGCTATTTCGCAATTGAGTATGGTTAAAGGGTTTGAGAGAATGACAATATTAACTTTTTTTCTCTGAACCACTTTGCTCCTTTGATTTGATTCAGGTAGGAAACATGTGCAAATTGGTCGATTATTGCATTAGAGGGGGTTTCTTTTTTAAAAACCATCGCAGTTCAATACCGAAAAATTAAAAGGATAAGGAGCTGGAAGGTTTATTCGAATAGATGAGATACTGTTTATAAGGCGCACTATTAATCATGCAAACGAGTACTGAACTGTTGAGAGGATAAATTACCACCTTTAAAAAGCAGGGCCTAGCCTAAGCTTTAGCAGGGGCCTGTCCTCGGTTTAGACACGCGCCTGTCTAACCTTAGCTGGATACTGATCCGGCACCAGGCATGTTGGTTGTTTTTTTGAGACTATGAACTTTAAAAGGGTACGGGATATAATTGCACTAAAAAAACCCGATATGCCAGTACCGGGTTGTAACTATTTTTTGTTGGCCTTGCAGGTTTTAGCCTAAACGAGTTTTATGGTTCCAAAATACTGCGGCAGATGAAAGTTAGGCTTTTCGTGGCTGATGGGGTTCCACGACAGGAAGTGCATCTGCTCTTGTTTATCGCCGCATTTGTAAAAGTTGGCTTTAAAGCTTTGGCCGGCTTCAAACTGCTTAATGGTATCGCCAAACACGCTTTTCGGAATCTTAATTTTCATCTCCCACTGGGTAGGTGTGTTTTCCAGGTCAATTGCTTGCCTGCCCAATGATGGCAGCGTTTCAATGCTTTCAACCAGCTTAGGGTTGAGCCTGTGGCGCTTTGTGTTGACGGCGCCAAAGCCAGCCAAACGGGTGCCGATACAGTTAAACTCCAGGTTGTAATAGTTTTGGTCATCAAATGTTATAAAGAACTCCACGCAGCTGTCTTCCCAAACCGGCCCATTAGTGGTGGTACATACCGCTTTGGGGTGATTCTCATTCACTGCATAGTGCAGGTACAGGTGGCAATCGTCGTAGGCCATTCCAAATTTCACCTTCACATCGGCCGGGTAGTTCCAGTTATCGTTATCGATAGGGTGGATGGCCTCAGGATAATTGATATCACCTGATTCGTTACATTTAATACGTTTAATCTCCAGTTGCTTCATTTCTATCATATTGTTGTTTACCCCCAAAACTGCCCCAGGTAGTACAATAGTGGGAGATATTCTTTCAGTTCTTTTTTTAGGTGTTTCAGTGCCTTATTGATGTGCTTTTCTACCGCTTTCTCACTGATGCTAAGGGTTTCAGCTATTTCTTTGTTTTTTAAGTGCTGACGTCGGCTTAGGAGAAACACCTCCAGACATTTAGGTGGCAGCTGCTGCAAAGCCTCTTCGTATTTGTGATTTAGTTCCTTCTCAATTAGGGTGTTAATTCCGTCATTGTAGGTCTCGTAGTGCTGAATTTCCATTAGCGAGAGTTGGTCATCGGGGCTGGTTCTCTCTTTTTTTTGCAAGTGTTTGAGACACTTATTTCGGGTAACGCCAAATAAGTAGCTGTTCAGCGATGTTTTAATGTCTAAATGGCTGCGTTGGGTCCAGATGGCAATAAATACATCTTGTACCACATCACGGGCGTCATCAGGCGAAATAAACTTACAGGCGTAGTAAAATAGTGACTTGGAGTATTTTCTGAACAACTCCTTATACATAGTCACCTCACCACCTTTAATGGCTTGAAGTATGATTTTTTCAGATGGATTCATGGATTTTGTAACTGCATCAAATATACATAATCCAAGAGTAAATCAAAGGAAAATCAATTTATTCGGAAAAAAATCACCTTTTGAGGTAGGGTAAATTCTTATTATTGGAACTTATTAAAAAACACATGAAATGGATATTAATGAAGATATACTGATACGCTATATAAAAGGTGAATGTTCAGCAGATGAACAGGCACAGGTGGTGCATCAGCTCAGGCATAACAATGAGCTTTTTCAGCGTTATCTGCAGCTGAAAGATGCGTGGGACTATACAGGGCTGAAAACTAATGCTTACAATTATAATGAGGAGTTGGAATGGGAAAGAGTTGAAGAGCGGCTGTCCTTATCATTTGTTAGACAGCATCGCTTGAAGCGAATTCTAAACCTTGCAGTTGTTGCAGCCGCTGTACTTTTTGCTTTTTTTATTGGTCATCAATTCAGTGCCCGGCCAGATACTGATTTATCCAATGGAGGCGCTCATGTTTTCACTGCTTCTGAAGGACAAATTACTCAGCTTACATTGGCAGATGGTTCTTTGGTTACTTTAAATGCGGGCTCCAGTTTAACTGTTCCATCCGATTTTGGACATGGCAGCAGAGATGTCCAATTAGTTGGAGAAGCGCATTTTAATGTTACCAAACACCCAAAACTTGTCTTTGAAGTACATTCTGGGCAGCAGCAGGTGAAAGTACTTGGAACTATTTTTAATATAAGGGCTTATCCGGATGAGACTCAAATTGTGACCACACTCGAAGAAGGAATCGTACAGTGGCAGTCAAACGGAAAACACATCACCATGAAGCCAGATATGCAAGTGGTGTTTGATGTGTCAACCAAAAATGTGGAGAAACGCACAGTTAATTCTAAACGCATTAATCAATGGTCGGTGGGCCGATACGTTTTCGAAGATGTGGTGTTTGGCGAGGTGGTAGACATCATTGAAAGGTGGTACAATGTGCGTGTTGATTGGCAAGCCGAAGATTTCGAGGGCCAGCATTTTCATGGGGTCATCAAAAAGTCATCTTCTTTGAGCGAGACCCTCGAACTGCTTAAAGTAATGACTCCCATTAGCTATTCTATTAACGGACAAGAAGTAATTATTAAGCGTATGAGATAAACTAAAAATCGGGAGATGCTACCAACATTTCCCGATTAGATCCTGATGTCTTGCAGGACATCAATAATACTAATTTAACAATTCAAATTTATGAAAAAAAAGTGGAACTGTTGCTTTCTCTTTAAAGAGAGAAGAGCAACCAAATTCGTCAGGGTTATGAGACTAACCATGGTAATGCTTATCGTGTCCTTAATGCAGATTTCTGCCAGTTCTTACTCCCAGAGTAAGACCAGTATCACGTTGAAGATCAAAAATGTCAGCGTCGAAGAGGCCTTAAAAACGATACAGAATAATCTGGGGATTGATATTTATTTCCAGTCGGAGATGATACCGTCGGGGACTAAAGTAGATATTGATACCGAATCGGCATCTATTGGTGAGATAATGGATGTGGTACTGTCTCAAACCGGCTTAACTTATCGCATGATTGACGATAATATTGTTATTGTGCCACAATCTCCTGTTCATGAGGTATCGGCCCAGCAAAAGATAACTGTTGTTAAAGGGAAGGTAACCGATATCAACGGCGAACCACTGCCCGGTGTAAATGTGTTTGATAAAGCTCATCCAACAAACGGTGTTATTACCGGTATTGATGGAACTTATTCGATTTCGGTTAGTGGTGATGGTGTTATTCTCACTTTCTCATACATTGGCTTCGAAGAACAGAATATAGAAGTTGGGGAACGGACTCAACTCGATCTAACACTGATAGAAGAAACTACCGGATTAGATGAGGTGGTGGTGGTTGGTTATGGTTCACAAAAGAAGGTGAATCTGACCGGTTCTGTGGCAAAGGTCGAAGGCGATGCGATTGCTAAAATATCTAACCCTAATACTTCTAAAGCGCTGCAAGGACTGGCAAACGGAATTACCGTAATTGACCGTGGAGGAGCGCCAGGTGGAGATGATCCACAAATTTTTATTCGCGGTGTTGGTACCACGGGCAATTCCAACCCATTGGTTCTGGTCGATGGAGTTGAAATGAGTTTGAGTGATGTGCCTTCAGCCGATATTGAGAACGTATCCGTGTTGAAAGATGCAGCATCAGCTGCCATTTATGGTTCACGCGCCGCCCATGGCGTTATCCTCGTTACCACAAAAAGAGGTAAGGAAGGTAAAATGCGTGTTTCCTATGATGGATATGTTGGTATTCAGGATAGAGCAGTTAAGCCCAAGGCGGTTGGTGCTCGCGAATACATGGAGATGGTGAACGAGGCGAGTATTAATAAAGGCAATGCCCCCATTTTTAGTGAAGATGCAATTAGTATCACCGAATCGGGTGCAGATCCCTACGGTCACCCCTATGTGGTTTATCCCGATGAAATATACAATGCCAATTACATCACTGAGCATACCGTAAAAATTAACGGCGGAACAGAAGACGGCAAGTATCTACTTTCCCTAAACTACCTGGACCAGCCGGGCTTAACCGATAATACCAGCTATGAGCGCTATAATATGCGTTTAAATACCGATTTCAAAGTAGGAAACAGGCTCGATTTTGGTGCTGATATTCAGTACCGTCATACCGAACGCGACTGGCCGGGCGGTCTGGGAAGTGCGCAGGCTACCGCCTGGTCGATGGTGCCCACAACACCTGTTCGCTACGAAAACGGGAATTACGCCTTAGATGATCAGAATAATAACCCGGTTGCTTACCTTGATCCATCAGTGATAGGCACCCAGGAGTATACAAAGGATGAGGTGTATATGCAGCTCAAAACAGCTTATGAGCTACTTGACGGCTTGAGTCTGAAGGGTGTGGCAGCAGTCAATGGGGGCTGGTCGATGAATAAAACGCATAATCGCACACATAAGTTTTATGATGCTGATGATAACTATGTGAATACCTGGAATCCACAAAATAGTGTTCGTGATAGCCGTACAAACAGTTATCAGGTGACTCTTCGTGCCTTAGCAACTTATAATAAAACCTTCAGCGATGCACACGCCCTCACTATTTTAGCAGGTGCCGAACAGATCAGCTATCGCAGTTACTACCTGAGTGGCTCCCGAAACAACTTAATATCCGATAACATGCCTCATATTTCACTGGGAGATTCGGAGTTTCAGTATGCCGACGGGAGTATGCAAAAGCATGGCCTTAATTCATTTTTTGGCCGGTTAAATTACGACTATAAAGAGCGCTATTTGTTTGAAGCAAACGTGCGTAAAGATGGTTCTTCACGTTTCGCTAAAGGTAATAAATGGGGCGTATTTCCATCCTTTTCAGCGGCATGGCGAATTTCGCAGGAAGAGTTCATGGGAAGCCTGGAGTTTTTAACAAACCTGAAGCTGAGAGCTTCGTGGGGCCAGATGGGGAATGAGCGAATTGGCGATTTCAGATATTTACCTCAATATGCCGTTGAAGATAACGTGATGAACGGCAACCTGGTAACAGGTGTTACACAGTACGACATGGCCAATGCTAACATCAGCTGGGAAACTGTTGAGTTAGCCAATATCGGGCTCGATTTTTCTTTGTTAGATGGGAAATTTTTTGGTGAGTTAGAGTATTACCGTAAAGATACCCGAGATATACTTCTTACACTTGCAATACCGACTTACATTGGGCTGGGAGCACCAGAACAAAATGCAGGAGTAGTGCGCAACAGCGGTTTAGAAACACTTTTGGGATATCGCAAAACCCTGGGTGATTTTAAAGTTACTACGACTCTTAATTTCTCTTACAATAAAAATGAATGGGTCGATCGAGCCAGTGATGACGAATATATTGATGGCTGGACCATGCAGAAAGAAGGAAGTGCATTGGGTTCGTATTATATATTTGCTACTGATGGCCTGATAGCGAATGAAGAAGAGCTGGCCGAATACAGAAACACTTATACGGAAGATCCACGAGGTATTAACGGACTAAAACCTGGTGATGTTAAGTTTGTTGATGTGAATGGCGATTTTAAAATAGATGGCGACGATCGTCAAATTTACCACTCTAATATTCCAAGGTTTACCTTCGGGTATAACTTTAATGCTGAGTATAAGGGCTTTGACCTGAGTTTATTTTTACAGGGGGCCACGGGTGCAAATACCTACGTTTATGGCGAATGGTACGAAGGGCCGTCTTATGGTGCATTCACAGGCATTCATTTTCGCGACAGATGGACACCGGAAAACGAAGACGGGAATGCTTCGGTTCCTCGCTTAGAAGCAGCCTCAGGCCGCAACTTTACAAAGTACAACGATTTCTTCCTGAAAAAGAATAATTACCTGCGCTTAAAAAATGCTCAATTGGGCTATAATCTGCCAAAGAGTCTTCTCGACAGAGTAAACATTGAAAAGGCCCGGATTTATGTATCAGGCACAAACTTGTTTACCATTACCAGTTTAGATCAGGGGCTTGACCCCGAGAGTTTTGATGGCCGTGTAAGATCTTATCCGACCACTAAAATTATCTCTTTAGGCATGAATGTAACTTTTTAATTAAGTGGATAAAAAAGAATGATCATGAGAAATACCAAATACTATATACTGTTTGTGCTGATAGCTTTCGTAGGGCTTCAGGCATGTAACGACAATATCAATCTGGAACCAGAGGGGATTATTACGGAAGAAAACTTCTTTACCTCACCGGCCGATTTTGATAAGGCCTTAGTAGCAGCCTATGCCCGTTGGAACTCATCTGGCAGATATCACTGGATGGAGACCACCACCGATAATGCCATTACAACCCACGGATGGAATCTTGGCTATGACCTTGGCTACGGAATTGCCTCTAGCTTCTCTTATTTTCCGGATAATAAGTGGTCCCAATGCTACGTGTCTATTCAACGCACCAATACCATTATTCAAAACATAGATAACTATGATTGGGAGTCCAATGGGAAAGAAGATGAAAGAGCACGAATTTTAGGAGAAGCCCGAACCATGCGTGCCTTTTATTACTACGAGCTGGTGGGTTTATTTGGCCGGCCAATGATGATTTTAGAAACGCCATCGACAGTGGAGCAGGCCGAGAGTGTGAAGCAGGCAGCTAACCCCAAGGAAGTATTCGACTTTATCTTAAAGGAAATGGAAGAAGCCATTCCTGGGTTGCCCGAGTATCCGGCAAATAAATCGTTGATTGGGCAAGCAGCTGCCCGTGCATTCAGAGCTCGATTCGCGGCCTCAGCAGCTGGTTACCTGAACGATAATGAATACTACAAGATTGTAAGGGATGAAACAGCAGAAATACTGAAAATGCAATATTCGCTTGCTGATAATTATGAGGACTTGTTTACCATAGGTAACGAAAAGTTGAGCGAAACTATTCTATTGCGTATGTATAATGTGGAGTTCAAGAATTGGTGGGGCGAAAATTACCCGCAGTCTGTTTGGGGCTACAGCGTGGTGGTGCCAACCAAGTCGTTGGTTGATGCCTATGAATACATTGCTCCTCAGGTAGAATACCGACCATATGAGAATAAAGATCCACGTTTTAAGGCCAGCATTTATGCCCCCGGCATGGAGTTTCGCTGGGGCTACTATAATACCATACCCAATAATGTTCAAAACGGTATGTTCCATCCCGATCGCGACTATGCCGACCTCAATGATCGTTCGGTAGTTGAAGGCGATGTGTTTGGCGAAGGTGGTGGCGGCGAATGGAATAAAACGCCAACAGGGTTTAACACCAAAAAGTATTTTTCGGAACCTGACACATGGGACACTTATAATAATTTGGTTTTAGTACGATTGGCCGAAGTAATGATTCTTAGGGCTGAGGCCTTGACTGTATTAGGCGAAAATGAGAGTGAAGCCCGCAGCCTGATTCAGACAATTAGGGCTCGGGCCGGAAATACCAATAGTATTGATGATGTGGTGGCAGACAGGTATAATGGTAGTTTCCTCGAACTTATCCGTAACGAGCAGCGGGTAGAAATGGCCATGGAAGGTATGCGTCCTTTCGATATTCGTCGCTGGGGTATCTTTGAAGAAGTCACCAAAGAGCCTGTTCAAGGGATTGAGTACCGTCAGTTTGTTGACAAGGATGATAACCTCTTACCTGAACCGGTTCACGTGGTTAAACAGGTGATTGATGCAGATGCACGCAAAATCGTTTCTGAAAACTATTTCTGGTGGCCAATACCGCAAAAAGAAATGGACCAAAATGGCGACCGTATAGAGCAAAACCCTAACTGGTAATACTTAAATTATTTGAGGTTGCACCATCTAAGTTAGATAAATGTCATAGGTGCAACCTCTTTCTATCAACCTAATTTAGTCTGTCATACGGAAAAGCTGCATTGCTTTCTCCCTATTTCGACTATTTATAATCTGGATAACATGAAGATTGTATTATACACCCTGTATATTTTCCTTTTTATTGGGATGGGAGTGCAGGCGCAGGAAAGCGTATTTCCTGGGGCTGATGAAAAAACGCCCTCCAAAGCCCAGTATTTTAGCTGGATAAACAACACTAATGAAGGTGCAACCGAAGCCCAGACCATGGTCAATCTGGCCTTTTTCGAATGGCTAAAAGAAACCTATGGGATGCAGCTCGATATTTATGCCTTTGATGCCGGTGCTATCGATGGCAAGCGCTTTTATGGCAGCATCTATTCCGATCGTTTTAAAAAGCAGTTTCCCAATGGCTTTGACCCTATGTACAAGAAAGCAAAAGAGCTTGGTATTCGCCTGGGCGTATGGGGCGGTCCCGATGGATTCGGGTCGACCGATGCAGAAGAACAGGCGCGTATTGACCAGATGGTGAAACTGTGTCGCGATTATGAATTTGCATTGTTTAAGTTCGATGCCGTATGCGGGCCTTTACCCTTAGAGAAGGAAGATGCATTTATTCGCATGATGAAGGAGTGTCGTCAGTACAGCCCGGACTTGATTCTATTGAATCACCGACTGGGGCTGCAGAAATCAGAACCATACGCCACTACCTTTTTGTGGGAAGGCTATGAGACTTACATCGATGTATTTATGACCAACGATGTAACAGCGCCGCATAACAGAGCCGGCGCACTCAACAGAGGGTTACCTCCTGAAATGAAGCGTTTGACTGAAGATCATGGGGTGTGCCTTTCTTCCTGTCTTGATTATTGGGAAGATGATTTGGTGTTGCAGGCGTTCAACCGTTCATTAATACTGGCGCCGGAGCTGTATGGTAATCCATGGTTGCTGCGCGATGATGAGTTTTCGCAATTGGCACGTTTCTTCAACTTGCATCGCAAGTATGGCCATATTCTGGTGAATGGTATGGCTTTGCCGGCATCGTATGGTCCATCAGCTGTGTCACGAGGTGATGAGCAAACGCGAATTATTACGTTGAGAAACCTAAGCTGGAATGAAACCAGTTATACCATTCGCCTGGATGATGAAATTGGATTGAAGGACGGCGAGAAAGTGACTTTGGTGCAATTGCATCCTACCGAGAAGGTAATAGGTACTTTTAAGAAGGGGCAAGAAACATCCATAACTGTTGCTCCATTCAGAGCGTCCATGTTGCTGGCAACTTCGGCAGGTTATGATGAGCCGGCCATAGTTGGTGCCGATTACAGAGTTATTCGCAATGTAGAAGGATCCCCAATTGAAATAGAAGTGCTGGGCCAGCCAGGCGAATCAGCTCTTATCAGCTTGCAAGCACCAGACACCTATAGCTCAGCCAGCTTAAATGGCAAGACTAATGCCAAACTGGCTGCCGGCAAGAAGGTTAAAGTGAAGTTTCCGGGTACTAAATTGAATCAGGATACACATCGCAAACTGATGGATCTGAAGCTTTCTGAGCTACCTGATAACACAGAAGCCTTGTACGAAGCAACGGTTTTCTCAGCCGATAACAATGCATTGGAAGTGCGCTCGGTACAACGTTCCGGTGAAACTCAAATTCCGGAAGTAAAGGCGGCGCGTGAGGCTTTTTTCAATCAGCCAACATTTGTTGAACGCGGTATCTGGGACAAGAACCTGTTTGATGGAAACATGGCCACAGGTTTCTGGCCATCATTCAAATACAAGCGCGATCAGAAGGTGAAAGGCGGCTGTTTTCGTTTGGATTTAGGTGCAGTTAGCGATTTAGATCAACTGATTCTGTATGTACCTGATGATTTCTCGTTGCAGCCGCTTTTGCGCGACGAAGGCAACTATGTGGAAGTATCAACAGATCTGCAGAAATGGGAAACACTGACTTACCTGGCCGGAAAGGAGATGGTTATTGATTTAACTAAACCGGTGCGTTATTTACGTTTTAAGGAGTTTCCGCAGCGTATTGTTGAAATTGAGGGCTATAAAAATGGCAAGAAGGTATCCACTGATAACTGGCGTGCATCCAACTTGTTTGCACATGCCGATAATATGAAGGTGCAAAAAGCATGGGCTGGTAAGGTAACTCTGGATGAGGTGGCTGAGAACAGTTACTTGTGTGTGGCCGTGAATGGAAAACATGGTATTGAAGGGGCTTATGCAGCCGCAATTGTAGGTGGCGAATTACGTGGCGCACCCGAAAGGGCAGTTTCCTATCCATCCAACACCTGGGAGTATATTAACGCTAAGCGCGATAAAAATTATACCTACTATATCCCTGTTTCGGACGAAGATGTGGGCAAAAAGATAGAGGTTTTTGTGATGGGCTATGATAAGGAAAACCTGGATTTGAAACCTGAAGTATGGATAAGCGCCTATCCACAGCCGTTCAAATCAATCAAACTGGAGTTAAACAGAAAATAAAAATTAACCGATGATAAAAATATTAAAAATATCCCTGTTGATGGCGATGTTGGTGCTTGTGGGAACCGTTTCAGCCAAAACCAAAACATACAGCATCAGCTCACCTGATAAAAAGATTCAGTTGCAGGTACTGGTTGCAGACCAGCTGCAGTTTCTGGTTAAGTTCGATGGGCAAACGATTATCAGTCCTTCAACCATTTCCATGGAATTGCAGAATCAGGTACTTGGTCAGTCGCCTGTGGTGCAAAAAGTATTGAAGAATTCGATTAATGAAACCATTACGCCGGTTGTTAAAGTGAAGGCGGCACAGGTGGCCAATAATTGCAACGAGCTAAAACTTCAGATGGCCGGTAATTACTCCATTAGCTTTCGTGCCTATAATGAGGGTGTTGCATACCGCTTCGAAACAGCTTTGCCTGGCGAAATAACTGTTGTGAGCGAACACGGAAGTTATGCTTTTCCTGAGAATTACATGTGTTGGTGGGGCAAGGAAAGAAGTTTCCAGTCGCATAACCAGGTGTACTACGATTATACATCGCTTCAAAAGCAAGGGGAGGATGATTTGTGTAGTTTGCCACTGATTCTTAACCCGGCTAAGGGCCCAAAAATCGTGATAGCCGAAACAGATTTGGTCGACTATCCTGGCTGGTGGCTTAAGGGCGCCGATGGATTAACCTTGGAAGGCACATCGGCTCAGTGCGTGAAGCATTTCGATGAGTTGAGTGATCGTAACTTACCCATTCGCGAACGTGAAGCCTTCATAGCCAAAACAAGCGGTACGCGCACGTTTCCATGGCGTATATTTGCCATTGCTGATAACGATGGCGAGTTGGTAACCAATCAACTGACTTACATACTGGCCGGTGAAAATAAACTGGATGACACTTCGTGGATACAGCCGGGCAAGGTGGCCTGGGATTGGTGGAATGCCAATAATGTGTATGGTGTTGATTTCAGGGCCGGTTTTAATACCGAAACTTATAAGCACTATATCGACTTTGCCTCAAAGTATGGCATTGAAAACATAATGCTCGACGAAGGTTGGTACGAGTTAGGTGATATTACAGCAGTGAAACCTGAGCTCAACCTAAAAGAGCTGATTGATTATGCCGATAGTAAGAATGTTGGGGTGATGCTGTGGTGCGTATGGAAAACATTGGATGACCAGATTGATGAAGCCTTTGAGCTGTTTCGTGACTTGGGCATTAAGGGCATCAAAGTGGATTTTATGAATCGCGATGATCAGTGGATGGTGAATTATTTCCATCGTATTGCCGCCAAGGCTGCCGAGTATCACCTGATGGTGGATTTCCACGGCTCATACAAGCCGGCAGGCCTGCGTCGCATGTATCCCAATGTGATGACGCGCGAAGGGGTGAACGGGGGAGAGCAGTTCAAGTGGAGCCTGCGTCAAACGCCGGAGCACGATCTTATTCTGCCCTTTGGGCGCATGCTGGCCGGTCCGTTGGATTATACGCCGGGAGCCATGGCTAATGCACAGGATAAAGATTTCGAGCCTATTTTTGATACGCCCATGAGCATGGGAACGCGTTGTCACCAGTTGGCGATGTTTGTGATTTACGAAAGTCCGATTCAGATGCTTTGCGACAGTCCAACACGCTACTATCGAGAGCCTGAGTGCATGGCGTTTCTGTCGGATGTGCCAACTGTTTGGGACGAGACAAATGTGCTGGATGCCAAAGTGAGTGATTACCTGTTATTGGCTCGTCGATTAGGCGAGAAGTGGTACATCGGTGGGATGACGGACTGGAGCGAAAGAGAGCTGCAACTGGATTTGTCTTTCCTGCCGAAGGGACAAAAGTACAAGATGACTCTATACCTGGATGGTATCAATGCCGACCGCGATGGGAACGATTTTCAGGTAAAAGAGTTGATGGTCGACAGCGAGTTCAGTGAGCGCATTGAACTGAAAGCAGGCGGCGGAGTGGCGGCCATGCTGCACCCTGTTAAATAATACTCAATTTTATTAGTAATCATTTTTCAGCAGAGGGGGCATACCAGGACCTGTCACCTCTGCTTGAAAATGGACAGCCTAAAAATGGAAGCCAGCATGTTAATTTGAACATTGTACCCAATTGCATGATTAAAACTGACTTGAGGGTTCCATATGGCTGTTAAAAATAATCTTAATCATATGAAAAATAGCATACTAGCATACTTGTTTGCCTGTTTACTTTTACAGGCCTGTGACTCCAATAGCGAAAAGACTTCATCTTCACCTACCATAAGCGTATCAGCTCCCGAAAAGGGGTTTATTTATCTGGATGGGCAATTTACCGGTTACTCTACACCGGCTGATCTAAAGGTCACTCAGGGGGACCATGTTGTTGGCGTTGCAACGGAAGGTTCTAAGGAGTATTTTCGGAGAGAGCTTCATATAGATGAGAATGTGGATATTAAAATGACCGCGGCCGATAAGCCTGCACCCAAAGTATGGAAAGCACTATGGCTGGGCGTGCAAGAAGTTACCGGGTCGACACAATCGGGGCATTGCAGTTCAGTTTTCAGTAAAGAAGAGTTGGATGCAGGCTACGATTTCTTTATGTGGAGTATAGAGAAGCAATTTGAGCCATTCTCATTTCATACTACCAAGTGGGAGGTGGAACGCAAAGACATAACAGTACCCGTTGAATTGCATAAAACCAGTAGTAACTGGTTTACCCTTGAGCCCGATGCTCTAACTGAACTGGTGCCCGAAATAAAACCCGGCGCTTATGATGTGGTGTTTGTGTTTTGGCGCGAAAGTGATGGAACCTGCAGCTTTAAAAGTCCGTATTTTGGGCTGGCCTGGACCGACCCTTTGAATGAACCAATTAAAACGGGCTATGTCACTATTAAATTTGATGCCGGCGATAATATTCAGGATAACATTAATTGGTACAAAGAAAACGACCCGGGTGTTTGGGTACATGAGTGGCTGCATACCGTTGGGGAGACTTATTTTCAAAACAGAGGCGAGCGCATGCCCGAAAAGGGAGGCGATGGTTTGGTATTGCATGCTGCGGAGAAGTACCATTACACTTATCCATGGATGGATTGGTACAGTGATTTTATGAGTGGTCAGGTCAAAGATTTGGCTTCCCCAAGTACTTATTGTGGTATCGGTCCTGAGGCTTTCTTACAAATGTCTTTGAGAGAATCGGCCCTGCAACAATAATTTGGATTGTGATTAATGGTTAATCATGGAAGAGTTGGCTGTTGGCTGACTCTTTTTTTTGTGGCAGTTTGCCTGGTGAATCGACACAGGTTTTCTGTCGTTAGTATCCATCAACGCGTTAGTAGTCAACGCTCTTTTGCGATGAGGTAATAAAAAAGAGCCATCCGAATTGGATGACTCTTTTGAACATATCGATTGGTTGATTTCGATTAAATGTTTGGATTCACATAGTGGAAATGTGGACCGAAACGGTCGAAGGCTGCTTTATCAAGCATCTCCTGGTGGTCAGGGTGAGCCACTGAAATCATCAGTTTAGCACGCTCCTGCATTGTTTTACCATATAAATTAACCGCACCATATTCAGTAACAAACCAGTGCATGTTAGCACGTGTAGTAACAACGCCAGAACCTTGCAGTAAGGTTGGAGCAATCTTAGAAATACCTTTAGCGGTTACCGAAGGCATGGCGATAATTGGCAATCCGCCTTTTGAGTACCCAGCACCACGGATAAAGTCAATCTGTCCACCAACACCTGAGTAGTGAGTTGTACCAATTGAGTCGGCACATACCTGACCAGTGATATCTACTGATAAAGCTGAGTTGATAGCGGTTACCTTATCGTTCTGACGGATGACGTTAACACTGTTTGTGTGGCGCACGTCCATCATGGCTACCATTGGGTTGTCATCAATAAAATCATAAAGCTTTTGCGATCCCATTAGGAAAGAAGCTACCATTTTACCTGGATCAATTTGCTTACGCTTACCGTTAACTACCCCTTTTTCTACCAAAGGAAGAATACCGTCGGCAAACATTTCTGTATGAACACCCAGGTCTTTGTGGTTACCAAGCTGTGCCAATACCGCATTTGGAATACCACCGATACCCATTTGCAAACAAGCACCGTCTTCAATCAGTTCAGCTACGTTTTTACCAATAGCGATGTCCATATCTGTTAATGCACCCATATCGTGTGTAAACAGTGGGCTATCATCCTCAACAAAGTAATCGATCTCACTCATTGGGAAGATGGCGTCACCCCAGGCACGTGGTACATTAGGGTTCACAGCAGCAATAACAACATCGGCACATTCTATAGCAGCTTTAGTAGCATCAACAGAGGTTCCTAAAGAAACATAACCGTGTTTATCAGGTGTAGAACACATAATCATGGCTACATTAACCTTTAGTACGCCGTCACGAATCAACTTTTGTGTTTCGCTCAGGAAAGCAGGAATATAGTCTGCATAACCGGCTTGAGTTTGCTTGCGTAAGTTACCGCCAACGAAGAATTGCTCCGAAACAAAAATGCCTTCAAATTCAGGATCAGCAAAGTCCACTTTATCTTCAATGTGAATGTGCTGAACTTTAACATCATAGAATTCTTTATTGCGGCCACGCTCAACCATTGCTTTAATCAATTTGTGAGGTGTTACAGCCACACTACTAAGGTGCACACGGTCGCCTGTTTTAATAACTTTTACAGCCTCTTCCGCCGATATTGCTTTATAACTCATGACTTTATTATTTATGGATATTTTTCTTTATTCAATGCCTGCAAATTTAGGAAATAATGGATGGATGCAAGCGTTTATTGATAAATATTAAGCCCAAAGACCATATTTAAAACAGATCTGAAATAATACACTTTTTAACGATTGGAAATGAAAGGAGTAAATGTATATAGCTTACAGTAAGTGCTTTTATTTACCACTAAGCTTTTTGCGTCTTAAGAATTTTTAACCATTGTATAAAAACCAGGTTAGCAGTAACGACAGGGACTGAAAAAATGCTTAACTTGTTGTAACTGGAAAGTGAGTTGGACCTGGATATAAGTTCGCATAACGGCTGCATCAGCAGCAGGATGGTTGAACAGTTTTAATCTGGCATTAGGAATAAAAATTTACGTGTATGAAAACTATTATTATTGGAGCACTCTTATTGGTTATGATGGCTGCCTGTCATACAAATAAACCCGTTTCAAGCCCCGATGCGCCAAATCAAGAGATCAGTGTCGAATCTGTTGATTCAACAGAGTACGACCTCATTGTGTTTGATCCGGGATACGAACTATTCCTGCAGACTCAGCCTTATTCAAAAGAATTCTACTCAAATGAATACTACCAGCAGTGGAATTACCGGTACAGCGTAGAGTGGAACATTCGTCATTCCAATCCGCTTCGTTACGGAGATTTTTATGAAACGGCCATTCCGTATGATTTATCTGTCGATTACGGCCTGGATTTTAATTATAAACTATACCAGTATTTCCAGTTTATTGAGCAGGAATATGGCATCGTGCTAATTCGGCGTAAAGGGCGCTAATGTTTTTTGGTTCTTGAAAGGCCAATGGCCAAAACGGTACCGCCCAGCACCAGAAGGGCACCTAAATAGGCCATTGGCGATACTTTTGCCATCGAAAACCATTGTATGTCTAAGGCAATGAGGACTTCGAGAGCCAGGAAGGTTATGACCGGATTCATGATTATAATAATACTTATCTTATTGGCTTCGGTATATTTAAATGCAGCCGATAAAGTACCGTAGGCAACAACCGTGTTTAAACCCAGGGCAACCATTAATGCCCATATCCACCAGTCATAACTCTGGAGTAACAAATCGAATTGTACAAGTGGGAGAAACAAGATCGCAGGCAGCCCAAAGATGATTAAGTTAATTTGTTGGGGATGGTATTTTAGTACCAGTTGCTTATTGAAGAACGCATAGCCCGACCAGCTTACAGCCGCTCCCAGGGTCCACAGAACCCCGCTGTTGAGCGCTTCCTTCTGGCTCATTAGCTCATTAAGCTGTTGAAAATAAAAGCCGATAAAACCAATGGTTGCAATAATAAATCCAATGGCTCTGGTGAGAGTGAGTTGCTCTTTAAAAACCGTAAAGCCGATAATGCCTAAAATTACGGGCCCCGTCTGAATAATTATTTGGGTCACTGCCGGCCCGGCATAGTTCACACCTTGCATGTAACCAATGTAGTTGCCTGCCAATAGGATTGCTCCTGCAACCATCATTAGCGGAGGCCGACGATAAACGCTAAGCATACTGGGTTTTTTAAACGTATAATAGGTAATTAAAGCCAGGGAAGCGACAAAGAAACGGAACCAAACAATGGTATAGGGATCAAAATAGTTTAGAGCAACTTTCAGAGCAATGCCTAAAATACCCCATAATACAGCTGTGGTCGTGGCCAGTAAAATTCCTTTCATGGATTTGCAAAATAATTTGTTTTCTCTCAATCGCTTTTCTGGAGATGGCCGGTCGCGGATGAATACAGACTATAGCCATTCAGAAGGATGAGAGATAAATGACACCTAAACGCATAATCAGCAGCTTGGTTCACGGTTGCGCTGATTTGTTTGTAAATGTAGGCAGAAAGCTCAATCCAATAAACTGATTTTATTCATGAGGTGTAAAATTGAATTAATGAGCTATTTTATAGGAACTGTCCGGTCAATTTCTTTTAAAATCAGTTATATTTGTTTCATTAATTAGATGACTGATAAAACGATATTTGTTAAGGTATTTATTATTAGTCGAATACAGGATTTTTATCCCGTTTGGTTCTTAATTGAAAAGAGAATATAAAAAACCAAAATTTAAACACATGAAAAGCACTATTCGAATAGCATCTTTTGTTGTTGCTGCTACTATGTTGTTAACTGCCTGTAACAGTAAGAAAGCTAAACAAAACAAAGCCCCTGAAATAAAGAAAGAAAGCGTGGAAAAAGAGGTGAGGGAGTTTGTCTATCCATTACCAACTTCGTTTGAAGTAACTGAAATGCTTAATCGCATTGAAGCCGCGTATATTTTGTCACTATCTAATCCGGTGGCGAATGTTGATAAATATTTAACAGAAAAGGCGCAAGCAATCAATTTGGGTATCTACAGTGCCGACTTAAGTTATGCAAGTACTTACCGTCAGCAGCAGGAAACTCTCGACTTTATGAATGCCTCAAAAACTTTAGTTGATAAGTTGGATATTTCACCAGCCTTGGATAAAGACCTGTTAGAAGCCATTGAGAATAATCTGGATAATAAAGATGAGTTGGTAAACGTGATTACCAATACATTTTATAACACCTATGAGTATTTGAATAAAAACGACAGGGCTTCAGTTTCATTATTGGTAATTACCGGTAGCTGGGTGGAAGCTTTATACATTGCCACACATATTTCGGAAGAAACTTTTAGTAACAAAGAAATGGTGGCCATAATTATGGAGCAAAAAGAACCTCTTAACAGGCTGATGTCAATGTTGGAAATGCACGCATCAAACGAAGACATAACGTCTGCGATTGAAGACCTGAAGATTCTGCACGAGATATTTAACAGCGTTGATGAAGGAAGTATCACCGTTGAGCAACTGGATGCTATCGAAGAGAATGTAGCAGTTTTGCGCGAGAAGTACGTTTCGTAAGGTTGAATACAAAAAGATATTTTAGGGGAAGCCAATCGGACTTCCCCTTTTTCGTAATGTGCTGATAAAATTTACTATCTTTCAAACCAACCCATAATAGTTTAAAATGAGTGAACTTTTTTTGGAAGCATTGATGCAGATTTTTGCACTGTTAACCGACAGACGCGAGGAACAAAAAACTGGCGATGGGTTTATAGAAGTCAAAAATTTCTTGCTCCGAAACTTAAATAGTGAGTATGCAGAGCGGGCATTAGAGCGCTATACGTATTATATAGGTGAGTATCATAAAGATTCGTACAGCAAGGACCAGAAAGCGCGAGATAAGCAAACCTCAACCAATATGGACCGGCTGGCTAAAATCTGCGAGGAGCTGAACCAGGAGCTCGAGCAGTCGGAGAAATACATGTTGGTAACTAACATGCTTAACTATATTATGCGCGATGGGAGTGCATCTGAGGAAGAATGCTACTTTACCGATGCGCTGGCCCGTTACCTTAAGCTCGATCAGCGTGATTATGACAATTTGAGTAAGTTCATACTTTATTACCCGCTCGAAGTGGAGGATAAGGAGCGCTTGCTGCTGATAAGCGGACAAAAGGAGAAGCCCGATGAGCGCATTAAGCATATCTACAACCCCAGGCAGCAGGTATTTGTATGGATATTGCATGTGCAGGAAACCAACCTCCTGTTTTTCCGCTACTCAGGGAATCGTAACTTATACCTTAACGGACATATCATTGAGCAGAATAAAGGAGTGGCATTCAGGCCGGGTGCGGTAATAAAAACTTCGCGAATGGCGCCTGTTTATTATGGCCGGGTAGCTGAGCACTTTATTGCCAAGTCAGGGCGTGCACGTATTCTTTACCGCGCACTCGATGTTACCTATAAGTTCAGTAATAATCAGGTGGGGATTCACCCATTCAGCTTTTCGGGGCGGTCGGGTCAACTTGTTGCTGTGATGGGTGGCAGCGGTACAGGTAAGTCTACCTTGCTAAATGTGCTTAATGGCAATTTGAAATACCATAGCGGACGCATTCATATAAATGGGTTTAATTTACACGAGGATAAAGAGGCATTGGCTGGGGTTATTGGATATGTACCACAGGATGACCTTCTTAAAGAGGAGTTAACCGTATTTGAAAACCTGTATTTTAATGCCCGTTTATGCTTTAGTCATTTCACTAAGGAGGAAATTACAGTATTGGTCGAAAAGGCGCTGCACGACTTCGATCTGGTCGAGGCGCGCGATTTGGTAGTGGGCTCGCCCCTGAATAAAATACTCAGCGGAGGGCAGCGCAAGCGTTTGAACATTGCTCTGGAATTAATTCGTGAACCATCTGTTTTATTTGTTGATGAGCCTACATCGGGGCTCTCATCCATGGATTCAGAAAAGGTAATGTTGCTGCTTAAAAGGCAAACGCTAAAAGGGAAGCTGGTGTTTATAAATATCCATCAGCCCAGCAGCGATTTGTACAAACTTATCGATAAGCTCCTGATTATTGATAAAGGGGGGCGTATTATTTATAATGGTAATCCAATGGATGCCATTACTTATTTCAAGAAAAAGGCCTCCTATGTTAACCCTGAGGAAAAGGAGTGCTACGCCTGTGGTAATGTGCAAACAGAGCAACCTTTGCGCATCATTGAAGCTCGTATGGTGAATCCATATGGTAAATTCATTCGTCAGCGTAAAGTGTCGCCCAACGAGTGGTATACTGCCTATGTTGAGAATTTCGAGGATAAGTTCGAATGGAAAGCCCCGCAGCATAATGAGAAACGGGAGAAGCTGCCTCCAAATTTATATAACATTCCCGGACGGGTTCAGCAGTTTATTATTTACCTCTTAAGGGATACCCTATCCAAAATTAAGGATAAGCAATACCTGATGATTAATATGATGCAGGCCCCTATCCTGGCGCTGATACTTGGCTATTTTACCAAGTATATTAGTGGGGATGGGACTAACGATTCGGTTTATGTGTTTGCAAAAAATGTCAATATTCCGGCTTATCTGTTCATGTGTGTGGTGGTAGCCTTGTTTTTGGGATTGATTGTGAGTGCAGAAGAGATTTTTAAGGATCGGCGGCTCTTGCAGCGAGAGTCCTTTTTGAACCTGAGCCGTTTCAGTTACCTGAATAGCAAAATAGTAGTACTATTTGCCATATCGGCTGTTCAAACGCTCAGTTTTGTACTAATTGGCAATTATATACTTGAAATAAAGGGACTGACGCTGAGCTATTGGTTGATTCTATTCAGTACGGCCTGTTATGCCAACATGATTGGTTTGAATATAAGTAGTGGCCTAAACTCTGTGGTGGCTATCTATGTGCTCATACCTCTTATTTTGGTTCCCCAATTGTTGTTTAGTGGTGTCATTGTCAACTTTGATAAGTTGCATAACACCATTGCCTCAGAGCAATACGTTCCGCGCATTGGCGATTTAATGACTTCACGTTGGTCGTATGAGGCTTTGGCAGTTAATCAGTTCAAGAACAATGCCTACGAAAAGCAGTTTTTTGATTTAGACAGGCAAATAAGTTCGACCTCCTACAATAGCAATTTGTTAATTCCTAAGCTTGAGGATTTAAATGCCACCTGCCGCTATCACTTGGTCAGAGATGAACAAGAAGAGTTGCAACATGCCTCTCAGCTGCTCGCATCCGAACTGCTTAAACTGGCTGGCCATAAAATAGCTCATTACCCGGCACTGGCTTTTTATTTGAGCGGGAAGGTAAGTTATACAACAGGTTCTTATGAGAAAATTGAAGCGCTTTTAAAACGGGAGAAACAGCTTAATAAAAAGTTATATGTCGAGGGGAAACAAAATAAGGACGAGCTGTTTGATAAACTCATAAAGAAGTATGGTTCAAAGGAGGCCTTTTTAAAGTTTAAGGATACTTATCAGAACGAAGCTTTGGAAGAGGTGGTTCTTAACAAACGGGAACTGCAACAGATGGTGGTGACAGGGCAGGCAATCATCCAAAAGAAGCACCCTATTTTTAACAGGCCCGTATCCAATTTTGGACGTTCGCATTTGTATGCGCCTGAAAAGTGCCTGATGGATATTTATATTTCGACGCCATTGTTTAATATGCTTATTGTATGGCTGGGTGTAGCATTCTTTTATGTCACCTTGTATTTTGATATTCTTAGAAAAGTCATTCGCTACTTCGAAACATTCAAGCTGCGGCGACTCAACCAGCGATTACAAAAAATCAGACCATAAAAAAGCAGGCCACCCTTTTGGGATGGCCTCTCTTTTTTTAGAAAGGAAAATCTTCTTCAACAGGTGCCGTGGTTTGTTCTTCTTCTTTGGGTTTTTGGGCGGCCTGATGAATGGCATTGCCATCAACAAAGATGGCTTTATAAGGAGCATCGATAGGGCAAGGGTGCTCACAGGCTCCACAGCCAATACAAATCTCCTGATTGACTTCGGGAATGAGTAGCTTGCCTTCGTATGGCACCATATTGACTGCTTTTGTTGGGCAGTGCTCAGAGCAGGCACCACAATCGGTTCCGTCGGTATAAACCACGCAGTTTTCTTTAACAAAAACAGCTTTGCCAAGTTGGGTGAGCTGCTTTTCTTTAATGGTAATTGGCAATATGGCACCGGTTGGGCAAATCTTACCACATCCGCGGCAGTCAAAATTGCAGTAACCCGATAGGTAGTCCATGTGGGGCTGCATAAACCCTTTCAAGCCGTATTGATTAACGGCTGGTTGCAGTACCTGAGTGGGGCAGGCAGCTATGCATAGTCCGCACCCCGTACAAATTGAGTTAAACCGTTGGATGCTGATAGAACCTGGTGGTGATACCGCGAATTCTTTTTTGTTTTCAAGAAGCTGAGAGGTATCCTTTTTATTGTTAATATCTGCCAGAGCTTTAGGACCAATGAGTAATCCAATACCTGTTGCAATGGCCGCTCTTCTGCTGGTTTCAGCAGGCTGTTGAGAACTCGGTTTTTGGGAGGTTAGGCGCAGAGCATTATCCTGACAAACCGTTAGGCAATTGAAGCAATCGACGCACCTGGAGCTATCAATGCGGAAGTTTTTAATGTCTATGCACTCACTTTTACATGCGCCAATGCATTTGCCGCACTTCGTACAGTTTTCCTTATTAAACTGAATTTTTAGATACGACACTTTAGAGAGGAGCCCCAGGAAAGTGCCCACCGGACAGATTGTGTTACAAAATAAACGTCCGCGCTTATATGACATATAGGTTATAGCTATGAACAGACTACTTGTAAACAGCAGTACAAACCAGGGCGCGCCAACCAGTTTCAGCGGATTTAAGCTGTATATCTCAACTTTATGTAATAGCATTGAAAGGCCATTGTTTACAACCACTACAACCGGGCGCACCAGGTAGGTTATAATACGTCCAAAGTTGCTGTAGGGATCCAGAATAGTGATAAGTGCTGAGAACGAAAAAGCCAGCGTTAGTGCAGTGATGATTAGCAACGCGTATCTGAGAATTGGGTATCCTTGCTTTTTCTTGTAAAAAAATGTTTTGTTCGAGCGTTTCTTAGCTAGCCAGGCAATTAGGTCTTGTAAAATGCCTAATGGGCATATGCTGCTGCAATAAAAGCGGCCAATAAACGCGGTTAGTGCAATGATGATAAGAAACCCAATAGTGCCAATGGCAAAAGAGTTCAGAAACTTCAGAAAAGATGGAATAAATTGTAAATAAAGTATTTCCTGCACCGTTTCGTTGGCATATTTTTCATAGATATCCAAAAAAAGTGAGGTCGTCAGAATAAAAAACAAGAGTGAAAGAATCACCCTTGTCCTTTTGAGTCTTTTATAATTCATTGTTCGATTTTTAAGCAGATAAACGAAGGTGTGCTATGCCATTTTTTGTTTGCTAATGCTTAATTCCTCCAGATTCATGTTGCCCAGATGCATATCGTGGGCTATTTTTATATGGCCTATTTCTGACGGTTCCAGTCCAAACATTTTAGTGGAGGCTGCATCTACAGCTACGATGTCTCTACCGGCAATCAGGGCTTTCAGGTTAGTAACATCGGCCACCGACACACCGCGTGGTCCATTCTTAGTCATCATGTTATAACCATCAATAATATTTAAATCGGGCTTTCTGAAAGTACAAAAATCGGCGATGCACTGGTGCAGGTCGTTGGAGTGGTAGAATTTTCGATCCCACACAACGCCCATCAGGTTCTTCATGGCCAGGGAGATGCGTGTGCTGCTGTGGTGTTTCATAACCGGTACGTTAATAAACACATCCGATTCCAGTATCATTTTATGAACTTTGGCCTTTTTTAAACTAACGCCCTGAGGTATATCCACTTCCTTATAAAACGATTCGGTGTTGCCCGGTACCATTTTTCCTCCGGCAGCTTTTACGGCAGCTTCAATACCACTGTTTTTATAGCAGCGATCCCATTTATTACAGGTATTGTCAAATACATATACTTCTGAGGCGCCCGCTTCTTTGCAGCGTTGAATAATACGTGCAACCACTTCAGGGTTGGTGTTGGCGGCTCTCTCGGGTGGGGCATCCCATCCGATGTTGGGTTTAACAACTACTGTTTGTCCCTTTTTTACATACTTACCGATACCACCTATAGCTTCAATGGCACGATCAAACATGTCACCACCGCTTCCGCCTCTCACAGCTGCTAAATCGTATTCAGCCATGGCGGGGCTGCCGTTGACAGACTCTAATCCGCCAAAAAGTGGCAAAGCACCACTTAGCAAACCAGCGCCAATGCCTGTTCTTAAAAAGTCTCTTCTTTTCATACTGTGCTGTTATTCGGTTGTTACCTGTTGCTTTTTTTAATATTCCCAGTCATTGAAATTACTAAAAATAACGCAAGCACAGTCTGTGAATCAGTAATTTAAACCAGGTATAAATAGAGGAGAAGTAGTGGAAAAACAAAAGCCTCAGCTATTTCTAACTGAGGCTTTGGGTGGAAGATCGGGTTCGAACCGACGACCTCTGGAACCACAATCCAGCGCTCTAACCAACTGAGCTACAACCACCATTTCTGTTTTGCGATGCAAAGATAGTATTTGTGATGTAATATTTGCAAGAAGAATGAAAAAAAATAAAAAAAACTTTTTCCTTTGTAGCTGGTTATTTGTGGGAGATATGAAGTTTTTTATTGAAAATCAGAAAGTAGAGAAAGAAGTGGCATGGGTAAAAAATCAGGTGCGCTTGCACATGAATGGTGCCACTACTTCGCAAATGGAAAGCCGCGGCATTCATTATCGGGAAAATTTTGGGGTGGCTGTGCCACATTTAAAGCAATTGGCTAAACGTATTCCGGTAAGTTATGCACTAGCCGAACGACTTTGGTTTCTCGAAATTCGCGAAACCATGCTGTTGGCTGCGTTGATTGTTCCTTCAAAAGAAATGACTCTTGAACGTTGCAAGGAGTGGACTGCTCTTATTGATAATAAAGATTTGGTAGAACGTTCAGCAATGTTTTTATGGTCACGAGTTGAGGTATTGGATCAGTTGTTGCCTGAGTGGTTGACTGGTTCGGATGTTTACCTTCGTTCGCTTGGCCTCTTTAGTATTGGGCGCAGACTGCAGGGGGGCATCGCCACGAAGGGATTCACTGTTCAAGAGCTGATCGGTATCATTAGCATGGACGCCCACCAGCTGGTTTATCAGGCTGGTTCTTATGCTTTACGGATGTGCATGCGACACGACCGATCCACGATAGAGCTCGTCAGGCTTTTTGTCACACAGTTGCGCTCAACTAATAAGTTACTCGAGACTTCAGTGGCTGAGGAACTGCAGGCGGAGATTGATTTCTTGGGTGAGCCGACTGACTAACAGGAGTTTGAGGGGGAGTTTTGAGGAGTTGTGAACACCGATATTTGTATTTAATATCTATATTTACTGTAGTGTTTGAGTTGGAGAAAGGGGTAGCTGAGAGTTAATGCTGAAAACCTTGATATTATGAGTGAATTGGAAAAGCATTTCGAAAAATTTAGGAAAAATACCATTGGTTGGGATGCAGTCATTCAAACGCCCTATGGCGAAAAGCCATTAGTGTATGCCGATTGGATTGCCAGTGGCCGGATGTATGCGCCTATTGAGGACTTAATGAAGGATGAAATGGGCCCGATGGTGGCGAACACGCATTCAGAGTCAAGCGAAACCGGAATGATCATGACCAATGTGTATAAGCACTCTCATCGTATCATAAAAAAGCATGTCAACGCAGGGGAAGACGACATTATTATCACAGCTGGTTTTGGAATGACCTATGTAATTAATAAGTTGCAGCGCATTCTGGGTATGCGTGTTCCGGAGCAGGCAAAGCGTTTTTATAACATCCCGGTCGATCAGCGGCCAGTGGTGTTTATCACCCACATGGAGCACCACTCCAACCACACCTCATGGCTCGAAACTAATGCCGATGTAGTGGTGATTGAGCCTGACGAACATCTTTTAGTTAATCCTGAAGCCTTGCGTCGAGAGGTTCAAAAATACCAGCATCGAACACTCAAGATTGGATCGTTTACGGCTTGTTCCAATGTTACAGGGGTGCGCACCCCTTATTACGAATTGGCCCGCATAATGCACGAAAACGGAGGGTTTTGTTTTGTTGACTTTGCTGCCTCGGCGCCATACGATAATATTGATATGCATCCCGATGATCCATTGGAGAGCCTGGATGCGATTTTCTTTTCGCCGCACAAGTTTCTGGGTGGTCCAGGTAGCTCTGGTGTCCTGGTGTTTAATCGCTCCCTTTACCATAATTCGGCCCCGGATAATTCTGGAGGCGGCACGGTTGATTGGACCAACCGTTGGGGTAAGTATCGCTATGTGGATGACATTGAGGCGCGCGAGGATGGAGGAACACCTGGTTTTTTGCAGTCCATTAAAGCTGCGCTGGTAATTCGCCTCAAGGAGGAGATGGGGGTTCAAAAAATACATGCCCGCGAAAACGAAATTCTGGAGAAACTATTTCGTGAATTCAGGCTTATTCCGGGGATGAATATTCTGGCCGATAATGTGGAGAAGCGATTGGGGGCTGTATCATTTTACATCGATCAGTTACATTTTAACCTGGCTGTTCGTCTTTTGAATGATCGTTATGGCATTCAGGTACGCGGAGGATGCTCCTGCGCAGGGACCTATGGACATTATCTTTTGCATGTCGATTATTATACATCCAATAAAATTACAAGCAAAATTAATAAGGGGGATTTATCAGAGAAACCAGGATGGGTCAGAATGTCAATTCACCCAACAATGACGGATAGTGAGGTAAACTACCTGATTGATGCTGTTAGAGAGGTGGCACTTAACTGGCAGCAAATGAGCGAAGATTACACGTATGTGGCGGCCCGAAACGAATATGCGCACAAGGACTTTCCCTTTAAAAAGCCCGAAGATTATGACTCGTGGTTTCATTTTTAGACAAAGTGGGTCGTTACGCTATTAAGGGACCCTATTTCTATGCTGTGCATTGTTTCTTCTGATGTTGCAGGCTGAAAAATAATGCGGAAAGCACATTCTAAATCAGAAATAATGTGGCGCCAATTTAGTGGCCATATGCGCCTATTTATAGGGTTTATCTTAGGATTATTCAAATAATCGTCTATTTTTGCATGAACCCAATCGGGCATCATCTTTTCAAAAAGCATATTGGTAATGAAAGTAGTTGAGGTATCTGACAAGCTATCGAAGAAGCAATTTTTAGATGTTGTTGAAATCATCTATAAGGGGGACGATGAATACGTGCGCCCTTTGGACGCCATGATTGAAGAGGTGTTTGATCCGACACAAAACTCATACTTTAACCATGGTATTGCCACCCGGTTCATTTTACTGAAAGAGAAACAGGTCATCGGAAGGGTAGCTGCTTTTATTAATTTTAACAAAGCAAACGGATTCGATCAACCTACCGGTGGAATAGGTTTTTTTGAATGCATCAATGACGAAGAGGCGGCCTTTATGTTGTTCGATGCGGCTAAAGAATGGCTCAAAAGCCACAAGATGGAGGCAATGGACGGGCCAATTAATTTTGGGGAGAACGATAACTTTTGGGGCTGCCTGGTTGAAGGTTTTACCCAACCCGGGTTTGGCATGCAATACAACCCTCCGTATTATAAATCTTTTTTTGAGTCCTATGGGTTTACCACTTATTTTGAGCAGATAACCAACCATTTAGATTTGACTGTGCCCTTTCCGGAGCGTTTTTGGAAGATTGCGGGTTGGGTGGTTAAAAAAGAAGGGTTTAGCTTTGAGCACTTTAAAATTAATGAAGCCGATAGGTTTATCAACGATTTTGAGACCATCTACAACGATGCCTGGCGTTTTCATGAGAACTTTACTCCCATCGATAAAAAAATGCTTAAAGCGACCCTGCTTAAAGCCAAGGCATTTATGATGGAAGAGTTGATTTGGTATGCCTATCATGAAGGTAAGCCAATAGGTTTTATAGTGATGTTTCCCGATGTGAATCAGATTCTGAAACACTTTAATGGCAAAATGAATTTGGTGAATAAATTGCGCTTTTTATGGCTCAAATATCAAAAATCCATGACGCGTGCCCGTGTGGTAATTCTGGGGGTGGTTCCCAAGTTTCAGCGTTCGGGTATCGAGTCGGGTCTTTTTTGGCACCTCAAAGGCGTTGTGGAAAAGAACCCTCATCTTAAAGAACTGGAATTGTCGTGGGTGGGAGATTTTAATCCCAAGATGAGAGTGTTGCAAGAATCCATGGGGGCGTCATTTGGTAAAAAACACATCACCTATCGCTATTTATTTAACAGCTCAGGCAGTCAGGATGTTAGGGCGAATTCGATTCCAATTGACACAAAATATAAGACCAAAACTGAAAAAGAATTATAAATTTCAGAGATTAAATGCATTAAAAGCTTTGCAGGTTAAAATTTATAATTTACCTTTGCAGCCCGATACGAACTAGAATATTAAAGAATTAAATTATATAACAATGAAACAGGGAATTCATCCAGACAATTACAGGTTGGTAGCTTTTACCGACATGTCAAATGGGGATACGTTCATTACTCGTTCTACTGTTAACACTAAAGATACTGTTGAAATCGACGGAGTTGAATATCCTCAGGTTAAGTTAGAAATCTCAAGTACGTCTCACCCATTTTATACTGGTAAGATGAAACTTGTTGATACTGCAGGACGTGTAGATAAGTTCATGAGCAGATACCAAAAACATTTTGATAAGCGCAAATAATTGTTGCTTAGCTAAAAAATATAAAGCTTCGGAATTTCCGGAGCTTTTTTTTTGACAATTATTGTAACTTGCCGCTTGCACAACTTTGCTCGATTTTAACGATTAATAAAGAATGAACCTGGTACTTTTCGATAATAAATTCCATAGTGGCATGTTGCCGCTGACTTTTACCCGGCCTCAAGCTGAAATTCGTGTTGGCATATTAACGGTAAGGGAAAAGTGGGAATGCTGGCTCAAGACCAAAGCCAGCTATTTAACGCATAACGAGGCGCTTGCTCTCAAGTATCCTCAAGAGCTTTGTGCGGATAATATGTTTGTTTCAGCAGCTGTTCTGCCCGACAAAGAGCTGGCAGAGGCTATTTTGAGCCTGCAAAAAGGACAAGCACTGCTGCAAGCTGGCAACCTACTCGCTGTACGCTGTACGGAGCTGTTTCCTGATGAGGCGCTCACGGATAATGCTGAAAGGTTTGAAACGCTTAATTATCCGGGTGAACTGAACCTTATTGATAAGGCATACAAGTTAATAACAATTAACAAAGAGCAAATTCATTGCGATTATCAATTACTTACTGCCGGGCGGTACTCTCAAGCCATTGATGAAACGGTAACCATTGTGGGCCTAAATAAAAACCCTGAACTATTGGGGCAGGTGTTTATCGAAGAAGGAGCCGAAGTGGAATGCTGTTATTTAAATCCCAAAGAAGGCCCCATCTACATCGGTAAAAACGCAAAAATCGGCGAGGGATCGATGCTGCGTGGGCCAATTGCCATTGGTGAATCCGTGCACATTAGTATGGGAGCCAAACTATTGCCAGGAGCTACCATTGGGCCCTGGTCCAAGGTGGGAGGAGAAGTGAGTAATTCTGTTATCATGGGCTATACAAATAAGGTGCATGATGGCTATCTGGGCGATTCTGTTCTGGGCGAATGGTGTAACCTGGGAGCGGATACTAATACTTCCAACCTCAAAAATGACTTCGCTTTGGTAAAGCTGTGGGATTATACTACAGAGCGGTTTGGGCGAACAAATTTGCAGTTTTGTGGCTTAATTATGGGAGACTATTCACGCTGTGCCATAAATACATCATTTAATTCTGGCACTGTTGTTGGCGTTGGAGCTAATATTTTTGGCAGTGGGTTTCCGCGTAATTTTGTGCCCTCTTTCGTCATTGGAGGGCCTCAGGGCTATAAAGTTAATGCGCTTAAGGTGGTTCTTAATACAGGAAAAAATGCCATGTTGAGGCGCAATGTGGAATTATCAGAAAAGGATGCTGCTATTTTAGAAGCGGTTTTTGATGCAACTCAAAAATTCAGAGCCTCACTAAAATAGGTTTGGCACACCTATTGACATTATAGGAACGGAATGGTTAATATATAACTTCCGACATTTTGTCATTAAATGACATGTGATTAAGAGATGATAATTATGGATAATAATACATTTGGTTTAGATAAGGTACTGATGTCTGATGTTTTTGAATCTGATGCAGAGTTTATTCCCATTGTAAGTGATGAGGATGAACAAAATGTCAGTGCTTTTGAGGTACCTGACATCTTGCCAATACTGCCTTTACGTAATACTGTTTTATTTCCCGGAGTAATAATTCCAATATCAATTGGTCGGGAAAAGTCATTGCGTCTGATCAAGGAAGTGCAAAAATCGAAAGGTGTTTTTGGTGCAGTTTCTCAAAAGGATATAAAAGTTGATTCGCCCGAACGGGATGATCTATATGATATTGGTACAGTTGCTAAGGTGATTAAGGTACTGGAGATGCCTGATAATTCTACTTCGGTAATTATTCAGGGGAAAAAGCGCTTTGAAATACAGGAAATGATTACTGATGAGCCTTATCATATGGCCAAGGTAAATGGCTTGGAAGATGAAAAGGACGAAGAGCGTAGGGATGAGTTTGAGGCTGTAGTTAGTTCTATTAAGGATTTGTCACTAAGGGTTATAAAAGCCTCGTCGAACGTGCCACCTGAAGCGTCGTTTGCGGTTAAGAATATCGAAAATAATGCCTTTCTCATCAACTTCGTATGCTCTAATTCAGATATAAGTGTTGACGAGAAGCAAAAATTGTTGTCGGAAAGTAAGCTTTTCGATCGTGGCATGCTGCTTTTGGAGCATTTGGCTCGCGAAGTGCAAATGCAAGAGTTGAAGAGCGATATTCAAAGCAAGGTTAAGTTAGATATCGATCAGCAGCAGCGCGAATATATGCTGCAACAGCAAATAAAAACCATTCAGGACGAGTTGGGCTCAAGTCCAATTGAGCAGGAAATTCGTGAACTGAAAGAAAAGGCAAAAAAGAAAAAGTGGAGTAAGGAAGTTAAAGACTTATTCAAAAAAGAGATGGATAAGTTGCAGCGGCTTAATCCGGCAGCCGGTGAATACTCCGTGCAACACAACTACCTCCAAACACTTATTGATTTGCCTTGGAATGTTTACACCAAAGATAATTACGATTTAAATCGTGCCGAGCGTATTCTGGATCGTGATCATTACGGACTTGATAAAGTTAAAGAGCGTATTTTGGAGCATTTGGCCGTACTGAAGCTCAAAGGCGAGCTTAAATCGCCAATCATTTGCTTATACGGCCCTCCGGGAGTTGGTAAAACATCACTGGGTAAATCCATTGCCGAGTCATTGGGCAGAAAGTATGTGCGCATGTCACTTGGCGGGGTGCATGATGAAGCTGAGATTCGCGGTCACAGAAAAACATATATTGGGGCGATGCCCGGTCGGATAATTCAGAGTATTAAGAAGGCTGGAGCTGCTAACCCTGTATTTATACTTGATGAGATTGATAAAGTAAATTCCAGTGCTCATGGTGACCCTTCGGCCGCTTTATTGGAGGTTCTTGATCCGGAACAAAATGAGCATTTCCATGATAACTTCCTGGAAATCGATTTTGATCTGTCCAAAACCATGTTTGTAGCTACGGCCAATACCTTAGGGGGCATCTCACAGCCACTGCTGGATCGTATGGAGCTCATTAATGTGAGCGGCTATATTCTGGATGAGAAAACGGAAATTGCCCGACGTCACCTGCTGCCGAAGCAAATGGAGAACCATGGAATTCCGAAAGGAACAATTTCGGTAAGTAAAAAAGTGCTGGCGTTTATTGTTGAATCTTACACAAGAGAATCCGGTGTAAGAGAATTGGATAAGGTGTTGGCAAAGCTTTGTCGGAAAATTGCTCTTAAAATTGCTAAGGACGAGGAACTGAAAAAGACAATTACCGTTAAGGATGTACCTAAGTACCTTGGAATTGTGCGTTTTTCTAAAGATACATGGCAGGATAATTTAACCGCAGGAGTTGTAACTGGGCTGGCCTGGACAGCTGTTGGTGGTGAGATTCTTTTTGTGGAAACCAGCCTGAGTAAGGGAAAAGGGAAACTGACCTTGACAGGTAACCTGGGTGATGTGATGAAAGAGTCCGCTTTATTGGCTTTAGAATATTTGAGGGCTAATGCCGATAAATTGGGAGTTAAATCAGATGCCTTTGACGAGTGGAATGTGCACGTGCATGTTCCCGAAGGTGCAATTCCTAAAGATGGACCATCGGCGGGTGTAACCATGGTAACATCCTTGGCATCGGCCTTTACCCAACGAAAGGTAAGAGCGCGTCTGGCCATGACCGGGGAGATCACTTTACGCGGAAAGGTGTTGCCGGTAGGTGGCATCAAAGAAAAAATACTGGCTGCAAAGCGTGCTGGAATTGAGGACATAATTCTGTCTCAGGATAATGAAAAAGATATTGAAGAAATTAACGATATCTACTTAGAGGGCCTCACTTTCCATTTTGTTAAAGAGGTATCCGATGTGCTGAGGTTAGCCTTATTGGATGAAAAAGTAAAAAATCCTTTGAATATATAGAACGAGGCCGGGAAACCGGCCTTTTTTTATACTCCTATTACAATTTATCTTCTACCGTGAAAGTATTACAATGCTCATCTTCAAAGTGGAGCATTACCTGTTCAATTTCACGATCAAGCCTCGATAATGATTTTCTGGTTATCGACTTTGGAATGTGTTTATAGTAAGCCTGAGATACCGCTCCTGTAATGCTGGCAATTGTATTACTTGGGCCTCCCAACCATATGGCTTTTCTAATGGCATCTTCAAAACTGTCTGAATGTAAAAATGCTAATATTGCACAAGGTACAGGGGAGTGGTAGTTGTATTCCATCCGCATTGCACAATCCTTACTAAGCTGTTTGGGTAAACGGTAACCAATTTCATTTTCCAAAAATTCTTTAATCGCTTTTTTACCTTGTCCTGACTTGGCCAGGAAAATGGCGCCACATATGGCTTGAGAAGCTTTTATCTTTTCTTGCATTGGATGCGTGATGAGAGTTGCTGTTTCAGCGTCTGACATGGCCTTCTCCAGGGTAAGGGCAGCAAACCCAATGGGACTGACCCGGCGGGCGGCACCATCACCATGACTCTCGTACTTAATATCTGTCTGGTTGGATAAGGCCCATTCAAGAAAGCCCGGCCGATAGCCTGCTCTGGGGTATTTTCTGGTCCATTCGCGTAACGAAACCTCATAAGGTATTTGCTGCAATATGGCGGCCGCAGTAGCAATTGTTAAAATGGTATCATCGGTATAAGCCGAAACGGGTTTTAACAACTGAAAATCGATGGTTGACTGTGGCGATGTTATAAATGCAGAGCCGATTATATCGCCTACGATTGCTCCTCTCATGAAAAAAAGTATTAGGTTCTGGTATTGCAAAAATAGTGTTTCCTGTCCCTCTTAAGTCCTGTGTTAATTAAAGTTATGGCCAAGCGTGTTAATGGGAGGACTAACGCCATTAAAATTTTGATTAATAAGCAAAATTTAGTGGTTGGCAACTTGCTATTTCTGTATTATTTCCCGTGCTTTTGATTATCATTTGTTAAGAGCCAAAATCAATGGTTGAACGATTAAAATATTTGGTGTGGTTGCTGGTAGCAGGTCTTGGTATATTCCTCTTATGGTACTTTAGGGCTGTTTTCTCCTTTCTGATTGTTTCGGCTGTCTTATCGCTGGTTGCCCGGCCTGTTTTTGATATTATAAAGCGATTGAAAATCAAATCCTGGCAGCCTTCAGATAGTGTTTGTGCCCTGTTTACTGTTCTCGCCCTTTGGGTTTTTATTTTGGTTTTTTTCCGTATAAGTATTCCGTTCATTGTTAAGGAAATTCATTTTTTATCCAATGTAGATTTAGATGCCGTGTTCGATACGGCTGAACGACTCTTAGGCTCCATGCTTGAGCCCATACGGGGAACTGAGTTTGGTAAGGCCGGACTGGATGTTATTGAAGGACAGATAAAGGAAACGGCATTAACCTATTTTGATTTTTCAAGATTGAGAGGAATCATTGCGTCGCTGGCTGGTTTTTTAGGAGGGGTATTTATTTTTGCCTTTAGCGTTTCTTTTATCACTTTCTTTTTTCTTAAGGAAGAGTGGCTGATTATTGAAAGTCTGTTATTGGTTATTCCCAATGATTATGAAGAAGGTCTCAAACATGTGCTGGCTTCTATTAAAACCTTGCTGAGGCGATATTTTATCGGAATATTTCTGCAGATTACGCTCATTAGTGTGGTTGTGAGCCTTGGCTTGGCTATGGTAGGCCTGGAGATTCAGCATGCAGTAATCATCGGATTGTTTTCGGGCTTTATTAATGTTATTCCCTATTTGGGGCCGCTCATTGGCGCTTTTTTTGGCTTTTTAGTGGCTTTGGTTGTTTACGTGCAAATGCCTCTGCCACCCGATTTTTTCCATTACATGCTCGGGGTCCTGTTGGTATTTATTATCGTTCAATTACTCGATAACATCGTTTTTCAACCATTCATTTTTTCTGCCAGTGTGCGGGCACATCCACTAGAGATATTTATCCTTATATTAATGGCCGGCTATTTGTCGGGTATCATTGGTATGTTTTTAGCGATACCTGTTTATACCATTATTCGGGTGGTGGCCAAAGAGTTCTTCTTCAACTACCGGGTGGTTCAAAAACTTACCGGTAAAATAAAAGAATAAAAGGTCGGAAATACTATATTTGTCGTGTTAAACAATTTTTATATTGAATCGTTATCAATGATTGAAAGTTGAAATGTTAAAAAACAACAATAAAAATTAAAAAAGAAATCAAGGACTGAAGCCGTTTTCAGAGGGTTTGCAATCGGTCTTTAAACACTAATAGCAACTAATTATGGTAAAGACTTTATCCAAGTCCCTTAATCAAAGGGGAAAATTTTTAAAGTTTTTCTTTTTCTTTTTTGTCCTGTATTATTGGACTGGATTAACAACCGATGCATTGGCCGAGAAGCAGACGCCTGCCCCTGATGTAAAGGTTGGAGAGCGACTTTTTTACGGATTGATTCCAACTGGTGAGGGAGCAAAGGCTTGTGTATCATGCCATACGATGTATTCGGCCGATACCATGAACTGGAACCCTTCGGCTGTTGAAATGGCGCAGGTGGCTGCCGAAATGGATTTGGCAACCTTTAAGGAGCACCTGTTGACCCCCAGTGGAGCCATGCGCGAAAAAGTACACGTCAATTACCAGCTGAATGACGAACAGTTGTTTCACTTAAAGGGCTACTTAACTGAACTGGCTGAAGGGGGAGCAGGTGATCAACCGATTTCCATTAATAAACTTCTAATCTTTTTATTGTTGGGCGGTCTAATGACGGTCGCCTTGGTAGATATCTTCTTTACCAAGAAAATTCCTTACAAAGCTGTTCATGTATTAATCATCATTTTTGGCCTGAGTTTTCAATTGAAAATTGTCGCACATGAGATGATTGATTTCGGAAGAAGTGAGGACTACATGCCCGACCAGCCAATTAAGTTTTCGCACAAAGTACATGCAGGTGATAATAAGATTGATTGCCTGTATTGCCACTCCAATGCGGATGAAGGCAAATCGGCAGGCATTCCAAGTGCTGGTTTATGCATGAATTGTCACCAGGTTGTGCGCAATGGAAGCCATTCTGGGCAGTTTGAAATTGCCAAAGTGGTGGAGGCTTATGAAAATAATAAGGACATTGAATGGATCAGAATTCATAATTTACCTGATCACGTATACTTTAATCACGCTCAGCATGTGAATGTTGGCAACCGCGAGTGTCAAGAGTGTCATGGCGATGTGGAAAACATGCATATTCTTAAGCAGGAGCATGATTTATCGATGGGATGGTGTTTGGATTGCCACAAAGAAACCAACGTCAATTTTATGGGTAACGATTACTACCAAACATTCGAAGCCTTGCACAAGGATTTGGCTGAAGGAGTGCGCGATTCGATACAAGCTGCCGACATTGGTGCCAATGATTGTATGAAATGTCACCATTAATAGTTGCCCACTTTTAATTACAAAAAGATTTAAGAGCAAGGAAAGGCACAAGTTTACAGCTGGATGTCTTCATTCCTGATACTAAATTCAAATAACTATGAAAGAATACTGGAGAAGCCTTGAAGATTTATTGCCCGGGGAAGAGGTAGCGCCCAAAAAGAGTTCATCTGTGTTACTTTCCGATAAGGCCGAATCTTCGAAAAATACGCGTCGCGACTTTTTAAAATACTTCGGGTTTAGTATCGCATCGGCAGCGGTATTGGCAGGTTGCGAGCGTCCGGTTAAAAAAGCGATACCCTATTTGATACAGCCGGAGGAAATTAAGCCCGGCACAGCCAACTATTATGCATCCTCCTTTTATGATGGCTCCGAAATGGTGCCGATTTTGGTTAAGGTGCGTGACGGGCGACCAATTAAAATAGAAGGGAATGATTTGTGTCAGATGACCGGTGGTTCAGCATCGGCCCGAGTGCAGGCCTCTCTTTTGAACCTATATGATGAGTCGCGCCCGGCTCAACCCACCCTGGATGGGAACCCAATCCGTTGGGAAGATGTAGATGTAAAGTTAACCGAAACGCTTACCAACTGGGATGCATCCAAAGAGTTTGTGATTTTGACGCCCAGCATTATTAGTCCTTCAACCAAACAATTATTTAAAGATTTTAGAGCTAAGTATCCCTTTGTGGTACACGAAACCTTTGATGCTTTCTCATACTCTGCTCTGCGCGAGGCTTATCAGGCTAGTTTTGGACAGCCAGTTATTCCCCTTTTCCGTTTCGATCAGGCCAAGCTGGTTGTGGGGTTTAATGCTGATTTTTTAGGCACCTGGCTGCAACCAACCACTTTTGGACGTCAGTATGCAAGTGCTCGTAAATTAACTGATGGCCAGCGCGACATGATGCGCCATGTTCAGTTTGAAGCCACCATGACACTGACCGGTTCCAATGCCGATGAGCGGGTACCTATGCCAGCGGTAGATGAAGCTTACTATTTGTCTGCGTTATATTCGCAATTAGCTAACAAAGCTGGATTAGGAGTGCCATCTGTTGATGCGCCTCAGGCCATTGTTAAAATTGCCGAGGAGTTGGCAAATACCAAAGGCAAATCCTTAGTTGTTTCCGGAACCAACGATAGCAGTATTCAACGCTTGGTGGTTGAAATTAACTACTTGCTCGGAAATATTGAAAAAACCATTCATATAGATCGACCATTAAACCTGTTTCAGGGAGATGATAAAGCCTTTGATGGCTTGCTTACCCGAATGGAAAGTGGCCATGTTGGTGCTATTCTGTTCTGGGAAACCAATCCGCTTTATCAGGCGCCATTACAAGGTCGTACTGAGGCGGCCATAAAAAATGTGCCGCTTCGTTTGGCGGCGCAATCACAACAGACAGAAACGGCATTGCTATGCAATTATCAGTTGCCTGCACCGCATTTTCTTGAGCGTTGGGATGACACTGAGCTGGTAAGTGGCGTTTATACCTTGACGCAACCGGCCATTCGCTCATTGTTTAAAACTCGTTCGCCACAAGAGAATTTGATGGCTTGGGCCGGTTTTGATGGCACTTATTATGATTTCATCAAGCTGCATTGGAAAGAAAATATTTACAGTTTGGATTTGGCAAAAGGCAAGCAGTTCGAATCGTTCTGGAAGGTTAGCCTTCGGGATGGAATTGTAGCTGGTAATGCCTCCGTAACTCCAATCGCTTATCAGGGGGCTGATGTTTCGGCTATTTTAAACGCAAATAGCTCGGCTAAATCAGGTAATGAACTTGAACTGGTGCTTTATCAGAATGTACCGGTTGGTGATGGAACACTAGCCAACAATCCATGGTTGCAGGAATTACCTGAACCAGTTTCACGCGTTTGCTGGGATAATTATGTATCTGTTTCGCCTGCTTTCGCCGCCTTACGTGGTTGGTCACAAGGCGATGTAGTGGATGTTAATGGTGTTGAATTGCCTGTGTTGGTGCAGCCGGGTCAGGCCAGAAATACATTAGCCGTTGCGGTTGGGTATGGCCGTAGTAATGCAGGGCGAGTGGCCAGTGGTTTGGGTAAAAATGTGTATCCTTTTGTTGAGCTAAGAGATGGGCATCGTTCCTATGTCATCTCTAAAGTAGAGGTAGTCGCCACCGGTTCAACCTACGAATTGGCGGCTACGCAATCGCACCATTCGATGGAAGGACGTGCTTTGGTGCGCGAAACCACTATTGCCGATTACCTGGCCAATCCGGCCTCGGGTAACGAAATGCATGAGAAAGTGGAGAAATTACATACCACATTATATCATAAGCATGAGTACAAAGGACATCACTGGGGAATGGTGATTGACCTGAATTCATGCATCGGTTGTAATGCTTGTGTGGTAGCTTGTTCAGCCGAAAATAATGTGCCGGTGGTAGGACGTAATGAAGTTCGCCGCTCACATGAAATGCATTGGATTCGACTGGATCGATACTACGCCGGTGATTCTGATAATCCCGAAGTGGTACGTCAGCCGGTGATGTGTCAGCATTGTGATAATGCCCCTTGTGAGAATGTTTGTCCGGTGGCAGCAACCAACCACAGCTCCGAAGGGATTAACCAGATGGCGTATAACCGTTGTATCGGAACCCGCTACTGCAATAACAACTGCCCGTATAAAGTACGTCGATTCAACTGGTTTGATTATACAGGAGCTGATAGCATTCCGAATAACCGCGTAGATGTGACTGGCATGACGCTGGATTTGAAACGCATGGTGCTCAACCCTGATGTGACTGTAAGGGCCAAAGGAGTTATTGAAAAATGCTCGATGTGTATCCAGCGCATTCAGGATAAGAAACTAAATGCTAAGAAAGATGGTCGCCAGTTAGCCGACGGCGAGATCAAAACGGCTTGTCAACAAACTTGTCCGACAGATGCCATCACCTTTGGCGATATGAATGATCCAAACAGCAAGGTGTCTAAATTATTGAAAGATGCCCGCCAATATGGCTTGTTAGAAGAACTACACACCCTGCCATCGGTGGTGTATCTAACCAAAGTAAGAAATAAGGATAAAAATAAAATGTTAAGCTAATGTACGTATCACCTGTTAGAGAACCGCTCATTAGCGGAGAAAAAAGCTACAGTAAAGTTACCGAGGATATCTATGCCCCGATGACCGGTAAGCCTGGCAAATTTTGGTTTGGTGGATTGACATTAGCCTTGATTGCTTTAGGATTCGGACTGTTCTCGATTTTCATTACCGTGTGGGATGGCATTGGAACGTGGGGGCTGGACCGAACCATTGGATGGGGTTGGGGCATTACCAACTTTGTATGGTGGGTAGGTATTGGTCACGCCGGTACGTTTATCTCCGCCATTCTGTTACTATTCCGTCAAAAGTGGCGGACATCTATCAACCGCAGTGCCGAGGCCATGACTATTTTTGCGGTGATGTGTGCCGGGTTATTTCCGCTGATTCACATGGGACGTTTACCTCTTGGCTTCTTTATTTTCCCTTATCCAAACACACGCGATGTATGGGTGAACTTTAACTCACCTTTGTTGTGGGACGTGTTTGCTATCTCAACTTACCTCACCGTTTCACTACTGTTCTGGTACATGGGGCTGATTCCGGATATTGGCACTATCCGCGACCGATTAGTGCCGGGTATTAAAAAGAAGATTTACAGTTTTCTGAGTTTTGGATGGACTGGCTCTGCCCGTCACTGGGCCCGTCATGAATCTATGAGTTTGATTCTGGCTGGTTTGGCGGCTCCGCTGGTATTATCGGTGCATACTATTGTAAGTTTTGACTTCGCTACTTCGGTCATTCCCGGATGGCACACCACCATTTTTCCGCCCTACTTTGTTTCGGGGGCTGTATTCTCAGGTTTTGCCATGGTGTTGACCCTGATGATCATTACGCGCAAAGCCATTAACTTGGAAGATTACATTACTAAGGCGCATCTGGAATCGATGAATAAGATCATTATTGCCACCGGCTCCATTGTGGGAATAGCCTATATCACCGAGCTATTTATTGCCTGGTATTCGGGCGTGGTTTATGAACAATATGCCTTTGTTAACCGGGCTTTCGGACCTTATTGGTGGGCCTATTGGATCATGATGACCTGTAACGTGATTACGCCGCAGTTATTCTGGATTAAGAAGATACGTCGCAGTTTCGCAGCCACATTTGTCATCTCCATATTTGTGAATATCGGGATGTGGTTCGAGCGTTTTGTGATTATTGTAACCTCTTTGCACCGCGACTTCCTGCCATCGAGCTGGAGCATGTATTCGCCAACCTGGGTGGAGGTCGGAATTTATATTGGAACGTTTGGCTTGTTTTTCACCTTGTTCTTCCTGTTTATCCGTTTCTTCCCGGTAATTGCCATTGCCGAAGTGAAAAGTGTATTGAAGACATCAAGTGAAAAGTTTATTAAGAAAGGAAAGTAATTATGGCTCAGAAAGCTTTTGTTTCAGGATATTATTTGGATGATAAGGACTTGGTTGAAGGAATTAAGGCCTTACAGGAAAATAACATTGAGATTGCCGATGTACGTACGCCATTTCCGGTGCACGGATTAGACAAGGTGTTAAAATTGCGTCGTTCGCGACTGCCGCGTGCTGGCTTTATCGCTGGTGCTTTTGGGGCCGCCATCGGTTTCGGTTTTCAGGCATGGGTATTTACTGAGGCCTGGCCTCTCAATTTTGGTGGAAAACCATACTTGTCTGTGCCATCGTTTATTCCGGTTACTTTTGAATTAACCGTTTTAATGGCTGCTTTTGCTCTTGTGTTTGGCTTTTTAATCAGCAGTCAGCTTGGGCCTGGTGCCGATAACGTAATTTTTGACGAGGAGGTGACCAATGACCGTTTTCAGATTCTTTTGGAAGTAACGTCAGGCAATAGTGAGCAGTTGCAGGCTGCTCTGCAGTCAGCCGGAGCTGAAGGTGTTCAACATCATGATGTTTAAATTAGACATAAGTATCAGGAAAAAAAGAGGCTAGTCGATAACATCTTGATACTTGATACTTAAATCTTGATACTAATTATTGAACTATGTATAAGTCATTTGAATTTACAAAAAAGATAAAGTCCTATTTAATTGCCATGTTGGTCATTGGAGCAGTATTAGCAATGGCGGGCATTGCAATGAATTTGGATCACACACACCGCATCTGGGCTAACGTGTTGCTCAATGGCTTTTTCTTTACAGCCATCGCCATGAGTGCTGCTTTCTTTGTGATTGTGCATGTTTTGGGAGAATCAGGCTGGCACACTGCGGTTCAACGAATACCAGAAGCCATGTCGTTGTTTGTGCCTGTGGGAGGCGTTTTTATGCTGTTGGTGCTAATTGGCATGCACGATATCTATCACTGGAGCCACACTGAAGATTTGGATGAGGTGCTGCAGGGGAAGAGTGCCTATCTGAATCCGCTGTTTTTCAGTATCAGAACGGTGGCCTATATTGTCATTTGGAGCCTGTTGGTAATTTGGTTCAGGAAAACATCCCTTCAAACGGATAGCAATGATGATATTCGTCTGTTTAATAAACAACGTACTATTGCAGGTATTTTCATAGTTATTTTTGCTGTAACGAGCTCAACCTCAGCCTGGGATTGGATCATGTCAATTGATGCGCATTGGTTCAGTACCTTGTTTGGCTGGTACATGTTTATCAGCACTTTTGTTGCAGCTGTTGCTCTTATTGTTGTTATTCTGTATGCCTTACGCAGAATGGGTTACATGGAGCATGTCAACGAAGAGCATCTGCATGACTTAGGAAAATACCTGTTTGGCTTTAGTATATTTTGGGCTTACCTGTGGGTGTCGCAATATTTGCTAATATGGTATAGTAATATTCCGGAGGAAACCATCTACTACGTTAAACGCATCCAGGATTTCGAAGTGGTTTTCTATGCCAATGTAATCATCAATTTTTTGGCGCCATTTTTAATTCTGATGCCGCGCGGAACCAAACGAAGATTGAATTGGTTGATTGCGGCCGCGATCATCGTGTTTATGGGGCACTGGATCGATATGTATCTGGCCATTATGCCGGGGGCCACGGGTCATGCCGACTTTGGTATCCTTGAAATTGGAATGACTGTGTTTGTTTTAGGCATTTTCCTGTTTGTCTTTTTCTCCAGATTTGCTAAAGCACCTGTTGTACCCGAGAATCACCCATTTTTTAAAGAGAGTTTTGATTATGACAATATCCGATAGAGACATGAAGTATCTGCGTTCAATTAAACTCATTGGCATGGCATTGTTTGTGCTGGTTATTGCCACTGGCTGCGATAAGAACCGGAATAAGCCGGGTTATAGTTATTTTCCAGATATGGAACAGTCGCAGGCTTACGAGACCTACACTGAAAATCCCAATTGGGAGAATGGCCGCACCAATCAGCTACCTGTCGAAGGAACGGTGCCTCGCGAGATGATTCCTTTTGATTTTGAGAAAACAGAGGTAAACAGAACCTGGGCCGGGCAGGAACTGGAGAATCCGTATGCAGGCGATCAGTCGGTGGTGGAAGAAGGGCATCGCTTGTATAATATCTACTGTTTGCATTGCCATGGTGAGTTCGGCGATGGAAAAGGCCATCTGTATACTTCGCAGAAGTACCTGTTTTTACCGGCTGATCTGAACTCTGAAAAGATTCGTACGAACCCTGATGGGGAGATATTTCAGGTAATTACAGTTGGTTATGGCGTAATGGGAGCACATGGGGCTCAAATTTTACCCGATGAGCGTTGGAAAATTGTGAGTTATATTCGTGAGAAGCTGCATGTGCAGGCTGATACGATGCAGGTGGATAAGTCCCTTGAGCAAACCGAACAGCCTGTTTAAGATATTTGAGGTTGACTTGGATTAACAAAAGAAAAGGTGCAGAAATAGAAATCTGCGCCTTTTTATATGGTTTGAACTTAGTATTACCTTAGCAGGACCTGCTCCTCAATTTGGGCCTTAATAGCATGTTTGGTTGAGGTGGTGTTTGCTGTTGTCCTTTTATCTTTACGCTCGGCCAAAGCGCTTTCTAAGCGGATGCGATACCCATTTTTAAAAGACATTATGTGTGCTTGTTCAAAGCCCATTTGCTGAACAACCTGTAAAAAGTCTTGTGCTTGCTCATACTCAATAAATTCGCCGAGAGTAAACTGGTTAATACTGTCGTAGGTATCCTGTTTTAAGCCAAGCATGTTGTCTTTGTATTTGCTTAAATCAAGGTCTTTATAGGCGCCAATCTGTATGGCGAAAATGATCCCATCATAGTCTTTTTTCGGGATGGCTGCCTCATGGGTGTTGTAGGTTATTTTTTTTAGCGAATCAGGATTGATTGCCTTCTCAATATACACCGTATCAACACTTGAATATTTAATTTCAGTATTGGTGGTGTCAGGCACACTGATGAACCCTTGAACGAGCAGGAATATAAACAGACTAGCAGAAAATACGATGGTAAAGTAGAACCATAGCCTGAGTTGGCTAATCTTTGAGGACTGCTTTTTGGAAGTTTCTCTCAGGCGCTTGTTTTCCTTGTTCAGCGCTTCAATGCGCAGCTGCATCTTTTGTTCGGGTGATAGATGTTCTGGTACCGGCATTATAGATGGATGTTTTACACGTACGAAGTTAATAGATTGCATCGATCTTGTAAACGATGCGATGCGCTATTTAACTAACAAGATATTAACAGTATGGGGTTGCGGTTAAATCCGAAATGTTAATAACCTGCTTTGTTAAATACTTCCTTAATAGAAGGATAGGTGTTGTTGAGTATGTTTTTTAAGTCAGCTTTATTGACCCACTCGGCTGATACAATGTTTTCCTCTTCTTGCGGCGTTGGTTCATCAAAGCCAAAGTAATCCATAAAAAACCAGGCTGTTTCTTTCAGGTAGTGAATACCATTTTGCTCGTAGGTATGAAAGGTTGATAGCAAGGGGTAGCGTATGGCTAAATCTTGTAATCCGCATTCTTCTTCCACTTCGCGCAGAGCTGTTTTTCTGAATGATTCACCCTTTTCGCATTTTCCTTTTGGCAGATCATAAACACCTAAACGGTGAATAACCAGTATTTTATTTTCAGGATGTATCACCAATCCGCCTGCAGCCGTTATAAACCGGTAACATTTTTTAAGAGCGGTGAGCAACAAATCGTCTTTTCGTCCATAAATAAAGCCGGTTTTAAGCTGTTCATCTTGCTCAAATGTTTTAATAAAATTCTGGAGCTCGTGATGAGAGCTGTACATGTGCACAGCATCAGAGGTTTGTATCAACTCCTGATTTGGTTTTTCGGTTAAAAAAAGAGTTCTATCCTTGAAAAAAACTTTATACATTTGCGCTATGGAAAAATTAGCAGAAATTGTAGCCAATCAGTTGTTGCAAATTAAGGCAATTAAATTGCAACCTGCAAACCCCTTTACTTGGGCATCAGGGTGGAAATCACCTATCTACTGTGATAACCGAAAAACGCTCTCATATCCAGAGGTTCGCGATTTTATTAAACTGCAATTTGCACGTGTGTTACTGGAGAAATATCCGGAAGTGGATGTTGTAGCAGGTGTTGCTACCGGTGCTATCGCGCAAGGTGCTTTGGTTTCAGACGCCATTAATAAGCCTTTTATTTATGTCCGTTCTTCAGCAAAGGGACATGGTTTGACCAACCTGATTGAAGGCGACCTGAAGCCTGGTCAGAAAGTGGTGGTGATTGAGGACCTAATTTCGACCGGAGGAAGCAGTCTGAAGGCTGTAGAGGCCATTCGCGAAGCTGGCGCTGAAGTGTTAGGCATGTTAGCTATTTTTACTTATGGCTTTCCGGTAGCTGCTGAAGCTTTCGAAAAGGCAGGGGTTGAATTAACAACTCTGAGCTCTTACGAGCAGATGATTCCTTATGCCAGTGCGTCAGGTTATGTAACCGCTGATGATGTAGAGGCACTTCAGGAATGGAGAAAAGATCCGGCAAACTGGAATAATTAGCAAGCTAATAGCTGTTAGCGTTTGGCTACCAGCTTATCATATTAAATATGAGCAGGTCTGATGAGGCTTGCTCTTTTTTTCTCCGCAATTTGTTAATCAACTAATTTCTTATCAACCATGACAACCTTTGAAAGTGATATAAAGAAATCGAATCATCCGGCTGAAACAATGTTTAATTTTTTGTCGGACTTTGATCATTTTGGTGAAGTGATTCCCAAAGATAAAATTAACAACTGGCAATCGTTTGGCGATAGTTGCCGTTTCTCCATCGATCCGGTGGGTGAAGTGGGTTTGCGTATTGTGGATACGGAGGCGCCAAAAGTGATTAAATACACGGCTGAAGGGAAAACACCTTTCAACTTTTTTTTATGGATTCAACTGAAAGAAGTAGCTGCAGACGACACCCGCGTTAAGCTGACCATTAAGGCCGATATGAATCCGATGATTAAAATGGTGGCCAGTAAGCCCATTAAAAAGTTCTTGGAAGTGCTGTCAGACGCCATTGCCAATCATCAGTATTAAGATCTTTCTGTCGGCTAATTATTGGCTGACAGTTTTTCTCATATTCTAGTCAGAAACCTATAGAACTAAAATAGGAAGAAAAAAGAAATGGCCTTGATCGCTGTTCTGTTCATCATCTGCATTACCTTATTCTTCATCGGTGCAGATGTTAAGGTGTTTAGTGTCCTTGCGCTTAATTTGGCATTGATAATTGTCTTCCTGTTGCCAAATGTGAAAAATATTGTGGCTAGAGCCTCCTTACAAACACCGTCTTTGTTCTTTCATTCAATTGGTCGCAGTCAGTCATTGTGTTTATAGCACAAAACTAACCTCTTTAAAAGCATATTCGCGCTGTTTACCTTCAGTGTCAACAAGTGTTAGTAACCCCATTTCACTCACTGCCTCGATGCGGGCCTCAAACAGTCCATTGGTGTCCTTAAATTTGTGTAGTCCCTCTTTTCGGTATAAGCTGTTAAAGTAGTGTTGGTCAACCAGGCTTAGGCGATGTGTTTCCAGTTGATGGTATTGGTGTTCAATATTTTCAAGCAACTGATCCAATACCCGTTCCAGCTCAAATGTTGTTGAACTTGCCTGCTTCAAGGAAATTGGATTGGGAGCATCTGAAACAAATTGTTCCTGGTTAACATTCAGACCAATCCCTACAATACAATAATCCAGATGATTTCCGATAATTGAATTCTCAATTAAAATACCGGCAACTTTCGAATTATTGATATAAATGTCGTTGGGCCATTTGATAGTGGCCTCAATTTGAGCTATTTGTTTAATGGTCTCTATCAGTGCCAGCGAAACCGCTTTTGAAATATAAAACTGCAGGTGGGGCGCTAAAAAGGTAGGGCGCAGCAAGAGGCTGAATGTGAGGTTGCTATTTTTTTCGCTTTCCCAGCTATTTCCCACCTGGCCTTTGCCGTCGGTTTGGTGGGCGGTGATAACAACGCTGCCTTCAGCCACCTCTTTCTCCTTAAGAAGTTTCTTCAGTTCAGAGTTGGTGGAGCCTAATTCGGGGTAGACCAAAAAATCAGGGGCTGAATATGTCATCATTACCGTTTATTGTGAAAATATGTCAGGCCAAGCGCCTCATTATCTATTTGACAAAAATAGATGTTTATAATTTTTTAAAAGTAGTATCTTTGAGCAAAAGTATGTCTGTGTTGGGAAATTATTGTGCTTGTCAATGCAGGATACCATTATTCCAAACCTTGTTAACTAAGAATTAAGCAACAGAAAGACAACGATTGCGAATGAATGAAGAGAATTATTCTGCAAAACAATTAGCAGATGCCATTGTTGAAGGAATTCAGGAAAAGAAAGGCATAAATATTGCTATCTTGGATTTGTCAAAATTAGATAATACTATTTGTCAGTATTTTGTGATTTGTGAAGGCGAAAGTACAACACAAGTCGATGCAATTGCTGATGGAATAGAAGAATATGTACGCGAGCATATCGGCGATAAGCCAAATCATGTTGAAGGACGTGAAAACGCACTTTGGATACTGTTAGATTACTTTGATGTGGTGGTACATGTGTTCCATAAGGAGCAACGCGGGTTTTACAACCTGGAAGCGCTTTGGGCTGATGCTAAACGTACTGATATTGAAAACCTATTATAACTAGAAAGTAAACACATGTCAAACGGAAAACCAAATACACCGGGGAGCGACAAAGAAAAGTCGAAGTTTCCGAAATTTAATCTGTATTGGGCCTACGCATTAATCGCCATTGCACTTATTTTAGTAAGCCGCATGGATTTTGGGCAGGGACCACATAAGATCTCGTACAGTGAATTTAAAAATGAAGTCCTGACGGGAGGAGATATTGATAAAATCATTGTTATCCGAAATGAAGGCGTTGCCGAAGTGACTGTTAAAGAAGAGCAGCTGGATAAATACAAGCATTTATTCAATGAAAATCTGACCAATTCAGGACCGCCGGCTACCGGACCACATTTCACCTTTAACTTGTCTACCATTGATAAGTTTGATGAGGCCATAATGATGGCTGAAGAAGAAACAGGCAAATCCATTCCTGTTGACTATGAAACAAGGACAGATTTCTTAGGGGAGTTCTTCACATTTATGTGGCCATTATTGCTGCTGATCGCTATTTGGGTGTTTATTTTTCGCCGAATGGGAGCGCAAGGCGGTGCCGGTGGAGCTGGTAACATTTTCAATGTAGGTAAGTCTAAAGCCCGCATGTTCGATAAAGAATCGGATATTAATGTGACGTTTAAAGATGTAGCCGGTTTGGTGGAAGCTAAACAGGAGCTGGAAGAAATTGTTGAGTTTCTGCGACGACCAGAGAAATATACCGAGTTGGGTGGTAAAATTCCGAAAGGCGCCTTATTGGTTGGCCCTCCTGGAACCGGGAAAACTCTTTTAGCAAAAGCGGTAGCTGGTGAAGCCAACGTACCTTTCTTTAGCATGTCGGGCTCCGACTTTGTGGAAATGTTTGTTGGTGTAGGTGCCAGCCGTGTGCGCGACCTGTTTAAAAAGGCGAAAGAGAAATCGCCATGTATTGTATTTATTGATGAAATTGATGCTATTGGTAGAGCACGTGGTAAGAGCCCGAATATGGGTGCTAACGATGAGCGTGAGAATACACTCAACCAGTTACTGACCGAAATGGATGGATTCGGTACTAACAGTGGAGTGATTATTTTGGCGGCCACCAACCGTGCAGATATCCTGGACAGGGCTTTGATGCGTGCCGGACGTTTTGACCGACAGATACATGTTGAATTACCCGATTTAAAGGAACGTAAAGCAATTTTCGAGGTACACCTGCGTCCGTTGCGTCTGAAGGACGATGTGGAGAGCGACTTTTTAGCAAAGCAAACACCTGGTTTCTCAGGGGCTGATATTGCCAACGTTTGTAACGAGGCAGCGCTTATTGCTGCTCGTAACAATAAAAAGATTGTGGAGAAAGAAGATTTCCTTAGTGCTGTCGATCGTATAGTAGGAGGGTTAGAAAAGAAGAACAAAATCATCTCCAAGGATGAGAAGAAGGCTATTGCTTATCATGAAGCCGGCCATGCCACAATCAGCTGGTTGTTGGAGTATGCTCACCCCTTGGTAAAAGTTACGATAGTGCCGCGCGGGAAAGCATTGGGAGCAGCCTGGTACTTGCCCGAAGAGCGTCAGTTGACAACTACCGAACAGATTCTGGATGAGATGTGCTCGACACTTGGAGGTCGTGCAGCTGAAGAAATCATGTTTGGACGGATTAGTACCGGAGCACTAAATGACCTGGAGAAGGTAACTAAGCAGGCCTATGCCATGGTGTCTTACTATGGAATGAGCAGCAAACTCGGAAACATTAGTTATTTCGATTCATCTGGTCAGTCCGATTATACATTCAATAAGCCGTACAGTGAGAAAACAGCGGAGCTGTTAGACGAAGAAGTAGGGCGTATCATTGAAGAGCAGTATAAGCGTGCTAAAAAGATTCTGGTTGAAAACCACGAAAAGCATACTAAACTGGCGGATCTGCTGCTTGAGAAAGAAGTTATTTTTAGCGAGGATTTGGAAAAAATATTTGGTAAGCGTAAACTCTCGGAGCACGTTATTGAAGAAGAGGACGAAACGCCAACGAAGCTAGATAGCGACCGCGAGGAGCCAAAAGCCGAAAAAGATTCTTCTTCGGAGAACAATGAGTAATAGTTCAAAATATAGTTCAGATAAGGCACGGGAGGCTATCTTACAACGCCTCCAACGTGCCAAAAATACAAGTGGACTGATTCCCGACAGGAGTCAGTCCACTGATTTTTTCCCCCCGACGCAAGATGTTTTAGCAACCTTTGTTGAGGAGTGCGAGAAAGTGAATGGGCGGGTATTTATTTGTGCAAATGAACAGGAAGTACAGCATCAATTACTTTTGCTTCAAAAAGAGGAAGGGTGGGAAAATATTCTTTGCAGAGATAAAAAATTAGCAAAGTATCTGCCGTCAGGGCTAAAGATGCTTCAGGAGTCTGATTTTGAATTGCTTAATGTGGGAATTACAGCGTGTGAATTTCTCATTGCGCGGTCAGGCTCGATTTTGGTGAGTTCAGGTCAGCCCTCAGGGCGCTTACTCAATATCTTTCCTCCGGTACATGTTGTTATTGCAAGGGCCAATCAGCTGGTTCCCTTTATAGATGATGCGCTTACGCAGTACAAGCTTAAGTACAAAGAATGTCTGCCCTCACAAGCTACGGTGATCACCGGGCCCAGCCGCACCGCCGATATTGAAAAAACATTGGTCATGGGAGCACATGGCCCAAAACAGCTCATTGTGCTTATTCATCATTAAAGGTGATTTTCATTTTTGACAGGATATGTTAACTTTGCACCACTAAAGATAATCGATGAATAATTTCTTACAGCGCACCTTGACGGGTATCTTGTTCGTAGGAGCAGTAGCCGCCTCCATTCTTTTACATCCAATAGCTTTCTTTTTGGTCTGTTTACTTGTAGCTGTATTGGGAATTGTAGAGTTAAGTCGTTTGTTGAAACTTAAGTATGGACAGCTCAATGTATTTGCTGCCCTTCTACTTGGATTATCCTTTCAGATACTGGTGTTTCTCGACACGCAGGGGTATATCGACAGAACCTGGTATGTGGTACTCATGCCAATGATTTGGATTCCTTTTGTTTATGAGCTGTTTAAGGGAGGAGAAAATCCTTTTCAGCGCATTGCATTAACATTAATGATGCCCGTTTATATTTCCTTACCACTTTCATTTTTATTTTTAACCGGCTGTATTAATGGCTATTTCCAGCCAGCGATCCTGCTTGGTTTTTTTGTGATGGTATGGAGTAACGACAGCGGGGCTTACCTGGTTGGCGTAAGTATTGGGAAACATAAACTGTTTGAACGAATATCGCCAAAGAAAACCTGGGAAGGATTTATTGGTGGTGTTATATTTACAATTATTGCGGCTGTTATTATTTTTAAAATCACTGAGGTAGCTAGCCTGGGTGTTTGGGTGGGAGCTGCTTTGGTTGTTTCTGTTTTTGGTACAATTGGCGACCTGGTTGAATCCATGCTGAAACGAAATGTTGGAAGTAAAGATTCCGGTGCAATACTGCCGGGTCATGGTGGTGTACTCGATAGATTTGATGCAGCGCTGTTTGCTGCGCCCATGATATTTGCCTTATTTGTTTTATTTGGATAATAGGATTAAGAATTACAACAATGACAATTCATAAAGAAGGATACGGAACAATTTTCGTTGTGCTGGCGGCATTGCTGGCATTAAATTCAGGAATATTTTTTCTGGCGGGCGTAGAGGCCACTAAATACACAAGTTTAGTGTCATTTATTGTGTTTGCTCTGGTTTTAAATTTCTTTCGAAATCCCAAACGGGAAGCAATCAATCAGAATGGGGCAATTATTGCACCTGCCGACGGAAAGATTGTTGCCATTGAAGAGGTTTTTGAAGATGAGTTTCTGCAAACAAAATGTTTACAGGTTTCAATTTTTATGTCTGTATTCAATGTGCACATCAATTGGTTTCCGATAAAAGGGATCGTAAAGTACTTTCGCCATCACAATGGCCGGTTTATGGCGGCTTATTTGCCAAAATCTTCCACAGAAAATGAGCGAACTTCGGTGGTGATAGAAAATGAAAAAGGCACTCAAATACTCGTTCGTCAGGTGGCTGGTGCAATGGCACGCCGCATTGTATGTTACGCCGAAGAAGAGAAAGCGATTGCACAGGGACAGCAGATGGGGTTCATTAAGTTTGGTTCCAGGGTCGATCTTTATCTGCCTTTAGGTACTCGCATTGATGTTAAACTAGAACAGAAAGTAACTGGTCGTCAAACCATACTTGGCTGGTTAAAATAAAACATCACTTTGATGTCATCTTATCAGAGCTATTCTTCATTGGATAGCTCTTTTTTTTAGCCGTATGCCAACAAAGGAGACGCATGTGCACAGCCACCATACCGTGGGATTGACCTGTATGAATTGGAAAGTTTTTTATCATTACTACAACTTATCCTCAATAAGTTTGTTATGAACAGGCAAACGCGATTAATGCCCAGAGCGATGCAGTGAGATCGCTGAAATCGGTCGGCAGATGTAATTATATTAGGTGGCACTGTTAAGTTAATCGTTAAAACAAAGTTTCGAGTTTAACAAAATCATGTTCGTATGAGTCAATCATTATCTATGACAGGGAATTTATCTAAACACAAAGCGACAACTCTAAGTGGAGTGTGGCTTTTTATATTTATTGAATTGTTAGTGTTTGCTGGTCTGTTTTTGTTATATGGTGTTTATCGCTATAAGAATGGGGTGGCGTTTGATTTGGCGGCTGGTGAGCTAAGTGTTACATCAGGTGTGCTCAATACCATAATTATTTTGGCCGGTAGTTTGTGTATGGCCTATTCGTCTGTTGCAATTCGAAAAGGGAATAAGATGGCCACTTTGTTTTGGTTGCTCACGACTCTTTTTATCGGGTTTATGTTTTTAGTGAACCGCTATTTTGAGTGGAAAGGGCGGATCGATTACGGTCTGTTCCCGGGCAGCGAAGATTTAGCCCGTTTGGGGCATGGGGATGTATTGTTCTTTGGCTTGTACTTTTTTATGACCGGATTGCACGCCGTTCACTTGATAGTTGGGTTCATTGGATTAATTAATGTTACGTCCCGTGTTAACAATAACACCCTGGGCAGTAAGAACTATAGTTTACTCGAAGCTACCGGTATCTACTGGCACTTGGCCACTTTGATTTGGGTGCTGATATTTCCCCTGTTTTATCTCTTATAAATAAAACCTTTGTAATCATGGAAAAGCAAAATATACTAACCGCTAAAGCGTACACCCTTGTTTTTTTAGGCTTGGTTATTCTGACTTTAGTATCTACCGGATTGAGTTCATTCAACCTGGGATACCTCAATGAATTGATTGCCATTGTTGTGGCAATTGTAAGTGCAGGAGCTGTGCTATCACAATTTATGAGAGTTAAACTCGATGGTGGTTTTGCGCGTTTGCTGTTGGCTGGCGTATTAGCCCTGGCATTGCTTATCTTTTTTGTAGCATTTGTTGGTTAAATTCGCATATTAGACAAAAAAAGGCGATGTAAATACTACATCGCCTTTCTTTTTAATGTCTTTTTTTAGTGTTCATCTTCGATATGAACAGGTTTTGAGGTGTTTGGCAGGATGAGGTTCAGAAGAACACCTACCAGGGAAGCTAAACCAATGCCAGCCAATGAGAAGTTGCCAAACTCAATAACGGCTCCTCCAATACCCACCGTTAAGATGATGGAAACAATCACCTGATTGCGGGTCTTTGTTAAATTCGCTTTTGAGTCTACTAATGTGCGTATGCCAACACTGGCAATCATACCAAAAAGAAGCAGCATAATTCCACCTAGTACTGCCTGTGGGATCGATTCTAAAAATCCGCTTATTTTCCCAACCAGCGAAAAGCAAATGGCTGTAATTGCAGAGATACGTAAAATCATTGGATCTGTAATTTTGGTTAATGAGATAGCTCCGGTAACCTCCGAATACGTGGTGTTAGGAACGCTACCGATTAATGCAGCAAAAGAGGTGGCAACGCCATCGCCTAACATCGTCCGGTGCAGCCCCGGATCTTTAATATAGTTTTTTTGAGCTACCGCACCAATAGCATACATGTCTCCTACATGTTCAATCAGCGGAGCAATGGCTACCGGTATCATGTACACAATAGCTTTCCAGCTCCATTCCGGCATGGTAAATGGAGGTAATGAAAACCAGGCGGCTTCTTTAATTGGCGTAAAATCTACCTTTCCTAATATTAGCGATAAGCTATAACCGGCAACAATGCCCAAAAATATGGGGATGAGCTTAATAACACCTTTGGTGTAAATAACTACAATAATGGCAGTTAGTAAGGATACAATCGCAATAAGCCAGTCTGTTTTAGCCATGTCAACACCCGCCGATGCTAACGACAGCCCAATAACCATGATTACAGGGCCGACCACTACCGAAGGGAACAGGCGCTCGATAAAGCCCAGTCCTCGCACTTTAATAAGGGTTGATACAAGGATATAGACAACACCAACTGCGATTAGACCGGAGAGGGTGCCGGGCAGTCCAAAAAGTTTGGTTGCTTCCACAATGGGAGCGATAAAGGCAAAGCTGCTTCCTAAAAATACAGGAACTTTACCTTTGGTAATTAAATGAAATATAAGGGTTCCAACACCCGCTGAAAATAAAGCGATAGACGGACTGATGCCGACTAATAAAGGAACAAGAACTGTAGCTCCAAAGGCCACAAATAAGAATTGAACACCAATAATTGCCTGTTTGCCAAGGTGTACTGGCGGCTTCGATTGCTTCATAATGACAGTAACGTTACATGTTTTACGCTGCAAAATTAGGAATATCAATAATATTAGGCACCTAATGCAGCTAATTTATGTGCTTTCTCAATAAGATCAGTTGATGAGCATTTTCGTATTTGGGCATCACAATTAAAAATATTAGGTTTGTTACAACTGACTGATAACGACTATATGCAGAAAACACTGACTAACCCTAATGCCGGTTTTGGAGCAACGGCTGTTTTTATGACGGCTATTTCTACTATACTGGGAGCTATATTATTTTTAAGATTTGGGTATGCATTAGCCAATGTTGGGCTCGGCGGATTGCTGGCCATCATTATTATCGGTCATGTTGTAACAGTACCAACAGCATTAGCTGTTGCCGAAATTGCCACTAACCAGCGGGTGCAAGGTGGTGGCGCCTATTACATCATCTCTCGCTCTTTCGGACTCAATATTGGAGGCGCAATTGGTTTGGCCTTGTACCTTTCGCAGGCCATCAGTGTCGCCTTTTATATCATAGCTTTTGGAGAAGCTTTTGATCCCTTGATTCCTTATCTGCCTTTTGAGGTAGACCCATTGATATTCAAGAAGATGGTCACATTGGTGTTAATGACCATTCTTTCAGTTGTGGTGATTCTCAGAGGTGCCAATATTGGTATGAAAGCACTTTATGCTGTGGTAGCCCTTCTGTTCGTGTCCATTCTGTTTTTTTTAATGGGACAACCCGTTACCGAAGGGATTGAGTTGAGTTTTAACAACACAGTGAGTAATGGGGACGGGTTTTTTATGGTCTTTACAATCATATTTCCGGCCTTTACGGGTATTGCTGCCGGATTAGGACTTTCAGGAGACCTGAAGGACCCCAAAAAAGCCATTCCGAAGGGAACTTTGCTGGCCACCCTGGTGGGCATGGTGATTTATGTAATAGTGGCTTTTAAAATGGCTTTATCTGCCACCCCCGAAATGATGCAGGAGGATCAACTGATAATGGCTCGTATATCGGTTTGGGGGCCGATCATCCCTGTTGGACTGGCAGCCGCCTGTTTATCTTCGGCCATCGGCTCTCTGCTGGTGGCACCGCGTACTTTGCAGGCCATTGGTTTTGACGATATTCTGTCGTTCGACCATTTTAATAATTGGATTGCCAAGGGGCGGGAAGCAGATAATGAACCGGTAAATGGAAGCATTATTACCATTGTGATTGCATTCTTTTTCATCATTATTGGCGATGTTAATTTTGTGGCAGAGATTATTTCCATGTTTTTTATGATTACTTATGGCTTCATCTGCCTCATTTCTTTTTTGGAACACTTTGCCGCCGACCCGTCCTATCGCCCCACATTTAAATATAATAAGTGGTATTTCTCTTTAATTGGGGCGGTACTGTCTTTTTGGTTAATGTTCCAGATGAAATGGACCTATGCGGCTCTGGCATCCGTATCCATGGCTGTTACCTACTACATTATTACAAAAGCTAATCCGGACCGCCAAGGCCTGGAGAAACTCTTTAAAGGAGTGGTGTTTCAGCTAAGTCGTCAGATTCAAATTTTTGTTCAGCGCGCCAATAAAGATGACCAAGAGGCACATTGGCGGCCATTCGCTATTTGTGTTACCGAGGATTCCTTTAAACGCCAGGCTGCCTTCGATCTGTTACGTTGGGTGTGCTACAAACATGGTTTTGGAACCTATATCCACTTTATTAAAGGGTTCTTGAACAAAGAGACATATGATGAGTCACAAATGGCTTTAAAACGTTTGATAAATCAGTCGGAAGGTAGCAAAAGCCGATTGTATCTCGACACCATCATCAGTCCTTCCTACACCTCTGCCATTGCGCAGGTAATTCAGTTATCGGGAATTAGCGGAAAGGGAAATAACTTAATATTGTTTGAGTTCTCAAGAAGTAATCCGGAGTCGCTTAAACATGCTTTAGATAACTACCAACTTTTTGATGCTACCGGCTTTGATGTTTGTCTGCTAAATTCTTCTTACAAAGGGTTTGGTTACAAAAATGAAATTCATGTTTGGATTGGGGCGCATGATTTTCGCAATGCCAACCTGATGATTTTACTGGCTTACATTATCTCGGGTCATCCCGAATGGCGTAACGCAGTAATCAAAATATTTGCAACCTTTCCTGATAGTCAGGTTGAGAAGCAGCGCAAGCGCCTTTTAGGATTGATACAGGAAGGGCGTCTGCCCATCTCCCTGGGCAATGTTGTTTTTCTGCCCATGGGTGGTGGCGAAACAGCCCAAAAAGTGGTGATGAAACACAGTTCGGATGCCGATTTGGCGATTGTTGGTTTCAGTCCCGAGGCAGTGAAAGAAAACCCGGAGTTAGTGATTGACTATGGTGATATGAGTAATATATTATTTGTCAATGCATCGCAGAAAAAAGATATCTAACAGCAAAAAGGCGGCAAAGCGTATTTTTGCCGGTCATCTTTTTCCCTTTCTGGAAGATTGGTGCTTTAGGTATCGGCACATATTGATTTGGGGAATCGGTGGCTTATTCACAGTGTTGTCTTTGTTGCTTTTTAACCTGCGACTCAGCGAGGGAGGCGACGACAGTACCTATATCATTCGTGCTGTTGACTTCATTAATGATGGGACCTACCCCTCTTTTCAGGGGCCACTTTACCCCATGTTTTTATCCATCCTGGTAGCTCTGTTCGGCGTAAAACTATGGGTGCTTAAGAGTTCGTCTTTGTTACTGATGCTTTCGGGTATATATGTGTTTTACCGCATTTTCCGGCAGCGGATTAGTTGGTTGCTGTTGTTTAGTACTTTAATCATTTCCAGCCTAAGCAGTTTCTACATTTATTTTACCAGTCAAACCTATAGCGAGGCACTGTTTATTCTGATTCAGTTGCCTGTTTTTGCGCTTGTTTTTAGTGTGGTTGAAGGAGAGCGGAGTCAGCTCATGTGGCGTAACTTATGTATGTTGTCGTTGGTAATTATTGCCGGTTACCTGACCCGAACCGTTGGGTTGGGGGCCCTTATTGCTGTCGTGCTTTATTTGGCGCTCAACAAGCGGTACAAAGAGCTTGGTGTGGTTGTGACAGGATGTTTGCTGTTACTAGGCGCATTTCTGTTGATAAAAGGGAGCTTTTGGCAAAGCACAGGGCTCGACACAGCACAGGCCAATACCCTCGTCTATAAGCATCCCTATCAGATTGATAAAGGACGTGAAACCGTCACTGGTTTTGTGAGCCGCTTTATTGGTAACTCCAATCTTTATTTATCGAAGCATTTTATGCAAATGGTTGGCCTCAAGGCAGCCGATGTGCGATCGACCAGCTGGATAGTGACTGGTGGGCTTTATTTCCTATTTGTTTTTGCCAGTTTCAGAGCCTTTAAAAAAAATCGCTACATCTTGTTTACCGCTATTTATGTGGCCACTATGCTGGGGGTTACTTTTTTTGTGTTACAAACGCTTTGGGATCAGTATCGACTGATTGTTCCGTTTTTTAGCTTGCTTTTGCTGGTGTTGCTTTATGGTCTATTTCAACTTGTGGAAACAGGTAAAGGCAGTCGGTTTCAGTTGGCAGCAATCGGGTTGGTTATCATTTGTAGCGGCAGTGTTTTGGAGCATTCCTTATCGAAGGTGGATGTGCTGACGCTACGAAAAAACCTCAAAGGCGATTTGTATGAGGGGTATACCGATGATTGGCGCAATTACCTGTCCATGGCCGAGTATGTGGGCCAGAATCTTCCAAAAGACACATATGCTGCTGCCCGTAAACCTAACATGGCTCGCATTTATGCCAATGGCAAAAAGTTTTACGGGATTTACCGTTACGATACAGTGGATCCGGATGCACTTCTTAACAAACTAAAGGATAGAGGTGTCACGCATGTTATTATGGCGAGTCTACGTAAAAACCCAGCCTTTAATAGCGGACAAACAATTAATACCATACAACGTTACCTATACATTATCTCGAAAAAATATCCGCACGTATTTAAGCTTGAGCACAAAATTGGGCATACTGAACCTGCCTATTTATTCAGGGTCGACTATGATGCGGCAGTTAATCACGAGTAAAACCCCTAACCATGAAAGTAAATCAGGAACGGCTTAGCTATTTTGAATCAAGATCAAAAAACTGGATTAAATATCGAAAACGAAGAGCTTATTACTGGGATTCTATAACACGCTATTGTAACTATTTCATCCACGAAGAGAGCTCTGTACTCGAAATTGGTTGTGGCTCTGGTGAGTTACTCGCCGCCGTTAACGGTCAGCGAAAAACGGGGATTGACTTCTGTGAGCCTATCCTTTCACAGGCAAAGAAGCAATTTCCACATATCCATTTTGAACTGATGGAAGCCGGCGCAATCACTCTTTCAGAACGTTATGATGTAATTATTTTATCCAATCTCATAGGCGTGCTTGATGATATAGAGCAGGTGTTTAATCAACTTAAGAAAGTATGCCATCCTCAAACCCGCATCATCGTCACGTACTATAACAGACTCTGGGAGCCGGTAATTCGTTTTGCCGAATGGATAGGCATAAAAAAGCGCTCATTGGCGCAAAACTGGTTATCAACAGGCGATATTGTTAACCTGCTTTATTTAGCCGATTTTGAAGCATACAAAACCAGCCGGAGCATGCTGATGCCCTATCGGCTGCCTATTGTTTCGTGGTTGTTGAACCGTATAGTGGCCCGTCTGCCATTTTTTCAATTCTTCGGATTGAATCAGTTTGTGTTCGCCCGTCCTTTCCCCGGCACTGTATGTCCGGAAGAGTCGGAACAGCACTATTCCGTTTCGGTGGTAGTGCCGGCGCGTAACGAGAGTGGCAATATCGAAGCGGCCATTCAAAGAACTCCTTCAATGGGGCAGTTTACGGAGCTGATTTTTGTTGAAGGCAACTCTTCGGATGACACCTGGAACACCATCTGCCAAATGGCCGAAAAATACAAAGCAACCCACCGAATAAAAGTGTTGCAGCAAGATGGCAAAGGGAAGGGCGATGCCGTGCGAAAAGGATATGCAGCGGCTGAAGGCGATATACTGATGATTTTGGATGCTGACTTAACGGTTGCCCCTGAGGATTTGCCTAAGTTTTACAAGGCTATCGCCTGTGGTAAAGGTGAATTTATTAATGGGGTACGCCTCGTGTATCCAATGGAAAAAAATGCCATGCGTTCTCTTAACACCATTGGGAATCATTTTTTCTCCAGGCTTTTTAGCTGGATATTGGAGCAGCCAATAAAAGACACTCTCTGTGGCACCAAAGTAATGTTTCGAAAAGATTACCTGAAGCTGGCTGAAAATCGGAAGTTTTTCGGTGATTTTGATCCTTTTGGCGATTTTGATCTGCTGTTTGGTGCCTATAAATTAAACCTTAAAATTGTTGATTTACCGGTGCGCTACCGGGAGCGAAAGTACGGTGATACAAATATTTCACGATTTAGCCATGGTTTTATTTTGTTGCGCATGTCGGCATTTGCTGTGGGTAAAATAAAGTTTTGGTAGATAAATGCATCGTTATAACTTGTTAGAGCGGCTATTTTTTCCAAATTTTACACTCATGTTAATGTGCTGAAATTTTTGGTTGACATGAACAGGTCAGTATCCATTAATATCAGTTTTTAGTCAGATAGCTTGGAAGCGAAAGCGATGATGGATGGTGTATGGATAGCCTATTCCACAGCCGGCTTTCTAAGTTACCTATAAACGTTGAAAAAATTTAGTAATGAAAACAGCCATATTTCCCGGGTCGTTCGATCCTTTTACCGTTGGACACGAAGATGTTGTAAGAAGAGGCCTCAGCCTGTTTGATAAAGTGATTATCGCCGTTGGATACAACTCCAATAAAAAAGACTTTTTCCCACTGGAAGATCGAATGATGTGGATTCGGGATGTGTTCGAGGACGATAACCGTGTTAGTGTGGAGAAATACGAAGGGCTAACGGTTGATTTTGCTAAAGAGATTGGCTGCACGCATATTCTCCGAGGTATTCGTACGGCAGCTGATTTCGAATACGAAAGAGCCATCGCCCAGGTAAATAAAACCATGAGTGGCTTCGACTCGGTGTTTCTGTTAACAACGCCGGAGCATACACCTGTCAATAGCTCCATAGTAAGGGATATTGTTAAGCATGGAGGCGATGCCGGTCAGTTTTTGCCAAAGGCAATACAGATTAACATCCAAAAATACCTTTAATGCGCCTGCTCCTTTATCTGATATTGGGGTTCCTGCCATCGGCTTTAATGGCTCAACACACACAGCAGTGGGTCACTGTTAAAGGCCATGCACCCGCCTATGCGGGTTACGATCTGGTAATGCGGCAGGTAGTGAACCCTATTTCTATGGAAGAGGCCGACTTAATGGTCATCAGGGTAAATGAGCAAGGACATTTTGAACAGGGTATTGAGCTGACTGAGGTAACACCTGCCAGCATTGATATGGGCAAGTACCGTGGACATATATTTCTGGAACCGGGCAAGACCTATCAGCTGATGCTTCCCCCTTTCAGTCCACGTAGTGATGCAGAGCGCTTCAACCCCTATTTTGTGCCGAAAGATATTGATTTAGGCATCGTTAATACTGAAGCACAAGCGCTCAATAGGTGCCTGGGTGAGTTTGATAATGAATTGAATACGCTATACAACGCCAATGCTGTTCGTATTTTCTCTCATTCAGATGTTTCGTTGGCGAAATCACTTATACAAGAAATCGATAGCACCCAAACATGTAGCCACCCTTATTTTATCCGTTACAAGCAGTATGCCTATGGCGAATTGTTAATGTTGGCTCATAAGCGCAATAAACGCAAAGCTATCTATCAAACGTTTAAAGGCGATTCCCTTAATTTTTTGATGCCGTCTTTCAGGCGCACTTTCACAAGCTATTTTAAAAGTTTCTTCAATTACTATTTTTCAACCGCTAAGGGGGAACCTTTGCGGGAGGCTTTTGCGAACAGGGCTCGCTTCGATACTTTATCAATGCTGTTCAGGACAGATACCTTATTTGCAAACCCAGAATTAGCCGAGTTGGTTTTGCTGAAAGGTTCTTATGACGGGTTTTACTCGGGCCGCTATAATCAGGAAGCAATCATACGCATTTTTCAACAAGCCAGTCAGTATGGCTGTACTCAAAAAATTCGGGAGATAGCAGCCGGGCTGTATGCCAGGGTGACCTGGTTAAGAGTTGGTTCTGATGCTCCTCCATTTACGCTTTATCGGCTGGATGGGAAAGAGCGCTCGCTGAGTGATTATGAGGGAAAATTTGTTTACCTCAATTTCATGCATACCAGCAATCACGCCTGTAAGGAGGATTTGCAGCTTCTGAACATATTGCATAAGCAATTAAAGCGGGAGCTCACCATTGTGACCGTCATTATGGATGAAGATCCGAGCGTGGCTGAGCAGATGGTAAAAGATAACAAGTTTAGATGGGACTTTTTACATTATGGAGCCATGCCGAAGGTCGCACTCGATTACCGCATTAAGGCATTGCCATCGTATTATGTTATCGACCCTAATCAGAAACTGCGTTTGTCTCCGGCCCCATCTCCCAAGGAGAGTTTTGTGCCAATATTTTTGGATGCTCAACGAAACTATCGCTATGAGGAACTGCGTAAGGAGCAGCCTGGACAAAAAAGTATTTACGATTTGTAACGAAGCCTGATTGGATTGTAAGATGAGTTTTTTGTGTATAAGTTTTAGTTTATTTTCAATGGTTGAGAACTAAGTGTAAAATATTGGTTTAATTATTAATGAGTAATGCAGGCTTCTTGTGGATTTATGGCACTGGACCAATTTTATTGGTGTTTAAGTATTAAATGGTGCCTGTGGGGTTCTGGTGAAACAAGAAAATTATTTAATTTGGAGGCCTTGTTGTCAGAGCAAGAGGTATTATGATACGTACAAGTACAATAAATGCTTTTAAGGAAGGAAATAAAGTAGCCTTTAAAGAGATATACGATCATTATTATCACATATTAATTGGCTTTTCCAGGAAGTTTATATTCTGTAAATCATCATGTGAAGATATTGTACAAAATACCTTTGTAAACTTGTGGGAGGAAAGAAAGCGAATTAATGAGCCTAAGGCCATAAAAAGCTATCTTTATTCTTCAGTAAGAAATGCATGCTTAAATCATATTACTCGCAAGAAAGTGAATGTGCCTGAACAGGTACTTTGGGATTTAAAGTCAGAAGAGTATTGTGACCGACAGCTGATCATTGAGGAAGTTAATAGCCGGATTTATTCTGCCATAGAACAATTGCCGTTACAAACAAGACGCGTTGTGATTTTGACACTACAAGAAGCAAAAAACGCAGAAATTGCAGAGCGTTTAAATGTATCCGTTAATACAGTTAAGACCTTAAAGCAAAGAGCTTTTAGTAAACTTAGACTAATATTAAGGAGCGTTGAGTTGGTAGTATCATTCATTCTTACCTAAAAAAATACAAGAACCTTGTCATCCTGTTTTGCTGTTGATGTTCCTTAGAGAATACAAAAGAATACAATGCAGCATAAAGGATATGACATATCAGAGATAATCGCTAAATACCTTTTTAAGGAATTGACAAGCGCTGAGGAGGAGTGTCTTAACGATTGGCGTCAAACCCCAAGTAATAACGAGTTATTTCATTATCTTATTGACAAAGATCGATTAAGTACCCAAATGCAGGTGTACGAACAAAGTAACCGAAAACGTACCTGGGAAAAAGTTGAAAGTGCCATTGGACGAAGAATGAGGCTAAGGAAACTGGTCAGTTATGCCGCAGCCATTGTTATGCCGTTTATTGTTTTTGGACTTATCTATATCTTACAGAGAAATGTTGAGTCAGCTCGCTTAGCGCATAGTGAGCAAGTAGTTCAGCCTGGTACTTTTGGAGCTACTCTTCACCTCCATGGAGGTGAAGTTCTGCACCTTAGTGATGATACCACACAACAAATAAAGCTTAATGAGGAGTTATTATTAAGCCAAAAAAACAATCAGGTATCATTTATTAACCGGGAGGTAAATATAGGACAGTCTCAATTAAATAAGATTATTACCGGACGAGGTCATGAGTATCAGCTTATCTTGCCAGATGGTACCTACGTTTATTTGAATGCATGCTCACAAATTGAGTTTCCAACTTCCTTTGCTCATGATAAACGAGTTGTTAGGGTCTCTGGGGAACTATTTTTTGAGGTTAATAAGTCGAGTGAATGGCCATTTATTATTGAAAGTGATAATGCTGAGTTAATGGTGACTGGAACTGCCTTTAATTTTAGAGCTTATGCCGATGAAGAGGAAACTACAACAACACTAGTAGAAGGAAAAGTCAGCGTAAAATCCAATTCTGGAGAGTCGATGAATTTGAGTCCTGGATTTTCTTCAATAATTAATCATCAAACAGCATTAATTGAAGAGCAAGAGATAGACGTTGAAACTGCAACTGCCTGGAAAGATGGACGCTTCTATTACGATAATCAATCAATCAGGCGAATTATGAATGATTTGTCACGTTGGTATAAGATTGATGTTTTTTTTGGGAACAACAGCATTCAGGATAAGCGCTTTTCAATCAATTTACCGCGCTATAAAGATATAGAAGAATTACTAACTCTTTTGGAAAAAACAGAGCAGGTGAAATTTGCCATTGATGGTAATACCATTTTAGTACAAGAATAAACAGGGATGCTGCGAACATCCCTGCCCTTTAATTAAATCACACAAATAGTGTGAATGTCGAATAAGTAATAACAAATGTATGAAAAAAAGTAATTTATCATTATGCAGCAATATTCGTTGCAGGACCTCGCAGGTACTGACGATTGTTGCAATGATGCTCCTGTTGGCTACAGGGGCAGTTAGTGCAAGTAATAAAGATACCGGACGGTATACCTTGAAGGTTACTAATAGTAACCTAAAAACGGTACTTAAAGCTTTAAGTGTTAATACTCCTTATGTATTTGTGTACAATGATGACCTCATTTTAGGGAGAAATGCTGGTGCACTTAACTTTAATTCCTCTACCATTGAAGAAATAATGGAGAACTGTTTGGCAGACACCGGACTTGATTATGAAATTGCGACTGGTAATATTATTATTATTAAAGAGCAGAAAGAACACCCTCAACTTAATGAATCATCAACCAGTGTTCAGCAAGAAAAGAAGGTTACAATAACAGGACGTGTAACAGATACTAAAGGAGAGCCATTGCCTGGTGTGTCAATTCTTGTTCAAGGCACCACAAACGGTACGGTAACCGATATCGATGGGAATTATTCTTTTGCCGGACTCAAGGGTACAGAAGTATTGGTTTACTCCTTTATTGGTATGACTAATCAGGTTGTTAATATTACTAACCAATCAGTTATTAATATTGTGCTTAAAGACAATGCCGAAATGTTATCGGAAGCTGTTGTTGTGGCCTATGGAACGGCGAAAAAGAGCACGCTCACAGGATCTGTTGGAGTGGTTGATGAAAGCCGTATTCAGAAAGCACAGGTGTCCAATGTGACGAACGCCTTGGAAGGGACGAGTTCAGGTGTTCAGGTTATAACACCGAGTGGACAGCCTGGTTCAGGTGCAGATATTAGAATTAGAGGTGTAGGTTCAATTACAGGTTCAAGCACTCCACTATATGTTGTGGATGGTGTTCCTTTTGATGGGAATCTAAGTTCGATCGAACCAAGCGATATTAAGTCCATGTCAATTCTTAAGGATGCAGCTTCGGCATCTATCTATGGCTCACGCGCAGCCAACGGAGTTGTAGTGATTACTACCTACCAGGGACTTAAGAATAGTGCACCTGAAGTGAATGTGAGAAGTACTGCGGGTGTTTCTAGCCGAGCTGTTACCCCGGTTGAAAGAGTATCGACTAATACTTGGATGGAGTTGATGTGGGAAGCTTTTCGCAACAGTAATTTGGATGATGGGGACGATGCCAATATAGCTGCAGAAAAAGCTTCGAGAGCGCTAATAAGCTCAATCGGAATTAATCCGTATGGAGAATCGGTGACAGAGCCAGTAGGCCATGACGGTAAGTTAAAACCGGGTTTAAAACCTTTATGGAATGATAACTGGGACGAAGCAATTATTGGTAAAGGTGAGCGTTATCAAACAAGTGTAAATATTAAAGGAGGAACGGATAAAACACAATACTATTTTTCTTTAGCCCGATTAGATGAGAAGGGCATTATGTTAGGTTCTGCTTTTGAAAGAACATCTGCTCGCTTAAATTTAACAAACCAAACAAAGAAGTGGTTAAAGTTACATATGAATGTGAGTTATGCCTACTCAGAGCAAGACTTTAATGATAGTCAGGATAGTAATGTTGGCAATGGAGCAACCTACGGACTTAATATGCCAGGGTTTTATCCTATCTACAAAAGAGACCTAAACACAGGGAGTTACCTGCTTGATGATGCTGGTAATAAACAATACGATTGGGGAACCTATAGAACCTCATCTTTTGCCACTGGTAACCTTATTGATGAATTAAACAACTACACTATAGATAAGCGAAAAAGGGATCTGGTAAGTCTGAGGGGATATGCAGAAGTTGATTTTGCCAAGATGAGTAACTCTCTCTCTTTTTTAAAAGGGTTAACTTTTAAAACTAGTTACAATACTGATGTAAATATTGGTAATAGTCAATCGTATTCACCTTCATTTACAGCCGTAAGTTCAGGCGAGAACGATGTGACTCAGGATTTGCAGAATACCAGTGCTTCTCGGTCAACTTCAGTTGTACGTAGTTATACATTTAATAATTTGCTGACCTATCAGAAAAAAATCGCAGAGAAGCACAGTCTGAATGCTTTGTTAGGCTATGAGTTATATGAATACCAGAGTAGTTATAATGGAGGTTCTAAAATGAATTTTCCTATCCCCAATGTCAATGAACCAACCTTTGGCTCTCAAATAAGTAATTTCGACGGGTATTCAGATTTGTACCGTTTGCAATCATGGCTTGGAAGAGCTGAGTATAGTTTTAATGAAAAGTATAACACTTCTCTGTCACTTCGACGTGATGGTTCATCAAGATTTCATCCCGATAATCAGTGGGGAACATTCTGGTCAGCAGGTGTAGCCTGGAATATTCATAAAGAGTCATTTTTTGAAGTATTAGCTAACACAGTTGATTTCTTAAAATTAAGAGCCAGCCGTGGTAGTTCTGGTAATCAGAATATTGGAACCTACTATGCTTATCAGGACTTGTACGATGCTGGCAGGGTTGGTGATGCCCCATCCTTGGCTTTGTCGCGTCTGGGAAATAAGGATCTGAAATGGGAGGCCAACATCTCATCAAATATTGGAATTGATTACGGCTTGTTTAACAGTCGTTTGAGAGGTTCTTTTGAATGGTTTCAGCGTCGTTCCAATGATTTGATTTATAGTCTGCCACTCCCAAATTCATCTGGTTTTGCCAGTATTCTCGCTAACGTGGGAGAGATGAAAAATACTGGATTTGAAATGGATATTAAAGGGGTTTTAATCAATCGTGATAAGATTAGATGGGAATTAGGGGCTAATGCCACCACCTTTAAAAATAAAATCAGTGAATTTCCTCTTGAAGAAGTAATATCCGGCACAAAGCGCCTGAAAGAAGGGGAAGATATTTATGCTTTCTATATTCGTGAGTGGGCTGGCATGTCAAAGGTTGGTCAGCAATTGTATGACCGTATAGATGGAGCAATTCAGCCAACAGCTGCAGTGTCCCGTGGAGGTGATCCTACCTGGTACCTTATTGACGAAGCGACCGGAGAAAAGTACGCGACCTCTAATTATAATGAAGCAGATCGTATTGATGCTGGCAGTGCCTTACCTGATTTATATGGCGGTATTAATACCGACATTACAATACATAATTTCGAAATATCAGCTTTAATGTCATACCGTATCGGAGGACAGTTGTACACCGGCGGGAGCTATACCTCTTGGTTTGGTACGGGAAGCTCAAATGCACGCCCATGGGCGAAAGATATGGTTGACAGGTGGACACCGGATAATCAGGATTCTGATTTACCGCGCCTTCAGCGAAATGCACCACAGAATGGTTGGGGAAGCACCTCAACCCGTCATCTGTACGATGGAAGCTACGCTAGGCTAAAGAATCTGGCCATTACCTACCATGTTCCTAAAAAGATTATCTCAAAGCTGAATATTTCTAAACTGAATGTGTTTATTCAGGGGGAAAATCTACTAACGTTTTATGGAGTTGATGGAGTTGATCCGGAGCTGGGAGGATTAAATGGTGTAACAGGATATAACTATCCGGTGGCCAAAGTATTCTCAGGAGGAATTAACTTAACATTTTAATCAGCCTAACGATGAAACTGGCTGGGCCTGCGCAAATGTCAGGAATAGAATTTGGTGCGATTGGGGTTTGCGCATGTTATAACAGTTTTGCAAATTTTTAAAAGTATGAAAAAGATAATATTAATAGTTATAGTTTTTGCCGGTATTTTCACAGCATGTGATGATTACCTTGATGTAACACCTCCAAGTAAAATTACCGGAGATATCATTACTGATGACGCACTGAGTGCCTTTTATACAGGCGCTTACAATAACCTCACGAGCTATTGGTACAGCTACGCATATCCGGGGTATCGTTCATTCTTAACTTTAAGCGAAGCAGTGGGGCAAGATGTAATTGGAACCCAAGGTATTTATGGCGGTGTTGTAACACAGTATAGATACTTGAGTGTTGATAATTTTACCAGTGGGGTAACACGTAATTTCTGGAGTAAGTTCTATGAAACTATTGCAAGTTGTAATAACGGGCTTAATATTATTTCAAAGATGGAAGGTGAAAAGTCGGATAAAACAAAGGTGATTGAGGCCCAATTAAGAGCCTTAAGAGCCTATTGTTATTTCGATATTATACGGATGTGGCAAAGAACCTATGAGACTGGAGCCGACTTGCTTGTATGTCCTATCTATGATCAGCCAACCACTGTTGAAAATGCTAAAGAAGGTGTTGCTTTATCCACAGTAAGAGAGGTTTATGACTTTATTGGTGTGGATTTGGCTACAGCAATTGCTCTCTTTGAGGAAGTTGACTATAAACGCCCCTCCAAAGAGTACATTGATAAAAGTGTGGCTTATGCCATTGCTGCAAGAGTCTACTTAACAAAAGGAACTAAAAAGGATGGTTCTGGTGTTAAGTCTGATATGGATAAGGCATCCGAATATGCCCACAGGGCCCAAAATGGATATGCTTTAATGACTAAAGATGATTTCCTTGCCGGGTTTAATGAGGAAGCCAACTCTGAATGGATGTTGTGCCTCACTCAATCGGCCGATAATAGCGGTATGTCTTATTTCTTTAATTATTGGGATACCAGAAGTAATGATACCCGGGCTTACTATAAAAATGCGGTGCCTGATCCTTATTTTAAAAAATTGTTTGATTATGGAAACGGATACGATACTGAGGATGTACGTTTTCAACTGTTTCAGGAGCCTGGAATTGAAGGAGCTCAACGCGTAAAAGGTATATTGGCTTATCCCAAGTTTAAATTCAGAGAAAGTGAAAAATCAGGGGATATCTTGTATATGCGTGTTGCTGAAATGCATTTGATTGAGGCCGAAGCCATCGCACGTGGAGGACAGGATAATGGCAGATCAGCACAGGCGATTATTGATGAACTGAGATTTGCAAGAGGCTGTTCTTCAGTAGTAACAGCTACCGTTGAAGAAATTATTAAGGAAAGAAGAAGAGAGCTATGGGGAGAAGGTGTAACGGGAATATTTGATATTAACCGCCTGCAGATTACACCAGTTCGTAAGAAAGTAAATTTTGATGACTTTGATGAATATGAGGAAGGAGCTGATAATATCCATAATACCTATTTTGGACATGCTATATTTAGGTATGCAGATGGTTCTGAATTAAGTGCAGAAAGCCCTTATCACTATCTTCAGATACCAGAAGCTGAGGTGCTGAATAACCCGAAAGTAGAGGGCCAGTTGCCAAGAAAGTAACTTATTTAATAATCCGAAAGCCTCTTTTTAAGGGGCTTTCGGATTATTAATCTATACTGCTGTTGCCAGCGTCTAAAATGCTGTAAAGCATTGGATCGGATAAGAATGAAAAATGTGGTTTTGCAGGCTCTATCCATATATATCAATTAGCTTGCGATATTTGGTGCGCTAATATTTAAGTTTTTATCAGCGTGATGATGGATTAATTTCCGTTTGAAATAACAATACGTAAGCCAATGATGGACTTTTTGTTTTGATATTTTAGAACTTTTACCCAAGTTAAATATATTGTTAACTTCTGCAAAAAATTATGACCCGGGTAAAACTACAATTAGATACACTCATATTATTAATATGCTATGTGCAAAATAGTATAATCATGCCGGCGATAAAACAATTATGGACAGAGGAATTAGCTTACACAAGGGTTATTTTTTAACGCGCCCTGGGTTTTTACTGATAAAGTCTTTCCAGCTTTTAGTGCCGGATGAGGTATTTATCCTTTGATTTTGTAGAAAATGACAGTAGGCAGCTGCCAGTCCGTCTGTGGCATCCAGGTATTTAGGTAATTCACCAATCTTCAACAGGTTTTGCAGGAGCAGTGCCACCTGCTCTTTAGATGCGCGTCCATTACCAGTGATGGCTTGTTTAATGCGCAGAGGTGCGTACTCAAAGATGGGTAGTGAGCGGGAGAGGGCAGCAGCCATGGCCACTCCCTGGGCCCGGCCAAGCTTAAGCATCGATTGTACATTTTTACCATAGAAAGGTGCTTCAATGGCCAGTTCATCAGGGTGATAGGTATCTACCAGCTGAACCACACGCTCAAAAATTTTCTGTAGCTTCAGGTAGTGGTCGGTGTATTTGTGTAGTTCCAACACCCCCATGGTTACCATTTCGGCCTTATTACCTACCGAGCAGATGATGCCGTAGCCCATTACCGTAGTGCCCGGATCGATGCCTAATATAATGCGCTCTTTAGCCAAGTTTCACTTCGTTAAGAATGGAGCTGAAAGAGAGGCATTTGTCGCCGAATTTACCCTTGGCGTTATTAACAAGTATGGCATTGTATTTATTAATTGTATCGAGGTGGGCCGGGTTGTTTACCTGCATTTGGCACGAGTAATTAGTATGTCCTTCTTCTACAATTGCCATCACCTGATATAATTCAACACGAATATCTTTTACCAAATCCTTCATGGTTGGCACGTAATTGCGGTCCATCCACTCTTTCCAGTCATTGGAGATGGTATTCTCAATCATAAAGGTGGTATTAAATATGTACATAGTTAATTTGTTAAATGGTAAATATAGGCAGAAGGCAGAAGTGTGGGATAAAAACTTCTGCCTTCTGTCTTATAGCTTTGGCTTATTTTATAATGTCAAAACCTGTATATGGAACCAATGCCTTAGGTATTTTGATGCCTTCGGGTGTTTGGTTATTTTCAAGAATAGCTGCCACAATACGCGGCAGGGCCAATGCGCTGCCGTTAAGGGTATGAGCTAATTGAGCTTTTTTCTCACTCTCCTCTTTGTAGCGCAGTTTCAGACGGTTAGCCTGATAGCTTTCGAAGTTGGATACGGAGCTTACCTCTAACCAGCGCTCCTGAGCTGCTGAGTACACTTCAAAATCGTAAGTTAAGGCTGATGTAAAGCTCAGGTCGCCACCACACAGGCGAAGAATGCGCCATGGTAATTCCAGCTTCTCCACAAGTGTTTGCACGTGTGCTACCATCTGATCCAATACCTCGTAAGAATTAGAAGGGTGAGCCACCTGTACAATCTCCACTTTATCGAACTGGTGAAGGCGGTTTAAGCCGCGTACGTGTGCGCCCCATGAGCCGGCTTCGCGACGGAAACAAGCTGAGTAAGCACAGTGCTTAACCGGCATTTCCGATGATTTTAGAATTACATCACGGAAGATGTTAGTCACCGGCACTTCTGCCGTAGGAATTAAGTATAAGTTATCGGCTGTAACATGATACATCTGACCTTCTTTATCAGGAAGCTGACCAGTTCCAAAGCCTGAGTCTTCATTTACCACCAGGGGAGGAATCACCTCATTATAGCCTGCTTTGTCAGCCTCGTCTAGGAAAAAATTAATCAGTGCCCGTTGCAACTTTGCCCCTTTGCCTTTGTAGATTGGGAAGCCGGCTCCAGTTATTTTGGTTCCTAATTCGAAGTCAATCAGGTCGTATTTTTTAATTAAGTCCCAATGAGGTTCTTTTACTTCCAGTTGCGGCATGGTGCCACCACTCTTCACTTCCACATTATCTTCTTCTCCTTTGCCTGGAGGAACAATTTCGTTCGGGATATTGGGGAGTGAAACTAACTGCTCGTTAAGTTGCGTCGTTATTTCATCCAGAGAGGTATTCAGTTCCTTAATTTTGTCTTTTAATTCGCTGGTACGCGTTTTTGCCGTGTTAGCTTCTTCGGCTTTCCCAGCTTTAAAAAGCTGCCCGATTTCTTTGGATAAGGCATTCATTTCTTGCTGGAAAGACTCCGCTTCAACCTGGGTCGATTTACGGCGGTTATCTAATTCGATAATGCTGTCAACAATGCCAGTGGCATCGAAGTTCTTTATTTTCAGTCGCTCAACGACTAATTCTTTATTGTCCTGAATGAATTTTAACGTCAACATATTGTTGTATTGTTAGCGAGTAAAAAAAATCTCCTGAAATTATTACGAAAGTAATAAAAACAGGAGATTTAATAATGTTTTCAAGAATCTTATTCAGCAGTGAATGGTACTACTGAAACATAAGATCTGTTGTCTTTCTTCTTGCGGAAAGCTACAGTACCTGTTACCAATGCGAATAATGTGTGGTCTTTACCAATACCAACATTCTCACCAGGGTGGTGCTGTGTACCACGCTGTCTTACAATGATGTTTCCAGCTTTGGCAGCCTGACCGCCATAAATTTTTACGCCGAGTCGTTTACTTTCCGACTCTCTACCGTTCTTCGAACTACCGACGCCTTTCTTATGTGCCATCTTATTCTAATTTTTTGAGTTTTAACCTACGATTTCTTCAATCTGAATTTGAGTGAAGTACTGACGATGTCCGTTCTTCTTCTTGTAACCTTTTCTTCTTTTCTTCTTGAAAACGATTACTTTGTCGCCCTTAACGTGCGATAGAACTTTAGCCGTTACTTTAGCACCTTCAACTACAGGAGCACCAATCTTAACGTCACCCTCGTTGTCTGTTAAAAGAACTTTCTCAAATTCAACTGTAGCACCTTCCTCGGCACTCAATCGATGCACAAAGATTTTTCTTTCTTTCTCTACTTTGAATTGCTGTCCAGCAATATCAACAATTGCGTACATGTCACCAATTTTAATGGTTTTATCCAGGAGGTGGACTTCAGTTTTAAAGTCACTTTTTCTACCCCACAGGATTCAATGGAGTGCAAAAGTATATAAAATTACTTTTTATCACAAATGTTTTTGTCTCTGAGGGCTGAAAATAAGTTTTTTATGACCTTTAGACAGGTGAGCGCTAGCTTTTAAAAAAGGGTTTACCTGTAAATGTTAAAAACTAATTACTATATTTGTTTCAATGCATTGAATAACCCTCATTTGCTCTTTTCGTCATGATCTTAACAAAGGAGTAATGAACTAACTAGCCAATATGAGTAGAAAAAAAATCAAGTTAAACATTCTTGGTTTGTCCTACAGCCAAACACAATCAGGTGCTTATGCGCTTGTTTTGGCCGAAGAGGATGGGGAAAGGCGTATACCTATAATTATAGGAGGTGTTGAAGCTCAATCAATTGCTATCAAACTAGAGGGGCTGGAGCCTCCACGTCCCTTAACCCACGATCTTTTTCTAAATTTTTCCAAAGCATTTAATATTGATGTAGACGAAGTAGTTGTCTATAAGTTGGAAGAGGGAATTTTCTATTCCGAATTGGTGTGTCGTCGTAATAATGAACTGTTGCATATTGACTCGCGTACCTCTGATGCTGTTGCTCTGGCATTACGTTTTGGGTGTCCTATTTACACCTACGAGGATATCATGGAAAAAGCAGGCATAGTTCTCGATTTTGACAAGAAGGAAGAGGGAGGACCAATATCGCCGGTGGACCGAACCGAAGATGAGCCGGTTAGTTCACAGTACCGATCCAAAACAATTGGGGAACTTCAAAAACTACTGGATGAGGCGATAATGGCAGAAGACTACGAAAAAGCTTCGAAGCTGAGGGACGAAATTAATCGCCGGGAACAGAAGTAAACGAGCAGCTACTCACACTAGCTAAAATCCAAATTTATATAAATCCTAAACCTTATGAAGAAATATCTTCTATTAGCTACATGTCTCTTTTTTGGACAGATGGCTATCTCTCAAACCACATCCGGACAGGTGGTTGAGGTGTCTACAGCCGCCTCTTTTGACTTTATGAGTATCTTGCGCGGTCTTTTTGGTATGGCTGTTATCATTGGCATTGCCTGGTTGTTTAGCACAAATCGAAAAGCTATATCGTGGAAGGTTGTTGTAATAGGCTTAATTATTCAGCTGACGTTAGCTCTGTCTATTTTATACATCCCTTTTGTGCAGGTCTTCTTTGATTTTATTGGAAGGGGGTTTGTTAAGATCCTTAGCTTTACCGATGCCGGAACAACGTTCTTGTTTAAGAGTTTTGGTGCCGGGGTTATAGAGTCGCCATTATTAAACTTTGCAGTGACCATTTTGCCAACCATTATATTTTTCTCGGCTTTAACCAGTGTGTTGTTTTATTTTGGGATTATCCAGAAAGTGGTATATGTGTTGGCTTTGGGGCTAACAAAGCTCATGCGTCTCTCTGGTGCTGAAAGCTTGTCTGTTGCTGGTAATATTTTTCTTGGACAAACAGAGTCTCCACTGATGATCAAGGCTTATTTGGAGAAGATGAATAAGTCAGAAATTCTTCTGGTTATGGCCGGAGGGATGGCAACACTGGCAGGCGGTGTGCTGGCTGTATACATCAAGGTGCTTGGAGGAGGCGATCCGCTTCAGGAACTAATATATGCAAAACACCTTTTGGCAGCTTCTATTATGGCAGCCCCTGGAGTGGTTGTTATATCGAAGATCATTGTTCCTCAAACGGAGGAGGTGAATGAGGAAGTGGAAGTGAGCCAGGAACGGATAGGGAAAAATGTTCTTGATTCAATTTCCAATGGAACAACAGAGGGGATCAAACTTGCTGTGAATGTGGCTGGCATGTTGCTGGTTTTTATTGCTTTTATTGCGTTGGTGAATTACCTATTTATAAAGGTGGGAGACTGGACTTCACTTGATGTTTTAATAGCAAGTGCAACTGGTGGTGAGTATCAAGAACTTTCTCTTCAGTTTATATTAGGATATGCTTTTGCCCCGTTAATGTGGCTTTTGGGAGTTCCCGGGCAGGATATTGATTTAGTTGGGCGCGTTTTAGGAGAGAAGTTAATAATGACTGAATTTATCGGATACGTAAGTTTGGCCGAATTAAAGGAATTAGGGTCATTCTATAGCAATAAATCGATGGTAATGGCTACCTATATGCTATGTGGTTTTGCCAACTTCGCATCAATAGGTATTCAAATTGGAGGAATTGGCTCCTTAGCACCCGGTAAAAGAGTATTACTGTCTCAGTTTGGTATGAAAGCCCTGTTGGCTGGTACTCTGGCTTCGCTGATGTCAGCTACGATAGTAGGAATGATTATGGGATAATATAAAAATAGCCTCGGGAATACTCCGGAGGCTATTTGCTTTTATATTCAGAATGGTTTATACACCTCGTGCATCGACTTTAACCGGTTTTTGCAGAATTAAAATTAAGCCATCCGATGTTTTGCAAACTGCCACAATATTGAGAGTTTTATTTATTGAGCTTCCTTTGGGTAATTTAATCTGGATTTTACCCTTTTGGGATGAAAGTTTTTTGGCAGGCGATAAATTTTTATGGTAGTACTTGCCATCAATTAGCTGACCTTCATAAAACTCTACCGACTGAATAGTTTTAACACCTTCGCCGGTTAATGACAGGGTAATATCATATGTGCCTGAAGTTCGCACATTATTGGTTTTTTGAACCGATATTGCAGGATCGGGACGCAGTTTACCCAGATTTGTATAGCGTTTCAGACCAACGCCGGGTAGTCCGTTTTTGTACTCGTATTCAGCTGTTATTAACCCATCTCTGTCGTAGCGTTTGCATATGCCGCTCAGGCGCCCATTTACATATGGCTGCTCTTTATAAACTTTGCCGGTCGAATGGTAGGTGAGGCGGATGCCTTCTTTTTTGTTGTCAGCGTAGTTGATGGTCTCCAGTAGTTTACCTGTTTTTGAAAAGCGTTTAGACTCTCCATGGCGTATTGCCGATTTACTACCTTCTTTAAATTTCATGGATATTTCCCATTCCACCGGCGCTGTAGGGTCATCGCTAAAATGGCGTTTCTTAATAAATGTACCATCGGCATTTTTGGTGCCTGTTTTTACCACCTCTTTTTGAGGTCCGAAGAACTGGCAGCTGCTTAATCCAACAGCTAGTACCAGCACTAGTAGTTTAATTTGTTTCATAAATAAATGTAAGGGGTAGTTTAAAAATAAGGATTAAAAAAGGCTGTCAAAAAAATTGACAGCCCTCGATATAAGTATGCTTTTACTATAACAGTGCATCTAATTTTGATGCCAAAATAGTTTTAGGAACAGCGCCTACTTGTTTGTCAACAACTTCACCGTTCTTGAAGAATAAAATTGTTGGGATGTTACGGATACCAAATTTTACAGAGGTACCTGGGTTGCTATCAACATCCATTTTTGTAATAACGGCTTTCTCACCGTATTCTTCCGCCAACTCTTTTACAATTGGGGTTACCATGCGACATGGTCCACACCATTCAGCCCAAAAATCAACTAATACGGGCTTGTCTGAATTCAATACTAATTCTTCAAAATTGGCATCAGTAACTTCGATTAACATAGCAAATCTGTTTTACTTTATTATTATAAAAATTTTAACTTCTTAATTTGAAAGTGATTGGCCAAAGTTATACAAAATAATTTCGGCTTGTTCAAAAATACACAATTTTTAATAGATACGGGTAAGAAATCAAACCTGATTCTTGTCAAGCAGTCTTATGCAATACTCATTTCTATATCTTCATGTTCATCAATGTACTTAATTAAATCATCATTCAAATCAACGCGCATGCTGCGCGAAAGGAACTGCACTGCGTTCTTTGTTTCAGGGTCTTGCACCATGAATTTTAAGGTGACGTTTCCTTCGTTGGATTGTAAAATGTTTGAAAGTTCGGTGATTAATTCAGGTGAAATAGCATTTAGTGGTACTTTTAAAGTAACGGTGTTGACTAAAGTATCTCTAAGCTCACTTAAAAATTTGATGTTGTTAATTTTAAATTCGAGCTCATCCTGATTGTAGCGTTTGGGTTGCACGCGTCCCTTAACCATTATAAAGTAGCCCACTTCCAGGTAGGGCAGGTACTCGGTAAAATCATGGCCAAAAAAAGCAAACTCAAACGAGCCCGTGTAGTCTTCCATGGTCATTATCGCATATGGGTTCCCTTTTTTAGTGGTACCTCTTCTGACGTTAACGACGCTGCCGGCCACGGTAATGTCACGGCCACGAATTGCTTCCAGATCATCTAGCTGCTTTAGGCGGTGATGAATAAAGCAGTTCATTTCCAACTTGTATTGATCAAGCGGGTGTGCCGAGAGATAAATTCCGATATATTCCTTCTCGTGGTTAAGTTTTTCAATAATAGAGTATTCAGGGCAGTTGGGCATGTCGGGCGTTTTAATTTCAATGCCTGCGCCCATGGCACCAAAGAGCGAATTTTGTGACGTCGCCTTATCTGCCTGAAAGCGGTTGCCATAACGAATGAGGTGCTCAATAAAATTAAGATCGTCGTTCTCGTGCTTGGCAAAGAATTGTGCCCGGTGAAAGCTGCCCATATTGTCGAAGGCGCCGGAATAGGCCAGCGCTTCAATGTTCTTTTTATTGACAGTTGTAAGCGGTAAGCGCTCCACAAAGTCGTAAAGCGATTTAAATGGTCCGTTTTTATCCCGCTCATGAATGATGGCGTCCACCGCTCCTTCGCCAACCCCTTTAATCCCGGCCATGCCAAAGCGAATTGCCCCTTCTTTGTTTACGGTAAACTTGCGGTAAGATTCATTCACATCAGGTCCCAATACATCCATCCCCATGTTCCGGCATTCTTCCATGAAGTTGGTGATCTTGGTAATGTCGCTGAGGTTGCGACTCAAAACCCCTGCCATAAATTCGGCCGGATAATGGGCTTTCAGGTAGCCTGTTTGATAGGCAATGTAAGCATAGCATACCGAGTGCGACTTATTGAAGGCGTAACTGGCAAAGGCCTCCCAGTCTTTCCAGATCTTTTCAATTAACTCCTCGGGTTTGGCAATGGTGGTTTTACCGTCTTTACATGCCTGGACAAAGTCTTCACTCTCCAAACACCCTTTGATGAACTTCTCCTTCAGCTTATCCATCATGGCCATTATCTTCTTACCCATTGCTTTACGCAACGAATCGGAGTCGCCACGAGTAAAGCCTCCCAAGGCACGTGACTGAAGCATCACCTGCTCCTGGTACACAGTAATGCCATAGGTATCTTTCAGGTAAGGCTCCATCATCGGATGGTCGTAAACAATCTCTTCGCGGCCATGCTTACGGGCAATAAACGAGGGAATGTATTCCATTGGCCCCGGTCGGTAAAGGGCGTTCATGGCCACCAGGTCTTCGAAGCGGTTGGGCTTGAGTGCTTTAAGGTGTTTTTTCATCCCGGGCGACTCAAACTGGAAAATAGCGGTTGTTTCGCCGCGGCTGAAGAGCTGGAATGTTTTCTCATCTTCAAGATTGACATTGTTAATATCGATATCAATCTCTTTAGAAAGTTTCACATTGTCCAGTACTTCTTTAATGATGGATAAGGTTTTTAAGCCCAAAAAGTCCATTTTGAGCAAACCGATATCTTCTACAAAGCGGCCGTCGTATTGGGTGGTCAATAGTTCCTCCCCTTTGGTTGGCATCACGGGCAGGTGTTCATCCAGCGGATTTTTACCAATCAAAACGCCACAGGCATGCACCCCTGTTTGGCGGACCGACCCTTCTAAGGCCTCTGCAAATCTAATTGTTTTGGCGATCAGTGAGTTGGAGGATTCCTTTTCCTCCAATAGGGCAGGTTCTTCCTTATAAGCTTTTTTGAAGCTCATTTTAGGCGCTTCGGGCACCAGCTTAGCCAGTCGGTTGGCTTCTGATAGCTCCAGGCGCAGCACTCTGGCAACATCCTTGATGGAGCTTTTGGTAGCCATGGTGCCAAAAGTGCATATATGGGCCACTTTATCATGTCCGTATTTATCAGTCACATAATCGAGCACTTCCTGTCGGCCATCATCATCAAAATCGATATCCACATCGGGCATGGAAATACGGTCGGGATTCAGGAAACGCTCAAACAGCAGGTCGTACTTAATCGGATCCACATCTGTAATGCCAACACAATAGGCAACGGCTGCTCCAGCGGCAGAACCCCGTCCTGGCCCCACAAGTACTCCATTATCTTTAGCCCAGTTGATAAAATCCTGCACAATCAAGAAGTAGCCGGGGAAGCCCATGGTTTTGATGGTCTCCAACTCAAATTCTATGCGCTCAATTTTTTCTTTTGTTAATTCATCACCCGGATAGCGTTTCTTGGCTCCTTCAAATGTGAGGTGCTCAAGGTAGTCGGCTTCCAGTTTAATGGGCAGCACTTTTTCATAGCCCCCAAGTTTTTCGTATCTGTCTTCGCCAAACTCTTCAATTAACCTGGCCTCATCAAATTTCTCTTTATACGACTCTAATGAACCAAAGTCTTCAGGAATGTCGAACGGCGGCATAATGGGGTTGGAGTCTAACTTAAAGAACTCCACTTTCTCCGCAATTTCAATGGTGTTGGCTAAAGCCTCTGGCACATCAGCAAAGAGTTCGTTCATCTCATTAGTGGTTTTAAACCACTCCTGTTTGGTGTACCGCATGCGTGTGGGGTCGTCGTAATCGCGCCCAGTACTTAAGCATACTAATACATCGTGTGCCTCCGCATCTTCGGGATTCATAAAGTGGGCGTCGTTGGTCGCAATTATTTTAACACCAAGCTCTGCGCTCAAACGGCGAATTACTTTGTTCACTCTGACCTGGTTTTCCCACACATCTGCTCTTAAGCGAGGATCATTATTTCGATGCCGCTGCAGCTCCAGGTAGTAATCTTCTCCAAACACATCTTTATACCATAGGATGGTTTCCCGGGCTTTGTCAATATTACCAGCCATAATGTTTTGTGCCACTTCGCCTCCCAGGCACGCACTGCTTACAATAACGCCTTCGCTGTACTGTTCAAGCAAATCTTTATCAATACGCGGCTTGTAGTACATTCCTTTGGTGTGAGCAATGGATGTAAGCTTTAACAGGTTCTGATACCCGGTATAATTTTTGGCCAATAATATGATGTGGTGTCCTCCCGAATCGGTTTTATCGTCCTTTCGCAGGTGTCCTCTTTTGGCCACATAAGCTTCAACGCCAATAATTGGTTTAATATCGGCCTTGCTACATGCCACATGAAACTCTTTGACACCAAACATGGAGCCGTGATCGGTAATAGCAACGGCTGGCATGCCATCGGCTTTGGCTTTAGCAGCAATGTCTGCAGTTTTGGCTGCCCCATCGAGTATGGAATATTGCGAATGGACATGTAAATGCACAAAGGGTTGGGGATCGATGTTTTTCCTGGCTTCCTCCCATTTGCGCTCTTCCTCCTCAATCGATACTTCATCAAATGCTGAACTGACTTTAAAGGATTCGTATTCGACACCAGCCAGTTCGATGGATGTTGGATTCTTTAGCTTGAAAGCTTGTATCTGGGGGGCTGACATCTGGAGCATCTGGGCCGGCAAACCATCAACCCGGATAAGTTCAAGGAAACAGCGGGAGGTTGCCTCCACGTCGGCCGCCGCATTGTGTGCCTCAGCAAAAGGAACGCCAAATAACTTCAGGTGAAGCTCCGTCAGTGTTGGATTTTTAAGCTGCCCTTTACGTTTTAAATCGCAGAATTCCTTACTGCCGGTCATGGTGTCCAGCGTTGGTGCATTGACCAACACCTTTTCATCCATTTCGCTACGCAGCAGTTCACAGCCAACAATGTTGATATCGAAGGATACATTATGGCCAATCACAAATTTGGCCTTTTTAACGTCTTCAATAAAATCCAGTAAGGCATCTTTTAAGGGAATACCTTTTTCGTGAGCTATTTCTGTTGAGATACCGTGAACGGCCACTACATCTTCGGGGATGGTGTAGCCATCAGGGGTGATAACATGGTTTTTGGCAAACAGGAAATTTCCTTCTATATCGTGACATTGCCAGGCTAGTTGGACCATTCTTGGCCAGTTGTCAAAATCATCTAAAGGGGCTTTCCATTTTTTCGGTAAACCAGTGGTTTCGGTATCAAATATTAAAAACATCTCAGTATCAGAATTTTCGAATTTTGCGCATTGCATCTTGGGTGGTTGGCGAAGTTAATGAATAAATGGGGGAATGCCGAGGGTAAAAATGTTAATGTGGTGTTGTCTTTGCTGTTAATATTCGCACTTTGTTAATGAGGCTTATGAGCTAAATATAAATGACTTGTGGTTATATTAGTTCGTAAAATGTTGTTGGATAAATTAATTAGCTCTATCTTTGCAGCCGCAAAACGAGTTTTTGCAATTGTTTAATTAATAAAACGTAATACTATGCCTGTAAAAATTAGACTGGCACGTCACGGACGTAAAAGGTATGCTTACTACCACATTGTAGTAGCCGATAGCAGGGCGCCACGAGATGGTAAGTTCATTGAGAGAATTGGTTCTTACAACCCGAACACCAATCCTGCTACAATTAACTTGAACTTTGATAAAGCTCTTGAGTGGTTAGGAAAAGGTGCTCAGCCAACTGACACTACACGTGCGATCTTATCGTACAAAGGTGTGATGATGAAGAAGCACTTATTAGACGGTGTTAAGAAAGGTGCTTTTGATGAGGCAGAGGCAGAAAAGCGTTTCAACGCTTGGTTGTCTGAAAAAGAAGGAAAAATTCAGGCTAAGAAAGATCAGTTAGCAGGTGCTAAGGCAGACGCCAGCAAAGAGCGTTTGGAGCAAGAGGCTAAGGTCAATGCAGAAAGAGCTGAAGCTCTGGCTGCTAGAAAAGCTGAATTGGCTGCTGAGGCTGAGGCTGCTGCTAAAGCTGCTGCTGCAGAGGCTGCAGGTGAAGAAGAAGCTACTGAAGAAGGAACAGAGGAAGCTACAGAGACTCCTGCTGCTGAGTAATTCAGACCAATCTTTTTCAAAAGATATAAAGCCATCCGAAAGGGTGGCTTTTGTTTTTATATACCTACTCCTGCAGGTTGGTCGCAAAAGTATCGTTTAATAGCTGGTTAGCCAATGGATGCGTAAAGTGCTGCCGGAGAAAATGTCATTAAAATAAGAGTGTGCCAGCAAACACCACCAGTCCTCCCAGTAAAAAACCAGCATGCACCTGTCCCGGAGTGTGCGCATTTAAAAAGAGGCGGGCTGAGCCAAGCAGACCGGCCAGAATCACTGCGCCTGCAAAGAGTAGCCAGATATCTATTCCGAAGCGGAAAGATAGGGCTAGCAGGGCACCTGTGAGGCCACCGATGCCAATCATGTGCATGCTTATTTTCCAAAAGAGAGTGATGAGTAATGCAATGGAAATGGCAATGATAGTTGCCAGCATAAATCCCTGGATAAATGAAGGAACAATGGGGATGCGGCTTAAAAAGAAATAGCCCAGACAGTAAAAAATACCGGTGAGCACCGTGGGAAGTATTCGTTCCTTTCGATCTCGCATATGAACACTTTTAATAACTCCCAGCAGCATAAATAGTGGCACCAGACTCAATGGCAGAGCGCAGGTGCTGAGAAATATAATTAAATAGATAACCCGTTTGTGATCGATGGGCAGATAGGTAAAGTGTCCGCCCAGGTTGAATATGAGAAACAGCCCTAATGTTGGGATAAGCATGGGGTGTAGTACGGTTGATATGGCTGTAGATAGAAATCGCATTGGGAGTTATTAAAAAGCCGGCTCTCAACCGGCAGTTATTTATAATTCTTTTCGTAATCGGGCCACGGGAATGTTTAATTGCTCCCGGTATTTGGCCACTGTGCGGCGTGCAATGTTGTATGACTTTTCTTTTAGGATAGCCGCTAATTTATCGTCTGTAAGTGGTTTACGCTTGTCTTCGTTGGCTATGCACTCTTCCAGTATTTTTTTTATCTCGCGGGTACTCACCTCTTCACCCGAGTCGGTTTGCATGCCTTCAGAGAAGAAATATTTCAGCGGAAAGATGCCAAAGTGTGTTTGGATGTACTTGCTGTTAGACACCCTTGAGATGGTGGAGATATCCAGATTGGTACGCTCAGCAATGTCTTTAAGGATCATTGGTCTGAGTTTGGTTTCATCTCCTTCCAGGAAGTACTCATGCTGATAATCCAAAATGGAGTTCATCACTGTCATGAGGGTATTTTGGCGCTGCTTAATGGCGTCAATGAACCATTTAGCCGAATCAAGTTTTTGCTTCACAAAAAGAACTGCGTCTTTCTTATCCTTTGTCTGGTTCTTTTTATTGGAACTATAATCCTGCAGCATGTCTGAGTAGGCATTGCTGATACGCAGCTCAGGCACATTGCGATTGTTCAGGCTTAGTTGAAACTGTTCATCTTCAATCTCAAGAATGAAATCGGGGATGATGTGCTGAACCGTTTTGGTCATTGGGTTACTATACGAACTGCCGGGCTTAGGGTTGAGCTTTAATATCTCGGACAGAGCATCTTTAAGCTCATCCTCATCAATGTGCAGGCGTTTAGTAATTTTGTCGTAATGCTTGCGGGTAAACTCATCAAAATGATATTTTAACACCTGAAAGGCGTTTTCAATATCCGGAAATGAACGGTCTTTACGCTGTATTTGCAGCAAAAGGCATTCCTGAAGGTCGCGGGCAGCCACACCAGGCGGATCAAAGTCCTGAACAATTTCCAAAACATCTAAAGCTTCCCGTTCATCCACCTCAATGTTTTGGGCAAAGGCCAGGTCGTCAATGATCTCATCTACCTCCCGGCGCAGGTAGCCGTCTTCATCTACATTGCCAATAATGTATTCAGCAATATTTCGCTGCCTGTCGGTAAGAATACGCAGGCCAAGCTGCGAAATCAGGTGTTCGTGAAATGTTGCTCCTGTTGAAAAGGGGATATCTTCGTGTTTATCGTCTTTTGAAAAGTTACGGGCTTGCAGCTTATAGGCCGGAATATCTTCGTCGTTAATGTATTCATCGATCGAAAGTTCATCGCGTTCCACTTCCTGTTCAGGGGCATCAGACTCATCTTTATCCGGGTCTTGCTGTTCACGCTCCAACTCAAGTACGGGATTTTCCTCCAGTTCTTTTTTGATACGCTGCTCCAATTGTGCTGTTGGTATCTCCAGCAGTTTAATCACCTGTATTTGAAGAGGCGAAAGTTTTTGAAGTAGTTTCTGTTGTAAACTTTGTTTTAACATTCTAAATGCTCCGTTCGTTTCATTCCAGTGTCAATGGCACTGAATTCAAAAATAAACTAGTGAATCCTCAACAAAATTAAGATTTATTCATCAAAACCGATATAGGGCCTCTGTTTTTTGCATAATAATAAAAAGAAATGCCGGCTCATGGTGGAGAGCCGGCATTTTGTATGGATCAATTAAACTCGTTTCTGATTAAAACTCAGCTGTTTTTGGCGCGCGGGGGAATGGAATTACATCGCGTATGTTACCCATGCCGGTTACAAATAGCATCAAGCGCTCAAACCCAAGTCCGAAGCCACTGTGCACCACCGAACCAAAACGACGCGTATCGAGGTACCACCACATTTCTTCAGTCGGCACATCCATTTCCTGCATGCGGGCCACCAGCTTATCGTAATTTTCTTCGCGCTGCGATCCGCCAATGATTTCGCCAATTTGCGGGAATAGCACGTCCATAGCTCTTACTGTGTTACCATCTTCATTAAGCTTCATGTAGAAGGCCTTAATGTCTTTCGGATAGTCAGTTAGGATAACTGGTTTCTTAAAGTGTTTTTCTACCAGGTAGCGCTCGTGCTCTGATTGCAAGTCGCTGCCAAACCCGTCAATCGGATATTTAAATTTCCCTTTTTTGTTGGGTTTTGAATTCTTTAGAATATCGATAGCTTCGGTGTAGGTCAGGCGAATAAAGTCATTAGCCAGCACAAATTGTAGCTTTTCGATCAGCTCCATTGAGCGCTCATCGGCTTTTTTGTTTTTCTCTTCTTCCTGTAGGCGGTTGCTTAAGAATTGCAGGTCATCCATGCAGTTGTCCAACGCGTACTTTATAAGGTATTTGAGGAATTCTTCCGCCAAATCCATGTTGTCATCCAGGTCATAAAAAGCCATTTCAGGCTCAATCATCCAAAATTCGGCCAAGTGACGCGATGTATTGGAGTTTTCGGCGCGGAATGTAGGGCCAAATGTATAAATTTCTCCCATGGCCAAGGCGGCCAGCTCACCTTCTAACTGTCCTGAAACAGTCAGGTTTGTTGCTTTTCCGAAGAAATCCTGTGAGAAGTCAATTGAGCCTTCCTCTGTGCGAGGTAGATGATCATAGTCTAAAGTGGTTACCTTAAACATTTCCCCGGCACCTTCGGCATCCGACGCTGTGATGATTGGGGTATGGATATTGACAAAACCTTTTTTGGTGTAAAACTCGTGTACCGCAAAAATCATGGCATGACGAATGCGGGCTATGGCACCAAAAGTATTTGTTCTAAAGCGAAGGTGCGCATTCTCCCGTAAAAATTCCAAAGAGTGTTTTTTTGGCTGAATGGGGTATTTGTCAGCATCGCAGTCGCCCATTACCTCAATTTCTTTGGCATAAATTTCCACTTTCTGACCGCTTCCTGCTGATTCGGTAATTTCACCATTAATTGAAACGGCAGCTCCTGTGGTAATGCGCTTTAGCAGTGCTTCATCAAAGTTAGGTACATCAACAACTATCTGAATATTATGAATGCACGACCCGTCATTTAAAGCTATAAAGTTAACTTGTTTATTACCTCGCTTGGTTCTTACCCAACCTTTCACATTAGCCTGTGTACCAAATTCGGTACTTTTTAGCAGCTCTACTATTTTTGTTCGACGAATCTGTTCCATTTTAAGTATCTATTAAATATTCAGGATTGCAAAATTAATGATTTGTTTTTATTGAAAGCTAACTCATTGGTTAAATGCAAGTGGATTGTCCACTTTTCTATCAAATTATACAAAAAAAGGCGATTCATTGCGAATCACCTTTTCGAATAGCTTGTTTACAGCCTATTTTTTAGTGAAACGCTCCATCTTATTGTCATAATTGATGTAGTAACGGCCTTTTTCTATACCGGTTACATTCACATCTGTTCCATAACCTTTAAATACGATGCCTCCATATTCATCATAAATCTCATAAAGGGTAGGCGATGAAAATGTGATTTTATTATCAACACGTGAAGGGCTGAATGTGACTTCCGGATGCGTTGAGCTGGTTTTAACTTCATCCGAATACCGGGGTTTATTGCGGTAGTCAACTTGTTTAATTCTGAATTTGTTTTCACCACTATGGGTACGCACCTTGGCGCTGTATTTATTAGTTGTATTTGAGCCCTTGCCAGGTACTTCGCCCACCTTAACCCATTTGTTCCAGCGGTATTGTTCAACAACAAATGGCAACGAGCCGGCTTCTTTGGTTGTTGTCCAATTAAGTTGATTGTTGGTAAGGGTTAAATCAACCATTTCAAACGTAGCCCTCGGATTAAGAACCTCCGGATTAAGGACCTTTGGCTGACAGTTGTCTTTGTACTTGATGCCAACGGTGACTGCTTCTCCTATAGAGAATTGAAAAACACTGAGATTAATTTCAAATGCACTTGAATTAATTTCATCTGTCGTAGTTTGCCCGTTAACCGTTACTTCGTACACGCAGAATCCAACACCTGAATCAGCAAAAGGATTCTTTACGTACAGGTTCTCGCCCTGAAATGTGCCTCTAAGCTCAATTTCACCAGCTCGCACACTGATGATGGTTAAAACTGTAGCAAAGAATAGTAGAAATTTCCGTTTCATTTAGGTTAGACTCAATTAGTTAATTTTGGGATACGCAATTTATAAAAATAGCCCCATAAAGCAAAAAAATCATTCCCAACGACTTAAAAAATCCATTATTGGCCCTATTTCTTTGATTAAAAATTATTTCCGAGCTGCTTCCACCCAGTCTCCGTTCTCTTTTATGAGCTTAATTAGTTCGTCAACAGCTTCATCTTTAGAAAGGTTTCTTTTGATGAGTTCCCGCTTTTTAAACAGGCTAACAGTGTCGGGGCCAGAGCCAATGTAGCCGTAGTCGGCATCAGCCATTTCGCCGACTCCATTAACCACACAGCCCATTACAGCTATCTTAAGGCCTTTTAAATGCGAGGTGCGCGCTTTGACCTGTCTGGTTGTTTCCTGTAAATCAAACAGGGTGCGGCCACAGCCCGGGCACGAAATGAATTCGGTTTTTGTAAACCTTACTCTGGATGATTGTAAAATGCCAAATGCAGTGTTAACGATTTCCTCGTTGCTGATTTGTCCATCGTTTTCAAGGTATAATCCGTCGGCCAGGCCATCAATGAATAGCAGGCCGGCATCAGCCGCTGCTTTAATCTGAAAATCTTCATCAATGTCTTCGAGGTAGCTGTTGTTGAGTACCACTGGGTGCGTCAAAGCGTGCTCCATCAGTTTAAAAATGAATGCGCGTTGCTCAACCGGGGCATTTACGTGTTGAGAATGCAGCAGGATAATTACCTGCTGATGGCTTTTGAGTTTCGTCAGTACCTCATCGTTGAGCTCGGGATATGAAATAGCTAAAAAGCAATATTTTGGCAATTCGATGGTTGTGGTAAACTCAGAGGCGGTTAGCACCGGAATGGTATTATCTGATGTATTGGCTGTTTTCCAGGCTGTAAATGGGATAAGGTAGCGCTGGTAGTGGTTTTTAATGTCTTCGGGCAGCTCAATCATCAGGTAGTCGGGCTGCAGCTCATTTTTTTTGTAGAACCTGTCTTCAGCATCGGCAATGACCACCGGCGTATGCTCTCCTCCGATATTCAGAACGGTATGGGTTGCTCGTCGGTTATACTCAAAAGGGGTAAAGTTAACGACTTTGGAGGCAGGGATGGCAGCATGATTGGTACGGGCAGTGATGTAGTTGACCAGTTTAGTGGCTACTGGCACCTCCTTTTCCGGATCTTCGGTCAGCGAAACCCGAATGGTATCGCCCAAACCATCGATCAATAATGCACCTGAACCCACCGCCGATTTTATGCGTCCTTCATCTTCGCTGCCAGCTTCAGTAACGCCCAGATGTAAGGGGTAATTCATGCCTTCCTTTTTCATGGCGACCACCAGTAAGCGCACTGTGTGCACCATAATGCGTGTATTACTGGCTTTAATGCTTAATACAATATCCTTGAAGTTGAGTTGTTCACACATGCGCAGGTATTCCATGCAGGCTTCCACCATGCCCTGAGGCGTGTCGCCAAAACGGCTCATGATGCGGTCGGACAGGGAGCCATGGTTGGTTCCTATACGGATTGCGGTTCCGTGTTGCTTACACACCTCCAGGAAGGCGCTAAGTTTTGCTTTAGCTGTATCCAGCTCCTCCTGGTATTGCTCAGGGCTTAAGCTGAAGTTGAACTTTTTTGCGCCACCGGAAAAGTTGCCCGGGTTAATGCGTACTTTTTCAACATTTGCAGCCGCTATTTTGGCGGCATTGGGGTTAAAGTGGATATCGGCCACCAATGGTTGCTGGTAACCTTTTTCGCGAATCAGTCGCTTAACTTCTTCGAGTGTGTGTGCTTCGCTCCTGCCTTGTGTGGTGATTCGTACAATATCAGCACCTGCATCGAGAATACTCATCACCTGACCGGCCGTTGCTGCGGCGTCCAGCGAGTTGGTAGTGGTCATCGACTGAATTTGAATGGCGCTATTGCCACCAATGGTTTTGATTCCAACTTTGACACTACGCGTTGGGTTACGGTGATAATTAAACAGATCCTCGCAGTATAATGGTTCTTGTGACATTGTTTTTAGTATTGGTTCCACGCTTGAATGCAAAAATAGGCATTAATGTTTACTTCAGGGCTGTTTTGTCTGCAGCTAATTGGTAATGGCTTTTTGTATTTCGTTTTTGTTTGGAAGAGTTAATTGATATTTTTGAGTTCTAAAGTTTATAGACCATGTCGATTGTTGTAAGAAATGTAGTAAAAAAATTTGGCGAACAAAATGCCTTAAACGGGGTGACTTTTTCTATTTCATCAGGCGATATTGTTGGATTTCTTGGACCCAATGGGGCTGGAAAATCTACCATGATGAAGATTATCTCGGGCCTGTTACCACAATCGTCTGGAGAGGTAGAGGTTTGTGGGGTGAATACTGCCGATTACAACGAAAATTTTAGACGGAAGATTGGCTATCTGCCAGAGCACAATCCGCTGTATCTCGAAATGTATGTGAAGGAATACCTGATGATGGTAGCGCAGCTTTACAAGCTTTCGAATAAAAAAATGAGGGTGGCAGAGATGGTGGATTTGACCGGTTTGAGCAGAGAGCAGCACAAGAAAATAGGAGCCTTATCCAAGGGCTATCGCCAGCGGGTGGGATTGGCTCAGGCCCTCATACACGATCCGGAAGTGCTGATACTGGATGAGCCCACAACCGGTCTGGATCCGAATCAGATAATGGAAATCCGTAACCTCATTAAAACGGTGGGACGTGAGAAAACCGTGATGCTCAGTACGCACATTATGCAAGAAGTAGAGGCAATTTGTGAGCGGGTAATCATCCTAAATCGGGGAGAGCTGGTGGTCGATCATCCGTCTACCGATTTATCGCAATTGCAGGCTGGCGGCAGTTCAAAGGTGTTTGTGGAGTTTGATAAAGCACCCAATATCAGTGATCTGGAATCCATTGAAGGGGTTGAAAGTGTAAATAACGTCGGCAAATGTGCCTGCGAGATAGTGGCACAAAACGATATCCGAAAGCAGGTGTTTAATCACGCCGTACATAGTGGAATGACCATTCTTACGCTCACCCGAAACGAACAGAACCTCGAGAGCGTGTTTCATGGGCTCACAAAAGAATAGTGCTAAACCTGAGGCATCCCGTCGCTAGGGAGCTAATTGTTTGATAACCCACTTATCGCCATCTAAAACGTACTGAAAACGATCGTGCATGCGGCTTGCCCGGCCTTGCCAGAATTCAATTATTACCGGCCTAACCAGGTAACCTCCCCAGTGATTGGGACGTGGGATAGATTGGTTGTTATATTGCGCCAGAAGCTGCTCATATCTGCTATGCAGCTCATCACTGTTGTTAATAACTGTACTTTGATTCGATGCCCATGCACCAATCTGACTTTCCCGCGGACGCGATGTAAAGTATTCATCCGATTTGTGGGGAGGCACCTTCTCAACGGTTCCACGTATGCGTACCTGGCGCTCCAGCTCCGGCCAGAAAAAATTAAGAGCTGCCTTATTGGAGCCTGCCAGCTCATTGCCTTTTTCACTGTTGTAGTTGGTGAAGAAAACGAACCCCTCAGCAGATAGTTCTTTCAGCAGCACAATACGGCTGTTGGGCATATTTGCCTCATCTACTGTGGCCAATGTCATGGCTGTTGGTTCTGTGCAGCCTGCTTTTAGTGCTTCCTGCATCCAGGTATCGAATTGTTGAAAAGGGGAGTCGTTAAGGCTCTCTTTAAGCAGGATGCCTTTGGTATAATCTTTACGTATTGCTGCCAGTTTGTTCATTGCGCCTAAATTTAAGTACAGACAAAACAAGAAATCACAATTATTGTTTACTCTATAAAAACCTAGGTTGGGCAAACTTTTTATTGAGCTTCATGTTTAACGTCTTGACACTTTAATTAGGAATCCGGTCGTTAGACACATGGTTTAAACTAACCTGAGAGTTTCACCAAAAAGTTATCAGAAAAAATACAAACAGATGAAGATATATACAAAAACAGGCGATCGCGGGCAAACCGATTTATTGGGAGGTGTACGTGTTAATAAGGATGATATACGCGTAGATGCCTATGGCACATTTGATGAGGTTAACTCATTCATTGGCCTTTTGAGGGCTAAGCTGGACCCGCAACATGAGTGGCAGGATAAGTTGCATCGGATACAGGTGGAGTTGATGAACTCTATGAGTCATTTGGCAACTCCTCAGGAGTTGAAGGAAAAAAACACGATGCCGTTGCCTGAAGGAATGGATAAGTTCTGTGAGCAGTGGATTGATGAGGTTGAAGCAGGCTTAAGCAGCCGTTCTGATCACTTTATTTTGCCGGGTGGCAATGAGGTGTCGGCCTTGTGTCATGTGGTGCGCTCCCAACTTCGTAAGGGAGAGCGTAAGCTAACCGCTTTACATCGTACTTATCCGGTTGATCGCTCAATTTTGTTCTTTATCAATCGATTGTCCGATTTGTTTTTCAGCCTTTCGCGAGCAGCCATGGAAGAAGCGCATTTAACAGAAGAGCGCTGGAAAGCCTTTTTATATAATCGGGGAAAATAAGAGCACAGCATTTGCTGTAGCTTTTTTTCTAACTTTGCAGCAAAATTATTCCGATGATAGAGAAACATACCTGCCGTCAGATTGGCGTTATTGTTAAAACACATGGCATAGCCGGAGAAGTTGTAGTGCGCCTGTTCAGTGAGTTTTCTATAGAAGATCTGGATAGCGAATTTCTTTTTTTAGAGCTGGATGGTGGGTTAGTTCCATTTTACCTGGAAGAAGCACGCGAAAAGAACCAAACAGATGTGTTGGTTAAGTTGGAGCAATTAGCTAACGATCAGGCTGCTTTGAAGGTTATTGATGCGCCTGTTTATATGCCAAAGCAAGAGACTGAAGCAGAAGAGGAGGAAGCTCCGTTCTCAGCTTATCAACTGGTTGGCTATCAATGTCAGGCCGTTGGTTATGGTTACATTGGTGAGATTGTTGCCATTCGTGAAATTTCAAAAAATCCCCTGTTTGAGCTGGAGCACGATGGAGAGGAAATCTTAATCCCAATTGTCGATCATTTTATTGCGGGTATCGACGATGAAAAAAGGGAAGTCGTTTTTGACCTCCCCGATGGATTAATCTAAGCGACTGGGCGATTAGAATGTTGTTTTTTCGTGTTTGCTGATTGCTTCACGCCATTCTGCTTTGAGTTCGATTGCATTTTCGTTGATTTTATGAAACGCCACCATTACCGACTTACAAATGGCTTTGACCTCTTTAGAGTCGGAGTTTATCACCTGCTGAACCATGTTCAGACTCTTGGTACCCAGGCGTGTAATGGCCGTTTTAACCTCCATTTTATTCTTCAAATAAATTGGAGATAAAAAATCGGTATTAATATTCGCAACGATAAGCGTTTCGTCTCCTTTAAAGATTTGACCGGATAGCACATCCTGCATGTAGTGCATTCGTCCCAAATCAAAATACTCCTGTATCGTGGAGTTATTAACATGTCCTAAACCGTCAATGTCGTTAAAGCGGATTTGTATGGGCGTGCTATGATAAAATGTTGTTTCGTTCATGTAATAAAGCTTAGAGCTAATAGCCCATTATTCTCTGATAATTGTTACTTGTCCGTCTTTAGCGAGTTTAATAATGCTCGATGGTGCCGGATTAGCAGTTTCCTCCTGTCTGAACTTAACGATGTAATCCACACCCGTTTTAACGGCGTCACTCACCTGAGCAAAATTCTGTGGCGATGGTTCACCGCTTATATTCGCTGACGTGGAGATAATCGGTTTTTTGAACCTTACACACAGCTGCTTAGAAAATTCTTCCTCCGTGATGCGAATGCCCACGCTTCCATCTTCGCCCAGCAGGTTAGGTGCCAGGTTTTTGGCATCGTCGTAAATGATGGTCAATGGTTTGGTAGTCAGCTCAGCCATGTCATAAGCTACTTCCGGAATATCATTTACATAACCAGCCAGTTTTGCAGTGCTATCCAGAAGCACCAGCATGCTTTTTGAGTCGGCACGTTGCTTCAAGTCATAAATTCTTTTTACGGCATCAGCATTGGTGGCATCGCAGCCTATGCCCCATATGGTGTCGGTTGGGTAAAGAATGATTCCACCGTTTCGCAATACTTCAAGCGCTTGTTTTAAATCGTCGTGCATGGTCTGTTTTTTGATGGCAAGATAGGAAAAAGGGAAAAGATGGGGAAGATTTGAGTGAAAACATAATGTTCATCACGTAGCATGAAAGGTTAAACAAAAAATGTTAAAAACGGATAGAGAATTAATATAAAACCATATTTTTGCGGCGCATTTAGGTTTACAAAAGCCACAACGGCCGCTGTAATGAAAAGGGAATCCGGTGTAAATCCGGAGCTGTACCCGCAGCTGTAAGCCCCATTTAGGTTTCAAATGCTTCAGCCACTGTCAGGCGCACTGATGGGAAGGCCATTTGAAACGGGGTGAGCCAGAAGACCTGCCTGTTTGCACGACAGTATTCTTTGCTTTCGGGATAAAAGCGAGATGATAGCCAGGCTATTCATACATTTTTTTCCAACGTGAATATTGTCTTTAAAGATTTATAAACAACTTAAAAGACAAAATTAGAATGAAACGAATTTCTTTCGCCATTTTATTGGCGTTGAGTGCCGTTTGTGCTTTTTCACAAACCATCCACAAGGACACTTTTCTTATTAAATCGATTGACATCGAGGCTGATGTGGTGTTTGAGAAACATCCGACTGCATTAAAAACAATGGAGCCCTTAAAGCACATTCCAATTACTGTGTCTACTGTTAATCACAAACAGATAGAAGAACGTGCGGTAAATAATCTGAATGAAGCTTTACGATACACTACAGGTGTACGGCCAACAATTAATTACGGTGGTTTTCAAACCTTCCGTTTCAGAGGTTTCGGGCAGCCTGTAATTATGGTTGATGGCGCCCGAGATGAGCGAATGAACTGGTCGAGCAGTGCCCCGGTTACTAGTCTTACTGCTGTTGAGAGCATCGAGTTTTTAAAAGGGCCTGCATCAGTAGTGTACGGCCACTCAGCTGTAGGCGGTATTTTAAATATTGTGCGTAAGCAGCCTACTGAAGAAACAACGGGCAATGCGCGTGTTGGGTATGGAGCATGGAACAAAAAGCGCATGAATCTTGGTGCAGGTGGGGCTATTGCTTCACCCTTAACCTACCGTTTTGATGCCGGTTATGCTGATAGTGACGGATGGCGCGATAACAAAACTAATACAGCCAATGCTTATCTGGCTCTTGACTGGCAGCTCAACGATAACAATGTAATTAAGTTCAAGGCCGGAGCCAATGATGATTTTTATGCGACAGAAGCAGGTATGCCTGCGGTTACGAATGATATTTTTGATGCAACAACCAATAAGCAAGTATATGAGATTGGTGATCTGCCGGCTGGTTTTAAACGTGAGCAGCGCTATAACGATCCATCCGATTATTTGACGCATACTAATTATAACATTGCACTTGCATGGGAGCACACTTTTGGTGCAGTCACCCGTTTGGTAACAGGTATCTCCTATAATGATGATGACATCGACTATTTCTCCACAGAAGAGTTGAGTTATCTGACCTCAAATGAGTCCATTTACGATCATTACTACCTAAGTGGAGACAATAAAAAGTACATCTGTCTGGATTCGTTGCAACGAACTTTTCCACTGCGTTTTTCGCACAAAACAAAAACCTTGCAGTACAATGCCGATGTGTATCACGAGTTTACTACAGGAGGCTTAAAGCATTCTTTTGTTGGCGGCTATTCATTGCTTTATCTCGACCGTGTGAGCTACACAGGCTATAATGTGGGGCAGGATGTATATGGTGACGGACTGTTTGCTAAAGTTTCGGTGGTTGATCCTGTTTTAAATCAAGGCTATTTGAAAACTAAATTTTCAGGTGCTCGCGTAATGAGTGATGCCTCACATGGCTTATATTTTCAGGATGTTATTGATGTCATGCCGCAATTGAAGGCGATGTTAGGTGGTCGTTTTGATTTATATAAGTATAACTATCAACGAGCAACCGTTACCAATGGACTCGATTATGAGTTTAATCCGGATAGCCCGGAGCAGTCCATTACCAATAAAGCATTTTCTTATCGTGCCGGATTGGTGTATTTGCCTTATGAGGATTTGTCTATTTATGCTTCTGCATCTAGCTTCTTTAAGCCTTATCGTAGTGTGTTTAACTCCAACTATATCTATATAGATAAAAATGGAGAAGAGTTTCAGCCTGAAGAAGGCGAAGAGGTATATGAGCCGCAACAAGGTTATCAGCTAGAAGGAGGTATTAAATGGGAGTTGGGTGCGCGATTAAATGTGAATGCGAGTTCGTATTATATCCTGAAGGAGAGTATTGTACAATATTTGGAAAAAACCGAAGCAGGTAAACAAGTTTATGGACAAGTTGGAGCTGTTGATTCGAAAGGTTTTGAATTGGATGTTATTGCTTATCCATTCAAAGGCATGTCTGTTAATGCCGGATACAGTTATAACGAGACGCGCTACAGAGCTTTTGCCAATAATCCTTATATGAGCGATTACAGTTACGAAGGCAATGCATTGACGCATACGCCGGAAAATCAATTTTTTGCATGGGCCAACTACACGGTACAAAGTGGGTTGTTGAAAAATCTGAGCATTGGAGGTGGCACCCGTTATACCGATGACGTTTTTACAAATGCCTCAAATGCCATTGTGTTGCCGGCCTATTGGGTGAGCGATGCTACAGTAGCTTATACTTTGGATAATGTCACATTGCGTTTGAATGCGAATAATATTGCTGATGAGTATTACTTCGATAATACAGTATATAGCGCTCAGTATGTACCTGGTATGGGGCGTTCGTTCGAAGCTTCAATGAGTATTAATTTTTAAGTAGATGATTAAATTGCTTAAACGATTCATGTTTTCGGTTCATCGCTGGACCGGATTCGTAATGAGTCTGCTTTTTGTAATGTGGTTTATATCAGGAGTGGTGATGATTTACCACTCCTTTCCCAAACCTAAAACGCAGGCTTACTTTCAAAAACAAAAAGCGCTTTCGCTGAAGGACAGTATTTTGTCACCTGTTTCTGCTATTGAAGGGCATCCAAGTTCTTCTCTTACGCTGGAGATGTTTAATGATAAGCCTGTTTATCGCTTGCCAGGTAAGACCGCGCAAATGTTTGATGCAGCTACCTTAACACCCATCGATAGCATCGATGAAAATGGAAGCGCACAGTTGATACAAGCCGTTTACTCCTCTCCTGTTAAGAAACGCGAATTCCTGACTGATTACGATTCTTGGATTCCGTGGTCGCATTATAAGGCGCATTTTACAATACATAAATACTGGCTTGATGATGAGTTTAATTCTGAGGTTTATGTATCGGGAACGAATGGTCAAATAGTGCAGGAAACTACACGTTTCTCACGTTGGATGGCCCGTATTGGCGCTATTCCGCACTGGTTGTATTTTAAGCAGTTGCGATTAAACGCTCTCTTGTGGGTCGATGTGGTTTTCTGGCTGAGTTGTATTGGTTGTTTTGTATGCGTGTCAGGTGTTGTGGCTGGTTTGGTTCGATTTAAGCGTAAACGTAAAACTCGTGCTCTTGACGTAAGTCCATATAAAAAAGCCGTCTTACGATGGCACCATTTAAGTGGACTTGTTTTTGGGGTGTTTGTGTTTACCTTCATCCTGAGTGGTCTGATGTCGCTTGCCGATTTACCTTCATGGCTTTTTTCAAAGGAACAGCCCATTGATTATTATCGCTTGTGGAATGCTGATGAGTTAACCGTTGATGAGGTTGGAACCGGTTTTAACGAAGTTTTGAAGCATAAGGCAGAAAGCTCTGTTAAACGCATTGTTTGCCGAAAACAGATGGAACGCTGTTTTTACGAAGTATATACCAATACCCTTCAAACCCCTGAATGCTTTATGGTGAAAGGGCAGCAGATTTTGGTTTTGCAGCCATTAAGTGAAAGTTGTTTACATTCTTTCCTGCAAAGTCGCTTACCCGATGTGCTGTATAGTATTCGTTTTGTAGAAGATTATTCAACAATCGTAAGAAATAAGAAGCATATGGCAGCAACAGCCGGTTATGAAATTAAACTGGATGATGCTTTTCAAACGCGATTAATTGTAGATGCTCAAACAGGTAAGCTGGAGAAGGTAATCAATGATGTATCGAAATGGCAATGGTGGCTGTATCAAGGCTTGCATACTTTCAGGTTCGGATGGTTTGCCAAGTTAGAGTGGCTTCGACAAACCTGGATAATTCTTTTGTCGGTGGGCGGCACGGTTGTAAGTGTTACCGCTTTGGTGCTAAGCTATCGACTGATTAAGCGGAGAATGAAGAAGTTGTACTAGATAGTATAAAATTATAAAACCTGATAAGAACTGGTCCTATCAGGTTTTTTCTTTCAACTACTCAACGTTAAACTCTTCAACTCAATAACTAAGTGTGAATCATCTAATGTCCAGCAAATATTTGTTTAATGCTTATACCGCTACATTGTTCTCGCGCAATGCATCGTTTAACGAGGTCTTTTTATCAGTGGACTCTTTGCGCTGACCAATAATTAGAGCAGCAGGAACCTGAAACTCGCCGGCTGGGAATTTCTTGGTAATGCTACCCGGAATAACTACCGAGCGAGGTGGTACATAACCTTTGTACTCTTTAGGCTCGTTGCCACTTACATCAATAATTTTTGTGGAGGCCGTTAATACCACATTGGCACCTAATACCGCTTCTTTACCTACACGCACACCTTCAACAACGATACAGCGAGAGCCAATAAAAGCATCGTCTTCGATAATAACCGGAGCTGCCTGCACAGGCTCCAACACGCCACCGATACCAACGCCACCACTTAAATGAACATTTTTACCAATTTGAGCACAGCTACCAACTGTTGCCCAGGTATCAACCATAGTACCTGAACCAACGTAAGCGCCAATATTCACATACGATGGCATCATTACAACGCCCGACTCCAGGAAAGCACCATAACGCGCAACAGCATGAGGCACTACACGAACGCCCTGTGCTGCGTAATCCTTTTTAAGTGCAATTTTATCATGGAATTCGAATGGTCCTACTTCAATGGTTTCCATCTGCTGAGTAGGGAAGTAAAGAATAACCGCCTTTTTCACCCATTCGTTCACAGTCCAGTCATCTCCATTTGGTTCAGCTACGCGTAGTTCGCCTTTGTCCAGTTTTTCAACTACGGTTTTAATTGCTTCAACAGTTTCCGGGTTATTTAGCATCGACCTGTCGTCCCAGGCCTTTTCAATGATATTCTTCAAATCGCTCATTTAATCAAAATTTATGTTTGAAAACAAAAATACCTTTTAATAATAAGATATCACTATAAAAAAATGTTAAGTGATTTGGTTTTAACTAATTAGTTTCGCCCTGTTAAAAGCTGTTAATTATTCGTCCGTTTGTTGAAAAAATAACAACACAGCGTGCAGGAAGGTTTATCTTGAGCTTACCTAATCTCTAACAATGAAAAAATTAGCTTGCATAGCAACCTGTTTGTTGATGACATCGATGTTGGAAGGACAAACCCAAAAAGTATGGCTGCACGGAAAAGTTGTAACACATAACGATGAGCGACCTATTCCACTGGCTCAAATAGCCAGTTATAAAACCATGCAATTATTTGCTGCTGACTCGCTTGGTGAATTTAAACTTATCCTTGATGCCAGTGATAGTCTCAAAATCGTAGCCCTGGGATTCGAAGAGAGGGTCCTTCATCTGGACAGTTTAAATGTGGACCCGGATCGCATGTATCTGTTTCCTTTGAAGCGCATCTCCTATCAGATCCAACAGGTTGATATCAATTCCAACTGGCATTATAGTACCTATCAGGAGCGATTAAGAGCGATGCGCAGTAAACAAATGGAAATGGATTTAATGTTGCCAGCGGATATTAAGCTGGGGAGGAAACCCGATGTGCCAGTTGATATTCTGCCAACTTACAGAAACGATCCTTCGGTGTTGACTTGGGTTTTTCAGCCAACATCGGCCCTCTACTATTACACATCTAAATCAGAAAGGCAGAAACGTAAGATGTTGAAAGTGCTCAGATATGAAAAGCAGCGACAGATGATGACTGTAAATATGCTGCAGCAGGTTAGTGGGTTAACTGGAGATGAGTTGGAGACTTTTATTTTGTATTGTAATGCCCAAATGGAGTTCACCGATAGGGACACCCCGCAAAGTATTAAGTATAAGGTCATGGATTTATTCGATGCATTTAAGAACAGAAAATAGGAGAAGGACAGCTATAGTTATGCTCATCTTGCTACTGGGATGTTGCGGCTCGCTTTTCGCCCAGGAAGGCGTGGGTGAGAGGGTGCTATTGATTGGCCGCCTGGTTGAACGTGATAGTGTTACGGCTGTGCCTTTTGCCTTTGTGGCAAATAGTCAGACCGGATTTGGTAAAGAATCAGATGAAAGAGGGATGTTTAAGTTAAATACAGGTGTGGGTGATACGCTTTTTTTCCGTTGCTTGGGTTACCAGGATACTCTGCTGGTAATTAATGAACAGATGTTGAGGGATAGCTTATTTTGGATAGTTCAAAAACAGACTTTTGAGCTGGGCGAAGTACAGGTTTTAATGTTCAAATCATATGCTTCTTTCAGGCACATGGTAGCCAATATGGATATGCTGCCAACTAAATCAAAAGGAATGTCTATGGGTTTTACAATGAATGATTTGAGAAGAGCTGAAAAGGAGCGTTCCGGAACTTTTGGACTGACCGCAAGATTCGGAAGAGGAAGCACAACAAAAGCGGAAAAAAGATACGAAGCATTGCTTGATGAAGAAAAACGGGATGAGCGATTAAGAGAGTTGACTTCGAGACAAAATATGAGGTATTTTACCAAACTGGATGGTGCCGATTTGGATTCGTTTATGGTGTTTTTACGCACGAAACATAAGATTAATCCGGCACTGTCCGATTACAAAATTATGGAAGCCGTGAGTCAGGCTTTTGAAATGTATATTGTCATGCGAAATGATACCACTAAACTCGATAATTGAAGTTGCTCAGGGTTCATTTTTGAACTTATATTTTGTATGTGAGGATGATGGAGAGTTTGTGTTTGCTTAAATATCAGATATACAGTAAATAGAAGGCGTTTAAGAGGTGCTTCATAATCGTCTCTGTTTGCCGACTTATACCTTATATACATGTACAGGCATTAAATAGTAAGCTGAATAACGCTTTAAAAAGCGAATTGTAAAAAATATCGATATTTTTTTGACTATTTCTTTGGATCTATAAAAATCAATCCTACATTTGCTATCGTAAAAAGCAAAAAAATAGCAGTTCGGCGCTTTAGCCGGAATAAAAAGTTTAAATAAGCAGATTTCATTATGAAATTCAATTTATCACTCATTCTCAACATTATTATTATTCTCGTGGTCATTATTAGAACCTAGGGAAGTGAGGATGCTATGTAGATAAATCAACGAATATACGATACTAAGAGCTTTTCTCACACATGCGAGAAAAGCTCTTTTTTTTTGATACAAACGAACGTAAAATGAAGATAACACTAAGAAGCGCAACATCAACAGAAGGTCGACGGATGGCCGGGGCCAGAAGCCTGTGGCGAGCCAACGGCATGAAGGAGCAGCATTTTGGGAAACCCGTTATTGCAGTGGTGAACTCCTTTACTCAATTTGTGCCAGGGCATGTTCATTTGCACGATATTGGTCAGATGGTAAAGCAGCGTATTGAAGCGAATGGTTGTTTTGCAGCTGAGTTTAACACCATCGCCATTGACGACGGCATAGCCATGGGGCACGATGGGATGTTGTATTCGTTGCCTTCCCGTGATATCATTGCCGATAGTGTGGAGTACATGGCTAATGCACATAAGGTGGATGCCATGGTTTGCATCAGCAATTGCGATAAGATAACACCAGGCATGCTGATGGCTGCCATGCGCCTGAATATCCCCACCGTTTTTGTGTCGGGTGGCCCAATGGAAGCTGGTAAAGCCGGTGGAAAAGCGCTTGATTTGGTCGATGCCATGGTGATGGCGGCCGATGATACAGTTTCGGATGCAGAAGTGGAAGAGGTGGAACGTAATGCATGTCCTACTTGTGGCTCTTGTTCGGGAATGTTTACCGCCAACTCTATGAATTGCCTGAATGAAGCCATTGGTTTAGCCTTGCCTGGTAACGGAACCATCGTGGCCACACATGTGAATCGTAAGCGTTTGTTCGAAAAAGCGGCTGATTTAATTGTCGACATCACTAATCGCTACTATGCAGAAGGTGATGAATCAGTTTTACCACGCTCCATTGCTACTTACAAGGCGTTTGAAAATGCCATGACACTTGATATCGCCATGGGCGGCTCCACCAATACAGTGCTGCATATTTTAGCCATTGCCCACGAGGCAGGGGTGAACTTTACCATGGATGATATTGATCGTTTGTCACGTCAGACACCTGTTTTGTGCAAAGTAGCTCCCAACTCGCACTACCACATCGAGGATGTTAACAGGGCCGGGGGCATCATGGGAATTCTGGCTGAACTAAATCGTGGTGGATTGTTGCATACCGATGTTAGTCGGGTTGATTTTCCAAGCTTGAAGGAGGCTTTGGCAGCTTACGATGTAACAAGTGGTACGGCAACTGATGAAGCGAAAGAGTTGTATACCAGTGCGCCTGCCGGCATGTTTAATTTAACCATGGGCTCGCAGAAAACACAGTATGCGCAGTTAGATACCGATAGAGAAAAGGGATGTATCCGCAGTGTGGAAGGGGCCTACTCCCAGGATGGCGGATTGGCCGTTTTGTTTGGTAACCTGGCCGAAAAAGGATGTATTGTTAAAACAGCCGGCGTTGATGAATCCATTTTTACCTTCAATGGCACAGCTCGTGTCTTCGAGTCACAGGATGAGGCCTGCGAAGGGATTTTATCTGACCAGGTAAAAGCAGGCGATGTGGTCATCATTCGCTACGAAGGTCCTAAAGGGGGACCAGGCATGCAGGAGATGTTGTACCCAACTTCTTATCTGAAGTCAAAGCATTTGGGTAAAGCCTGTGCATTATTAACTGATGGTCGCTTCTCCGGTGGAACATCTGGTTTGTCCATAGGACATGTGTCGCCAGAGGCTGCAGGAGGTGGAATCATTGCCTTAGTGCAGGATGGCGACCCGATTTTAATTGATATCCCCAATCGAAAAATTGAGCTTCAAGTTAGCGATGAGGTGCTGGCCAGCAGGCGCAAAGAGGAAGAAGCCAAAGGGGAAAAGGCATTTCAGCCGGCTAACCGCCAACGAACCGTTTCAAAAGCCCTGAAGGCCTATGCTAGTTTGGTGAGTGCAGCCGATCAGGGTGCAGTTAGATTGATAGATTAAAACATTAACCACAGATAGATTAAAGCTATCAGCCATAAGTCGAAAATTATGGAAACACAAACGCAAACAACAACCATGGAAGCCAAAGAGATGAAAAAGAAACGAATGAGTGGCTCCGAAGCCTTGATGCAATCACTGTTGCATGAGGGTGTCGATTTGTTATTCGGATATCCTGGTGGTGCAATCATGCCTGTTTATGATGCGCTTTACCACTATCAGGATAAATTAAATCATATCCTGACACGCCATGAGCAAGGAGCTGTTCATGCTGCGCAAGGCTATGCACGCGTCACTGGCAAAGTTGGTGTTTGCTTTGTAACAAGTGGTCCGGGAGCAACAAATGCAGTAACAGGAATTGCCGATGCCATGGTGGATTCAACACCACTGGTAGTAATTAGTGGGCAGGTAGCCTCTCCATTATTGGGGACTGATGCCTTTCAGGAAACAGATGTGGTGGGCATTACACAACCCATTACCAAGTGGAACTATCAGGTGAAGCGGGCCGAAGAAATTCCTGAAGCCATTGCCAAAGCCTTTTACATAGCTCGCTCAGGGCGCCCGGGTCCGGTTTTGATAGACATTACTAAAGATGCCCAGTTTGCGCAGTTCGATTTTGAATATAAACCTGTTAATAAAGTTCGTAGTTACAAACCCCGAACAGCTGTAAATGCTGATAAAATAGCGGAAGCTGTTCGGCTAATTAATTTGGCGAAAAAGCCTTTAGCCCTGGTTGGTCAGGGCGTTGTATTGGGGGGCGCCGAGCAGGAGTTGATGGATTTTCTGAAGAAAACCGGAATACCAGCGGCCTGGACGCTTTTAGGCCTATCTGCAATGCCCAGCGATTTTGAGCAAAATGTAGGCATGTTGGGCATGCATGGCAACTATGGGCCTAACGTAAAAACCAATGAAGCTGATCTGATTCTGGCCATCGGCATGCGTTTTGATGACCGGGTAACCGGGAATGTGCAAAAGTATGCCACCAATGCGAAAGTGGTGCATTTGGAGATCGACCCATCTGAAATCAATAAAATCATCTATGCCGATGTGCCTGTTGTAGGAGATGTAAAGGAGTCGCTGCCGATGATCACCAATATGGTGTCAGAAAACCAGCATGAGGATTGGTTAAATGAGTTTAAAGCGTGCGATAAAATTGAAACGCAAAAGATCATGCAGCCCGAGCTATTCCCAGCCAAAGAAGGCATGACCATGGGTGAGGTGATACGACGCGTTACCGAGCAGTACAGTGATGATGCCATCATGGTCACCGATGTTGGACAGCACCAGATGATGGCTTCCCGATACTTTAAGTTTAAGCAATCACGCAGTGTGGTAACTTCTGGAGGATTAGGGACGATGGGCTTTGGTTTGCCGGCCGCGCTGGGAGCCAAGTTAGGACAACCCGAACGCCCGGTGTGCTTGTTTGTTGGCGACGGAGGCTTTCAGATGACTATCCAGGAATTAGGGACTATTTTTCAGACCCAGGCCGATGTAAAAATCATCTTATTAAATAATAACTTCCTGGGAATGGTTCGTCAGTGGCAGGAGTTGTTCTTCGACCGCCGCTATGCATCTACCGAGTTGGTTAACCCCAATTTTCAGATGATTGCAGCCGGCTATGGCATTGCCGCTGAGAAAGTAACAGAGCGCGACAGTCTGGATGCTGCTGTAAAACGAATGGCAGAGCATAAAGGGGCCTTTTTGTTAGAAGTGATGGTTGAAAAAGAAGGGAATGTATTCCCCATGGTGCCTACAGGCGCTTCCGTCTCCGACATTAGGTTAGAGTAGTGCCAAATTAACAGATTACCAAATCGACAATTCAACACGTAACACGATGAAACAAGAATTCACATTATCAATATATTCTGAAAACCATGTTGGCTTACTTAATCAGGTAACCACTGTTTTTACGCGCCGACACATCAATATAGAAAGTCTGACGACCTCAGAATCAGCAATAGCCGGCATCCATAAGTTCACCATTGTTGTGTTCACAACTCGCGAACAGGTGAATAAGCTGCTTTTGCAAATCGAAAAGCGGATTGATGTTATTAAGGCCTATGTGTTTACAACCGATGAGATTGTTCATCAGGAGGTAGCGCTCTACAAGGTAAAAACAGAATCGCTGCTTAACGGAAATGAGATAGAGCGACTGGTTAGAGAGTATGGCGCGCGTATTCTGGAAGTGACAAAAGAGTATACCGTTATAGAAAAAACGGGGCACAAGCGCGAAACACAGGAGCTCTTTGAAAAGCTCGACCATTTTGGGGTGCAGCAGTTCGTCCGTTCGGGCCGCATAGCAGTTACCAAACTTAAAGAAGAGCTGTTATCCAATTATCTGAAAAAGCTCGAAAAGGAAAAGTCGCTTTTGGACTAGAATCAAGTCAAAAGACTAAATGACAAAAAATATATGGCTGACAGCTAACCGCTAGTCGCTCAAAAAAATAAACATTAATCAAATAAAATCATGGCAAAAATTAATTTTGGAGGCGTTGAAGAAAACGTTGTAATGCGGGAAGAATTCCCATTGGAAAAAGCACGCGAAGTATTAAAAGACGAAACAATTGCTGTTATTGGTTATGGTGTGCAAGGACCTGGGCAATCTCTTAACCTGAAAGACAATGGTTTTAACGTAATTGTAGGTCAGCGTAAGGAATCTAAAACATGGGATAAGGCCATTGCTGACGGTTGGGTACCTGGCGAAACGCTTTTTGAAATTGAAGAAGCGCTTGAAAAGGCTACAATTATTCAATACTTGCTTTCAGATGCCGGTCAGATTCAGATGTGGGATACGGTTAAGAAGTATTTAACACCTGGTAAAGCCCTATATTTCTCTCACGGTTTTGGTATCACTTACAAAGAGCGTACAGGAATTGTGCCGCCGGCTGATGTGGACGTGATTTTGGTGGCACCTAAAGGGTCTGGTACCTCATTGCGTCGTATGTTCTTGGAAGGACGTGGTTTGAACTCTTCATATGCTATCTTCCAGGATGCAACAGGTAAGGCCAAAGACCGCGTAATCGCATTAGGTATTGGCGTTGGCTCGGGTTACCTGTTCGAAACCGATTTCAAACGCGAAGTGTACTCTGACTTAACCGGTGAGCGTGGTACCTTAATGGGATGTATCCAGGGTATTTTTGCCGCTCAGTATGAGGTGTTACGTGCCAATGGACACACGCCATCTGAAGCATTCAACGAAACCGTTGAAGAATTGACACAGAGCTTGATGCCATTAGTGGCAGAAAATGGGATGGACTGGATGTACGCCAATACTTCAACCACTGCTCAGCGTGGTGCTTTGGATTGGTGGAAGCCTTTCCGCGACGCAACCAAGCCTGTTTTCGAGAAACTCTATTCAGAAGTAGCAGCCGGAAACGAGGCACAGCGTTCAATTGACTCAAACAGCCAGCCTGATTATCGTGTGAAGCTGGAAGAGGAATTGAAAGAGCTGCGTGAGTCTGAAATGTGGCAGGCCGGTGCCGCTGTGCGTAAGTTGAGACCAGAAAACCAATAATAAGGTAAGACACCAGATATAAGTATCAAGACAAAAGAGGATTTACATCTTGTAAATAAGTCTTGATACTTGTGTCTTAAATCTTGATTCTTCTTGAGAAAATCCGAAAGGGAAAGGAATTCGGAAAACCCAAAAAAACATTAACCATGGATAATAAAGTTTACATTTTCGATACAACATTAAGAGACGGCGAGCAGGTGCCGGGATGCCAGTTAAACACTATTGAGAAGATAGAAGTAGCCCGTCAGCTCGAGAAGCTCGGTGTGGATGTGATCGAAGCTGGATTTCCCATTTCGAGCCCCGGAGATTTTAATTCGGTGGTCGAGATTTCTAAGGCGGTTCAAAATCCAACCATCTGTGCGTTAACGCGTGCCGTAAAACGCGATATTGAAGTGGCTGCCGATGCCTTAAAATTTGCTAAGCGCGGACGTATTCATACTGGTATTGGAACGTCGCCCTATCATATCAAATACAAATTAAATTCTAACGAAGACGAGATTGTTCAGCGCGCAGTGGAAGCTGTGAAATATGCCAAGCGATTTGTCGAAGATGTAGAATTCTATGCAGAAGATGCGGGTCGCTCTGATAACGAGTACCTGGCTCGTGTTGTGGAGGCTGTAATTGCAGCCGGTGCTACGGTTATTAATATTCCGGATACCACAGGTTACTGCTTGCCTTCCGAGTACGGGGCTAAAATAGCTTACCTGATGAACAATGTTCCAAACGTTGATAAGGCCATTTTGTCAACCCACTGTCACAACGATTTGGGCATGGCAACTGCCAATACGCTGTCCGGCGTTGTCAATGGAGCCCGCCAGGTGGAGGTCACAATAAACGGACTGGGCGAGCGTGCCGGTAATACTTCTTTAGAAGAAGTGGTAATGGCCATGAAATCGCACCATACCTTGGATTATCAGACAGGTATTGATACCACACAAATTATGAAAACCAGCCGACTGGTTTCAACTTTGATGCGCATGCCGGTGCAGGCCAATAAGGCCATTGTTGGACGTAATGCCTTCTCTCATTCGTCTGGTATTCATCAGGATGGCGTTTTGAAAAATCGTGAAAACTACGAGATTATCGATCCGGCCGATGTGGGGGTGAAGGAGTCAAGCATTGTATTAACAGCGCGCAGCGGTCGTGCAGCCTTGAAGCACCGCCTGCATGTGTTGGGTTATGATTTTGAAGGCCCCGAGTTGGATGAAGTTTACCAGCGTTTCCTTGATCTAGCCGATAAGAAAAAGGATGTAGCCGATGAGGACCTGGAAGCATTGGCCGGCGCCGAAAAAGAAAAGCAGGATCGCTCAATTAAACTGGAATCTCTTCAGGTAATTGCAGGGAGCTCTACCATCCCAACTGCCACCGTGGCTGTAAGCTTTAATGGGGATGTGTTTACCGAAACGGCTGCGGGTAACGGACCTATCGATGCGGCATTTACAGCCGTTAAAGCATTGGTGAAACGCAAAGTGCACCTTGAAGAGTTCCTGATTCAGGCCATTACACGTGGCAGCGATGATTTAGGTAAAGTGCATGTACAGGTGGAACACAAAGGGCATATCTACTATGGGTTCTCGGCCAATGTGGACATCATTACCGCATCTGTTGAGGCATTTTTGGATGCTATTTCTAAAATTGGGTAAGTAGACAGTAGTCATTAATATACAGGCAAAAGGCAGAAGAAATCCTTATGCTGGTGCAGATGTTTAATCTGTTCAAAAAATAACTGGATTCTAATTTAAAAAGCTGGCGGCCAATAGCCGCTGGCTAATAGCTATAAAACAATGGGAAAAACATTATTTGATAAAATATGGGACAGCCACGTGGTCAAAAGCATTGAAGGCGGGCCAAATGTCCTTTACATCGACCGTCACTTTATTCACGAAGTGACCAGTCCGCAAGCATTTGGTGGAATTAAAGCGCGGGGCGGCAAGGTAGCGCGTCCGCAACAGGTTATTGCCACGCCCGACCATAATATTCCAACCGTTGATCAGCATTTAACCATACAGGATGAGCTATCGCGGCATCAGGTGGAAACCCTGAAAAAGAATTGTGAAGAGCATGGCATCACCATGTACGGTTTGAACCATCCATATAATGGAATTGTGCACGTTGTTGGTCCTGAATTGGGTATTACACAGCCGGGCATGACCATCGTTTGTGGAGATAGTCATACTTCTACACATGGTGCTTTCGGGAGCATTGCTTTCGGTATTGGAACCAGCGAAGTGGAGATGGCACTGGCAACGCAATGCATCATGCAGCCAAAACCTAAAAGCATGCGCATCAATATCGAGGGTGAGCTGAGTAAAGGTGTTACTTCAAAAGATATTATTCTTTACATCATTTCTAAGATTTCAACAGCTGGTGGAACGGGGTATTTTGTTGAGTTTGCCGGTTCGGCTATCCGCAGTTTATCGATGGAAGCCCGTATGACTGTTTGTAACATGAGTATTGAAATGGGTGCCCGCGGAGGGATGATTGCACCGGACGAAACCACTTTTGCATACATCAAAGGACGCGAGCAGGCACCACAGGGCGAACAATGGGATAAAGCCTTAGCTTACTGGAAATCTCTGGTGACCGATGCCGATGCGGTATTTGATAAGGAGCTGAGTTTTGATGCTGCTGATATCGAGCCGATGATTACCTATGGAACCAATCCTGGAATGGGCGCTAAGGTCTGTGAAAGCATCCCAACTCTGGATGCCATTGAGGACAGTTCCAAAGGGTCTTTTCAAAAGTCGATGGAATACATGGGCTTTGAGGCGGGTGATAAGCTGGAAGGTAAAAAAGTGGATTACGTGTTTGTTGGAAGTTGCACCAACGGACGTATCGAAGATTTGAGGGCTTTCTGTGAGGCGGTGAAAGGCAAGCAAAAAGCTGAAAGTGTGACAGCCTGGATTGTACCAGGAAGCAAACAGGTTGAAAAACAAGCCATTGCTGAAGGTTTAAAAGACCAGCTGGAAGCGGCCGGTTTCGAGTTACGTCAGCCGGGATGTTCGGCTTGCTTGGCCATGAATGATGATAAGATACCAGCCGGTAAATATGCGGTGGCCACCTCAAACCGTAATTTTGAAGGACGCCAGGGCCCAGGCTCGCGCACTATGCTGGCCAGTCCGTTAACAGCGGCAGCAGCAGCGGTAACAGGTGTTGTAACCGATCCACGAACCATCTTTAACTTTTAATCAGGAGGAGGAATTATGCCAATAGATAAATTTGTAACCGTGCAAACTTCGTTTGTGCCAATGCCAATAGAGAATGTGGATACCGACCAGATTATACCGGCTCGCTTCCTGAAAGCAACCACTAAAGAGGGGTTTGGTGATAACCTGTTTTACGACTGGCGTTACGATAAGGATGGACAACCAAAAGCCAATTTTGTTCTGAACAATCCTAATTATACTGGCTCTGTTTTGGTCGCTGGAAAAAACTTTGGAAGTGGCTCAAGCCGGGAGCATGCAGCCTGGGCTATTGCAGGCTATGGGTTTAAAGCCGTGGTATCTAGTTTTTTTGCGGATATCTTTCGCAATAACTCTTTGAATAACGGTGTGCTGCCCGTACAGGTTTCTGAAGCTTTTTTGGCCGGACTGTTTAAAGCTGTAGAGGCCGATAACAAGGCTGAGGTGAAAATTGACCTGGAGAATCAAACCATTACTAATGTAGCCACTGGCGAATCAGAAGGCTTTGAAATCAACGCATACAAGAAAAATTGCCTCTTAAACGGGTACGACGATATTGATTACTTGCTGAGCCTGAGCGATGAAATAGAAGCCTACGAAGCAAAGGCTGTTAAGTTTTAATTGAAGGCACAGAGACAAAAAGTCAAGGAGTTTTTGATAACATCTTTCCCATATGGAGATGGAGAAAGTGTTAATGTTTGGTAGTTGAAAAATGAAGATAGGAGGATGAATTTCTGCCTGCTGACAGATTAACTACTGACTAAACAATGCAGAGTTTGATAATAGATAAGAAGTCATCTCGACTACCGTCTGGCGCGCCATCGCCAGGCGGGGTCGGAATGATGAATGACTTAAAAAGGAGCTAAGAAACACAAAACGTGGTGTTTAAAATTTATTAGTTTCCCCTTGGTGGAGGGGACGTTTAAAAGATTGTTATCAGATATAGGCATTGGGGGATGGAAGTTCCTTCTGCCTATTGCCTCATAACTAATAGACTATACAAAACCAACAACCATAAAAACCAAACAAACAATGACTATTGAGCTAATGGATACCACTTTGCGCGACGGCGAGCAGACTACCGGGGTGTCGTTTAACGAATCGGAGAAGCTGGCCATGGCGACCATGCTGCTCGAAGAATTAAAAGTGGACAGAATAGAAGTCGCATCGGCACGCGTGAGTGATGGCGAATATCGGGCGGTTAAAAAGATTACGGAATGGGCTGCCAGAAAAGGCTTGCTGGATAAGGTGGAAGTGCTCGGTTTTGTTGATGGACGAACATCACTGGAGTGGATTCAAAGTGCCGGGGGGCGAGTTATCAACCTGCTGACTAAAGGATCGTTAAAGCATGTGACCGGGCAGCTGGGGAAAACCCCTGAAGAGCATGTGGCGGATATCAAACAGGTGCTCCTGGCTGCCGAAGAAATGGACATGCTGGTCAACATCTATTTGGAAGATTGGTCCAATGGCATGATTGACTCACCTGATTACGTTTATTTTATCCTCGATCAGCTCCAAGACACTTCTATCAAACGCTTTATGCTGCCCGATACTTTGGGGATATTAAACCCTGATCAGGTTGAGGAATTTTGTGCCGCCATCATCACCCGTTATCCAGAGTTGCACATCGATTTCCATGCTCATAACGATTACGATTTGGCAGTGGCCAATGTGTTTTCAGCTATCAAAGCCGGTGTGCAAGGTATTCATACCACCATTAATGGATTGGGCGAAAGAGCCGGGAATGCACCTCTGGCCAGCGTGGTAGGCTTGGTGAATGATCAGTTGGGCGTTAAAACAAACATACAGGAAGCGAAGATAACCAAGGTAAGTCAACTGGTTGAAAGCTTCTCGGGCATCCGTATCCCAAGCAATAAGCCTCTCACCGGCGAATTTGTATTTACGCAGTGTGCCGGGATTCATGCCGATGGCGATAGTAAAGATAACTTGTATTTTAACCGCTTAATGCCCGAACGATTCGGGCGGGTGCGGAAATATGCACTTGGAAAAACATCGGGCAAGGCCAACATTCTGAAAAACCTCGAAGAGCTCGGAATTGATCTTTCTGCCGAAGAAATGAAAAAGGTGACGGAGCGGGTAATAGAGCTGGGTGATAAGAAACAGACTGTTAGCACCGAGGATTTGCCCTATATTATATCAGATGTACTCAAGAGTTCATCCATTAAAGAGCACATCAAGGTGCAGAACTACAGCTTGCAATTGACCAAAGGCCTTATGCCTCTGGCTAATGTGAGTATTGAAATTGATGGGGAAGTGCATCAGGAAACAGCGAACGGCGATGGGCAGTACGATGCCTTTATGCATGCTCTGTGGAAAATCTACGAGAAGCTGGGTAAAAATCATCCGGTGCTCGAAGATTACATGGTGACTATTCCGCCGGGCGGAATGACCGATGCCCTTGTGGAAACAGTGATTTCGTGGCAGTTCAAAGGGAAGGTGTTTAAAACGCGTGGCTTGGATGCCGACCAGACCGAAGCAGCCATAAAAGCCACCGTAAAAATGCTTAACTTGATAGAAAACGGAAATTTGAAAATAATAAATTAGACTTAAGACATAAGTATCAAGACACAAGACTGATGAACTTTCAACATCATGTAAAACATCTTGATACTTGATACTCTTATCTTGATACTAAAAAAATATGAAACTAAACATTGCAGTATTGCCGGGTGACGGCATTGGACCAGAAATAGTAGCACAGGCGCAGAAAGTGTTGGATGCCGTTGCAGGTAAATTTAAGCACGAAATTGTATACACAAATGCGCTGGTAGGTGCCACAGCTATCGATCAGGTGGGGAATCCTTATCCGGCTGAAACCCATGATATCTGTATGAACTCTGATGCGGTTTTGTTTGGAGCCATTGGCGATCCTAAATACGATAATGATCCTAAAGCTAAGGTGCGTCCCGAACAAGGCTTGTTGGCCATGCGGAAGCAACTGGGCCTGTATGCCAATATTCGTCCGGTAACAACTTTCCCTTCGTTGCTCGATAAGAGTCCGCTTCGACTGGATATCGTTGAAGGCGCTGATTTTGTGGTGGTGCGTGAGTTAACAGGAGGGATTTATTTTGGTGAGAAGGGCCGTTCAGAAGATTTAAAGAAAGCTTTTGATACCTGCACCTATACAACCGAAGAGATTGAGCGCATCCTGAAGCTGGCATTTGCCTATGCAGGAAAGCGCGATAAGCGTCTCACTGTAGTTGATAAAGCGAATGTATTGGCCACCTCACGTTTGTGGCGCGAAACGGCCCAGGCTATGGAGGCTGATTACAAGGATATTGAGGTAGATTACATGTTTGTGGATAATGCCGCTATGCAGCTCATTCAGTGGCCGAAAAAGTTCGATGTGATGGTGACGGAGAACATGTTTGGCGACATCATCAGTGATGAGGCATCTGTAATTACTGGTTCACTAGGTTTATTGCCCTCTGCATCGGTTGGTGTGCACACTTCCGTGTTTGAGCCAATCCATGGGTCCTATCCGCAGGCTGCTGGTAAAGATATCGCTAACCCGATAGCAACCGTGCTTTCGGCAGCTATGTTATTGGAATCTCTCGACCTGTTAGAAGAGGCGAAACTCGTGCGTGAAGCTGTTAATAAATCGCTGGACGAAGGGGTCGTAACCGAAGATATCGTAAAGGATGGTAAAGCCTCTAAAACATCGGAAGTCGGTGACTGGCTCGCTTCTTACATCCAAAGCAAGTAATGAACTAACCTGTCAGAAAGCGACTTCTGACAGGTTTTTTGTAAAATAGAAGTATACAATTTATCTCGATGGCATAAGTCTTGATACTTTGTACTTTTTTATCCCAACAACAAATGACAACTAAAAACGGAATAGCAGCTTTTAAAGATTATTACCCAACGCTGGAGGCTGTTAAACAAGCCAAAGAAACCATTAAAGGGGTGGTTGAAACGACCCCATTGATGCGTAATCGTAACTTGTCTGAGCAATATTGTTCCAACATTTACCTGAAAAGGGAGGATTTACAAACAGTGCGATCCTATAAGATTAGGGGGGCCTACAACAAAATTAAAAGCCTGACCAAACAGCAGGTTTCAGCAGGCATTGTATGTGCCAGTGCTGGTAACCATGCGCAAGGGGTAGCCTATTCCTGCCGCGAATTGGGAATCAATGGATATATTTTTATGCCCACAACAACCCCTAGGCAAAAGGTCAATCAGGTGAAAATGTTTGGTAAAGGCTTTGTGGAGGTCGTACTCTGCGGCGACACTTTTGATGATGCCTTTAATGCGGCCATGGAGGAATGCAGTCGCACCGGTCGTACCTTTATTCACCCCTTTGATGATCCTCATATTATAGAAGGACAGGCTACTGTTGGACTTGAGCTGCTGGAGCAGGCTGAACAGCCCATCGATTTTATTTTTGTGCCTATTGGTGGAGGTGGGCTGGCATCAGGTCTTGGTGCTTACATCAAACAAATCACCCCCGACACAAAAATCATCGGTGTTGAGCCCGCTGGTGCCCCTGCCATGCAGCAGGCACTGGCAAAAGGTGAAGTGGTGGAATTGGCCGAAATTGACAAATTTGTTGATGGCGCCGCCGTGCAAAAAGTGGGGAATGTTACTTTGCCCATTTGCCAGCGGGTGCTCGACGATTTGGTGTTGGTACCTGAAGGAAAAATCTGCACCAAAATATTGGAATTATATAACTATGAAGCGATAGTGGTGGAGCCGGCTGGTGCTTTAAGCATTGCGGCGCTGGATTATTATGCCGAGCAGATAATCGGAAAAAATGTGGTGTGCATCCTTAGCGGAAGCAATAATGATATTACGCGTACCGAAGAAATCAGGGATCGGTCTCTGCTCTACGAAGGATTAAAGCATTATTTTATAGTGCGCTTTCCGCAAAGGGCAGGGGCATTAAGAACATTTGTTGATAAGGTATTAGGCCCTGGCGATGACATCACGCATTTTGAGTATAAAAAGAAGACAGCTCGTGCTATGGGACCGGTTGTTATTGGCGTTGAATTGCAGAAGCCCGAAGACTTTGAAGGACTTAAGAAGCGCATGGCAGAGAATGGCTTTGTTGCTGAGTATTTGAATGAGAAACCGGATCTATTTCAGTATCTGATTTAATATTAGTGATTTATACATTAAAAGCGCCTTGTTCAACAGGGCGCTTTTGTTTTGCTTGTGTATCAGGTTTGTTTATGATTCGGTAAATCAGTTATCTTTGGGTCGTAAACCCAAATAACCTGTTAGCTTGGACCAATCCGGCGAACATATCAATTTAAACCTTATCCAGCAGGGCAATCACCTTGAGTTTGCGCGTCTGATGGATAGTTATTCTGATGCCTTATTTTTGTTTGCAAAAGGCATTCTGGCCAGTTCTCCATTGGCAGAAGAAGTAGTGAGCGATGTGTTCGTAAATGTTTGGCAATCGCGTCAGCAACTAGAAGTTGTGACTAACATTAAAGGCTACCTGCTTAATGCGGTCAGAAACCAATCTATTAACTACCTGCGAAAGAAACATAAAGAAGTAGTTTCTATTGAAGATATCAACCAGTATTATTTTGAACCAATTGATACGCCTGATGATTCGGCACTTAAGGATGAGCAGCTGAAACAAATCTACAGAGCCATTGACTACTTACCGGCTCAAACTAAAATGGTGTTTTCATTGGCTAAAATTCAGGGATTAAAGTACAAGGAGATTGCTGAGTTGTTGGATATCTCAGTTAAGACGGTGGACTATCACGTAGCATCAGCCGTTAAGAAAATTTGCGAGTCCATTGATAAGGAAGAAGGTGGAAATGGCTTAAACACCTTACGTATTTTTCTTGCAATATCAGGCTGTTAATCGTGGTGGAATAACTTATACCACTTGTTATGCACAGGTATTTTTATTTTTCGTTAAAGAAATCGATTGCTATTTGATTTACCATTTTAGGCTTCGTTTCAAAGACATAATGATTCGTATTTGGCAGTATACATAGTTGAGAATTCTCGATGTAATTGGATAACTCCACAGCGTGTTCCTTTTTTATCCCATCTTTATCCCCTTGCATAATCATTGTAGGTATTTTAATTGACTGAACCTTCGTATCTTCCACATAAACTTTCGTCAACCACATTTTTTGAGTTTTCTCAAGATAAATATTTGATTTTTCGGGTTCTTCCAGCAATGGTAAAATGTTTTTATTCCACCATCCATCCTTATTCTTAGCCCACTCAATCATATCATTTCTCATCCAGTTTATTGAGCCATCACTAAGTGCATCTAATCGTATATTAGCACCTATAGCAATTAGTTTTTTTACTTTGTCAGGTCGGTCTGCTGCGAGCTGCAGTCCCACTACAGCTCCATCACTAAAGCCAAGTATGTATAAGCTATCCAGGTTCATATAATCAATAAACTCTGATATCCTTTCGGTAAGATAGGGATAACTTAAAGAGTCAACATGGCTTGATCGACCATGTCCCGGACTATCTATTGCAATAACTTTAAAATGTTCCGAGAAAGCAGGAATTGAATACATGAAATTCGAGATGGATCCTAATCCGCCATGGAGTAACAATAAAGGAGTACCTTGTCCATAAGTCTCATAGTAAATTTTATTACCATTAATTGTTGCATACTTCCCAATTTCAAGATTTGAACCGTAAATGTTTTCTTCTGTTGATTGACCATAACTGTTTATTAAAGAGAAGGTCATTAAAAATACTAACAAATAAGATTTCATAAGATTGTTTTTAAGTTCATACCTTGCTTATGGATAGCGGCAGTATATCAGTTAGATATAATCGAATTTCAAAATTTTATTAAAAAAATCAAAAAATTCACTGGGGATTTTCATGCTCTTTGCGTCATGTATATGCAAAGCACAAATATGCATGAATAATATCGAAGAGAAATATAGATTATTGGCCAGGGAACTGACAGGTGAATTAAACAGCAAGGAGCGTGACGATTTGGAGCAGGAGCTTAATCAGGATGAGGTGTTGGGAAGAAAGCATCATTCACTTAAAGTGTTTTGGCACAAGTTTTTTCCGCAGGTTAAACAACATTCCCGTGACCGCATTCTTACATCAACCATGAAGCAAATAATTGGTGTGCAGGATATCAAACGCCCTAAAATGGCAGTTTGGTACAGTGCTGTTGCCATATTAGTTGTAGCCTTAGGCGTGTCGTTGGCATGGAGTTTCTTAAGTACTGGCAGTACAGAGTTGATTCAATATGTGGCCAATGCCGGTGAAGTAAAAAAAGTGGTATTGCCCGATGGCACTAAAGTTGATTTGAATGCCGGTTCAACCTTGGTGATACAGGAAGGTTTTTCAACCGACAAGCGACAGGTAATACTGATGGGTGAAGGTTACTTTGATGTTGTGAAGGATGTGAAAAAACCGTTCGAGATTAGCACCTCACATTTGAAGGTAAAGGTGTTGGGGACGCGCTTCGATTTGAAAGCTTATGCCAATGAAAACCAGATAACAGCAGTGTTGGATGAAGGAAAAATTCAGTTGGATGGCGACTTTAATCAGCAGCAACCTGTTTATCTGAGTCCTGGACACGAAGCGGTGTTTGACAAGCAAACGAGAGAGCTGAAAGTGCAGAAACAGCAGCAGAGTCAGTCTGAAGAATGGAGAAATGGCAGACTCGTTTTTTATAATCATACGATGACTGAGATTGCCAGAATATTGGAGCGTCGCTTCGATACAAAGATTATCATTTTGAATGATGAGGTGAAGAATTACCGTTTCTCCGGCGATTTTAGTGAAGCACAGTTGTTTGAGATCTTGGGTTATTTGTCGGCCGCCCGACCTTTTAGCTTTGAGACTTCAGGCGAATATATTTTGATTTCGAATTAGGGAACTTAAATCAGCAGCAATGTAAAGACAAATAAAAAGGAGATGCGCCAACATCTCCTCAAAAATTAGATTTCAATTTTTTGTTTAACAAGTAAACGATTCAAATTTATGAAAAAAAAACCGTTCCGGGAAGGATTGCGTTTAGGCAATTCCTACGGTAAATTGTGGAAAGTCATGAGATTGACATTAGTATTGATCATCTTTTTCGGCCTTCAGGTTTCGGCTGTCACCGAAGCCCAATCACAGAAGGTCAATGTAAACATTAACAATGCAAGCCTCAAGGAAGTATTAGAAGAGCTTCAGAGTCAGAGTAATCTAAACTTTATTTATAATAATGATTTGGTGAATGATAATAGCCAGGTATCTATTAATGCAACCAACAAAGAGGTATCTGAAGTGTTGCAGATTCTGTTATATCAGAAAGGCCTGGATTACCGAATCGTGGATAATAATGTGATTATTTATCCGGTTAGTGCCTCATCACTTGAAGAACAGCAAAGTAAAGAGCAGATGGTGCAACAGCAATTGGTAATCGAAGGGTTGGTTACTGATGATACAGGCGAACCGTTACCTGGCGTTAACGTGTTTGAAAAGGCGAACCGTAGCAATGGAGTTATTACCAATGTGGACGGAACCTATAAGATTGAGGTGGTTTCGGAAGATGCAGTTCTTACCTTCTCTTTTATTGGTTTTCAGGCGCAGGATGTGAATGTGGCCGGTCGTACTTCCATTAATATTACTTTGGTAGAAGAGTCAATCGGACTACAGGAAGTAGTAGCAGTTGGATATGGTATTCAGAAGAAAACTGAGGTGACCAGCTCTATTGCTAAAGTAACAGCTGATGATTTTAATAAAGGTTTTGCAACTAACGCCTTGCAGTCGATTGAAGGTAAAGTGGCTGGTTTACAGATTGTGCGTACAGCAGGAACCGATCCGAATGCCTCGCCTCGCGTTCGTCTGCGCGGTACTTCCTCATTAAATGCCTCATCTGATCCGTTGATTATTATTGATGGAATCACAGGTGGAGATATCAGCTCAGTTGCTCCGGAAGACATCGAAAGCATGGATGTGCTTCGCGATGGTTCGGCAGCTGCTATCTACGGAACTCGTGGTACAAACGGAGTAATCATAATCACAACTAAGAAAGGTTCAACAGGCGATTTGAAAGTTGAGTATTCTGGTTACGTTTCTACTGAGGATGCTGTGGCTTTGCCAAATGTGTTGTCGGCTGATGAGTACCGTGCATATGGCGATGCTACTGGCATCAACTATGTCGATGGAGGAGCCAGTACGAACTGGTCTAAAGAGATCATTCGTAAGAATGTGTCCCATGTACATAACGTGTCGTTATCAGGTGGAAATCAGAACTTAAGTTATCGTGCTTCGGTTAACTACCGTAACCTTGAAGGGATTGTAATTAATACTGGTCAGGAGTACTTGAATGGTCGTATCAATCTGACACATAAAGGCTACGCCGATCGTTTGAAAGTACAGTTAAATATGTCTTCAACCTTTATTGACAAGGATTATACTTCTTATTCAGCCTTTGATATGGCAGCTATTATGAATCCTACACAACCAGTTCATAATGAAGATGGTACTTATTGGCAGCCTGGTGGTTATGGTGAGTTCAACCCGGTTGCTAAACTGAATCAGGAGCGTCGTGGTGGCAAAGAGAAGAACAGCCAGATCAGCTTAAGAGCCGATTTTGAAGTGTTTGATAATTTCACATTGAGTGGCTTTGGTGCTTTGGATATACGTGATTTATTGGAGCATGAATATGATGAGATTGAATCTCAGAGCTCTAGCTTTGGTGGATACCAGGGTCGTGCCAAGCAAAAAACATGGCATCGCTACAAAAAAATGTTTGAAGGAACAGCGAATTATAAAAAAGTGCTTAACAATCATGTATTCACCATGTTAGGTGGATACAGTTATGAAGGTCGTTCATACGAAGATTTTTGGGCTGAGAACAAAGATTTTATCAGTGATGCACAGCAATATCACGACTTAGGTGCTGGTAGTGGTTTGACTGAAGGTCGTGCTGCAATGGACAGCTACAAGCAAACCGAGAAGCTAATCGCTTTCTTTGGTCGTTTTACTTATTCTTATGAAAGTAAATATTTGCTGTCAGCAACTGTACGTCGCGAAGGTTCTTCGAAATTTGGTGATAACAACAAGTGGGCTACCTTCCCGGCTGTGTCAGCCGGATGGCGTATTGTTGAAGAAGACTTTTTGAGTGATACAGATTGGTTATCAGAATTAAAGTTGCGTGTTGGTTATGGTGTGACTGGTAACATTGTAGATGGACCCTATCAATCGATTCCTCGAATGGGAGCAGGTGGTTTATATATTATTAATGGGCAGCATGTGAAGTCATATGGTTCAGTCACGAACCCGAACCCATACCTGAAGTGGGAAACTAAAAAAGAAACCAACATTGGTGTTGATTTTGGTTTCTTCAATAACCGTTTAAGCGGTTCTGTTGATGTGTATCAGCGTAAAACAAGCGATTTGCTTTGGAAATTAGTTGCGCAAGTACCTCCAATGATTCACAGCGATGTTCTTTCCAACATTGGTGAAATCAATAACCAGGGTGTTGAATTGGCTTTGAATACAAAGATTATTAACAATGGAGTTTGGAATTTAGGAATGGATGCCACTTTCTCATATAACCAAAATGAGTTGGTAAGCTTATCAGATGCTACTTTCCAATTTCAGGCTGTTAACTACGAAGATCTGCCAGCTCCCGGTCAGTTAGGAACTATCTTCCGCTACGAAGAAGGTCATCCAATCGGTTCATTCTATGGCTATAAATACAAAGGGTTGACTGAAAACGGGGAGTGGATCTTTGAAGATTTCGATGGTGAAGAAGGCATCACCGATGCCGATCGTACGTTTCTGGGCAATGGTAACCCAAAAATCAACTTGTCGTTTAGCCCACACTTAAATGTGAAAGGTATCGATTTCTCAATGAACTTCAGAGGAGCATTTGGTTTCGATATTCTGAATGTGAACAAGATGTACTATGGAAACCCACGCTGGTATCCAGGTAACATGTTGCGTTCTGCAAGTAGTTCAATGGTGAATGCCGACCCTCAATACTCTGATTACTACCTTGAAAAAGGAGATTTCTTAAAACTGGACAACATTACATTAGGATATACTTTACCTAAAAGTTGGTTATTCGGATTGGATTATACTCGCGTTTATTTCTCAGCCTTAAACGTGGCTACATTCACCAATTACTCAGGATTGGATCCCGAGTTAGAATTAGGTGCTAGAGCCGGTGTTGATAAGCGCGGTTTCTATCCTCGCACAACAACTTATACTTTAGGTTTAAACGTTAAATTCTAAAAATAAAATCGATGAAAACGAATATATTATATAATTCATTTGCGGCATTTCTCATCCTCATCGGTATGGCAGCCTGTACCAACCTGGATGAAACTGTGTACTCTGAAACGACCACAAAAACATTCTACAGCTCAGCAGAAGAAGTAACGGCTAATTACCTAAAGCCTTATACACGTCTTTATGTGACGTCTTCATTGGCGCACTGGATTTGTGGTGAGTTAAGTTCTGATTGTGCGGCCTGGCCTCAGAAAGGTAAGCACGGATACGACGGTGGTAAATGGCAGCAATTGCATTACCACACTTGGACACCCGAACATCACGAAATTAAAGGGGCGTGGAATAACACTTATCAGGCCATTGGTTACTGTAATGAGTTTCTGAATAACATCGAAAGCGTTGATGTATCCAAAATGAACCTGCCTGTATCCCTTGAACAGATGAAGGCCGAAATGCGTGCCTTACGCGCATACCACTACTACTTGTTAGTGGATAACTTCCGCGATGTACCCGTGGTAACTAAGGTTGGAGAGCCTCGTTCGCCAGAGCCATTGGCTGCTGCTGATGTCATTCAGTTTATTGAGGATGAAATCGCAGAGGTTATTGAAGACTTGCCGGCCAAAGGTGATGCATCAGCTTACGGACATTTTACTCAGGCTGCGGCACATATGTTGTTGGCAAAAGTGTACCTGAACAGCGAAGTGTATATCGGAACAGCTCGTTGGCAGGATTGCATCAACGAGGTGGATAAGATTAAAGGCTACTCAATGGTGGCTGACTGGAAAGAGCCTTTTAAAGCAAGAAATGAGAATTGCGACGAGAATATTTTCGTAGTTCCTTTTGAACAGAGCAAGATTACCGGCTTTTACCATCATGCTTTCATGATGCACTATAGCCATCAGCAGGGTTTCAACTTAGAATACAAGCCTTGGAATGGTATTGTAGTACAGCCTGATCACTATCGCTCGTTTGATGATGCCGATACACGTTTGGAGCAATTCCTGGTTGGACCTCAGTTTGATCAGGAAGGAAATCCGTTATTAGGTCAGGAAGAAGCTAAGGATGAGCCTTTGGTGCTTACTATTGATATTACAAGTATGACTAATTCACGCGAGGATGAAGGAGCGCGCAGCGTGAAGTATGAAGTTGTTATAGGCGAAGCCTTTGAGGTAAATAACGATTATGTGATTTGGCGATACACCGATGCTCAAATGATGAAGGCTGAAGCTTTAGTAAGAATGAATAAAACTTCAGAGGCCTTACCAATTGTAAATCAAGTGCGAGAGCGTGCTTTTGGCAATGCCAATTATAACTATACCGAAGCTACCTTAACTTTGGATGAGTTTCTGGCTGAAAGAGGTCGTGAGTTTTCTTTCGAAGGACACCGTCGTCAGGATTTAGTGCGTTTTGGCAAGTTTGGCGAGGCCTGGTGGGATAAGAAGCCAACTACAGGAAAAGAAGTTTTCCCATATCCTTTAACTGCAACTGATAATAACCCTAACTTATCCAACTAATTGCTTAGATAGGAAGGTTGATAAGAATGCCTTTTTCCGGCTGTCTCTGGCTCAATATGCGTGTCTGATGGGACTCAGACACAGCCGGAATTTTTCTAATTGTTCATTTAACAGACTGCTGATGACATACTTTAAACTGATTACTATTGTAAGTTTTTTTATATTGGCTGCATGCGGACGACAAGCTTCGCAGAAACCTGCAATTCATGAGGATTACACACAATTTGTAAAACCTTTGGTTGGGACCTTGGGCGAGGGTAATACCTATCCGGGTGCACAAGTGCCTTTTGGCATGGTGCAACTCAGTCCGGATACCGAAAAATGGCTGTGGGGTGCGGCTTCCGGTTACGAATATTCCGATAGTACAATTTACGGTTTCTCAATGACACATTTGCATGGTACAGGTATCCCCGATATGGGCGATATCCTATTTATGCCAACGGTCGGACCAACACATATTCGTCCTGGGAAAAAGGATTTTTCTGAGCCAGGATATCTATCTAAATTTTCGCACGAAAACGAAACAGCGGAGATTGGCTACTATTCGGTGGTGCTCGACGATTACAGCATCAAAACCGAATTAACATCGACCAATCGTGCCGGCATGATGCGTTATACATTTCCGGCTGCAGACAGTGCCCATGTGGTACTTGATTTGAGTCATGTGCTTCGTTTTGATGTGGTTTGGTCCAATGTGAAGATGATTAATGAAACCACCATTGTCGGCATGCACCAGGTCAAAGGATGGGCAAAGGAGCGTTACGTTTATTTCACAGCAGAGTTCTCACGTCCTTTTGATGCAGCGCGCATCTTTTCAGGCGGTAAAGAAGTGAAATACGACTCATACAAAACGTATCGTTTCCGAAGCAGTAAAGAGGCCGCCGGACCGGATATTCAGTTTGTAGCCGATTACCAGACAAGCGAAGGTGAGCAGTTGAGCGTGAAGGTGGGTATATCGCCTACCAGCACAGCCAATGCCATGAAAAACCTGAAGGCGGAGATGCCAGACTGGGATTTCGAGAAATATGTGTCAGCCAGTAAAGAACTATGGAATAAAGAGTTGGCGAAGTTCGAAGTGGAAGGTACACCGCAGCAGAAGGAAACGTTCTACACCGCTGCCTACCATGCGTTTATGTCCCCAACTACCTATTTTGATGTGGATCGCAACTACCGAGGCCTGGATCAGAATATTCACGAGTGCAAGGATTTTGATAACTATACGGTGTTCTCGTTGTGGGATACCTATCGCGCCACACATCCTTTGTTCTGTTTAACACAGGCCGAACGGAATGCCAACATGATTAATGCCATGTTAGCTCATTATCAGCAGAGTCCTGATAAGCTATTGCCCATCTGGTCATTCTGGAATAACGAAACCTGGTGTATGATTGGTTACCATGCAGTGCCTGTTATTGTTGATGCCTATTTTAAAGGTGTTCAGGGTGTAGATTGGGAGCTGGCTTACCAAGCTTGTGTGAACTCAGCCACTCATCCTGAGTACGATGCAACGGCAGAATATGAGCAATTGGGCTATGTGCCTTACGATTTGGAGAACGAATCGGTTTCTAAAACGCTGGAGTATGCCTATGATGATTATTGCATTGCCCGTTTTGCCAAAGCTTTGGGCAGAGAGGCCGATGCTCAGCGTTTCTCGAAACGAGCTATGGCGTATAAAAATCTGTTTGATAAAGAAATAGGATGGATGCGCCCAAAGGATAGCAAAGACCAGTGGAAGGCCGATTTTGATACGCATCATTTTGAGCATTTAGGCGCCTTTACCGAAGGAACTACCTGGCAGTACACCTGGACCGTTCCGCATGATGTGCAAGGTTTGGTAGAACTATATGGCAGCAAAGAGGCCATGGCCAATAAGCTGGATTCTGTATTTGCCTACAGCAGCGGTAAAGATTACAAAGGTGTTGATGATATCCATGGTCGCATAGGCGAATACTGGCATGGTAATGAGCCAAGTCACCATGTAACGCATCTGTATGCATACGTTGGCCAGCCATGGAAAACACAGCAGTTAACCCGTCACATTATCGATACGCAATATGGTAACGAACCGGGGTCGTTGTGTGGCAATGACGATTGTGGACAAATGAGTGCCTGGTACATCTTTAATGCCATGGGTTTCTATCCGGTTTGTCCAGGTAGCGATGAGTATGTAATTACTTCTCCGGCCATACCTTCTGTAACAATGACCTTGAGCAACGGCAACAAATTAGTTATTGATACCAAAAATTATTCTGATAAGAATGTTTATATTCAATCGGTTAAGATAAATGGGGTGGAGTGGAATAATAGCTGGTTCTCTTTCAACGATATTAAAGAAGGCGGCCATATCCATTTTGTATTGGGCGATACTCCAAATAAAGAGTGGGCTTCTGCGGAAGAACATTATCCACCATCCATGTCAAATAACGAGCTTTAATTTTCGTCAGGAACTCAATGTGTTGCACGCATTACTCTGGCAATGTTCTGAAATACAACGATTATGAAAAAGATAGTTTTAGTCAGTTTATTAATAATTCAAGGTTTGATGCTTAAGGCGCAAAATGAGGATTTTACACAATATGTGGATCCGTTTATCGGTACGCAGGAGATGGGACACGTTTTTCCTGGTGCCTGTGCGCCTTTTGGAATTGTGCAGTTAAGTCCCGAAACTGATAGTGTACAGTTTTATCACGAAGGCAAATACAATAAGGAAGTGTATCGCTACTGTGCCGGTTATCAATACACCGATAAGTCGATTGTAGGCTTTGCACACACTCATTTTAGTGGAACGGGTCACTCTGATTTGGGTGATTTCCTGGTAATGCCAACGGTTGGTAAGGTACAGCACAATCCGGGTACTATTGACGATACATCAAAGGGTTATCGCTCACTATTTCGCAAAGAAACGGAAGCGGCCGAACCAGGTTACTATACGGTTGAGTTGGATGATTATAAAATCAAAGCGGAGCTGACAGCAACGCAACGTGTAGGCTTTCATCGCTATACCTTTCCGAAATCAGATGCGGCTCATATCATTCTGGATTTAACGCATGGCATTTACAATTACAATGGTAAAGTATTGTGGTCAACCATCCGTGTTGAAAATGATACCTTGGTAACGGGTTATCGCATTACTCGTGGCTGGGCGCGTACCAACTACCAGTATTTTGCCATGAGTTTTTCGAAGCCAATCAAAAGCTATGGTTGCAGCAATAACGAAGAGGTGAAGTACAATGGTTTCTGGCGTAAGTTTGATCAAACGGATAACTTCCCGGAAATGGCAGGCAAAGCCTTAACTGCCAATTTTGATTTCGATACCGAAGACGGTGAACAGATAAACATCAAATTTGCTCTATCGGCAGTGAGCACTGCTGGTGCTTTGAAAAACCTGCAGGCCGAAGTGCCGCATTTCGACTTTGAGCGTACACGCAGCGAAGCAAAGGCTATGTGGAATAAGGAGTTGAGTCGCATTAAAGTAGAAGCCGATGCTGAAAAGAAGACCGCTTTTTATACCTCCATGTATCACTCGTTTATACATCCAAGTGAGTACATGGATGTGGATGGTCAGTACCGTGGTCTGGATCATAACATTCATCAGGCCGATGGCTTTACCAACTACACCATTTTCTCATTGTGGGATACATACCGTGCGCAACACCCTCTGTTGACACTGATTCAGCCAAAGCGCTCATCAGACATGGTCAATTCTATGTTGGCGCATTATGAGCAGAGTGTTCACAGCATTCTACCCATCTGGAGCCATTACGGAAACGAAAACTGGTGTATGATTGGTTACCATACGGTGCCCGTTATTGCTGATGCTTATGTAAATGGTATCAAAGGTTTCGATGCGGAGAAGGCGCTTGAAGCATGTTTGTCAAGTGCTAATTTTGATCGTTACGAAGGTATTGGTGAGTATAAAATGTATGGCTATGTGCCACATGAAACTAGTCATTACGGGGCTTCCATCACTTTGGAGTATGCTTACGACGATTACACCATTGCCCAATTAGCTAAGGCAATGGGTAAAGAATCGCTTGCTCAGGAATATATGGCGCGTTCAGAAAACTGGCGCAATCTGTTTGACGCTCACACAGGCTACGTTCGACCAAAAACCAAAGCTGGCGATTTCCTGGATAATTTTGATCCGTTGGATACGCATGGTGCTGGTTTTATTGAAGGAAACTCGTGGAATTATTCCCTCTATGTGCCTCAAAATGTAGGCGGATTAATCAATCAGATGGGTGGAAAAGAGCTTTTTGCTCAGCACCTCGATTCGTTATTCACCATGCACATACCGGATGCGTATTTTGAGCATACCGAAGATATTACCCGTGAAGGGATTATGGGCGGATATGTTCACGGTAACGAGCCAAGTCACCACGTTGCTTATATGTACAACTGGGCCGGTAAGCCTTGGAAAACAGCCGAGCGCATCAACGAGATTATGCGAACCAAATACTTGAACAAGCCGGATGGGTTGTGTGGTAATGATGATTGTGGTCAAATGTCGGCCTGGTATATTTTTTCGTCGTTGGGTTTTTACCCGGTTTGTCCGGGCTCAGGTGAGTACGTGATTGGTTCGCCTTCGGTGGATGAGGCGGTACTGCAATTGGAAAATGGCAAGCAGTTCACCATCCGTGCTAAGAATGTATCTTCAAAAAATATCTATATCAAGTCGGTGACACTGAATGGTCAACCTTTGAACAGAACATTTATCAAGCACAGTGATATTGTTGAAGGCGGTGAGCTAATCTTCCATATGAGCAGCCGACCCAATAAAAAATGGGGGTTTGAAGAAGATGCTTATCCCTATTCGTTCACACCTGTAAAAGAGTAATTTTTCTTTTTGGGATAAAAAACTGTTAAAATAATGAAGTTAAATAAGATAGCAGGCCTAAGCTTGGCCTGCTCTACCCTTCTTATGTCTTGTTGGAACCAAAATGACACGCCGGTAGTTGTGACAGACTATAAATGTCAGGTTCAATCAATTGGAAGTGATTCACCTGTGGGAGAGGAAGTTGGTAATGTAGTTGATGGCGATATTTACTCCAAGTTTCTAACGTTTAGCTCGTCGGCAACCGTATTGTTGGCACCCGTAAAACGCAGCCGGTTAAATGGCTATACATTGGTTTCGGGTAATGATGAACCCATGCGCGATCCGGCCAGCTGGACCTTGGAAGGCAGTCGTGATGGACAAAGCTGGGAGCTAATAGATACGCAGTCGGATGTTATTTTCCAGGAAAGAAACCAGAGTCAGGAATTTAATGTGGTTACTGAAGAACCGTTTGCACATTATCGCTTTCACCTGGCTACTAACGGACACGATATCTTGCAGATATCTGAGATTAAGCTAAATGGTGTTTGGGATAACCATGATAAGCAGCCTATTGCCCAATTCAAGGCTGACCAAACGGCATTTTTCGATAAGGGTACAGTACAGTTTCAAAACCTGTCGGTGCAAGGCGACTCATATCAATGGTTTTTTGAAGGTGGTGAGCCGACAACAAGTACCGAGGCGAATCCGACTGTTACTTATGCGACCCATGGCAGGTATCCTGTTAAATTGGTGACGGTAAATAACCAATTGGCCGATACAGCGTTTCACGACGCATTTGTTAATGTGAAGCGCTTAGGTGGCTGGGAGTATTTTCAGTATCCCCACATCAACTTTGTGAATACCACTTTAGGTGGCAATGGCGATTTATACAACGCGCTGGTGCCTGAACCTATTGAGTTAATCAACGAAGTGTGCATGGATGTTTGTAAAATCTTATATCGCAGCGTGGATGAGATTGATGTATTAAAGGTGCTCGATTATTCCATTCAGGATATTGAAACAATATCTGCCAAAGGGGGTAATCCTCCCCATATCAACATCTTTTTTAGTTCAAGCTACTTAAAGGATAAAAAAGGAGAGCTAACTGATAAGGAGCTTATCGACGAGATTGTTGGCGTGCTCTTTCATGAATTGGCTCACGGGTACCAGTATGCGCCCAAAGGTGCCGGTGGCTATCAGCGTGGCGCTGATTATTTTGGCCTTATTGAAGGCGTGGCTGATTATGTTCGGCTCAATGCCGGGTATTCAAGCTATGACTATCGAAAGCCTGGCGGCCACTGGAACGATGGCTATAAAACATCAGCCTTCTTTATTGATTGGCTGCATACGAAAGACCCTGATTTTGTGTACCAGCTTAATCAGAGTGCCAAAACAATTATTCCCTGGTCCTGGGAAGCAGCTTGTCAAACTATTCTTTCTGCCTCGGTAGAGGATTTATGGAACGAGTATCAGGACTATCTTAAAAATGAAGAATCAATTAATCAAATCACAAAAAAATGAAAAAATCAATTATTTATTCACTCATGGCAGTCATGGTGTTAGTGTTGTCATGTCAGAACGAAGCAGAGTTCAATATAGACCATCTGCAAAGTCCGCTTAAGGCAAAGTTTGAAGCAAACAAAACACGTGTCTTTATTGATGAGGAGGTACAATTCACTAATAATTCGATTGGCGCAAAAGCCTATGAATGGAACTTTGAGGGTGGCACACCATCAACAAGTTCAGATGAAAGCCCGGTTGTGACCTATGCTTCTGAAGGTACCTATAAAGTGATGTTAACTGTGAAGGATGGTGCTAAGCAAAGTGTTTTTGAGCAAGAAAGCTACATAACTGTTTATGGCGATGAGTGTTGGCAAAATATAGTAATGCCAGACATTAATTTTAAAAATACTTCATCAGACAAAAGTCTTTACGAACAGATTGTACCCGACCCCGAAAAACTGATACATACGGCTTGCTTTGATGTGGCCCGCTGGTTGTTTATTTGTCCCGATGAAATGGATGTATTGCAAACAATTGATTATTCCGTTGAAGATCGTGATGGTATTTCAGCCAAAGGAGGTCAGGCACCACATATTAGTATCTTCTTTAGTGCTACGTATTTGCAAAGTTGTAAGGATAAGGGGATGACAGATGCTCAACTTTTGGACGAAGTAAAAGGTGTGTTGTACCACGAGGTAACACATGGCTATCAGTTTTCGCCTCAGGGCGCTGGCGAATATAAGCCAGGTGATGATTTCTATGGCTTTATTGAAGGAATGGCTGACTATGTACGTTATGTGAGCGGTTACCTGACAACAAATGATCGTGCGCAGGGTGGCCACTGGAACGATGGTTATAAAACATCAGGCTTCTTTATTGATTGGTTACACTCAAAAGATGTTAACTTCCTGAATAAGATCAATCATTCTGCTAAAACCATCAGTCCATGGTCGTGGGAAGCTGCGACTCAGAGCATCGTTGGAAAATCGGTGCAGGCGCTTTGGAACGAGTACCAGGATGATATGAAAACCGGTAAAATTGCAGAGATTGATGAAAAACTAGCAAAATTGCGTCAGGGTGAAGATGTCGATTTTGGCGGCAATGAAGGAGACGGCGGAAGTAATGCTGAATTAGTTGATATTACTAATATAGAATGCACTATTTCAACTAATACTGAAGTCCAAATACCCGAAAGAGAGTCAGTAGATAATTTAATTGATAACAATCCAGGTAGTAAGTTTTTAGCATTTACTAACGCTACTTGGGCTCAGTTCTCTTTCAACTATTCATCGGTTCTTACAAAGTATACTCTTACATCTGGTAATGATGCACCTGAGCGTGATCCTAAAAACTGGAGTCTTAAGGCTAGTAACGATGGAACAACATGGATAGAGATAGATAAGCGCACTGGCGAAAGCTTTGCAGATAGAAAGGTTACAAATGAGTATTCTTTCGAAAATGCTACAGCTTATATAATGTATAAGTTTGAGTTTGAGAACACGTCAGGTGATATATTTCAGTTGGCTGAAGTTGAATTGTTTGCAACTGTTGGTTCTGATGTAAATGTAGGCGATGCCTCTTTAGTTGATATCACTAAAGCCAATACAGGTGTCACAGTTAAACAGGAAGCTGATGCTTTCTATGAATGGGGAGTGCCAGCCAATGCTTATGATGGCGACCAGGGTACCTTCTTCTTTAATCATACCAATACCTCATGGATGGTATTTGAAACGGCGAATAAACACAATGTAACAAAGGTGACTTTAAGTGCTTCTAACCAAATATGGGAAACTAATAGTTTTGTGTTCTCTGTGGATCGTTTTACCTTATTAGGTTCGGATGATGGACAGACATGGACTGAGATAACAAAGGTGACTGATACAGGTATCACTGCATTTGCGCAAGAAGAAGATTTTACTTTTGAAAATACAGCGTACTATAAATTCCATAAAATCGAATTGGAAGCTGATGTAGAAGAAAAAGGACGTCTTGTAATTGCAGAGCTTGAACTTTTGGGTAAGTCTGAATAATTCCTGTTACAGGTTATAAATAGGTGGATTATACTATCCCGGCGATTGCTTTAACTTTGGTTGAGGCAAAGCCGGGATTTTTAAAATTTAGCAGATGAAACAATTTTGGTTAATAATATTATTGGGGATTAGTTTAAGCGCCTGTAAGAAGCAAAGTGATTACACGCAATACGTCGATCCTTTTATTGGTACAGGTGCACATGGGCATACTTATCCGGGTGCTCAGGTCCCCTTTGGTATGGTACAGCTAAGTCCTGATACGCGTAATGATGAGTCGTGGGATGGATGTGGTGGTTACCACTACTCTGATTCGTCGATCATTGGTTTTAGTCACACCCATTTGTCGGGTACTGGGGTAAGCGACTATGGCGATGTATTGCTCATGCCCATTATGGGCGACCTAAAACTCGAAACCGGAACGAGCGAACAGCCTGAAACAGGTTATCGGTCTTTATTCTCTCATGATAATGAAACAGCTTCACCGGGTTATTACTCGGTTTATTTGGATGATTACAGGGTAAGAGCTGAATTAACCGCAGGAGAGCGTGTTGGTTATCATCGTTACACATTTGATAATGCTGGTAAGTTACAAATGATGCTCGACCTGATTCACCGCGATCCGGTAATTGCAGCTGAAATTGAAGTAACCGGGCCTAATACTATGCAAGGGCAGCGTCGTTCAAAATACTGGGCTGGCGATCAGCATTTGTATTTTGCCATTGAGTTCTCAAAGCCTTTCAAGTCGGTTGATCTGTACGAGAACAAAATGCTGCAGTCTGCCAATAAAGTTATTGAAGGTACTCAGTTACAATCAGTCATAAACTTTGATGTGGAAACAGGCGAGCAATTGGAGGTGAAAGTGGCTTTATCCATGGTGAGTGCGGATGGAGCTGTTGCTAACCTGAAACAGGAAAGTACAAATGTTAATTTCGACTCCGCATATAAATTGGCGTTGAAAGAATGGCAGGATAAACTGGGCAGGATTGCTGTAGAAGGCGGCTCATTAAAAGAGAAACGAAATTTCTACACAGCTTTGTATCATTCCTTATTAACACCTAACCTCTCGCAGGATGTGGATGGTCGATACCGTGGTATGGACGGTAAGGTTCATCAGGCCGATGGCTTCACTAATTACACGGTCTTTTCACTCTGGGATACGTTCAGAACATTGCATCCATTGCTGACGATTGTGGAGCCGGAGTTAAGTGCTGATTTTGTGAAATGTCTCGTGCAGAAAAGTAAAGAATACGGTGAGCTGCCGATGTGGGAGCTGGCCTCCAACGATACGCGTTGCATGATTGGCTATCATGCGGTTTCGTTAATTGCCGATGCCCATGCTAAAGGTATAGATAGTTTTGATTTGGAAGAAGCCTATAGCGAAATGAAACGTACGGCTATGTTAGATAAGCGTGGACTGAAAGACTACCGCACTCTAGGTTATGTACCTTCCAACAAGAGCAGTCAGGGTGTTTCCAAAACGCTGGAATACGCCTACAACGACTGGTGTGTGGCACAAGTGGCCAAAGCTTTAGGCAAGGAAGAGGATTATCATTATTTTATGAATCGCTCTACAAACTACCGGAATATTTATGATGCATCAACTAAATTTATGCGTGGCCGGATGGCTGATCACAGCTGGGTAAGCGATTTTGATCCGATGGCTGTAGGGTATAACTATACCGAAGGCAATGCCTATCAGTACAGCTTATTTGTGCCGCACGATGTAGTGGGTATTACCGAACTTTTGGGCGGCCAAAAAGCCTTGGAAGAATGGCTGGATCGGCTGTTCGAAACGGAGATGGCTTATGAATTGGAGGAAGGAACAGATGTCACCGGGCTAATTGGGCAGTATGCACACGGCAATGAGCCGAGCCATCACATGGCCTATCTCTATAATCATGCAGCAACTCCGTGGAAAACACAGCGTATAGTTCGTGAGATAATGGCCACTCAATATGCTGATACGCCTGGTGGCTTATGTGGCAACGAGGATTGCGGTCAGATGTCGGCTTGGTACGTGATGAGTGCCATGGGTTTGTACCCTGATAATCCGGGCTCACCATACTATTCTGTTGGTTCACCAATATTTGATAAGGTGACGCTATATCTGGATAATGGCAAAACCTTTATCATTGAAGCAAAATGCAATAGTAGCAATCATATCTATCTGCAAAATTTAAGCCTTAACGATAGCGATTATCACCAGAGCTTTATTTCCCATCAGGATTTGTTAAAAGGAGGAAGCTTACAGATGCAAATGGGTACTGAGCCCAGCACAGAATGGTTCACACAGCATCTGTCAAGCGAACTGACATACAAAGCAGCGCCGCATTGCTATTTGAGCAATTCATCTAATCTATTTATCCATGAATTTGTAGTGGATATGCGTTGTGATGATGAGTTGGCTGAAATCCGATATACTTTGGATGGTACAACGCCCGACAAGAGCAGTCCGCTATTTAAAGAACCTTTCACGATTAATCAATCGACCACGTTAAAGATGCGGTCGTTTAAGGAAGGCTGTGAGGACGGTTATGTGGTGACGCGTGAGCTGAAAAAGGAACATGCCTTACCGCTTAATACATCTCAACTTAAAAAAGGGTTGAAGTATTCCTATTACGAAGGTATCTACCGTTCTATTTACGATTACGCTCAGGAGGAGCCTGCTAAAACAGGTGCTGTTGAAGTGCCTACATTGGCTATTTGCAACCGAAATGAATGGATTGGTGTAGCGTATGATGGCTTAGTGTACATCCCTAAAAATGGTACTTACCATTTTTACATCTCGGCTAATGATGGTTGTATGTTGAAGATTAATGGTGAAGAGCAGTTTGAGAGCGACGGTCGTAAGTCGTTCTCATTTGCCCAGCAATGCAGCATTGAGCTTAGTAAAGGTTATCACCGCTTTGAAATAGGTTTCTACCAGTGCTCAGATGGCATTGAGTTAAAAACAGAATGGGAAGGGCCAGGCTTTAAACGTCAGCCAATGCGGGCCACCAGTTTCTTTCATCAATAGAATTTAATCCCACACGAAGCGCCATTGTCCGTCACTTTGGCGCTTCCATACCGTATGAAAAATTCCTTCTGTTGTTTGGCCGCTGGCATGGTTAATTAACTGGTAGCTACCATAGGTGTAAGCCAGGTCGCCCGATGCAGCCACTTCAATTTTATCGGGCATCCATTGGAGCTCAATACCTTGGTAGGTAGCTGCATGCTCATCAAAATAGGCTTTAATCGCTGCTTTTCCTTTGATTAACTGGTTATTCCTGAGTAAAACGGCATCTTCGGCAGCGTAAAATAAAAAGGCTTCGGACACACCTTTTCGTTGCGCCATTTGAGCGAAAGCCATTTCAGTTTGTTTAACTTCTTCGCTGTAGTTTGTTATTGTGGAAGCTTTGGGAGTGCAGCCAACAACTGCAAGAAGCAATATGAGAGTTGCTCGAACCATAGAAAGGAATTTTAGAAAAGAGCAACTCCCATAGAAATTGCTCTTATTATTTATTCATCTTCAGAAGTAGGGTCTTTCTTCTGTTTTAAGCGTTTGGCATCTTTTAAGCATTTATGAATCATCCATTCAAGCTGACCATTGACACTTCTGAATTCGTCGTCAGCCCACTTCTCTATCTGCTTAAATGTTTCAGGGTCAATTCTTAGGACAAATGATTTCTTTTTACTCATACAATTATGTGTGTAATGTGCCGGTATTAATCACGGGCGTCGCTTCTTTATCACCGCACAAAACTACCATTAAATTACTAACCATTGAGGCTTTCTGATGTTCATCAAACTCAATAATCCCATCCTCAGATAGTCTGGTAAGTGCGTCTTCGACCATGCCAACGGCACCTTCAACAATTTTTTTACGCGCTGCAACAATCGCTACGGCTTGCTGACGTTTCAGCATAGAACCTGCAATTTCCGGAGCATAGGCCAGGTAACCAATGCGTGCTTCTGTTACTTCAATGCCTGCGATGGCCAGTCGTTCGGTGATTTCTTCCTCCAGGGCTTCGTTAACTTCATGCATGCCGGAGCGCAATGTCATTTCTGCCTGCTCATCATCAAAATTATCGTAGGGATAGGAGCCGGCCAGTTTACGCACAGCTGCATCTGTTTGCACCCGCACAAATTCTTCATAGTGATCCACTTCGAAAGCGGCCTTATAGGTGTCCTTTACTTTCCATACCAATATCACATTAATCAGGATTGGGTTACCGATTTTGTCGTTTACCTTTACTTTGTCACTATCAAAGTTGCGGGCACGTAGCGAAATGCGTGTTTTGGTATAGAACGGGTTCGCCCAAAAAAAGCCGTTGTCTTTAACGGTGCCTTTATACGCCCCAAAAAGAACCAATACTTTCGAGCCGTTCGGGTTTACAATAAAGAAGCCTGGCAAAATGGCCAGGATGAAAGGGATGGCAATTATCAATAGATATTGCTCGAGTCTCACAATTGTTGTAAGTGTTGCAGCCAGCAACACCAGGAATACGATAAGCATCGTATATCCACTTCTGGGTTTAGTTTGTTTTTCTGTTTTCATAGTGATATCAAAATAATATCACAATAATAGAATTTTTTTGAAAAATATCAAGGTGTTATTGAAAAAAGTTATTATATACGTGCTAATCAATATGGATATACTATTTTTAGTTCATTAAATCTATTGCGAATGAAGGCGATTATTACCTGTATTTTCTTGTTTGTATCTGTATCTATTTCAGCTAAATGGGTAGAGGCTTATATTGAGACTAATCAAAACGAAATTATTTATGGAAAGATTCAGCTGCCGAAAGCCGAGTTTTATACAGGAGCCTGGTATGTTAAGGGTTTCGATTGGTCATACCTTAATCGTTATGTCAGGTTTAAAAGTACAGATACCGGCAAAGTGATATACAATCCTGAGCAAATAAGAGGCTATGGATTTAAGTACCGTGGTGAGGACTATTTCTACATAACTCAGGTAATCGACCGTAAAAGTATCGTTAAAAGTGAGCGCAAAAAGGCGTATTTTATGAATGTGGTTTACAATGGAAGTTTGATGCTTTGTAAGTACCGCAAGCAGCTTGATGAAGAGCGGCCGGTCGCCAAAATTATTTTATATGATGAGTACTATCTATATAATGAACAATTGGGTTTTACAAAGCTTCAGGTGGATGAGCAGCACCAAAGCCTGAATTCCATCTTATGCCAATATGGCGTCTCCGCATTCTTTCTCAGGAAGGTTGGCCCATTAAGCATACATGATGTTAAAAAAGTTCTTTATCAATATGATGTATGGTTATCGGAGCAAGAGGAGCAGATTCCACTCACTATTTGAAAAACTGCACGAGCTTCAGAATAACAAATAGAATTGTTAATGTGAAAATAATGGTAGCGCCAGAGGGTAAGTCTAAAAAATAAGCAATTAGCAGACCCGACAGGCTTCCGATAACACTGATTAGTACTGCTCCTACCATAACCTTATTTAAATTTTTGGCAAACAGGTTGGCGGCCGCGGCAGGTATGGTGAATAATGACAGTACCAGAATTATACCCATCACTTTAATGGAGAGTACAATGGCAATGGCTACCATGGCTGCACTGATGTATTTAATGGTTTGAACAGGCAAACCTGTTACTTTAGCATAGTCAATGTCGAATGCCACTGCTACAACAGCCTGATAGAATAGGGTAATTAGCAAAATACAACACGCTGCTGTTCCTGCGAGCCAGAACAGATCACTGACTTTTACCGTTAGGATATCACCAAATAGGAAACCCATAAGATTGGGGGTATAGCCGGGTGTTAGAAAAACAAACAAGATGCCAATGGCCATGCCCAGTGACCAGAGTATCGCAATTGAGCTATCCTCTCTCAGACCGCCTTTATTACTACTCCACTCAATTCCTAAAGCCGAGAGCACAGCAAAAATACCAGCGCCTAAAAAAGGAGGCCAGCCAAAATAGTAAGCTATGCCCATGCCACCAAATGAAGCATGTGTAATACCACTACTGATAAAAACATTGCGCCGGGCAACGATATAACTCCCCACAATGCCTGCAATAATTGACGATAATAAGGCCGCCAACATGGCATTTCTGAAAAAGGCAAAGCTGAAGAGTTCAATTATCTCATTCATGATCGTGATGTTTTAGTACCCGGTGTGGAACGTGACCATGGCTGACGAGTTCAATGGGGCAGTTGTACGATTTGAGAATTTCGTTTGTGATTTTATTGGATGGGTGATAGTGCAAACCGCCATTCACGCAGGCAATGGTTTTTACCATCGAGGAAATGGTGCCAACATCGTGTGAGACCAGTAAAATGGCCATTTTGCTATTTAACTCACCCAGTAAGTTATATAAATTAGCTTCAAATGTTTTGTCCACGTAGGTATTTGGCTCATCCAATACCAGCACATTGGGTTGACTGAACAGCGCACGGCACAGAAACACGCGTTGCATTTGTCCGCCCGACAACTCTCCAATCGGAACATGATGAGCATTGTCCATCCCAATAAATGTCAATAGTTCATCTACTTTTTTTAGCTGCTCCCTGTTGGTGCGCTGCCACCATTTATCCTTGGCAAATCTCCCCGATAAAATTACATCCTTTATGGTAATGGGAAACTGCTTATCAATGGTATTGACCTGGGGCAGATAGCCAATATTCACTTTCTCTGATTTGATGACACTGCCCGATTGAGGAGTAATCAGGTTCAGAATTACCTTTAGCAAAGTTGTTTTACCACCTCCGTTAGGGCCGATAATCCCAATGAAATCATTAGGATGGATGGTCAGGTTAACCTCCTTTAAAACGACATTTTTGTCGTAGGCGGCCTGAATATTTTTTAGCTCTATGAGTGGCTCCATTGCTTTTGTTTAGTGTTTTTCCAGGTGGCTGATAAAGCGTTCCATCTCCTTCTTCCATTCATGCGAAAGTGGATTTACCTGAACTGTTGCCGCACCAACCTCATCTGCTATTACTTTAGCATTGGTTTGATCAAACTCCTGCTGGATGTAAATGGTTTGGATGTGTTTGGTTCGTGCTAGTTCGATGGTTGATTTTAAGCGTGATGGCGAAGGTGATTTGCCATCAAACTCTATTGTTAACTGCTCAAAACCGTAGTCGCGCGCTAAATAAGTATAGGCCGGATGAAATATCATAAATGCCAACTGTCCTTTTTCAGTTTGTAAACCAGTTAATCGCTCATCCATTTCGTCCAGTTCGCTTAAAAACTGCTCGTAATTCAACCCTATAAGGCCTTTGTATTGAGGGAATAGCTCTGTAAGGTAGCCTCTTAAATTCTTCATAATAATTTTCACCTGTTTGGGTGAGGTCCAAGTGTGCGGGTCGGTGCCTGCCGAGCATATATGGCCTGGCTCGTGATGGTGGTGGTGATGCTCTCCTTGTATCATGTCCATACCAGCAGAAAGATCATACCATTTCATGGCTGGGTTGGCGGCCGATAGCTTGTCTGCCCACCCACTTTCAAAGCCCAAATGCCCCATCTTTATGTAGGCCACTGAGGCAGATAGTTTTTTTATCTGTGCAGCCGAAGGGGCATAGCTTGAGTGATCGGCTCCTGACGGAATCATGATATTGACTTCCACAGAGTCGTGTAAGAGCTGTTCAATAAAGTATTTCTGGGGGGCAATACTTACCGAAATTACGGGCTTATCATCTGTTTTAGTGGGTGTTTGGCATGCAGAGAACAGAGCAAGTGCCAGAATGCTGACTAATAGTGCTTTTGTCATGTATAACTATTTGTAATACTGTTATTAACCATGTGTTTGTAGCTGCAAAAATACAAGAATAGCATCAATATTGCAACATTGTTGCAATAAATATCGGACTTAATGGTCTTTAATGGCTTTGACCAAACAGCTGAAACACAACTTCGGTATACGTTTTTGAAACCGGAACTTCTATAAGTGGTTGTGTATTAAGTTTAATTCGTAAGCCTTCTTTTGAGCGCTCAATAATTTTTACTTTCTGAAAGTTGACCATAAATGAGCGGTGGCAGCGAATAATTTCAAAAGGTTTGAGAGTCGATTCGAGGCGTTTTAAGGTGTTTCGTAGTAAAAACTTCTCTTGTTTTTGATGATTTGAATAGTAGATGGTGACGTAATTATCAGCTCCCTGAAGGTATAATAAGTCTTCCACCTTAATAGTGATGCGCATAATTCCCTTTTCATCCTTAAACGCGATCATTCCTTTAGGTTCTACCTTCTCAAAAGTGCCTTCCTCTATGGCTTCCAGCTTTTCTTTGTTATCTATCCAGGCAAAGTAAAGCCATGTAACTGTATAGGGGATTAGCAGGACAAGCGCTGTATTCTGAATGGAAATTTTTATCACCTCATCAACCGCTCTGGGGTCGTGAAGTATGAGTACCTCATAGAGCGTATAAAAGAGCGACATACTAATAATCTCCATGGCAATCCATAGCAAATAGCGTCCTATCGAAATAGTTTTTCCTTTTTTGGTCGATTGGTACATGATAATGCGGCTGATCACCACCACTAAAACACCTGTTAGGATAACCAGGCTGGAATAGAACAGCAGTTCTAGTTTAGAAATGTTAAACCAGGTAGTGACGCCAAAAGGGGCATAGATGTTAATAAAAACCAAAGCAAAAGCCGCAGTGAAAAGAATAAGTCGAACAATATTTTTCTTCTTGACTAGATAAGCGGGTATATTTTGACTTAAATCCATGGTCTTAAAGATGCGTTAAAAACTTTGAACATCTACAAAAATGCTATGTATTTGGCATTTTTTAATTAAAAAGCGATCAAAATTTCACCCCACTATATAAAATTTCACCCCTAAATAGGCACATTAAGCCCGCGATAGCGGTGAAAATCACATTAAATTGGAAAATTTTCGATTCTTGCCTTGGTTTGTAATCGAAGATGCAAAGTTCGCATCTGACATAACAGCAATTAACGAAACTCCATGAATTATTTTTTTCTATATCAAACTCTGAAAGCACAATTTTCACCGGAAGCAGCCACACACTCTTCCGGTGATGGTGCTTTGGGTTTTCATACATACGAGTTTCACTCTGCGTCATCAGTCTCTTATTTGCCACAGGCCTCATCGCCGTTCGATATTGAATTGGGCGTTGATAGTGAGAATAGGGACTTTACCTATCCGGTATTTCACCCCAATAAGGGAACGACTTCTGATGGTTGTATTATTTTGCTGCATGGACTGAATGAGCGAACCTGGGATAAATATTTGCCTTGGGGCTATCAGTTGGCCAATTATACCGGTAAAACTGTGATTTTATTTCCGATTGCGTATCACATGAATCGGTCACCCAAAGACTGGTGTGATCCTCGAAAGATGCGGTCATTCGTAAAGGAGCGTCAACATAACCTGCCGAATGTTCATGAACTGAGTGTTGCCAATGTGGCTTTAAGTGATCGTTTAACTAATCATCCCGAACGCTTTTTTTTGTCGGGCTATCAGGCCGCCAATGATTTGCTGGATTTGGTTGCATATATCCGGAGTGGGCAGCATAATTTAGTGCATGCAGATGCACAAATTGATTTTTTTGCCTATTCCATCGGGTCGTTTCTGTCCCAGATAATGTTTTTGGCACACGGTAACGATATACTGGCAAACAGTAAGTTGTTTATTTTTTGTGGGGGTAGTGTTTTTGACGGATGGCAAGGAGCGTCAAAGTACATAATGGATAGCACTGCGTTTGAAACATTGCGCGAGTTCTATGTTAGTAAAGAACAGTTCAATCAGAGTGAAATTCAACAGATTATCGAACACTCGCCTTTGGGCCAGTCGTTTGTAGACATGCTGTCGATGAAAAATTTGCGAAAGCGCGGAGAAGGCTATGTCACCACATTGAAAGATAGAGTTGTGACGGTGGTGTTGAAAAACGATAAAGTGGCTGTTGCCGATAAAGTAAAGAATACCTTAAAAGGAACGTGCGTTGAAGAGTGGGATTTTAATTTTTCCTATTCGCATATTCGGCCATTTCCTTTACTTACTAATACAAATAAATTGGTTAATCAGGTTAATCAAGCTTTTGACAGACTGATGTTACGAGCTGCTCTGCTTTTTACAACATAAATGAGAATGATGAATTATTAACCTGAAAAAAAGGGCGATGTGTTAAACGTAACCATCGCCCTTTTTTGGTATTATTTCTTGGTTGCTTTATTAGCCAAGCATTTCAGTTACTTGTTTAAACACGTTTTCGCCGGTGAAACCAAATTTTTCATCCAGCACCGTGTAAGGAGCTGAGTAACCAAAGTGATCAAGACCCCATACTGTTCCGTTAAGACCAACTAAACCTTCCAGGGTAACAGGTAATCCTGCTGTCATTCCAAAGCGTGGAGCATCAGCTGGCAATACTTCAGCCTGATAGGCTTTATCCTGATTACGGAATAAGCCTTCTGAAATCACAGAAACAACATTCACTTTTAAGCCTTTTTGCTCACGCAACAATTTCGCGCCTTCCACCAAAGTACCAACTTCAGAACCAGAAGCCAGCAGCACTACGTCTGGAGTATCGGCATCTTTCTCAACAATGTAGGCTCCTTTTTCGGCCTGCTGAGCTTTGTTGTAATCACTTTCAGGCAGGTTAGGAATATTCTGACGAGAAAGGATCAGGGCCGTTGGTGTTTTTGTGTTCTCCATCGCCATTTTCCAGGCCACTGTTGTTTCGTTCACATCAGCCGGACGAAGAACCAGCATCCCGTTGTTTCCGTCATGGTTCTTCAGTTTCTCCAATAAGCGAATCTGAGCTTCCTGTTCGATTGGCTGGTGAGTTGGTCCGTCTTCTCCTACGCGGAAGGCATCGTGTGTCCAAACATATTTAACTGGCAACTGCATTAAGGCAGCCATACGAGCGGTTGGCTTCATGTAATCAGAGAATACAAAGAATGTACCGCACACAGGTATAACACCACCGTGCAGTGCCATACCATTGGCAATGGCACCCATGGTTAGTTCCGCTACACCAATCTGAAGGAAAGCTCCTGAGAAATCACCTTTTTTGAAGACGGTTGTTTTCTTCAGGAAACCATCTGTTTTATCTGAGTTAGCCAGGTCGGCCGACATGACGATCATGTTTTCAACCTGCTCGGCAAATACGCCCAGCACTGTTGATGAAGCACCACGGGTGGCAGCGCCTGCTTTTTGCTCTATAGCAGCATAATCAATGTTGGTTTCACCTGAGATGAATTGTGCCAGTTTGGCTGCCAACTCCGGATTTGCTTTTTCCCATTCTGCCTGCTCTGCCTTTTTATTAGCCACGTATGCAGCTTTCTTACTATTGACTTCAGCGTACAGTTTTTCAACTTCTGCAAAAATTTGGAATGGGTTTTCAGTATCAGCTCCCAGGTTTTTCAAGGTATCGTCAAATGAAGCTCCTGCTGCACTTAGTGGCTGACCATGGGTTGAAACCTGTTTTTCAAAAGATTCACCACTAGCTGTAACTGCACCTTTACCCATAATGGTTTTACCAATAATCAGGAATGGTTTTTCGGTTTCTGCGCTAGCTGCATCCAGTGCTTTACGAATCTGGTCATGGTCATTACCATCAATAGTCATGGTTGCCCATCCCCAGGCTTCGTATTTTTTTGCTGTGTCTTCAATCGTTACATCATCAGTAACCGTTGATAGCTGTATGTCGTTTGAATCATAGAACATTACAAGATTACCAAGTCCCAGGTGTCCGGCAATACGGCCTGCACCCTGCGAAATTTCCTCCTGAATACCACCATCAGAAATGAAGGTATAAATATTGTGGCTCATCCATTCGCCAAAGCGGGCAGCTAAGAAGCGTTCGGCAATAGCGGCGCCAACAGCCATCACATGGCCTTGACCCAGTGGGCCTGATGTATTTTCAACTCCTCTGGCAAAGTCCACCTCTGGGTGACCAGGTGTTGCGCTTCCCCATTGACGGAAATTAGCAAGATCTTCCATGCTGTATGTGCCTGTCAATGCCAATCCGGCATATAGCATTGGTGACATGTGTCCCGGATCGAGGAAGAAACGGTCGCGGTTAAACCAGGTGCGATCGGCCGGGTCATAATTCAAATACTCCGATAACAATACATGCATAAAATCCGCCCCACCCATTGCTCCGCCGGGGTGGCCTGATTTTGCCTTCTCAACCATTGCGGCTGATAAAATCCGAATGTTGTCGGCTGCTAGCTTTGAAATGTTCTTATCCATTACGTTTTTATAATTTTAAGATTTCATACAGGCATGGTTGCTGCATGGAACTTGTTGGGCAGCCTGTTAAATGTGGCTACTAAACTTGGTAATTTACATGGTAAATACTCAACAGTAGAACTGTCTGTAAACTTGGCGCAAAAATACATATTTTTCCGAACCTTATAAATTTTAATGCATATGACTTTTGTTGCTTTTGTCTGATTAGCTAATAATTATGCTGTTGTTAACTGTTTTGTATTGGGGTAAGTTATTCGTTTAGAATAGAAGCTTATTGTTATTTTTGCATAAAGAACATAGACTAAAGTGATGCTGAAAATTGTAGCAGATAATAAAATTCCATTTCTAAAGGGAGTGCTCGAGCCTTTTGCAAAGGTTGAATACCTGCCTGGGGCAGAGATTACTAATGAGGTGTTGATAGATGCCGATGCCCTCATAACCCGAACCCGTACAAAATGTAATTCGGCCAGTTTAGCAGGGACGCGCGTTAAACTGATTACTTCTGCTACCATTGGGTTTGATCATATTGATACTGCCTGGTGCGATAAGCATGCTATTAAATGGACCAACGCACCGGGGTGTAATTCCGAGTCGGTGAAACAATATATTGCTGCCGTACTGGCATTGTTGGTTCGCGATAAAAAGTGGAATTTAGCTGGTAAATCTATTGCTGTGGTTGGTGTAGGTAATGTGGGACGGAAAGTTAGCGCGATGGCAAAGGTGTTGGGTATGAAAGTTTATGAAGTCGATCCGCCACGTGCGCGCCTTGAGAAGGATAAAACATTTTATGCGCTTGAGGAGGTGATTGGGAAAGTTGATGTTGTAACCTTTCACACGCCATTGACCCGTGACTCAAAGGATGCCACCTACCATTTATGCAATGCCGAACTGCTTTTATGCATGAAACCGGACGCCGTAGTTATTAACTCATCACGCGGAGAAGTAGTGGATGGAAGCGCCCTGAAAGTTGCGCTTAAAGAGGGGAGAATAGGAGATGCAGTGTTGGATGTATGGGAGAATGAGCCGCATATAGATCATGAGCTGCTCGAAACAGTATGGATAGCAACACCTCATATCGCTGGCTATTCGCAGGATGGAAAAGCTAAAGGCACCCAAATGAGTGTGCAGGCCATCAGCCGCTTTTTTAACTTGGGAATTGATAATTGGGAGCCACATAATATTCCACAGCCCGCTGTACCTAATGTGACTATCGATTGCACGGGAAAAGCCGATGAGGCGGTTATTGCTGAGGCCATTTTGCATACCTACGCCCTTTTAAAAGATGATGCTGATCTGAGAACTAACTTGGCGCAGTTTGAAGTGTTGCGCGGTGCTTATCCGGTGCGTCGGGAGTTTCAGGCCTATCAGGTGGAGTTAATCAATGGCCGTCCGCATGTGAAAGAAAAGTTACTGGCATTGGGATTTAAGGAGGTGGTCGGCTAAAACGCTCTCGTTCCTTTGTTTTTGTGAGGAAGCAGAGTCCAGTCTTTTCAAGGGTTCATCGACATGAAACGATTGTTGATAAGCAGAAAAAAAGGGCGGTAGTACCTTTTTGTACCACCGCCCCAGATAAATCCAGATGCTAAACCCTACTCATTTGAAGGTTTTGACTGACTACGAACTCTTTTAGAGTGTCGCATAATGTTGGTTGACCTATTTCCTGAAGGTCGTAATAAACTCTGGTATTTGGTTTGGTAATTTTTACGATTCGATTCAGGTCGATAGGTGTACCAATAATAACGGCATCGCACGGAACATTGTCAATAGTGGCTTGTAAATCCTTAACTTGCTCATCGCCATATCCCATGGCTGGGAGCAACATTCCAATATTCGGATAAATGCGGTATGTTTCTGCCAGTTTGCCAACGGCATATTCGCGCGGGTCTACGATTTCTGCAGCACCAAATTTTTTGGCAGCTACGGTGCCTGCACCAATTTTCATTTCGCCATGGGTAAGGGTGGGACCATCTTCAATTACCAACACACGTTTCCCTTTAATCACCTTTCTGTCATCCACCCGAATGGGTGAAGCCCCATCAATAACCGTGGCAGCCGGATTGACCAAATCGATGTTAGCTCGCAATTGGTTGATGTCTTCGGGAGCTGCGCTGTCCATCTTGTTGATAACAATAATGTCAGCCATGCGCAGGTTTACTTCGCCAGGGTAGTAATTCAGTTCGTGGTTAACACGGTGTGGATCAACTACAGTAATTAATAGATCGGGCTTGTAAAATGAAAAGTCATTATTACCTCCATCCCAAAGGATAACATCGCATCCGTCCGGATCGTTTTCAGCAGCTTCTAAAATAGCCTGATAATCAACGCCGGCATAAATAACGTTGCCACGTACCACATGCGGTTCGTATTCTTCCATTTCTTCGATTGTGCATTTATGGTAGGCAAGGTCTTCGACAGTGGCAAAGCGCTGTACTTTTTGCTTCACCAAATCGCCATATGGCATGGGGTGTCGAATGGCCACCACCTTAAGTCCTTGCTTCATTAACAGCTCAATCACTTTGCGTGACGTCTGGCTTTTTCCACAGCCTGTGCGGGTGGCGCATACAGCAATTACCGGTTTAGTGCTTTTTATCTGGGTATCGTTGGGGCCCAACAGCATAAACGAAGCGCCGGCCGCATTAACCCTTGCAGAAAGGTTCATAACGCGGCTATAAGGAACATCGCTGTATGAAAAAATACATACATCAGCTTCCTTTTCAAGGATGAGCTTTTCCAAATCATCTTCGCCAAAAATAGGAATGCCTTCTGGGTAAAGGTTCCCCGCCAATTCTGCCGGGTATTTACGGCCGTCAATATCTGGTATTTGAGCAGCTGTAAAAGCCACCACGTGGTAGTCACGGTTATTTCTGAAAAAGGTGTTGAAATTGTGAAAATCTCTTCCGGCGGCACCGATAATAATAGCTTTTTGCATATTTCTGTTGCTTTGGTTAGTGAAAAATAATGGTGTTTAGGTCTCAGTATGTGAGATACTATAAATGTACCGGAAGGAAAATTAAATGGCTAGTGAGCTAAACATGTTAAGCAACACAGCGTTGATGTTGAAATTGTGTTACTATTGATGTATTTTTATATGTTTGTCTCATGAATTTTCTGGCACATTTATACCTCTCAGGCGATGAACCTCATGTTCAAATCGGAAACTTTATTGGCGACCACGTTAAGGGACGCGATTATGAAAAGTACCCGCCGCTTATCAAGAAAGGTATCTTGCTTCACCGGCAAATTGATTACTTCACAGATACACACCCTGTTGTTAAAAAGAGCTCACAGCGGCTCAGTGAACGATATGGACGCTATGCCGGCATCATTACCGATGTTTTTTACGATCATTTTCTGGGAGTCAATTGGTCACAATACAGTACGTTACCCTTGGGTAAATATGTGACCAGTGTGCATAGAGTATTATTACGTAATTACTTTACATTGCCAGGAGCCGTTAAGCGTTTTTTGCCGTTTATGGTCAAAAGCCGTCGTCTGGAAGGATATGCCACTAAAGAAGGCATAAGAAGGAGCCTGCAAATTATGGCCAACTACTCTTCTTTGCCAGAGGAGACCGATTGGGCAATGCAGCAGATGGACAAGCACTATTTGGCTTTTAATGATGAGTTTAAAGTTTTTTTTGAAGATGTGAGGCAAATGGCAGCCAATGAGCTTGCTTTACCAGATCATGAAGGAGAATAGTAAGCCTGCCAGTTTTGTGGTTGAATACCTTGCAACAGATAGTCCTTTTAAACATGGCGGCAACACTCATCTTTACTGCTACAGGCGGGCTCTCATCATTCTTTCTTTTCCATTGATATCCTGTCGGCACTCAATATTGGAGTAGCCTAAATTTGATAGCAGATCTTTCATTTCATCGGCCAGGTATTCATTAATTTCAAAGTATAAAGAGCCACCGGGGTTTAAAATGGTTAAGGCGAGTTGAGCAATTGTTCGGTAGAAAATTAGCGGGTCGCTATCAGAAACGAAAAGAGCCCTTGCTGGCTCATGGTCGAGCACGTTGCTGGCCATCATTGTTTTTTCCTGTTCGCGCACGTAGGGAGGGTTGCTTACAATACAATCAAATGCTGCATTTACAGGGCTGTAATTGAGCACATCTATTTGTTCAAAAGTAACTGGGAGGCAGTGGTTTTTGGCATTCTGCCCTGCTGTTTGGAGCGCCTCAGGCGAAATATCCCAGGCTGTCACGTCGCAAGTGGGTAAATGGGCTTTTAGCGACAGGGCAATGCAGCCACTGCCTGTACCAATATCCAAAAGGCTTTTGGGTGCTCCCTCTTCTTTCAGAATCCAATCTACGAGCTCTTCAGTTTCAGGCCGTGGGATAAGAACAGACGAATTGACCTCCAGCCTTAAACCGTAAAATTCGGTGTTGCCAATGATGTACTGAATGGGCGTGTGTGTCTTCAGCAGGTCGATAAAAGATTCTAATTTTTTTAGCTGTTCCGGCTTTAGAAACTCATTGTTCATCAATAGTAACTGTGTATTATCGATGTCGAGCACATGTTGTAGCAAAAGTTTGCCAAACTGTTTTATCTCATAGTCCGGATAGCTGCCCTTTAGCTCAGACAGCAGCCTGGCCGAAAATTGTTGAATCGTTGTCCCACTCATTTTTTGTATCTTGAACGGCAAAATTACTAAACTCAGATGAATCAACTGTCACAAGAGGAAAAATACATGCAGCGCTGTTTGCAGTTGGCAAAAATGGCGGAGGGAAATACCTATCCTAATCCGATGGTGGGAAGCGTGATTGTGTATAACGGAAAAATCATAGGCGAAGGGTATCATCGTAAGGCAGGAGAGCCACATGCGGAAGTTAATGCGGTAAACTCTGTTAAAGACAAATCGCTGCTCAGGCATTCTACCCTGTATGTGAACCTGGAACCATGCGCTCACTATGGCAAAACGCCGCCGTGTTCCAAACTCATTATCGATAATGAAATTCCTTCCGTTGTTATTGGGTGTATTGATTCTTTTTCTGAAGTGGCCGGCAAAGGCGTTGAAATGATGCGACGTGCCGGTGTTGAAGTAAAGGTAGGGGTGCTTGAGGACGAAAGTCTGGAATTAAACCGGCGCTTTTTCACCTTTCATAATAAACAACGGCCGTACATCATTCTGAAATGGGCCGAAACCCTGGACGGCTTTATCGACATTGATCGGACGGATGAACAATTGGGGCGTCCAACCTGGATAACCAATGAGTGGGCCCGGCGCGCTGTTCATAAGCAGAGGGCTTCAGAGCAAGCCATCCTGATAGGAACACATACAGCTCTTAAAGATAATCCCTCATTAACCTTGCGCGATTGGGCAGGTGAGCAACCCTTGCGTTGTGTAATTGATAAACGCTGTCAGTTAGATGGCTCCAAACAGCTGTTAGATGGCGAAAGCCCTACTGTTGTTTATAATTTACTGCGAGATAGTCGGACTCCTAACCTGGAGTATGTTAAGCTTTCTAACGAGGGCGATTTTATTGATCAAATTTTAAAGGATTTGTGGCAGAGGAATATTCAGTCGTTGATTGTGGAGGGGGGCAGCACTACGCTCAGTACCTTTATTGAAACTAGTTTATGGGACGAGGCTTATCGGTATATTGGGCATGTCTTTTTCAAATCGGGCGTTAAAGCTCCGCCTTTGAATGCAAAAATCAGTAATCAGGAAAAATTTGGCTCCAGCGAGCTCTTGGTGTATCGTAATAATTTGTAAATTTCACTTCGACATAATCTAACCTTGGCCTATGGATTTTATCGAAAGTATACCTCCCTTTGTGATTAACATAGTTAAAGCAGCTTATGTGCTGGCTATGTTGATGATCGTGTTTTTAGTAATGCTCGAAAACAGAAGTCCGCTGAAAACGATTCCCTGGATATTGGTGCTCTTGTTTGTCCCTGTTTTGGGCGTTGTTTTCTTTGTTTTCTTCGGTCAAAATTTGCGGAAGGAAAAAATTATCCGTCGTAAAGGGCTGAAAAATCATGATCTTGTAAGTGAAATGGCGTATTCACAAAGTCATAAGCTGGCTGATGGCGAAATGGATGATTTACCCTGCCTGGATAGGCATAAAAAGCTGATACAGCTGTTTCTTAATAACTCTTCATCCATATTAACACTGGGCAACCAGGTGGATATCCTGAATAACGGTGAAGCTACCTTTAGCGCCATCATTGAGGCGCTGAAAGCTGCCCGGCACAGCATTCACTTACAGTATTATATTTTCGATGAGGATGAAATTGGGAATCGTATCCTGAGTATTTTAAAAGAAAAGGCTAGTCAGGGAGTTCAAGTGCGCATGATTGTTGATGATGTGGGTAGCTGGGAGCTGAAGCGCTCTTTTTTTACACAGATGAAGAAATGTGGGATTGAAGTCTATAGTTTTCTCACGGTTCGGTTTCCGTCTCTAACCTCTAAGGTCAATTATCGTAACCACCGCAAAATTGTTGTGGTTGATGGGGAGATTGGTTTTGTGGGGGGGCTCAATGTTGCCGATCGCTATATAAAAGGCGACCCGGCCTATGGTATTTGGCGCGACATGCATTTGCGTATTACCGGTGACGCTGTTAATGCCTTGCAGTTTGTGTTTTTTATTGATTGGTACTTTGTGAGCCAGCAAGATATTGCCGATCCTAAATATTTCCCGCATAAGAAACCCGAAGGAGATAAGCTGGTGCAGATTGTCAGCAGTGGCCCCGATTCAGACTGGGCCAGTATTATGATGGGGTACTACCAGGCCATTGCGTCGGCTCAAAAATATGTCTACATCACCACGCCCTATTTTATGCCGGGCGAAAGCATCCTGATGGCATTAAAAGCATCGGCCATGGGTGGGGTGGATGTCAGGATTATTATCCCTGAAAAGAGCGATGCCTATTTTACAGCTTTATGCACGAAGTCCTACATAAAGGAAATGCTGGCCGCCGGGGTGAAGTTCTATTTTTACCAGCCTGGTTTTTTACATAGCAAAATGATGGTGATTGACGATGAACTGTGCTCCATTGGAACAACCAATATGGATTTCCGGAGTTTTGAACAGAATTTTGAGGTCAATGCCTTTATCTACGACGAGCAAAAAGCCATTGAAGTGAGGGGCTATTTCATGGAAGACCTCGAAAACTCCGTATTGATAGATGCTGAAGAGTGGCACCAACGTCCAAGGTGGCAAAAGGCCAAAGAATCATTTGCTCGCCTGTTCAGCCCATTATTGTAACCTGTTTCGTTGGTGCAGAGAGCTACAAAGTCGATTTAACAGCGCCGCCATCCAAAGTATATACCTGGCCCGTTACAAATTCGGCCATGGGCGAAAGCAGCCAGGCCGCCAGATTACCCAAATAGTAGGGATTGCCCAACTTTTTAGCTGGTATCGCATCAATAAAGGCTGTTTTTGTACTTTCGAAATCGGCTCCACTTGTTTGGCTTTTCTTTTCTATTAACCGATTGATGGCGGGTGTGTTATGGGAGCCCGGGGCAATCAGGTTGAGGTTAATATTGCAACCCCCAATTTCTTGAGCAACAGTTTTCATCATACCAACAACTGCCAGGCGCAGTGATGTGCTCAGTACCAAATTTTCGTATGGTTGTTTGACCGACGAGCTTTCAAGGTATAAGATTCGACCGTAGTTTTGGCTCTTAAAATGGGGCATTAGCTTTTGAGTTAATTCCACCTTCCATCTCAGCAGGTTTCTGTAGGCATCGTCCCAATCCGACAAGCGGGTTTCTTCAAAAAGTTTGGCAGGCGGTCCACCTGCGTTGATCAGGATGCCACTAATCTTGTATTCAGAGGCCAGTGCGGCAGTTTTGTTAATGGTTTCAGGGGTGGTAATATCGCCTTTAACAGCGATGAACTTGCGCTTGTTTTGGTGGCTCATTTTGTCAAGACCTTCCTGTTTACGAGCAATCCCTATTACCCTTGCGCCATCATTCATCAGGGCAGTGGCGGTGGCTTGTCCAAAGCCGCTTGTTGCCCCACACACAATGAATGTTTGATTTTTGATTTCCAGATTCATGGTTAAAAGTTTCCTTTATTGACAATTAAAATGTCCAAAAGGTTTATTTTTTGCAAGCATAGTTTTGTACCTTCAAAACCAGCCTGTGCTTTGGTGCTGCTTTTCCATGCGTTTATAAGAATCTATTTGTGAGTCCTCTCCCCATTAGTTTAAACAGATTTTAGAGTTTGAAGGGTCATTTATACAGTTGCGTGCCAGTCCTTCTGCCTCTAAAGGGGACGCGTTACATAAATGGGAAGCCAATACTAATGTACGCTCTTGCTTTCCAGTCGTTGAGATTAGTGCCAAGTCCAAAGGTAATGGGGCCCAAAAAACTATTGATGGCGATACCGCCCCCAAAGCCCAGAATATGCTCCTTGGGGCTAAGAAAATAGGGTTGCCCGGCAAATGCGCCGTTGCCAAAATTGGGAGCATAAATACCATTCACAACCGCATGGGCATAGAATACTTTAGAGAGGTTAAAGTTGAACTTAATGCTCGCCAGTCCATAGTTTTCTGCTATTCTCTCTCTGTAGTTAAGGCCTACAAAGGCTGCATCTCCAGTACTGATATTATAGGCTGTGCCACCAATGTAGTGCATGTCAAAAAATGGGGCATCGGCTGAAAAAGCAGCCATCGATATGCCGGCTTCTATAAAAGCATTCTTGGAGGTATTAAAGCAGCGGGTATAGCGCAATGAGCCAGCCAGATAATGTTTTTCCGGCACGTTAAGAAATGGGTTTATCAAGGTTTTGGCATCTGTTTGTCCCTTGTACAGCTCATAGGCATTAAAGTTGAGTTTACCGGCCATGTGCAGATGCTGCCCTTTATTCGCAAAGAAGCGCTTGTTAAGGGTGTTGCGGTCGATAATCATTGTGCCATACACAAAACCGTTTCCAAACCGCCTCACTCCCTGATCAAATATTTCAGACAGGCCTGAGGCCTGACTCACTTTTATTTCTTCCCAGGTAAGTTTAGCCGTGACCATGGTTCTTGACTTGTAGGATAGAAACAGGCCGGCACCAGCTTGTTTTTTATAGTAGTTAAGGGTGCCAGTTGTTTTCAGATTAGCCTGATAGATCGGGAGTGTCGTCCGCTCAAAATAGCCATCGCTAACAAAGCCTGTTGACTGCTGTTCCCCCAGATAAGCAATCATTTCGGCGTGTACCCGTGGTTTTTCTGAAATATCGGTGGTTAGTGACAGGCGGCTGTTTTTGAACAACAGGTTTCTGAATGTGAGGTTGGAGATAATGCCAGCTTTTAATTCATTATCATAGTGGATAGAGAATTTGGCCTGAGCCAGATTGGCCTCCTCGGTATCAAAAATAAGCCTGTATTTCGAGGCATCATGCTTCAGGTTGTAGGTGATGCGGTTGTAAAAGCGGGTTCCAATAAGCCTTCTTACGCCATTGTTAATTTCCTGAACACTAACGGTGTCGCCAACATGTATACCGAGTTTGGAATAGAAGTAGTTTTGTGAAACGTGTTTGCGGTTGTTAATTACGATATTACTCACTATAATGTTTTGGGGCGTGAATGCTTTTGGCCTGTGAGCAATCGTTGTATTCTGCGTAGCAATGGAGTCGGCCAGTTTTTTCAATTCAGCAAACTGTTTACGAGCCGCTTGCTCCCCTCTTTCAACTATAAACTTTCCATCAAAAAAGCTCGCGGATGTGTAAGGGGAAAGTTCTGGCGTGATGAGGTAATCAGTGGCTTTCAACGATTCCTCCAAAACGATGTTGCTACCAATCATGGCAGAGGTCATTAGAATGTCTGAAATCCCTTTTAGTTCATCTTTATGAGGTTTATTGCTTGAGCCCACGTTGACACCAATAATGATATCGGCCCCCATTTCTCGGCATAACAGCACCGGGAAATTATCGAGAACACCTCCATCTACCAGGTACATGCTGTCTTTTTCAACAGGTGTAAATACCGATGGAATTGCCATACTGGCGCGCATGGCTTGTGCCAGGTTACCATCTTTAAACACATAGGGTTTACCTTCAATTAGATCAACCGCCACACACCTGAATGGAATGGGCAGTTCATCAAATGTTTCACAACAGGCCACATGCCAGGTGAGCTCCGAGAGCATTTCGGAGATGCGTTGTCCGCGCACCATGCCCGCCGGCAGACTAAGGCCTTCTCTGGACATGTCAAACTCCAGCTGAAAGCGGTTGTAATCGGCTTTTTCTTCAGGAACCACGTCTTTCAGCGGCACTTGATCGCTTAAAACGACTGCCCAATCGATGTTTTTAACAATGGAATCCATCTCGGCAGCTGTGTAGCCCGAGGCATACAAGCCTCCTATGATGCTTCCCATACTGGTACCGGTAATATAATCGGGGCGAATACCGGCTTCTTCCAACACTTTTATAGCGCCGATATGGGCCAGGCCTTTTGCGCCTCCTCCGCTTAAAACGAGGCCAATCTTAGGGCGTTCGGCCTTGGTTTGAGCATTAGTTTTCTGATGATACAAACAAAGCAGGCTAATACTGATGCATAGAATAACTCTGTTCATAACTTCCAATCTAAGTGTTTTTAATCATTACTACCGAGCCATACATATCAGGCAACTCCACAAATCCTTCTGGTATTGTGTGTTCAAATTCATCAACGGCCTTTTTTACTCCTTCCCAATTGTGGTTGTAATCGTGGATGATGATTGCACCTCCTTTATTTAATTTCGGGTAGAAATAGTGAAGCGCATCTATTGTTGATTGATACAGGTCGGCATCAATATGAACCAATGAAAACAGTGGCTCGCTAATACCTTCAGTGGTTTCAGGAAATACTCCTTCTTTAATGTGGAGCTTGCTGTTATTGCCATTGATGTATTTAATAACTTCTTCGGGTGTTGTGTTGTCAAACTTCACTGTTTGAGGACGAACCGTGCCATCGCAATCTTCTTTAATAACCTGTTTGGGCAAGCCGCTGAAGCTGTCAAACAGGTATAAATCTTTTTCGGGCAACATGTGATGAATGAGTTTGGCTGTTTCGCCTTTGTAAACACCTAATTCAGCAATGGCTCCCTCTATATTTTTATCACTGATGCGTTTCAGTTGCAGCCAAAGAGCGTAATAGCGTATTTTGTCCTTAAAGCCCCTTTCCTGTTTACTAACTGCCTTGCTAAGTTGTTTATTCTTTTGTGCATCCAGCCATGTAAATGGTTTAAAGAGTTTATGGGTATAGAAACTCCAATAATAGCTAAGAGCCATTAAAACAACCAGGTTAATAAGGATGAGGTTAAGAAACTGTATTAATGTCATGTGCAAAGTGTATATACTTGGTGTATTACAAATATAGTTCAATTTTAGGGCAAATAGGTGGCTTTAGGATAAAATGGAAATAATCGTTAATGAAGCGGGGCATCCACTCCATTAAATAGTTCACTCATTTTATTACTTTTATCCTAAACATAAAATGCATCCAGGATTTAGGGTTGAGAGAGGGTGCTTTTAAGGCAAAACTGTATGAAGCACTGATGTCATCATACGTAATTGAGGATGTTGTTCTGCTAATTATAAAACTAATTCAATGAAATTTCTATTTCTTTTTATTGTTGTAATGGGATGTTTGGCTTGCCAATCGCCTAAGCCCGTTCAAAAGGATTGGGCAATTGCCTTGCATGGTGGAGCCGGAAACATGGACAGTACAAAATTTAGTGCCGCCGATGTGCAACGCTATCAAGATGGTTTAAATGCAGCTCTTCAGTTGGGGAAACAGGCTTTGGCGGCTGGTCAATCCGCTGTTGATGTGGTGGAGTTGGTGGTGAAGGAGTTGGAAGATAATCCTCTTTTTAATGCTGGCAAGGGGTCGGTGTTTACAAACAATGGGCGTAATGAGCTGGATGCTGCAATTATGGATGGGCATAACCTCAATGCGGGTGCCGTTGCTGGCGTTGGTGATATTCGTAACCCGGTTAGCGCAGCCAGGCAAGTAATGGAGCAATCGCCGCATGTATTACTGATAGGCAAAGGTGCTTCACTTTTTGCAGCACAGCAAGGTGTTGAAATGGTTGACAGCTCCTATTTTTTTACTGAAAAGCGCTGGCAACTGTTGCAGCGAGCCCTGCAAAAGGCTGGAAAGAACGGGACAGTGGGGTGTGTGGCACTTGATCAATCGGGCAATCTGGCGGCAGCCACATCAACAGGTGGTATGAATAACAAGCGCTACGGTCGTGTTGGAGATGTGCCGGTGATTGGTGCGGGAACCTATGCCAATAATCAAACCTGTGCTGTATCGGCCACTGGTCATGGTGAGTATTTTATTCGTTACACTGTTGCCCACGATATCTCAGCACTTATTGAATATAAGCGCTTGTCATTGGAAGAGGCCGCACAGACGGTTATCAACGGAAAGTTGAGCAATACTGCTGGTAATGGTGGAGTAATTGCTGTGGATAAATATGGTAATATCGTTCTGGAGATGAATGCTTCCGGCATGTTTAGAGGCTGGGCCGATTCAGAAGGAGCAGAGGGCGTCGCTATTTTTAGATAGTCAATAAATACTAGTGTTGAGGAAGGATTGACATTCAATCCTTCCTCAATTCATTTATATGGCTTAAAGATTATCTGAGTAGTAGGCTTTTGGCAATTCGCGCAAATTATAACGGTTGGCCATTATTTCACCATAGGCACCTGTTGAGCGGATAGCAATTAAATCGCCCCTGCCAGTCTCTGGTAAATCAACCGATTTTCCAAAGCAATCACTCGATTCACATATGGGACCCACAACATCATATTTTTCCTCACTCTTTGTTGAGCTCAGGTTCTCAATTTTATGATAGGCCTGGTACAAGGCCGGACGAATTAAATCGCTCATTCCGGCATCTACTATCGCAAACTTGGTATTCACGCCGTTTTTAACGTACAATACTTTTGTAAGTAAGGCTCCACACTGTGCAACGACGGAACGTCCTAGTTCGAAATGTAACTCCTGATTTGGCTGTAATTCAATGAGTTCGTCAAATAGTTTAAAAAAGCTCTTAAAGTCAGGGATTGAGTTGGCGTCAGGCTGCTCGTAATCAATACCTAGGCCACCACCAACATTAACCACTTTGGGGCAAATATGGTGACTGATAAACCACTTTTGAAGCTCGTTTACCCGGATGCAGAGTTCTTTAAACGATAAGAGGTCGGTAATTTGAGAGCCAATGTGAAAGTGTATTCCTTCGAGCTCGACATTCTTGAGGCGGGCCAATACGTCAATGACATTTTCTAAGTCCCATTGATTAATGCCGAACTTATTTTCCTCTAAACCGGTAGTTATATAGTGGTGTGTATTGGCATTTACGTTGGGGTTAATGCGCAGTGCTACTTTGGCAACCTTGCCTTTTAACCCGGCCAGTTCGTCAATGATTTCCAATTCAGGGATCGATTCAACGTTAAAACATGCAATGTCATTATCTAATCCCAAATTGATTTCCCAATCAGCTTTTCCAACGCCGGCAAAAACAACCCCACTTGGTTCAAAGCCTGTTTCAAGGGCTTTTTTCACCTCATTGCCACTAACGCAATCAGCCCCCAAACCTGCCTGGCAGATTGTTTGTAAAATGCGATCGTTGGCGTTGGCCTTTACGGCATAATGCACTTTAAATCCATACTGCCCGGCTTCACGTTGTATGCTTTCTAATGTTGCATTCAACAGCTCCATGTCATAATAATAAAATGGAGTCTGAATTTGATTCAATGCATCAACAGGAAAGTTAAAATTCATCTGTTCCCTAGTTAAATAGTTTATCACTTAATAGATTTAAAGCTTTCTTTTTGTCGTTGGCGCTTATAAGCAACGATAAGTTGTAATTGCTTCCACCATAAGATATCATTCGGATAGGAATGTCCTTTACAGCATCAAAAATAGTATTTGCATAGCCTTTGTTATCAGCAACTAAGTCTCCTACAACGCAAACAATCACCTGATCATGATCCACCTCGACTGTTCCGTATTTTTTTAGATCATTCACAATTTCATCAAGATGTGAATTATCGTCGATGGTGACCGAAACTCCCACTTCGGAGGTTGTAATCATATCAATTGGCGTTTTATAGCTTTCAAATATCTCGAATACCTTACGCAAGAAACCATAGGCTAATAGCATTCGGCCCGACTTAATTTTAATGGCTGTAATGCCATCTTTTGCAGCCACAGCAGCCATTCGCTCCTTGTGTTGTTTCGAAGAGATAAGCGTGCCTGCGGCTTTTGGTTCCATGGTGTTTAATAAACGCACGGGGATGTTGGCCAGCTTGGCAGGAAGTACGCTGGTTGGGTGCAATATTTTAGCCCCAAAATAAGCCAACTCGGCTGCCTCATCGAAAGATAATTCCGACAAGCTTTGGGTGTTTTCGACATAGCGTGGATCGTTGTTATGCATGCCATCAATATCGGTCCATATCTGGATTTCATCGGCGCCAATGGCTGCACCAATTAGTGAGGCCGAATAGTCGCTGCCACCTCGTTGCAGGTTATCTATTTCGCCAAATGCATTTCGACAGATATAGCCTTGCGTGATGTAGGTTGCATGGTCTCCCTGCTCTTCGATGCACCTTTTCAGATGAGTTTGAATGTGCTCACTGTCTGGCTCATTGTTTTTATCAATGCGCATAAAATCAAGGGCAGGCAGTAAGGCCGATTGTTTGCCCTGCTCTTGTAAGTAGAAGTGAAACAGAGCTGTTGATATGAGTTCGCCTTGCGCTAAAATAGCTTTTTCCTCAAAGACGGTGAACATATCAATGGTAAATGATCTAATAAATTCGAAATGGGATTTTATTAACTCATGGCCTCTGGTTTTATAGTCCTCGCTGCTAAATAACTCATCGACCTCTTTTTCATACTTTGCTTCGAGGCTGGTGATTATCTCATTGGCACCATCATGGTTTTTTTCATACAGCTGGGTGGTGATTTCAACCAGGCTATTAGTGGTGCCTGCCATGGCCGATAACACTACTATTTTTTGCTGATTATCATGTATCAGATTAGCTACTTCTTTAATGCGCTCTGCCGTGCCAACTGATGTTCCTCCGAATTTAAGTACTCTCATTTCTTAATCGATAAAATCCACAATAACTTCTATGCTGCAAAATTATAAGTTTTATTACCAAGAAATGCTACTATTTGAAAGAAATACTGCTGGCTGAATTTTGATTATTAACAAATTACAGAAGGTTGAGATAAAAATAACAAAAAGTTAAAAAAATAACAACAAATATTATTTTCATGATTTTTGTTAATTATTTGCATTATAGAAACAAATTGTGCGTTTTTATTTTGGCTAAATTGCACCTACCTTTGCTGCAAATCTGTAGATATCATGCAAATTCTTTCCGCTCAGTTTCATAAAAGTAGCGCAAAGGCTAACCAATGTCCCAAAGAAGACCGGCCTGAATACGCATTCATCGGACGTTCAAACGTTGGAAAGTCGTCGCTAATTAATTCGCTATGTAATCGAAAATCCTTGGCTAAAACATCATCTACGCCAGGTAAAACCCAATTAATCAATCATTTTGATATTGACGGCAAGTGGTTTCTTGTAGATTTACCTGGTTTTGGTTACGCCAAAGTATCTAAAACGATCCGTGCTACTTTTGGGCCGCTTATAACCGACTATATTTCGAGCCGCAAAAACCTGATGTGCCTGTTTGTTCTGGTTGATTCACGTATTCCGATGCAGGAAATTGACTTGGTGTTTATGAATTCTATGGTAGACAATGGTGTTCCTATTGCTATCGTGTTTACGAAAACCGATAAACTCAATAAAACAGAATACAATACCAATATGGAAAAGTACAAAGCTCAACTTTTGGAATATTGGGAAGAGTTGCCCCCTGTTTTTTATACCTCTTCAAAAAATAAGGAAGGCACTGGCGAGTTGCTAAACTTTATTGAGGAATTAAATGCGAAATGGTAAGCTATTGATAGATAGTTAATTGTTTCTAAAATTGAAAATTATACTTTTTTATGATGCTGGGTCATGTCAAGAAAATATGAATTGATTACCTTTGCATCCACAAAGCAATTATTGAAATAATCTGATAAACATCAATTTAAATGCCACCGAAAGCTCCTATTAAGATATTTGCGGGAACGAGTACCAAGTATCTTGCTGAAAAAATTAGTCTTTGCTCCGGTAGAGAATTAGGAAGTGTTAACTGCTTGAAATTCAGCGATGGTGAATTTACAACTATGTATGAAGAGACCGTTAGAGGATCTCACCTGTTTGTAGCACAGTCAACTTTCCCTCCTTCAGATAACCTGATGGAGTTACTAATGATGATTGACGCAGCCAAGCGTGCATCGGCCTACAAAATTGTAGCCGTTATGCCTTATTTTGGCTTTGCCCGTCAGGATCGCAAAGATCAGCCGCGTGTAGCGATTGGTGCCAAGCTGGTGGCCGATATGTTGCAGGCTGCAGGCGTTGATCGCGTCATAACAATGGACCTGCATGCCGATCAAATTCAGGGTTTCTTTAATATTCCTGTTGATCACTTGTATGCCTCATCCATTTTTGTTCCGCATATTAAGCACATGAACCTGGATAACCTGGTTATTGCTTCTCCTGATGTGGGTGGAACCAAACGTGCCAATACCTATGCCAAGTTTCTGGAAACACCAATGGTAATTTGTCACAAGCAGCGTTCGAAGGCGAATGTAGTTGATGAAATGCGTATTATTGGAGATGTAGCCGATAAGAATGTGATCATTGTTGATGACATGGTTGATACGGCTGGTACGCTGACGAAAGCGGCAGATATGATGCTCGAAGCCGGAGCAAGGAGTGTGCGTGCCTTTACTACACATGCCGTTCTTTCTGGTCCTGCTTACGAACGGATTGAAAATTCTGGCCTGACTGAATTATATGTGACCGATTCAATTCCTTTGAAGCAGAATTGCGACAAAATTAAGGTCTTGTCAGTCGCTCAACTTTTTGCCGATACTATTGAAAAAGTATATAATTATCAGTCGATAAGCAATCAGTTTTTAATCTAAAGTATTATCTTTGCAGCCGCTTTTAAAGCAAGCGTGTGATGGGAAATTTAACCTCACATGGTTATAATTTTGAGTAGCACTTAAAAAAAGAATTATGCAAACAATTGAAATTAAAGGTACTGTACGTACCGAGTTAGGTAAGAAGTCGACCAAAGGCCTACGTGCTCAAGGACAGGTTCCATGTGTGATTTACGGAGGCGAACAAAACGTTCATTTCACAGCGTCTGAGGCTGAGTTCCGTAAAATTATTTATACACCTAACGTATACATTATCAACGTAAACGTTGACGGAACTGTTTATCCTACCATTCTTCAGGATACACAATTTCACCCAGTGAAAGAGCAAATGTTGCATGCTGATTTTCTTTTAGTTAAAGAAGACAAGCCTGTAGTAATTGAAATCCCGGTTAAGCTGGAAGGTCTTGCAGAAGGTGTTAAGGCTGGTGGTAAACTGCAGCTTGAAAAGCGTAAGCTGAAAGTAAAAGCTTTAGCTAAACACTTACCAGATACTTTGAATATTAACATTGAAAGCCTGGGTCTTGGTAAGACTATTCAGGTGGGTCACTTAGCGTATGATAACTTGGAGCTATTGAATGCTAAGAATGCTGTTGTGGTTGCTGTACGTCTTACACGTGCTGCCCGTGCCGCTGCTCAGCAAGCTTCACAAGGTTAATTATAAACGACATTATAGAAAACCTCCATATTTGCGTATGGAGGTTTTTTGTATTTTAGCCGTCATAGTTTTGAGATTTAATTGCATAGTATGTTCGGGCTGTTGAATTTATTTTCGAAAAAAGAAAAAGATATTACTCCTTCAGACATGAAGTATCTGATCGTTGGTTTAGGAAATATTGGTGAGGAATATGAACAAACTCGCCATAATGTTGGTTTCGAGGTGCTTGATGCCATTGCAAAAAGTAATAATGTTAAGTTTGAAGAAGCCCGTTATGGGGCCGTGGCCACCTATAAGTTTAAGGCGCGAAATATGTTATTGCTAAAGCCAAATACTTACGTTAATTTGAGTGGAAAGGCCATTAATTATTGGATGCAGAAGGAAAAAATTCCTCTCTCCAACCTTTTGGTGGTGGTCGACGATTTAGCTTTACCTTTTGGTACGCTCCGGCTAAAAGCAAAAGGAGGTGATGCAGGCCATAATGGACTAAAAAGTATCCAAAGCACCTTGGGTACGGCCAGCTACTCCCGTTTGCGCTTTGGTATTGGCAATGAGTTTTCCAAAGGAAGGCAAGTAGACTTTGTTCTTGGGCGATGGAGCGATGAGGAATGGTCTGCCTTACTGGAGCGGGTAAAGGTGGCTGAAGATATTGTAAATGCCTTTGCAACAGTGGGGGCCGCACAGGCAATGAGTCAGTTTAATAATAAATAAGGCAGTGGTGCATAAAAAAGATGATTAGCAATGAGTGATTCGGGAGTACGTATCGATAAATACTTATGGGCGGTGCGATTGTTTAAAACAAGAAGTCTCGCTACTGAAGCTTGTAAAAAAGGAAGGGTTTCCATAAACAATATGCCTGTTAAGTCATCACGAATGATCAAAATGGGTGATGAAATAGACATTCGGGTGCCGCCAATTACTCGTCGATTCAAGGTGCTTGATACGTCTGAAAAACGTATGGGAGCCAAGCTTACTCCTGATTTTATAAAAGATATTACCCCTCCTGAGCAGCTAGAAATGTTGGAACTGGCTAGGTTGGCCAGTAATGCCAACCGGGCTAGAGGCCTTGGTCGTCCAACTAAAAAAGATCGGCGGGACCTGGAAAAGCTTCAGGATGGAGATTGGGATTTTTAAAAGATAGATTATGATTATCGCACAGCAAAAAAAGAAAGAGAATATTATTGAGTATATTCTGTATATGTGGCAGGTAGAGGATTTAATTCGTGCCAATAAGCTTGATATGTCCCTCATTGACAAACACATCATAACTGGCTATAAGCAAGACGAAAATCTAACACTTGAAATCCGCGAATGGTGGGCTAATCTAACAGAAATGATGCGTCTTGAAAACAAGGTAGAAAAGGGACATTTACAGATTACAATCAATACCGTGAATGATGTTAATCGATTGCATAATCAGCTGTTAAAGGCCCCTAATGAGGTTGCCTATCAGCATTTGTACAATAGCATGGCTGCATCTATTCAGGAGTTTGATAATAAATCGGGAAATAGTTTAAGTAACGACATCGAAATTTGCCTGACTGCTATTTATAGCGCGTTTCTTTTAAAACTTAAGCAGCAACAAGTATCGGAACAAACCAGCCAGGCTATCAAAAATTTTAGTAGGCTATTGAGTTTGTTGGCAAAAAAATACAACGAGGAGCAGGCTGGTAAATTGGAGCTTTAAGGCAGCGGACACGAAGTGGTGCCAAACCAATGGTAGCGGTTATTTGCAAACCAATAGTATAACTTCTGTAGCAGTGATTTTGGTATAAGTTTAAGAAGTAGTGCCGGCACGAGGAAAACACCGCCCATGAAAGTCAATAGTTGGATTAACGCATTTCCCGCCTGATACACTTCTGTTTGGTAGACAATTGTGAGCTCTTCCGGTGGGTCATTGCTGATGAGTTGATAGGGGATTAAATGCATTTTTTTATTCGCACCGAACTGGCTGAGCCATCTAATTAACGCAAAACAGAAGTTGCATTGCCCATCAAAATAGGCAATAGGTAACTGTCTGTTAGTAGATGTGGTTGTCATTTCTCCTCAATTACTTCTCTGGTTCGGGAGAGGCGTTGCTATCAGTTTCTAACTCGTTGTCTGCGTATTCAGAAGGATTGGATATTTGTTGATTCGTATTTGTATACGGAACAAAGCCCTTTTTCTTAAACACATCAAAGATAAAATCCTTATCGCTAACTCCCTTACACCATAACCGGTTCATGTTTTTCATAAGCTACTGTTAAAGAGTTAATAAACGTTTGTTCTTTTGTAAAAGACTAATAGACGACTGCCTTTTTCTTTTACGAGCATGCTTTTGGCTGCAATGTGCAACACTTAGCTAAAACATAAACAGGACAAAGCCAATAAAGGTTCAATCAGGGGGTGGAAACAACAATGTCGGCTCGGCGGTTAATCATTTGTAAAACGCTGTTTTTGCTTTGTTCAGGCATCAGCTCGTCGTCATCGCCTTTAGGGTGCAAATTAAAGCGCTCTTCGTTTATTCCCAAATCATCAACAAAAAAGGATAATACCTGTTGGCACCTTTGTGCACTAATTTCCAGATTTTCAGCTTTATTGTCCTTGCTGTTGTTATAGGCGTAGATATCGACTGTGCTATTGGGGTTTTTGGCCATGTAAAGGCCAATGGTGGCCAGCTCTACCTGATCTTTAGTGGTCAGCTGTTTGTGTGGAGAATCAAAATACACCGATACCATATTTATGCTTCCATAGATGCGTTGCGCATGGTGCTTGATGGTTATACTATCGACCGTAAGTATTCTTTCAGACTCTAGTTGTCTTAATTCTTCCTCAAGAAGTGCCACTTCATCAGCCAGAGGATCTTTTCGGGGTTTGTCAAACACGTTAAAACCATATCCACGATGTGTCCAGCGTGAATGGCGTTTGTCTTTTTTACCTATTTTATATGCCAGATGGATGTTCGTATACCAGTACTTATCGTTATCAGCGCCGGTTAATACATTATCCAGTTTATCCTCTAATGACCATCGTATCGAAGTTTCGAGGCCAATGTCAAAGCTTCGGTTAATACGGTATTGCACGCCGGCACTCAGAGGTACAACCAATTCGTTGACACGGTTCGTTTTTTTATATGGATCATCTTTGTCATATCCCAGCACCAGGTAACCGCCATCTGCATTCTCTGAGGCCCAGTCGCGATAATGAACCACATTATCATTGGCTGTATAATGAACCCGGGTACGATAAGATGTGACGCCTACTCCTAATTTCATGAAGAGATTCCATCGGTCGCGCATTGGTCCGGGATAGGCAAACCATTGGTTGATATAGGTAATGGCATTTATTGAGTAATCCGTCAGGTTCCCTGCACTGTAGAATTCCTCATTACCTGAACGAAAGTCGCCGTTAAACAGCTGAAGATCGATGGCCCAGGCCGGATGAAGCTGTTTCGAAACTTTCAGCATGGGTGCGAACTTCCAGTGTTTATCCGGGAATACCGCATAGGAGGTCAGGTCGTTTTGCATAATCAGGGGCCCATAGCCAAAAGCAATTGACCAGGTGTTAAATGATTTGTCCCTTGAGTAACGCATGTGTTCTTCCAGCTGCCTGTCATCAGTCGAAAATTGGGCCTGAGTAACAGTCGCTTTGCCAAATAGCATGCCTAGTATAATTGATATATAAATCAGCCTTTCCATATTTCTATTCAATGATCACATATAAATCGACTCTTCGGTTGACAAGGTGTACGCCTCTTGGGGCTAGTTTTTGAGTATCGGAGAGCAGTTCTGCTTCGCCTTTATAATCAACTTCAAACCTGTCAGGGTCAATATTGTAATCTTCGGTTAGTGTTTTAAGTGCAGCGTTACAGCGGCGTTGACTTAATTTCACATTGTATTCATACGATCCTCTCTCATCGCAATAGCCAACAATCTTTACCCGCAGTGATTGATCCTTCTTCATGACATGGGCTACCTTAGCCAGCTCCCTATGCGCTTCTTTGGTGATTTGAGATTTATCAAAGTCAAAGAAGATGGATGTGGATATACTTTTTTTGTATTCGATGGACTCGGTGAGAATAACCGTGGTATCTGCCTGTGCCGAATCCAGAGCGGCTATGTCTTCAATTTGCTTTTTAAGTGAATCCAGTTTAAGGGCCATCGGGTCATTGTGGCGTTGGCGTTTGTAGTTAATGTTGAAGTCTTTGTAGGTCCATGCGGCATGTCGTTTATTCTTCTTTCCTATTTTATAGGTTAAGTTAACCGAGGCCAGCATGTAACTGTCATTATCGGCACCCGTCAGGTTCACATCCAGGTTGTCTGCATTCATCTGACGGATTAATACTTCTGTTCCGATGTCAAAATTCTTGTTAAGGCGGTATTTAACGCCAATGCCAATTGGGATTACCACTTCACTCTGGCGGGAAGTTTTTTTATCAGGAGCACCTTCGCCACGTCTTTCGTAGCCAAGCACAAGATAGTCATCGGCTGTCCAGCCATGAGGCGTAGGGTAGCCGGCCACCTTTTCATAGACGTGCTTTACCCGCAGAACATCACCGGGCGAGAGGTATTCGATTTCGCCAGTGTTCGGGTCGGTATAGCTTCCTTCGGTTAGGCGATGCAGTTTACTTCTGAAATAAGTAAGGCCAATCCCCAACTTGGCATAAATGTTCCATTTATCGTTGATTGGACCAAAAATAGCAAGCTGGTTAATATTAAATGTTCCGTTAATGGTTAGATCATAAAGATTGCCCTCGAAATACCGGCTGTTTTTTTGCCCGTACATATCGGCTCGGAGCCATTGCAGGTCAATCCCCCAAGGTCTGTTAAACTGCTTGCTGAGCATTATGGTTGGGGCAAATTTCCAGTTATTGCTTGGAAATACGGTGTAGTCGATTACATCGGTGTAATAGATCAAGGGACCTACACCCACTGATACAGACCAGGTATTGTATTTATTTCCTTTGCGGTAAATTTGTTCTTCTGATAATTGCCCCATGTTTTGAGCAAGTGTCCAACCAGGAATTAGGGCGAGTATGAAGGCGATGGTTAATAACTTATTCATGCGCTTTAATTTGTAGCATTAATAGGTTAAAACTATGTTATTTAGCCATTTAAATACTAGGAATGGTCCCAGATTTTTACTAATCTATTTTTTTTGTCCATAAACGCCTATAATTTCCTGTCAAAAGAAAAGCCCTTCCATTTCTGAAAGGGCTTTATTCTTAAATTCTTATAAAGTAATTTGAGTTACTTCTTTTTATACTGTTCCAAGCCATCAATTAGCCAGTTCTTGTATTTTTTAACATCAGGGTCATACGCAACAGGCGTATTCAATGTGTTTTCGTTTTCGTCAATGATAACATAGTATGGTTGCCCTTGTTGCTGGTAGCGCTCCATTTGGAACTCAGCCCACTTTTGACCAACTGTTCTGATCTTTTTGCCAGTAATCTCCGAAACGTAAGGTTCGTCCAGCTTTTTACGATCATCCACGTAAAGTGATACTAGTATGTAGTCGTTAGCCAGCATGCTTTTAATCGACTCGTTTGACCACACTTTGTCCTCCATTTTACGGCAGTTTGTACAGCCTAAGCCAGTAAAGTCAAGTAGTAGTGGCTTGTTTACTTTTTTGGAGTAAGCCAAAGCTAAATCGTAATCTTTAAAGGCAGGAATACCTTGAGGGCCATAGTGCATTCCTTCTGGCATTCCACCACCATGATTATCGCTACTCACAATGCCTTGAACTGGTGTTTGATCGCCCACACCAAATGGTGATTCAGCATAGTTTTTCGGAGGAGGGAAACCACTGATTAGGTTAACCGGTGCACCCCATAAGCCTGGGATCATATAGATGGTAAAGCTTAACACAAGCAGTCCCATTAGAAACCTTGATACAGGGATGTATTCCATTGGTGAATCGTGCGGTAGGCGAAGTTTTCCAAGCAGGTAGAAACCCATCGCGCCAAATACTACAATCCAAATGGCAATAAACACTTCTCTTTCAAGAATGTGCCAGCCCATTGTCATGTCAGCAATTGATAAGAATTTAAAGGCAAATGCTAATTCTAAGAAACCTAGAATAACTTTTACAGAGTTTAACCAACCGCCTGATTTTGGAAGGGTATTCAGGTAGCCCGGGAAAGCTGCAAAGAAGGCAAATGGCAGTGCCAATGCCGATGAGAAACCAAGCATCCCAACAATAGGTCCCATGTAACCACCTGTAGCTGCTTTTACAAGTAAAGCGCCAACAATAGGTCCGGTACAGCTAAAGGATACCAAAGCCAATGTAAATGCCATGAAAAAGGTACCAATTAAACCACCTTTCTCTTCGTTTTTAGTGGCGAAGTTCACCCAAGAGCTTGGCATTACTATTTCAAAAGCACCAAAGAAGGAGGCTGCAAAAACAATAAGTAGCAAGAAGAAAAACAGGTTGAACCAAACGTTCGTAGACAGCTCATTCAGAGCGCTGGCTCCAAAAATAGCTGAAACAGCAACGCCTAATATCAGATATATCACGATAATTGATAGACCATAGGAAATACCGTTTCTAATACCAGCTGCTTTAGTGGCACTTGTTTTGGTAAAGAAACTTACGGTCATTGGAATCATTGGGAATACACAAGGGGTTAGAAGTGCCGCAAGGCCGCCACCAAATGCGAGAATAAAAATACCCCAATACGACTCTTCTTCTTCTGCGCCTTCTTCAGCAGCAGTTAGTTCTGCGGTTGCAGGAGCCGATGTGTTCACTGTTAGTTCGAAATCAACCATTTCTGGTGGCATGCAGGTTTCATCATTGCATATCATCGATTCGATATACCCTTTAATGACTACATCGCCTTCTTGTTTTAGCTGAACTACTTTTTTAAATGTAGCCTTCTTTTCGAACCATTGTAATTCGGCTTTAAACGTTTCGTCGTAATGAGTTGTTGGCTGAGGCTCTTCTGTTATGCCATCCAGGATGGTATATGCCTCGCTTTCTTCTACCTCGATATTGGTTGGTACGGCTGTGTTTTCTGGTAAAACAGAAGAATATACATGCCATCCCTCGTCCACTGTTGCTTCACAGATGATTTCAACCTTTCCGTCCTCAAGGTTTTTTGTAGAAAATTTCCAGGTAATATGTGACTCCATCTGGGCAAAACTGCCTGCCAAAACAGTCAACATAAGTACCAATGCTGCTAATGTTCTTTTCATGCGTTTAATTTGTTTTCAGTTGCCGTATCGAACTAATCCGGATTTGGAGCTTATGTCCAATCTTTTATTAGTTATATCTGCCTGTGTTATTATTAATTATTCAATGCCTCTAACGGGAAAATGGTCAATAGTACACTGACTATTCCCACAATTTCACCCATGATTAAGATATGTAACTATATCTATATATGCCTACAAAGTTACAACTTTTACAGCTTTCATTGCATAGGAGCGCTTGTTATAGAAACGTTAATGTTGGTTCGTTTCGTATGATTTTACGCACGCCTGGATGTAATGCCCTCATAGTTTTGTATTTGTCGTACTCTCTGTGTGTTTAAAGACACCTGAAAGCATAAAGTGGGTGACATTTGAAGCGAATGATCTTACATGACTTATATCACCGGAAACAAAAAAAGGTTGACCTATGACAGGTCAACCTCATGTTTTTCATTATCTAATATCTTGAATTCTAGTATTCCTAGTGAGTCGGAAGGTACTACTCTTAGGCCATGCGTATATCTAAACTTCCACTTCAAAACGTGTGAAGGAAAACCTTTTTTGAGGTACGCATACACCATGGGGTGCACATTCAGGGTCAATTTTTTCATTTTTAGGTCTTGCACAGACTTTTTTACAGCAGCTTCAATTTTATCGGGCCAAAATAGGGCCGGTACAATTTCGCCGGTTCCATTGCAGGTTGGACATCCTTCAACGGTATTAATATGCATTTCAGGTCTTACGCGTTGGCGTGTAATCTGCATCAATCCAAACTTGCTTAAAGGTAAGATGTTATGTTTGGTTCGATCGGAGGCCATGGCCTGTTTCATTTTTTCGAAAACCTTTTGGCGGTTTTCATTATTCTGCATATCAATAAAGTCGACAACAATGATGCCTCCCATATCTCGTAGTCTCAATTGCCTGGCTATCTCATCGGCGGCAGCCAGGTTTACTTCTAAGGCATTGTTTTCTTGATTAGAAGCGGACTTTGAGCGATTTCCACTGTTAACATCAATAACATGAAGGGCTTCGGTATGCTCTATTATTAGGTAGGCCCCGCTCTTAAAAGAAACGGTTTTGCCAAATAGCGCTTTAATTTGACGGTTTACCATAAACTGGTCAAAAATACCTGCTGCTCCTTTGTAATGTTTTACAATCTTTTGTCGGTCCGGGGCAATAAGTCCCACGTACTCTTTAATCTCCTTACATACATCCTCGTCATTCACGTAAATAGCATTAAACGACGGATTTAGTATGTCTCTTAACAAAGCAGAAGTGCGTCCGATTTCGCCCATTACCAGGCCTGGGGCTTTCACGTCTTTAATTCGAGCCGTATGCTCTTCCCAGCGTTTAACAAGCATTTTTAGTTCTTTATCTAATTCAGCTGCTTGCTTGCCTTCTGCCACGGTTCTGATAATGACACCGAAGTTTTTAGGCTTAATACTCGTTAAAAGTCTCTTAAGTCGGGCTCTTTCTTCCGAGGAAGAAAGTTTCTGACTGACCGAAACCTTGTCGGAGAATGGTAATAGGACAATGTTTCTTCCTGCTATTGAAAGTTCTGATGTTAACCGAGGTCCTTTCGTTGAAATCGGTTCTTTGGCAACCTGTACGAGTACTTGTTGCCCTGCTGTAAGAACTTCCGGAATGGTGCCGTTCTTGTTAATGTCGGGCTCCGGTTTTAGTTTGTGCAAAGACACAACTCCTTTTTTAGCTGATGCAATATTCAGGAATTTATGTAGGGATCGAAATTGTGGTCCAAGATCTAGATAATGTAAAAAAGCATCTTTCTCGTACCCTACATCAATAAAGGCGGCGTTTAAACCAGGCATGATTTTTTTAACCTTACCTAAGTAAATATCGCCAACCGCAAACTGAACATTACTGGTTTCCTTACGGAGTTCAACTAAACGCTTATCTTCCATTAATGCTAATGAAAGATGATCAGGAGTGACATCTACAAACAGTTCTGCATTCACTATATGATCGCAATTTATTTCAAAGATCGTTGTGTATAAATACAAACAACAAACAGAAAGTGTTTCACTTTCTGTTTGCTAAAATTTTAAGACGTAAAGAAGGTTACTTCTTCTTTTTATGACGATTCTTTCTCAATCTTTTCTTACGCTTGTGCGTAGCCATTTTATGTCTTTTTCTCTTTTTTCCACTTGGCATGGCTCAACGTTTTAAATGGTTATAATTATTTATTTTACGTTATTTTTCACTTTTGTTACAAAGCTCTTCGAAGGCTTGAAAGAAGGAATGAAGTGGGCTGGAATGATAATTGTAGTATTTTTAGAGATGTTACGAGCTGTTTTCTCAGCGCGCTCCTTCACCACGAAAGAACCGAAACCTCTCAAATATACGTTCTTACCTTTAACCAAAGAACCTTTGATTGTATCCATAAAAGCCTCAACAGTCTTTTGAACTGTAACTTTCTCAATTCCAGTATTTTTTGAAATTTCGTTTACGATATCAGCCTTTGTCATTTTTTCTTAAAATTATTTAATTATCAATTATTTACAGTCTTTTTCTGAATTTCAGATTGCAAAGATAAATGAAATCTCAATAAAAAAAAACAAATGCATTATTTTTGCTTAAAATTTTAATAATGACGGATTTCGGAATAAAACTGCTTGAATGGTACCACTTAAATAAACGACCTCTTCCATGGCGATCAACAACTGATCCATATCGGGTTTGGTTATCCGAAATTATCCTGCAGCAAACGCAGGTTGTGCAAGGGACTGCTTACTATATGCGTTTTGTAAATCAGTTTCCTGATATCAAGCATCTTGCACAGGCATCCGAAGAGCAGGTTTTAAAGCTCTGGCAGGGGCTGGGCTACTACTCTCGCGCCCGAAATTTGCACGCAACAGCACAGTATATTGTTAGTGAATTGAAGGGTGATTTTCCACAATCGTATCCGGAAATTTTGCAGCTTAAAGGGGTCGGTCCATACACTGCTGCTGCCATTGCATCGTTTTGTTTTAACCTGCCTCATGCTGCTGTAGATGGCAATGTGTATCGGTTTTTATCGCGTCTAAAGGGTATTGAAACGGCAATTGATACCACCGAAGGGAAGAAACTGTTTACTCAGATAGCCGAAGATTTGCTTAATCATCGTCATCCAGGTGATCATAATCAGGCCATGATTGAGTTTGGTGCGCTGATGTGTAAGCCCGTTAACCCGTTGTGTGGCGAATGTCCCTTTCGGGAAGACTGCATGGCCTTTGCGACCGGTACGATTACCAGTTTGCCTAAAAAATCGAAAAAAATAAGACAACGAAAGCGTTACTTTCATTACCTTTTTATTGAAGACGAAGGGCAAATTTATCTGGAGAAACGAGAGGGTGATGATGTGTGGAAAAATTTGTATCAACTGCCCGTGATAGAGGCCGCCAAAAATATTCCGATTCAACAACTGGTTGGAGCGGTGGTAGAAGTTCCTATTTTGGTAAACGAGTATAAACATGTTTTAAGTCATCAAATTATTTATGCCTCCTTTTACGTGGCTGACAAATCTGTTTTGGAGAAACTCAAGGGTAATTACCTTGGAGTACCACTTAAGACGGTTCATAAGTACCCTTTCCCTCAGTTGATTGCTAACTTTCTCAATGAAAGAATCGGACTTAAGCAGGATTAAGCTACTTTTGTTTTAATTTTAAAGTTTTGTATTTTTAAACATCATAAAACCTAAACAGAAAGAACCATGTCGGTTAATAAAGTAATTTTAGTAGGCAATGTAGGGAAAGACCCTGAAGTTAGATATCTGGATAATGATGTGGCAGTGGCTAACTTTTCGTTAGCAACCACCGAGAGAGGGTTTACATCTCGCGATGGTCAAACTATTCCCGAGCGAACAGAGTGGCATAACATTGTTGCCTGGAGAGGATTGGCTAAGATTGTGGAGAGCTACGTGAAAAAAGGCACGCAGGTGTTTATTGAGGGAAAAATCAGAACCCGTTCTTATGACGATAAAGACGGAAATAAGCGGTATATAACAGAGGTGTTCGCCGATAATCTGCAGCTTTTGGGAAGAAAGTCTGACAATCCGGCTGCATCGGATCAGAATGGCGGGGCAATGGCGCAGGGACATCAGTCGGCACCATCAAAGCCAGTGAACGATGCGCCCCAGGAAGATACCTTTTTAGGGAATGATGAAACAGACGACCTTCCGTTCTAGAAAATAATTTAAAAATACCTACTTGGAAACCGATAGTATCAGTTTAATATTCAGTTCCAGTTCGCACGGACTGGAATTTTTACCTTTTTCAATAAGTACACTTATTGCGATTATTATCAATCTGTTTTTGCTATTGCTTTCGGCCCTGATATCAGGGTCAGAGGTGGCCTATTTCTCGCTCGAGCCCGCTGATTTGCAATTTCTAAAAGAAAACGAAACTAAAAAAAACAAGCAAGTTCTTAAGCATCTGAAGAATAAGGAAACGCTTTTGGCAACCATCCTTATCAGCAATAATTTTGTAAACGTTGCAATTGTTATTCTCACCTCCTTTTTGGTGGCCAGTATTGTTAATCTTGGACAGGATGCATTAATCAAGTTCGTTTTTGAGGTGGTTTTTATCACCGGACTGATTCTGTTTTTTGGGGAAATACTGCCTAAGGTGTATGCCTCACAATATCCCCGGAAATTTGCAGCCGTAATGGCCTATCCGTTAATGGTGCTGACGCGTTTACTCAGTCCGTTAAGTGCCATCCTCACAAAATCCACTAATATCGTCAATCGGCGCATTGCCAAAAAAGTGGGGAGTCTGTCGATGGACGATATCTCGCAGGCATTAGAGTTGACAGGTAATGATATCTCGGAGGAGAAGGATATTCTGGAAGGGATTGTGAAGTTTGGTAACATTGATGTTGCAGAAATTATGACGGCCCGGGTGGATGTTATTGACGTGGAAATAAAGAGCAACTACAACAAAGTCCTGCAGGTTATTATTGATTCGGGCTATTCGCGCATTCCGGTGTATGATGAAACACCCGATAATGTAAAAGGGATATTGTACGTGAAGGATCTCTTGGCGCATCTCGATGAAGTTGCTGATTTTGAGTGGCAATCCCTTATCAGAAAGGCCTATTATGTGCCCGAAAACAAGATGATTAACGATCTTTTAGAAGAGTTTCAGGCAGAAAAAATTCATATGGCCATTGTGGTTGATGAATACGGCGGCACCATGGGCATTGTTACTCTTGAAGATATTTTGGAGGAAATAGTTGGAGATATTAGTGATGAGCTGGATGATGATGAGGCGTTTTATACCCGCATGCCCGATGGCTCCCTGGTGTTTGAGGCGAAGGTGTTCCTAAACGATTTTCATAAGATCACCAACACCGATGAGGAATTATTTGCAAAAGTTAGGGGCGATGCCGAAACCCTGGCAGGACTTATATTGGAGCTGAAAGGTCAAATACCTCAAAAGAATGATGTGATCAAGTATAACGATTGTGTTTTTACCATTGTTGCTGCCGACAACCGGAGAATTAAAAAGGTGAAGTTCGAGATAAAATAGTTTATATGGCAAGAAAGATAATACGGCTCGCATGGTTTGTAGTGGTGGTAATTGGAATAGGGAGTGCGTGTCAGCAAAAAAGTACACCAAAGCCCAGGGGCTATTTCAGAATTGATTTACCCGAAAAAAGCTACCAGCCACTTGAAAAGCTATACCCTTATCAGTTTGAATATCCGAATTATGCAAAGGTTGTGCCCGATACGAGTAAAAATGCTGAAGCGTACTGGTTAAATATCATATTTCCTGAGTTTAACGGACAGATTCATGTTAGCTATAAGCCGATTCAGGATAACTTTAATATGCTAATGGAAGATAGTCGTAAGCTGGTTTATAAACATACCATCAAGGCAGATGCTATTAATGAGCGGATATTCTACGATGCCTCCAAACAGGTAACTGGCATTCTGTATGAGATTAAAGGAAATGCTGCTTCCCCATTGCAGTTTTTTGCCACCGATAGTTTAAATCACTTTATACGTGGCTCTTTGTATTTCAATGCCAAACCTAATCAGGATAGCCTGGCACCGGTTATTAACTTTGTGGAGAAAGATGTAGTGCGAATTATGGAAACCATCCGTTGGAATAATTAATTGCCCATGCCGCTGTGTCAAGTTATAGATATCAGTCCGAGTCGAAAAGTGGCCGTATGGCAAATTGAAGAAAGTGTGGAGCAGCTCGCCTCTGCATTGCTTCTTTCTGATAACGATCGACCGGTAGTTGATAAGTTTCGCTTGGAGAAACGACAGAAGGAGTGGTTGGCATCCCGCTTGTTACTCAAAAATCTGCTAGGGTATTATCCCGAACTTATTTACGGGGATAATGGCAAGCCTGAATTAATTAATGGGACAGCTCATATCAGCATCTCTCACACCGATGGTTTTGCCGCCGTGAGTGTGTCTGATGTGCCCACAGCTCTGGATATTGAGGTTTGTTTGCCCAGGGTCGAGAAGGTGGCCAATCGTTTCGTGCATGCTGAAGAGCAGCCTTACCTGAACGAATTAACAGATAAGAGGCAATGCCTCACGCTGCTTTGGTCGGCCAAAGAAACACTTTACAAGTACTTTAACGTTTATGGGGTCATTTTTAAAGAGCAGTTCAAGGTGCATCCGTTTCTATTGAGGGATAGAGGAACGTTAATGTGTGACTTCATCACTCAGCAAGAAGTTAGTCAACTGGAGTTAGCCTATTTTATTAATCAGGATTATACGCTGGTTTACTGTTAATACCTTAGAAAATGGTTTACGAACAAATAAATAAGATCTATAAAGCCGGGCGTAAGCAGCTGGCTTTTTTAATAGATCCGGATAAATTTTCTTTTGATTCCATCGCAGAATTGAAAAGTGTGTTACAATCATCAAAGCCCGATCTGATTCTGGTTGGAGGGAGTTTGATCAGTGTGGATACAAGTGCCTTTGTAAAAGAGTTAAAGCAGCACATCAGTCAGCCTGTAGTGCTCTACCCAGGCTCTTCTGTTCAGATATGCAGGGAGGTGGATGCCATGCTGTTTTTGTCATTAATATCCGGCCGTAATCCTGAGTTTTTAATCAGTCATCATGTGGCAGCAGCCCCGCATATAAAGGCCAATAATATTGAGGCCATTTCAACGGGGTATATGCTTATCGATGGTGGTTCGAACACTTCGGTGCAGTACATCAGTCAAACGCAGGCCATTCCTTCCGATAAATATGATATTGCTGTAGCTACAGCTTTGGCAGGTGCCTATTTGGGGATGAAGTTGATATATATGGACGCAGGCAGCGGGGCCCGGCGTCCTGTGGCGAAAAAAATGATTGAGGCGGTGCGTGAAGCCATTGATGTGCCACTTATGGTGGGAGGTGGCATCCGCACTCCAGACGATCTACACCTGGCTTTTCAGGCAGGGGCCGATATTGTTGTAATTGGCAATGTGCTTGAGCAAGATTTGTCCCTCTTGAATGAGTTTCGAACCACCCTAAATCAATTTAATAAATAAGGTTGGGGAGCGGTTCCCCTTCGCAACCATTAGGGAACGGTATTTGCAAAAATGAACAAATGGTTGGAGCAAAGCGTGTCATCGAAATAGATTGATACACATCCTGCGGATTAATTTTCCAACCATATATTATCAGGGGATGATAGCTGCCATTCCAGTTTCTCGCGATTAATCGACCATCCCTGAGCTCTTCGTACCAGCCCGGATTTGTCTTAATAGCAATATCTCCTGAGCGTCCCGGGTGATAGTTGAGTTTTAAACCTTGCAGAGATGCAATATCAGCGGCTGAATACTGCAATTCGCTGATTGGAACCGCATAGGCAACGCCTTCCATGTCGCTGATAAATTGAGCTGCTTCTTTTTTAATGGTTTCCAGCGCAATTTTTCTTTCTTTAATTAATTCATGATTCAGAAACAGCTGACCGTCATTATAGGTCATTACCCATTTGCCTTGTCCATATTTGGCCATTAAAAACAGGTTCGCCAAAGATGCTGCCTTTTGTCCATTAAAGACACCGGTTGGCAGACCATGATTTTCTACTTCCTCCTTAGAACGGACAGGTGTAGAAACCGAACTTAGCGTTACCAGGGTGTTTTCGAGGCCAACTTCCTGGTCTATACTTTTGAGGATATCCGCTATTTCCAAATCGAGGCGCAGCAGCATATCCTGAGTTTCGGCATCAAAGGCTCCGTCATTTCTTCCATGCACCGCTCTGGCTGTAAAATGAAGCGTGATAACATCGGTTACAGGACCTTTCCCATAGCCCTCGTTAATAATTTGCGAGATAGCAAAGTCGCGGATTAACTTATTGCCAAACGGCGAATGAATAACGGGCAGGTAGGCGCCTTTTCCTTCCTGCTTCGAAAGTGAGTATAGAAATGAACTGGAATGGGCTCTTTGTTCTTTGAAGAACTTCATTTGATGGTATTGGTTCAGGTTTTTCAGAGGGCCCCACTCCCTGTTGCTGTATGTGTCCAGTAACTTTTTGTTATTAAAATCATCCACCCACTCTGGCAGAGCGCTGCTGGCGTCGTCGCCTGGATGTATGGATATAAATTGACCCGTGTTGCTGTCGATCTGATAGATGTGATCGGGTGAATGGCCTCCGTTCCACACCAGGTAATTGGGATTGATGCCAATGACTGAAACCCGGGATGCCCCGTTATTCATCCATTTCAGTTCGTCGGTAATGGTTGAGGTCAATAGCTTGTTGGCTGATGGGGATAGTGTTCCCTGCTTTTTGTGGCCGATATCACCATAAATGGCATTAACTTCTTTGTTTCGGACACGATCGTACCACCAGTCCGAAACAATACCATGTGTAGAAGGATAGCAGCCCGTTGAAAGGGTAGCCAGATTGGAGCCATAATAGTTGGAGGCCGACTCATAAGAGGCATTCCGGTAAAAGGCACCACCATTAATCAGGCGGTTGAAGCCATTGTCTGCAAACTGGTCTTTAAAGGCCACAATTTGCTCGGTACTTAATTGGTCAACCAGTATGCATACCACCAGTTTAGGTTGCTGAGGTGGAACTTTTTGACAAAAGGTAGTGCCGGAAAACCAAATAAGAAATAAGATAATGGAAATGCTCTTCTTAATCATAGCGTCTGTTGAAATTCGCGCCAAATATAAGTACGAATCAAGTCATGACCAAACTTTACTTTCAGGTGGGTGCGCAAGATGGGATAGGAACCGTTTCTGTAGTTGCAGGAACTCAATAAAAGCTGGGTGATGACTTACTTACTGCTGCTTCTATATAATATCACCTCTACATTTTCTGTATAAATGATTGCACCACAGTTGGCTTTTTCAATTAGTTTCGTGGCTATCTCCGAGAAACTGTTGATGCGCTCCGTGCGATCAATTAGTTCGATTATGATGGGGATGTTATCGCTGATTGTGAAGACTTTGCTGTTGTTTATCAAGCTGTTGGGGCCATACGACATAATACCTTTTGTGACTGTGATACCTGCCATTTTATACTTTTTGGCGGCAAACACAATGGCCTCATACAAAGGTCGCTGATAGACTTTGTCATCTTCTTCAATGATCATTTTTAGCTTTTGAACATCTCCTTCTAGTACCATTGTGCGAGGATTAAATGAATGACTCAAATTACGGATATTAACTCGCAAATTCAACCAAGTTGAATGGAGTCCGACAGAGCTGCATCAGGAAGAAGATAAAGACATCATAAAATCCCTTTAAAAACAGTGGGCGATTGTGTTACGCAGGGCGCTAGTTTGCACGCAATTGACTTGCATCTTATTTAAATATTACTAATTTTACGGATACCCATATTTTACCTAAATATTTTATAAACTCTTAAATTAAGCTTTATGAAAGTTTACCAAGCTGATCAAATAAAAAACCTGGCGCTACTCGGTGGTAGCGGCTCGGGTAAAACCACCCTGGCTGAAGCTATGCTTTTCGAAGGCGGGGTCATTAAACGTCGTGGCGACGTTGAGAGTAATAACACAGTTTCAGATTATCACCGAGTGGAGCATGAATATGGCTACTCGGTTTTTTCGTCGGTTTTGTTTACCGAGTACCTGGGGCGCAAGTTCAATATTCTGGATTGTCCTGGCTCTGATGATTTTATTGGAGGCGCAATTACCTCACTAAATGTAACAGATACTGCTTTAATGCTACTAAACGCCACTCAAGGCGTTGAGGTGGGGACCGAAAATCTTTTCAGGTATACCGAAGAGCATCAAAAACCCGTCATTTTCGTGGTGAATCAGCTGGACCATGAAAAAGCTAATTTTGAGCAAACCATCGACCAGTCTAAAGAAGTGTTCGGAAAAAAAGTGGTCATTGTTCAATATCCGGTTAATCTGGGGCCCGACTTTAATGCGGTTGTTGATGTGTTGAAGATGAAAATGTATCAGTGGGGAGCCGATGGAGGTGAGCCACAAATTTTAGATATTCCTGCTGATCAAAAAGAGAAGGCAGACGAATTGCATAATACATTGGTGGAGGCAGCTGCTGAAAACGATGAATCGTTGATGGAGTTGTATTTCGAAGAAGGGACTTTGAACGAAGATCAAATGCGGCAGGGTATTCGCAAGGGCTTAATTGCAAGAGATATGTTTCCTGTATTTTGTGTGTCGGCTAAGAAAGATATGGGAGGTCGCCGCCTAATGGAGTTTTTAGGTAATGTGGTGCCAAATGTGTCGGATATGCCTGTGCCAGTTACTAATGATGGCACAGAAGTGCCTTACGATGTTAATGGCCCGACTTCACTGTTTGTTTTCAAAACGAGTATCGAACCTCACTTGGGAGAAGTATCTTATTTTAAGGTAATGTCTGGTCAGGTGCAGGAAGGCATGGATTTAATTAATGCTAACCGGAATGCTAAAGAGCGAATTGCTCAGCTTTATTGTGTGGCCGGAAATAATCGACATAAAGTAGAAAAACTGGTTGCTGGCGATATTGGGGTGACCGTCAAGCTGAAAGAAACACATACCAACCATACCCTGAATACCAAAGGGACCGATTATATTTTCGAAGCTATCAAGTATCCAAATCCAAAATACCGAACAGCCATCAAGGCCGTTAATGAAAGCGATGAGGAAAAACTAGGTGAAGTATTGCAGCGCATGCACGAGGAGGACCCGACGCTTAGTATTGAATACTCAAAAGAGTTGAAGCAAATTATTGTGTATGGAATGGGAGAGTTCCACCTGAACACCATGAAATGGCGCATTGAGAACAATGATAAAATTGAGGTGGAGTTTCTCAAGCCTCGCATTCCTTATCGTGAAACCATTACAAAAGTAGCGCGAGCAGACTATCGTCATAAAAAACAATCAGGCGGCTCCGGTCAATTTGGCGAAGTGCACATGATTATTGAACCTTATTACGAGGATATGCCAACACCTGGTTCGATGAAGCTGGATGGACAGGAGATTAAATTGAATGTGAAAGGTACTGAAGAGCTTAAACTGCCTTGGGGAGGTAAGCTTGTATACAACAACTGTATTGTTGGTGGAGCCATTGATGCGCGCTTTATGCCGGCCATCCTCAAAGGGATTATGGAGAAGATGGAAGAAGGACCTTTAACCGGCTCTTATGCTCGCGATATCAGAGTGTGGGTGTATGATGGCAAGATGCACCAGGTAGACTCCAATGAGATTTCATTTAAGCTGGCTGGTCGACATGCATTTAGCCAGGCCTTTAAAAATGCGGCGCCTAAAATTTTGGAGCCTATCTACAATGTAGAAGTTAAAGTGCCAAGTGACCGCATGGGCGATGTGATGAGTGATTTGCAGGGACGCCGTGCAATGATTGAAGGCATGTCGAGTGAAAAAGGCTTCGAGGTTATCAAAGCCAAGGTGCCGCTGAAGGAGATGAATAAATACTCCACATCGTTGAGTAGTATTACCGGAGGCCGAGCTTTTTATACCATGTCGTTTGCTCAATATGACAAAGTGCCGCCTGAAATTCAGGCTGATCTGATTAAAGCTTTCGAAGAAGAGGACAAAGAAGACTAAATAGGAAAAGGAGGGGCTACCCTCCTTTTTTATGCTCTAATTAGTAATGAATTTCGATTGAGACTTAGGGTACGCTTAGTTGATGATTAAGTGAACCACGCCATCCAGATTGACTTTTTCTTTAGGATTAAAGCCTTCCGCCTCAATCTTGTAGAAGTAAACCCCTGGCTCGGCCTTTCGGCTGCCAATGCGTCCATCCCAACCTGCATCAGGATTGCTTGATTGATACACTTTTCGGCCCCAGCGGTTATAAATTAGCATTGTAAACTTCTTAACGGAGCGATAAAACACCCTGAATTCATCGTTTTGCTCTGGTGAGCTAAACGGAGTAAAAGCATTGGGAGCGCTAACAACCATCTCATTAACCGTAAAAACCTCGGGGGCAGTTTCGCTTTCGCATTCCGATTCAGTATTTCTGACAATCAGTACTACCGGATAGCCGTTTTCCGCATATTTTTGGAATGTGAAAATAGGGTTGGCTACAAAATCTTTACCGGCATCACCAAAGGTCCACTCCCAGTCGCTGACTTTTCCGGCTGATTCATCGGTGAAACGCACAACGAGTGGGGCTGATCCTTCGGTGGCCTCGTTGTCGGCGGTGCCTTCGGTTTCAAAGGTAAATTTGGCTTCAACAGCTATGGCCTGGTAGGCTAAAGTGGCTTCAGCCACTTGCATGCCAGCAGCAAACTTGCCACCTACAGCAACAGAGTATTCCGTGTCCTCAGTGGGGGCTTGTATAAGCGAGGTAAAGTCTGTTTCATTATTGATTGGACCAGCTGGTGATGAATACCATTCAAAGCCATAATCAACCGTTAAAGGAGTGTGGTCACTTTTGTGTTTATAGTAGGTTAATGTTTTGTTTTTTGTATAAGCTGTCAGTCGGAGGTTATCGCAGGAAGCAAACGGGGTGCCAATGGAATCAAGCTGAGCGGCCGGGACAAAGTTCCAGCAGTAGAACTCATCCACAACTTCAGCGCCATTACGGATGCTAACCATGTACCCATTTTCAACTATGTTGGAGATAGATGAGGTGGAGTTATTAAGTTCGGTATGCACTTCGGTGCTGAAGCTGCCAGTTGAAGTAGAATAGCTGTACCAGAAAAAATCGTAATTTTCACTATATGATGGAGCCGTTAAAACAGCCGAATTGATGTTGGTGTAAAAAAACACAGGATCTTCGGTGTCACCGTCACCGTATTGTGTAGGTTCGGTGTAAAACGCATTGGAAGTGATTTGTGCATAAAGGGGTGCTCCTACAAAAAAAACCAATAGAAAAAGGAGTGTGCGACTAGCGACTAAATATATTGATTGCATGTTTTAATGTGTTTATTCTCAATATACAGTTGACGGACTACTGTCTAACAACTAACAAACTTTTGTCTTTTCAAAGCTATAATAAATCTTCTAACGATAAAAAGGATAAGATTATTACCTTTCGAATTCGTTCTATTGAAATGAACTTCTATTTTTGCATATTAGTTGGTCAATTATAAATCAGAGTATAGTGCAGGATTATTTAGAGGGATTAAATGACGCCCAACGAAGTGCCGTGGTTGAAACGGAGGGCCCTTCGCTGGTGATAGCAGGAGCAGGTTCTGGTAAGACACGTGTGTTGACTTTTCGCATTGCTCATCTTTTGCAGCAAGGTGTTAAGCCCTATCGGGTATTGGCACTCACCTTTACCAACAAGGCTGCTAAAGAAATGAAAGAGCGTATTGGTGCGGTGGTTGGACAAGGCATGGCTGGAAGCTTGTGGATGGGAACTTTCCATTCAATTTTTGCGCGTATCTTGCGTTACGAATCCAAGCACCTGGGCTATCCGTCTACCTTCACCATTTACGATACTCAGGACTCAAAAAACCTGATAAAGAGTATTGTAAAGCGAATGAAACTGAATGAGAAGGCCTACAAGCCAGGCAGTGTGCTATCTCGCATTTCGGCTGCTAAAAATGATTTGGTGACGCCGGTTGTGTATGCCCGCGATGTTAATCGAACAGCTCACGATAAAGCCTCTCAAATGCCTATGATTTATGAGATTTATGCACAATACATGAAAGAGTGCTATAAATCAGGCGCGATGGATTTTGATGATTTATTATTGAACACGAATATTCTGTTTAGAGATTTTCCGGATGTGCTGAAAAAATACCAGGAGCAGTTTGATTATGTGATGGTCGATGAGTATCAGGATACGAATTACTCACAATACCTCATTATTAAGCGACTGGCCGAGAGGCATAACAATATATGTGTGGTGGGCGACGATGCTCAGAGCATTTATAGTTTCAGGGGTGCTAAAATCGAAAATATCCTCAATTTCAGGAATGACTATCCCGGCTATAAACTTTTCAAACTGGAGCAAAACTATCGCTCGTCCCAAAATATTGTGAATGCAGCCAATAGCATCATCGCTAAAAACAGGGGGCAGATACAAAAAAACGTATTTTCGGCCAACGATGAAGGCCAGCGAGTAAAGGTGCTGAAAGCTTATTCTGATATTGAAGAGGGGTTTTTGATTACCAACGACATCTTCGAAAAGCGCATGAAAGAACGGTGCGACTTCAAAGATTTTGCCATACTGTATCGCACCAATGCACAGTCGAGGGTTTTTGAGGAGGCCCTGCGGAAGAAGAACTTTCCTTATAAGATTTATGGTGGCCTATCCTTTTATCAGCGCAAGGAGGTCAAAGATTTATTGGCTTATTTCAGACTCACAATCAACCCATCCGATCAGGAGGCACTGAAGCGAGTCATCAATTATCCGGCACGTGGCATTGGTAAAACCACTATGGATAGACTAACGGCCGCAGCCGACGCCAGTGATCAGAGCCTGTGGAATATTTTAATCAATCCCAATATAGGACAGTTAGGCATTAATGCCGGGACACAAAAGAAACTGGCATCTTTCGTGGCGCTCATCGCACAGTTTAAGGCGCAGCTCGAAAACTTGTCTGCCTATGAGCTGGCTGCTGAAATTGCATCGGCCAGTGGAATGATGAAAGATTTGCATAATGACAAGTCCATTGAAGGACAAGGGCGTATCGACAATATTGATGAGTTATTGAATGGTATCAAGGATTTTACCGAGAGTAAACAGGAGGAAGGAGAACCGGCGCAACTAGTCAATTTCCTGGAAGATGTAGCACTACTGACTGATCAGGATAATGAAAAGACAGACGATATTGATAAAGTCACACTGATGACAATTCATTCGGCCAAGGGGTTGGAGTTTAAAAACGTCTACATTGTTGGAGTCGAGGAGGGGCTGTTCCCGGCCACACAATCCACCGATAGTGAGAAGAGTCTAGAAGAAGAACGACGCCTGTTTTATGTGGCTATCACGCGGGCCGAACAAAATGCGACCATTTCATTTGCAAGGTCGCGCTATAAATATGGCGAATTAACCTATAGCCGGCCAAGCCGCTTTATTGGCGACATCGATCAGTCATTTCTGGATATTAACCCAGAGGATTTTGCTGGCAACGAACGCCCACAACCAGCCTTCAGAAAACCATTGGCTAACTCGTCATCATCAACAGTTAAGCCGCGTATCCGTATGAATTATACTGGCGGGTCAGCAGCCGATAAACCCAAAATCGCATTCCAGGCTTCTAATACAAACGGTTTACAGGTAGGCTCCCGGGTTGAACATGAACGTTTTGGTCAAGGCGAGGTGATTAGTATTGAGGGCGTTGCTCCAAATATGAAAGCAACTGTTAAGTTCATTAATGCAGGGCAGAAACAATTACTACTCAAATTTGCCAAACTAAAAATTTTGACTTAGTTTTGTGGCATTCAGTTACTGCGCTAATAAACAACAAGGTAACACTACTCCGAAAGTAATTATAAAAAGACAGTTCCGAAAAACAACCGCCGTTTGAAGGATGTAAACTAGTTAAGATTTTAATACCTATTAATGGATTACAATTCTAATCGTAAAAATTTGATTCTGCCCGAATATGGCCGTCATATTCAGAAAATGGTTAACCATGCGGTAACCATTGAGGATCGAGAAGAGAGAACCAAATGCGCCAAAACGATCATTGGCATCATGGGGAATATGTTCCCGCATTTACGCGATGTTAATGATTTTAAACATAAGCTATGGGATCACTTGGCTATAATGGCTGATTTTAAGTTGGATATCGACTACCCATACGAGTTGTTGGAAAAGGAAGCACTGACCAAGCGGCCTGATAAAATTCCCTATAAAAACAGTAAAATCTCCTACAAGCATTACGGTGAACTAGTGGAGAAGATGATTGAGCAGGCAATTCTTTTAGAGGATGAAACCGAAAGAGAACACTTGATGGTGATGATTGCCAATCATATGAAAAAATCACTGTTTATTTGGCACAAAGATTCGGTGACTGACGATCGTGTTTTCGATGATCTTCAGCGCCTATCAAAAGGTAAACTAACCATTCCTGAAGGAACCAAGCTGGCTGAGTTTAAAGAGCAGCAGCAAAACCGCACTCGCGGAAAGAAAAGACCACAGCCCAAACCCCGGAAAAAGTAGCTAGTTATCTTTTAGACCTTGACATAATGAATTGTTTTGAAATTGAGGGCGGATACCGTCTGAAAGGAGAGATTACACCACAAGGTGCAAAAAATGAAGCGTTACAGGTTATTTGCGCAGTTTTACTAACCCCCGAGAAAGTTACAATTAACAATATTCCTGACATTGTTGATGTTAATAATCTGATCGATCTATTGGCAGAAATGGGTGTGGTTATTAATCGCATTGACCGGAATACATGTGAATTTACGGCGGCTGATGTTAATTTGGAATTTCTTCAAACCAAAGATTTCAAACGAAGAGCTTCATCTTTACGTGGATCAATCATGATTATGGGGCCACTTTTAGCTCGGTATGGAAAAGCCTATTTTCCAAAGCCCGGGGGCGATAAAATTGGCAGAAGGCGACTGGATACCCATTTTATTGGTTTTGAAAAGCTGGGTGCTCAATTTAATTTCGATGCCGAGGATATCTTTTATACCGTTGAGGCCACCCACATGAAGGGTACTTATATGTTGCTCGATGAAGCCTCAGTTACGGGAACCGCTAATATTTTGATGGCGGCTGTCTTAACGCCCGGAAAAACGACCATCTATAATGCGGCCTGCGAACCCTATTTGCAGCAACTTTCAAAAATGCTAAATAGCATGGGGGCCAAAATCTCAGGAGTTGGGTCCAACCTGTTGGAAATTGAAGGTGTTTCAGAACTGACAGGATGTGAGCATACCATTCTGCCCGACATGATTGAAATCGGAAGTTTTATTGGTATGGCTGCGATGACCAGCTCTGAAATAACGATTAAAAATGTAGCAGTCGATCAGTTGGGGATTATTCCTATGATGTTCAAACGAATGGGAATTAACCTGCAGGTGGTTGGAGACGATATTTACATTCCTACACAAGAGCATTATGAGATCGATACCTTTATTGATGGCTCTATTATGACCATTGCAGATGCGCCCTGGCCCGGACTTACACCCGATTTACTAAGTGTATTTTTGGTAGTTGCAACTCAGGCACGTGGCAGTGTACTCATCCATCAAAAAATGTTCGAAAGTCGCTTGTTCTTTGTTGATAAGCTCATTGATATGGGTGCGCGCATTATTTTATGTGATCCGCATCGCGCCACCGTTATCGGCTTGAATAAGGAGAATGCCTTGAGAGGAGCTAACCTAACTTCGCCCGATATTAGAGCAGGTGTTGCGCTGCTAATCGCTGCTTTGTCTGCTCAAGGAAAAAGCACCATTCAAAATATTGAACAGATTGATCGTGGTTATCAGAACATTGATGGTCGCCTTCAGAAATTGGGAGCACGCATTAAGCGAGTTTAGATATAATTAACAATCGTTAAATTATTTTAGCCTTGAAAAGAGTCCTTTGCAGGATGATTTTTAAGGCTATTTTTTGTGGCTCTATTTTTCAAGTATTTGATTATTAGTTTATTATGGAGCTTCATTGCTTAATATAAAAATAGATTTAACAATTACAAGGCCATAAACGGTTGCAAGAATATAGGGCAAACCCTAATTTTGCACTCAGAATTCAGACACTTATCACAGAATACCGCATGTTTATCTAAAAAGAATAAATACCTCATTTATTTTTCTGAAACTTTACACCGAAGATTAATTTCAATTAATGTATCATGAAGCAGCTAAAATTAATATTAGCTACTGTGACTGTGGGCATGTCCTTTTTGTCATTTATGATTGACAATCAGGAACCTTTAGTTGGTTTGGAAGCAGGCAATAAAGCCCCCGCTTTTCAAGCTACGCTCATCGATGGTACGCCTTTTAATTTGGAAAACCTGGAAGGAAAAATGGTTCTCCTAAACTTTTGGGCGTCATACGATGCGCAGTCTCGCATGAATAATTACTACCTGAATAGTTTATACGAAACGTATAAGCAAGAGCGCTTTTATAAAGGCGAAGAATTTGTGGTAGTAAGTATTTCGCTAGACCGCTTTAAAGCACCACTGCACCTTGCCATTGAGCAAGATGAAACCTCGGACTTTCTGCATATTTGCGATTACGAGGGAATCAACAGTAGCATTAGCACGATGTATAACATCAATCAGCCGGTTAATATTCTTATTGACGGTGAGGGACGTATAGTTAATAAAGACGTCAAGTATTCACAGATTGAAAAATCGCTAGCCTTTCTTTCAGCGATTTAATTATTTCCCCAAACATTTATGACACAGATTAAAGGATATCCTGCCTGGATAGGGCTTGTTATGTTATTGCTGTCGGTATCAGTTAGTGGCCAGGAAATAGGTTTAAACATTGGTAATGAGGCTCCTAATCTGAAAATGCGTAATCCGCAAGGTAAGGTCGTTGATTTGCAGGATCTGCGCGGACAGGTAGTGCTCATCGATTTTTGGGCCAGCTGGTGTGGACCTTGTCGCAGAGAAAACCCGGTTTTGGTGGAGGCCTATAAGCTGTTTAAGGATAAGGACTTTAATATTGGTAAGGGCTTCACAATTTACAGTGTGTCTTTGGATAAAAACCAAGCTGCTTGGAAACAAGCCATTAAAGAAGATAAGCTGGAATGGTCTTATCATGTGAGCGACTTATCAGGCTGGCGAAGCCGGGCAGCAGCATTATATCGTGTAAATGGGATTCCTACAAATTTTTTAGTCGATAAAAATGGCATCATTATCGCCAAAAACATTCGGGGGACATCTTTAAAAAGTACTTTGCAGCAATTGCTTAAATAGAATTTTACAACTGTGGCAAAAAGGCATATTCTTTGTATAAAGAGTGTGCCTTTTGTCATATATAAACGCCTTGAAAATGAATGGATGAAGGATATTCTGTCAATTTGTCCATTATTCAGCTTCTTGGCAGAATAATTGTAAATTTGCAGGCGGCTGGCCGAGATATACTCGGCCGGTTTGATGTTGATAATAAAAAACTAAAATATAATGGATAATAAGTCATCAAAAAAGGAGAAAGCTAAAGAAAAGGCGATGGATACGCAGGCGGCTGAAGAGCTCAATGAAATAACCGTAGAGAAGGAAGTGCAGCTTGACGGTGAAGAGCAGGTGGAACCGCAAGGAGAGACTGAAGAGACAGCTCAGCCAGAAGGAGAAACAGCATTGGCTAATAAACTCAATGAAATGAATGATAAATACCTGCGATTGAGTGCTGAGTATGACAACTACCGTCGAAGAACACTTAAGGAAAAGATGGAGTTGACAAAAACGGCCGGTGAGAGCATACTGTTAGCTCTGTTGCCGGTTATTGATGATTTTGATCGGGCGCTGACGCATTTGGATGAAGCGAAGGATATGGATGGCTTGAAAGAAGGTATTAAACTGATTTACACAAAGTTTAATGACTTTTTGGGACAGCAAGGTATGAAAGAAATTGAGGCGAAAGACAAAGATTTCAATACCGACCTGCACGAGGCAGTGACAAAAATTCCGGCGCCAAAGGAAGAGATGAAAGGAAAAGTTATCGACTGCATAGAAAAAGGATATACCTTACACGATAAGGTGGTGCGTTTTTCAAAAGTTGTTGTAGGCGAATAAATAAGCTGAACTATGTCGAAAAGAGATTACTATGAAGTACTTGAAGTATCAAAAGGTGCTTCTAAAGAAGAAATAAAAAAAGCATACCGAAAAAAAGCGATCAAATATCACCCGGATAAAAACCAGGGCGATAAAGCTGCTGAAGAAAAGTTTAAAGAAGCAGCAGAAGCTTATGAGGTGCTTTCTAACGATGAAAAGCGACAGCGCTATGATCAATATGGTCATGCTGGTGTTGGAGGAGCTGCAGGTGGTGGCTTTGGTGGCGGTATGTCCATGGATGATATCTTCTCACATTTTGGAGATATTTTTGGTGGTGGCTTTGGTGGTTTCGGCGGTTTCGGCGGTGGATCCCGAGGTGGCCGGAGAGTCAATAAGGGCTCCAATCTGCGAGTAAAAGTCAAACTTAACTTAAAGGAAATTGCCAACGGAGCTGAAAAGAAAATCAAAGTCAAGAAATACGTTGAATGTAACCACTGTAGTGGTTCCGGTGCTCAGGATGGCTCTTCTTACAGCAACTGTTCAACGTGCCATGGAACCGGTCAGGTAACGCGTATCTCGAATACCATCTTGGGACAGATGCAAACTTCGTCTACCTGTCCGACTTGTGGTGGCGAAGGAAAGATTATTACAAATAAGTGTAATCATTGTGCCGGTGAGGGAATTATGCGCGATGAGGAAATCATCAGCTTGAACATACCAGCCGGTGTTGAAGAAGGAATGCAGCTTTCTGTTTCTGGAAAAGGAAACGCGGCACGTCGTGGCGGTATTAATGGTGATTTACTGGTGCTTATTGAGGAAGAAAGACATCCTGAATTGGTGCGGGATGGTAATAATCTGATTTATAGCCTGAATGTAAGTATTCCAGATGCCATCTTAGGTAAAACTGCTGAAATTCCTACTGTTGACGGGGCTGTAAAAGTTAAAGTAGAGCCAGGTACCCAACCAGGCAAAATTTTACGCTTACGGGGTAAAGGTTTGCCAGAAGTGAACAGTTATGGTAAAGGCGATTTACTGGTTCATGTGCAGGTATTTATTCCTAAGGAACTGGGTAAAGAGGAACGCAAGCTGATTGAGAAACTTCAGGGAGCCGAAAGCTTTGATCCTAAAAAGGGAAGTGGAGAAAGCTTTTTTAGTCGCATGAGAAACATGTTTGAATAGTTTTGATAGCCTATATAAGAGAGAAGCCGGCCGATGGAGCCGGCTTTTTTTGTATGCTTATCAATAGTTTCCAGGATTTAGTGGAAATAGTTGACATTCCAGTTGCTAAGTGTTAAATAGTAAGTAATTGTGATTAAGTCTTTAGCAAATCAGGGCATATTGAACCCGTTAACTGTCATCAAAAAACAGAAAATGATTTCGAAACATTCAAATAGCAATTGCGTTTACCACCTGTAATGTTGAAAAACTGGGAGGAATAAATGGCAGGGGTAGTTTAAGTGCTCAGATACCTTTTAAAATTGGTGTTTGCCCGTCCTTTAATAAAATAACTTGTTGGGGATAAGCAGATGAATGCAAGAAATGATTTGAGTGTTTCATTCTGAAATAGCTCGACAAGTAGTGACTAAAGAAAATAAATTTACGCGCATGAAAAAAATGTTGACCGGCTTGTTAGCAGTAATTCTGGTTTCAGGCTGTATTGGAGATGAGTTCGATACCGACCTCATCGTTGATGATGTAAATACGAATGCAGCTGTTGCCATTCCACTGGCAAAGGCCAGCGTTAGTATGGAGGATATTCTGTCCGATCAGACAGATATGGTTAAGTATGATGGAGAAAACATTATTCTTTTCCAGGAAACCGATTCGCTGGAGTATGTGGGGATTAATGATTTTTTCAGATTGTCTGCAAATAATGTAAGTGTAACTGTACCCTACATTCTTTTTAACACCCAGGCTTCAGTTTCCCAGGCTGTAGAGTTTCAGATGTCAATTCCCAATGCCGAAGTGCGGGAAATGGTGCTTGACTATCAGGTGTCTGTGTCTGGTGTCGATTTACCAGCACCTTTACTGCTGACCATAACATTACCAACCGCAAATAACGGAGGTACAAGCCGGGTAATAGAGATGGAGGTGCATAGTAACCAAACAGCTACTCAGGTAATTGCTGGCGATCGCTTTTTGATTGAAGGTACATCCATTGCAGCGGAAGTTGCAGTTAAACCTCTAGCTGGAGGGTCTTTTTCCGAAGGTACTATTGGTACTGTTTCTTTAGCGCTCGATGAGTTATCACTCAAGTATGTGAGAGGGACCATGTCAGAGAATCAGGTAAGTATGAATGAAGGTACCTATGCACTTGATTTTGACGTATTGGCCGACATCCCCGGTGAAGTGGAGTTTGCTGAGCCGCAGCTAAGTGTTATTGTTGATAATGCCACCCCGTTTAATGGGCGTATTGAAGCTATTCTAAGTGGTCAGGTTCAGGATGGTAGCATCTTGCCATTGAGTTCGCAGCCTTTCGATATTGAAGGGGTTCAGGCCGGAGAACAATCAAAACGTTCGGCTCATATATTAACAAATGACAACTCCAATATCAGTTCCTTTCTGTCTAAAACCCCTGAGCAATTAAAGTATGCTGGCATACTGACGCTGAATCCGGGTAATCAATATACTGATGAACTGGAACTGACCGATCAGGATCGCATTTATATCGGGTATGGCTTTGAAGTGCCACTTAAGCTCAAACTCAACGCGGAGTTAGAGCAAGAGGTTATTAAGTTGGATGATATTGACTTGCTCGATGATCTGACGAAGGCAGCCCTGGTAATTACTTCGCTGAATGGTCTGCCTATTGGGGCATCGGCTACCATTGATTTTTATGATGCTCAAACTGCTTCTGTGCTTGAAACCATGGCTATTAATCTGGTGGAACCGGCAAAGGTGAATGGAGAGGGTTTGGTTATTGAAACCAGTGAAAGTACGACTGAAATTACTCTGACGGAGTCGCAGGTTGAGAGTCTGAAGAAGGCTGAAGAATTAAGGTTAAGCATCCGCCTTAATACCTCCCAATATGATGAGGGGCAGATTGTTGTGTTTCAACGACAAAATGCCTTGGATATTCAATTGGGTATTCGTGGCAAGATAGAGTATAATAACTAACCCCGATAAGGCTTGATAATGAAACAGATATATATTGTAATTTTAATGCTGGCTTTTGGCTTTACTGCCATAGCTCAGGATAACTCTCTGATGTTCACCAAGGGAATTCCGCAATCGACACAACTTAACGCTGCTTTTCGACCGGTAAAAAAATGGTACCTGGCTATGCCTGCCTTAGGAAGTGTGCAATTCAATGGAACAAATAGTGGTTTTTCGTGGAATGATATTATTCGAAAAGGAACAGGAATGCAGGCCGATTCCTTAATTGTGGATTTGGATTATGCCGCGGGCCAAATGCAGGATAATAACCTGTTTGCCACCGAAGCATCTCTTCAGGTACTTGGCTTCGGGTTTGCTGTTAAGCAGTGGTTTTTTACTTTCGACATCAATCACAGGCTGAAGGCCCGTATGAACTATCCTGCTTCCTTAATGAACTTGCGTTATGGTAACTGGGATTATGATTTGAGTCAGCCCATTAACCACTCTTTTTCGGATATTTATGTCAATGGTTTGGATTACCATGAGGTAGTACTTGGTGCTTCAAAGTCCATCAACGACAAACTGACCCTTGGGGTGCGTGTGAAGTACCTCATTGGTGTGGCCAATGTGCAGTCGGAGTATTTCACCCTGGAGATGGAAACATTTCAAAACGGAAATATGCGCATCACTTCCGATGCCTCATTCCGCACCAATATTCCATTGGATATCACCTACGATGCCGAAGGATATGTGGATAATTTAGAGGTCCGTGATGATGCCGATGAGCTGTTTACCTCTACTAAAAATACAGGCTTTGGTCTTGATCTTGGTGCAACCTATCAATTAACAGATAAGTTAATGCTGGGAGCTGCCATTAATGATTTAGGGTTTATTAATTGGAAAGAAGGGACCTCGCGCTTATTCACCAAAGGTACTTTTGATTATGATGGTGTGAATGTATCTGATGAGCTAACTGGTGATGCCGGCGATGCGGATTACCTGGAGCAGTTGGGAGATGATTTTGAGGAAACGTTCCGTTTTAGCAATGATGCAGATAGTTATCGAACCGGATTAATGGGGAATTTCAATGTGTCGGCTGATTATCAGTTTAAAGAATGGCTCAACTTTGGGTTGGTTTCTAAAAACTACTTTGTTGATGACAAGCTGGTGCCACAAGTAACATTGGCCACAGGTTTGCAGGCTGGACGTATTCTATCCGGAGCCATCACATATTCGTATATGAAAAATGCCCCAGCCAATCTGGGGGCTGGTATGGCGCTTAACCTGGGGCCTTTTCAGGTTTATGCGGTTACAGATAATTTAAATGCAGCGTTTAAGCCGGCATCAGCGAAGTATGTGAATGCCCGTTTGGGTATTAACTTTGTTTTTAACGGCAAGCGCGATAAGGCAGATGACAGGCCTGAAGAGAGTGTTGAGTAATAGCAGTGTAACATTAATTGCACGGCATACAACTTAGCTTTTCGAAAAATGTATTAAGATTTTACGCCAAGCACGCAAGGATGAGTGATTGATTATTCAGACCCTTGCGCTCTTGGCGTATTCTTTTTTGTATCCTTTTGAGGGAATATCAATTGTTTTTGCTTCCCTGCTTCTCATTGTAATTTGACTTTGTTAGTCGAAATAGATCCACTCGATCAGGGGTGGGGTTGCAAATTGTACTTGCTGGCAATCTGCTCCAATGTTAGTGTAGAATTGGGAAGTAAATCAGGTGGACAAACACCATATTTGGCTTTTGTTTCGTAGCGCTTGCAGGTTGAATATTTCTCTGCTCCTGCCACACAGTACAGTTGTTGGTAAGACTTTGTTGTCATCTTGCGATCTTTGAGAATGCCTTTAAAAATGGGGCATTTCTCAACATTAGGACAATTAGTGTTCATAATTAGGTGTAGTTATTTCCTACTCATTTGGCTTTTCGGTACCGCCCCGTTTATTTGGTTTCTGGACTCCAATATCTCTAATAAAGATACTTATATTGAGGATATTAAACAGGTTGGTTTTGTATTTTATCAAATAGATTTTAGTTTTTCTGCCATTTCTTTTGCCAGATAAGGTGCCATTAGGCCGCCACGGGAGCCCAATCCGTTAAAAATGCCAATTTGTGGATGGTCGTTCAGAAAGGTTAGCAGTGGGCGTCTGTCAGCAAAGGTTGGTCGGATGCCGGTAAGCGGCTGCGTAATGGTTAGCGGTAAATCAGAAATTGCAGCCCATTTGGTCAATAGCTCATCACGTTTTTCAGGACTGGGTGCCAGATTTTCCCATTGGTGGGCGTAGGTAGCTCCAATTTTAAAGCGCTGATCTGCTATTGGCATCACAAATATTCCTTTACTCAGGATGTTTTTGAGCTGTAAATTGGGTATGGTTACATCAAGCAATTCGCCTTTGGTGTTGTTCCACTTAAGGTGTTTAAAAAAGCGGCTACTGGCATCATAGCTACCTCGACAAAAAATGATTCGCCGGGCTTGCAGGTGCTTCCAGGTAATGTCGGTTTCGGTTAGAATAATGTCTTCATCATCTACCCCGGCCTCAATCAGCATATTCTTTTGGTGTAAAAACTCTCGATAGGAGTCGAGCAACGTGGCCATGTCTAAGCGTGCGCAGGGATGGATGGTGCCATAGCCGTATGGCTGACGAATACCGTTTGGTAAGTCCTTACGGGCTTTTACCGATATGTAATTGTGCAGGGCCGCCTTATCCAAGCGGTGCTGCCAAAATTGTTCATCTTCTTTACCGTAAAGCTTACTAATAGACTGGGGATAATAAAAACGGGTGTTGAGCAGCGTTTCCAGTTCTTTATACAACTGATGAGCATATGGCTGAAAAAGATCGGCCTGCCATGTTTTTGTAACACGTTTCACAACAATGGGATTGATTAGTCCTGCCGCCGCTCGCGAAGCACTACCTTCTTTTGGAATGTCAATAACCCGATGGGCAATATTTTGCCTGAATAAATGGTAGGAAAGTAAGGTGCCGGCTAATCCCTGACCAACTATCAATATGTCAGTGTTTTCTGTTTTATGCATGTTCGTTTGATTCACAGTGATGCTATCAAAGAAAAAAAGATACGGCACATTTGTTCAATTATCTGTAACAAGATTTCAATTTGGTATCAAGATGGCTCCCTATATTTCGGACTTTAAAATAAAAGCTTGACCTTGGAGAATAAAACCTCTAAATCGAAGTATTATGAAGCAATTTATTAAGCTGTCAGTATTGATTGTTGCAGCACTTGTAACAGCATTACCAGGCTGCCAGGCACCAAAGGAAATTCCATCAGCTAAACATTATGTGTGGATGGGCGAGGGGAAAGATGAAGATAATGTTGTGCTGGAGCAAATGTTTATAAAACTAAAGGAAACAGGAATAGATGGGGTGATGTATCAATGTGCCCTGGAGAAGTATCCGGCAGCTGTTGAACTGGCGCATAAACATGGATTGGAGTTACACGCCTGGCAAACAATTCTGCGACGCTATAATAATGAACTGTTGGAAGAGCATCCCGATTGGTACACGGTAAGCCGTGATGGCAAATCCACTGCAGAGCATCCTCCTTTTGTTGATTATTATAAATGGCTGTGTCCAACAAAACCCGAGGTGAGAGCTCATTTAACCAAGTTGGTGGAAGATTTGGCTGAAGTACCCAATATTGATGGCGTGCACCTCGATTATATTCGCCATTCAGATGTGATATTGGCCCGCGATCTTTGGGATGTGTACGGGTTAGTGATGGATAAGGAATATGCCGAGTTTGATTTTTGCTATTGCGACGATTGTATAGAACGCTATAAAAAGGAAACAGGTGAAGATGCTTCATCTTTTGCAGATGCAGCGCCCGATAATGTGCGCTGGCGACAGTTTCGCTACGACATGGTGACCGAAACGGTTGATGAGCTCACCAAAGCGGTACATGCCAAAGGAAATAAAATAAACGCGGCTGTATTTCCAACGCCAACTATCTCCAAAAAACTGGTACGTCAGGAATGGGATAAGTGGAACCTGGATGCCTATTATCCAATGAATTACAATAGCTTTTACCGCGAAGGAATAGATTGGGTGCAGCAATCATGTAAAGAAGGTGTTGAAGCACTTGATGGTCGTGCACCATTGTACAGTGGCCTGTACATGCCTGCCTTTGCAACCCCTGAAGAGTTTCAGCTGGCTATTCAGGCTTCTAAAAAGGGAGGTGCTTCGGGCGTGTGTGTGTTTACGCCATATGAGATGAAAGATGCACATTGGCAGATACTGAAAGAAGAAATTGATAACTGGTAAATACTAATTGGGTCTGCAAGATGAGTGGTGGTTAGACCAAACACTACTCACAGGGATGGTCCAAAAAAATTTATTGAAAACTAATGCTATGAGAATAAAGCAACTGGTAACAGCTCTAATGGCACTTGTGCTTTTTGCATGTGCACCTAACAAGGATGATGTGCAACTTAATCTAATTCCTTACCCTGCGGAAGTCGAACATACAGGAGCCTGGCTGAAGCTTGATCCAGACCAATTGACTATATCGGGTGTTGATGGCACCTTATTGGGCACGTTGAATAAACAATTGACTGTTGAACAGGCACTGAGCTTGCAGTCGTCAGAGCAGGCTACTATTAAATGTGTGGTAAAAGCAGATACAGGAATAGCTAAGGAGGGATACCGCTTAACTGTTGATAAGCAGCAAGTGCTGATAGAGGCGGCCGACAATGGCGGATTACTGTATGCCCTGCAAACTTTACGTCAGCTGCTTAGTCAGCAAGATGGCCAGGTGCTTATCCCTCAGGTAAATATTGTTGATTACCCTCGTTTTGCCTGGCGAGGCATGCATTTCGATGTATCGCGTCATTTTTTTAGCGTCGATGAAATCAAGCAATTTCTCGATTACATGGCCATGAATAAGTTGAATATTTTTCACTGGCACCTGGTCGATGATCAAGGCTGGCGTCTGGAGATTAAGAAATACCCCAAGCTGACAGAGGTTGGCGCCTGGCGTGAAAATGTCGGCTTTACAGCTAATCAGGAAAAGGGCTTGAACGAAGTCAATACAGAACCATATGGAGGTTATTATACACAAGCAGATGTACGAGAGATAGTAGCGTATGCCTCAGAACGTCATATTACAATTGTGCCTGAGATAGAGTTGCCGGGGCATTCTGCTGCTGCTCTTGTCGCATATCCTCAATATTATTGTTCCAATGCCGGCGAGTTAGAGATCTGGGATCAGGCGGGCGTGTCAGCCGGTGTTTATTGTGCTGGTAAAGAGTCAACGTTCCAGTTTTTGGAAGATGTACTGGCCGAAACCATGGAGTTGTTTCCTGGTGAGTTTATTCATATTGGAGGTGATGAAACACCCAAAGATACCTGGTTGGCCTGTCCGGATTGTCGCCGCCGCATGAAAGAAGAGCAAGCGCATGATGAGCATGAGTTACAGAGCTATTTTGTACACCGCATCGAAAAATTCCTGAATAAGCACAACCGTCGTTTAATTGGTTGGGACGAAATTTTAGACGGTGGTTTGGCGCAGAGTGCAGCCGTTATGTCATGGCGTGGTGTGGCAGGTGGTGTTAAAGCGGCAGAGGCTGGTCATGATGTGGTTATGACACCGATGTTTCCTTATTACTTTAATCATACCCAGAATCATCTGAGCACCTCTCCTGGTCATCCCGGAATTAGAACGTTGCGCGATGTGTATACTTTCCCATCCATTCCAACGGACATTTCTCCTGAGAAACGCAAGCATGTGATTGGTGTGCAGGCTAATATGTGGAGCGAATACATGCCTAAGTTTGAGCACATCGAATACAACCTGTTTCCGCGTGTATATGCTATCTCAGAAGTAGCATGGAGTCCTGAAATTCGTGAGTGGGATGATTTCTATTCACGCGTGCAGCATACACTTCCTTCTATCGAAAAGTATGGTGTAAAACCCGGTGATATCAGCTACCATGTGCGTATTGATGTGGAGCCTGATTACGAAAATCAGTCTGCTCGTCTGGAGTTCCTGACCGAGCGTTCTAATCCGGTTTATTATACCACAGATGGAACAGAACCTACCCAGAAGAGCCAGGTTTATAATGGGCCATTCGTATTATCGCAGGATGCACATGTGAAGGCCTGTCAGTTTAAAGAGGATGGCACAACGACTCATATATCTGAGAAAGAGTTGATATTTCATAAAGCATTTGGCAAGCCGTATGAGTTGAAATATGCTTATGCACCTCAGTACGATGGCGGCGGTAAATATGGCTTAACCAATGGTTTTTTGGGTGTAGAAGTAGGTGTTGAAGAAAAGCCCATGGATTTGACCATCGACCTGGGCGAGTTAACGGATGTGAGTTATATCAATTCACGCTATAAGAATGCCCCAATGTCGTGGGTGTTTGGTCCTAAAAAGGTAACCTACGAGGTGTCGGCTACTGGCAAGGTGTTTACCAAAGTGGCAACATTTGAGCCGGGCGTTACCCAGAGCGATGTGGATGAGATTGTTGAGTATCCGGCCAGCATTGATCCGGTAAAAGCGCGTTACGTGCGCATTGTTGCAGAGAGCGTAGGTATTTGTCCGGCCTGGCATCCGGCAGCAGGCGGAAAGGCTTGGTTATTCTCCGATGAGATGATTGTTAAATAGCATTTATCAGCAAATAGCCTGGTGCTGTTTGCTTTTACAATATTGGTGTAGTTAGTAGTGAGCGCCTCCTGATTGTGATATGCACAACAGGGGGCGTTTTTGTATCACCGCTTTTGTCGGCTGCCTACCAGTTAATAGCTGCTTTGCCGTTAGCGGTCAAATAGTCGTTGGTTCTGCTAAAGTGTTGGTTCCCAAAGAAACCGCGATGAGCTGATAGTGGAGATGGATGTACTGATTTTAGTATCAGGTGCTTGTCGGAATTAATAAGCTGTGCTTTCTTTTGTGCATAAGCTCCCCACAAAAGAAATACCACATGTTCAGATTGCTCTGCCACTGTTTTAATCACAGCATCGGTGAATTGCTCCCAGCCCTTTTTCTGATGTGAACCTGCCTGATGAGCCTGCACGGTTAGAGTAGCATTGAGCAGCAGTACGCCCTGTCTGGCCCAGTGCTCGAGATTGCCATGGTCCGGCATTGCTATCCCTACATCGTTGTGTAGCTCCTTATAAATATTGACCAGGGATGGCGGCATTTTAATGCCCTTGTTGACAGAAAAACATAGACCATGTGCCTGATTAGGACCATGGTAAGGATCCTGCCCCAGAATAACCACCTTTGTTTGTTCAAACGGACAGAGGTCGAAAGCATTAAAGATTTGTGCTGCTGGAGGATAGATGGTGTTTGTATCATACTCTGTTCTGACAAACTGGGTCAGTGTGTCAAAGTAGGGTTTGTCAAATTCAGGTTGCAATACCTGTTTCCAGCCGGCTTCAATTTTTACATCCATCGTTATGCGTTGAGGTTATTAATGGAAGCAAAGTTAGTATAATGCGAATTTGTGCAAAAATGGATCTTGATAAAAGCATAAAAAGAACGACTCCGTAGAGGAGTCGTTCGGAGTTATTACTGTGCCTTGAGCGTAATTGCTTGTCCGCCTCCGGCCGCTAGTTTTAATTCCAGCTTATCGCCCTGTTTCACCATTTGTTTTGTGATGGTGTATTCTTCCGGATTGGTTAACCAGTCGCAGCCTTCTTTATCAGCATAAATTGTTGCTTCATAGCTTCTGTTTGGATCCAGAAAGTCAAGGGTGATGGTGAGTTTGCGTTCTTCTTCATTGGTTGCCGAACCAATTAGCCAGTTGTCTTTACTTCGCCGAGCCGTGGTAATGTATTCGCCTATTTCAGCATTCAATACGCGGGTTTCATCGTAATCAATATTGGCATCAGCAATGAATTGAAAGGCCGGATGGTCGATGTAGTTGTCCACTAAGTCGCTGGCCATCTGCATGGGACTGTAAAGAATAACAAACAGGGCCAGTTGCTTGGCAAGCGTGGTGTGTACCCTTGTCTGGCTGATGTCATCAGTGTTCCAGCTTACACGGTCATTCTTAAAGCGCTTCAACAGTACATCGAACGTTCCGGGCGTGTAGTCAACGGGACCACCCAGCATGCGTGTAAAGGGGATGGTGACGGTGTGCGACGGTGGGTTACCATCACTCCAGGCATTCCACTCCATGCCTCTTACGCCTTCGCGGGTCATCATATTGGGCCAGGTACGTCGCTTACCCGTTGCTTTTATCGGCTCATGAGCATTGACCATAATGCCGTATTTAGCAGCTGTTTCCACCACTTTTTGGTAATGCTCTACCATGTATTGTCCGTGGTGATACTCACCACGAGGATAGATGCCACCTGCATAGCCTGTTTTCAGGGCTTTAATGCCCAGTTGCTGGCAGAGGGCATATGCTGAGTCCATTAGTGCCTCATAGCCAGCCGCATCACCACCTGTTTCATGATGCATAATTAGTTCAACACCTTTTTGTTGGGCGTAGGATGCCACTTTTTTGAGGTCATAATCTTTGGCAGGTGTAACGTGGTCAAACGCATCCTTGGCACCCCATTTATCCCAGCCGGCATTCCAGCCTTCCACCACAAGGCCTTGAATGTTATTTTTGCTGGCAAAGTCGAGGTATCGCATTGTATTTTCAGTGGTGGCGCCATGGCGTTCACCTTCTGTCCACGTTTCGGTACCAATGTGCATGCCCCACCAAATGCCCATGTATTTCATCGGTTCAATCCATGATGTATTCTCAATCTTACAAGGGTCGTTAAGGTTGACAATCATATTTGACTCCACCAGTTTAGAGGCATTGTCGGCAATGGTGATGGTTCGCCAAGGGGTGTGCATGCCCGCTTGGGTTTTTACTTTGGAGCCATCGGCCCAAGGGACCAGTTCTGAAACATAGGTGTTTTTCTTTCCGCTGTCTTGCAGTTTCAGCGTCATGCCACTGTAATTGCTCAGTGCCGCTTCGTGCAGTGACACGTGCAAGCCCGAATTGGTACGCATGGTCACTGGTGTATTGACCCATTCGGCTTCGGAAAGTGGTGTTTTGTTGTACAGTCTTTCGTAGGAGTCGTAATCAGCCATTATCCACCAGGTAGTTGGATTCCCCACCATGGCAAATTCGCTGCGTTCGTTCATGATTGTAAATTCGTTCAGCGGTTCCTGTGTCGGAAATTCGTAACGAAAGGCCACCCCATCGTTAAAAGCCCTGAAAACAAGATTCATTAAAATGCCGGTGGCTTCATGCTGAAGTTCAACTCTGGCTTCATTGTAGTGATTTGAGTTAATTTTTTTCGGTCCCCACACTGCTGTCCAGTTTTCATTGACCTCTTTATGAGAACGGTTCAGCAGGACGAAACCTTCGGTTAATTGGCCGTGCTCTTTAAGCTCAAATCCCAGCGAAGAGGATTGAATGATGACTTCGTCGTTTTTGGCTACCTGGTAGGTGAGTTGGCCACTACTAAGCTGCACAATGGCCTGAACCTCACCATTGGGAGATGTTATTAAGCTGTTTTGCTTGCAGCCGGCCAATGAGAGGATGCCGGCAAGGAGAATCAACAGTCTGATATGCATGTGTTTTCTGTTTTTTAGTTATTGCTAAAATAAATGGGCAAGCGTCAGTGATTAAGTAGTTATTTGTTCAATTAATGGTCCGGCTTGTAGGTTTTTCTACCTGTTTATTGGAGAGTGTCACCTAAGCGGTATAATGCGCAGCTCATCTAACAGGGCCGTGTTTACATCACCATTCATATTGGTGTTGTAGCTTTTGAAACTAAGTTCCATTCTATGTTTACCCTCTTTTAGCTGAACTTTGATGAGGTTGGTATAGCCCCAGTTTGACCATTCATCTTTGCCACGTTGCGGCATCACCATGACACCTGCTTTTTGGCCATCGATAAATAGTGTTCGGATGGCACATTTATTATCGGTGTTGTCGGGTCCAGAACCATTGCTGTAGCGTCCCTGGATTAAATAGTACCCATCTTCCGGTATTTGCACACTTTTATTTATTGATGTATTCAGGGATTTTGAAAGTTCAATATAGCCTTTCCCCTGGTAGCCCTTGGCGCTAATATCGCCTTGCCGGCCCATTGTTTCCGCTTCAATAGAAATTATGTCTTTGGGCTCCCAGATAATTATATTACTGGCAAAGGATGTGTTTTGTTGGTTGATTGCTTTCACACAATATTCGCTGTACTGATTCCTTGCTTCGCAGATGTACTCCGTATTACTCGTTGTATCGATGATGTTGCCATTGCGGATTATCAGGTAAGCCTCTGCTTGAGGTATAGTGCTCCAGGTTAGCTTGTTACGATTGTTTGTTAGGTGAGGCGTTTTAAGTGAAAACCGGTTGGCTGCAATATCTTTAGAGTGTAGTGAGTTGGGGGTTTCTTCCAGCTCGATAACTATGTGCTGATGTCCTTCGGCCTGGTGGCTAATAAATGGTTGGGCCGCTTGTCCGTTAATGGTGCACGATTTAATTTTTGAACCCACTCCCAAAATTTTAACAGACAGGGTGGCTTTGCGGTATTGTATGTTTGTTAGTATGCACTCATTGCCATAACCAGCCGGAACATGCGGGCTAAGGTGCAGTCCATCCAGCTCAAACTGCATGCCTGCAAACACCCGATAAACCGTGCTCAGGTAGCCTGCCACACTCCATAGCTGACGGTTGGAGTTAACCTCAGTGTCTCTGAAATCGCCATTTTCAGCCACCATGTTTTCCTTGTTAGTGAGGAACAATGCTGCTGCACGATTCATGCCGGCCAATCCTTGTTGGAGTGCTTCAGTATGGCCGACTTTGGCACATGCCCAGTTCCAGTAGGCCTGCACGAAGGGCCAGATACCATTATTATGGTAAGGTGGTATTTCGGGTATTTGTGGATAGATACACGGAATGCCATAGTCTACTGTTGGGGTGTTGTTAATAACTTGCAGGGCCCGTGCCTCATTAGCTATGTCGAACAACACCGTAAAGGCTTCTCCCAGAGCTTCGCTGCGGGGGGAGCGCATCAGTGAATTACGGCCATAAAGGTACTGAGCGTAGTAGCCTTTGTTTTCAAGCCATAGTTCATTGTTAACAGCCTGTTTCACCTGTTGAGCGGCCTGTTCATAAGTAGTTGCTTCCTTCCCTAATAGGTGGGCCATTTGGGAAAGGACGTGATAGGTTTGGGCGTGTACAGCATTGGTGCCCAGACTGCGTGATTCAAAAATATCCACCCCATTCATCCAATCGGGATAGGTTTGCTTGCGCCAGTCTAAAAAGGATGATTCGCCCTTAATCAGTGCTGAACGCCCGTCGGTGAGTGTTGCAAAATCATCATCCACCGTGTTTTTAATTATGGGGTAGATGGTTTTGAGCCATTCGTCATCACCTGTTACCTTATATATTTCCCATGCTGCCAATGCCCAGGTAGTACGATCGGATGATATGGGCCAGGCGCCACCAGTGCCGGTATCTTGCATGATGCGATTGTTTTTGACCTTGCGCATCAGGCTTGTTTTAGCAATATCCGGGTTGGTAAATGCGTAAGCCAGCAGGATGGAGTAGCTCACATCGCGTGTCCATACACCTGGCCATTCTTCGCCGGTACGGAAGGTGCCATCGGCTTCGATGTTCATTTCTGTTTCATCGAGCGCCAGGTTGTACAGTGCGTCCACCAGAGGAACTGATGAACTGAACTGCGGATACTGTTCAATGTTATGCTGAAGCTGCCATTCCTTGGCGGTAAAATCATCCGGGTTGTATGGGTTTAGTGATAAAGTAATTTCAAAAATGCCATCATTGTCAGGATCGGTCAGTTGACGATCTGTGCGTCCGGCCAGGTTATCAAAATCCCAACCTAAAGGAGCAAGATTCCCGGCTATGTAAAGGCCTTTAAAATCTTCCTTGTAAATTTTCTGACCATTAAATGTTTCATAGTAGCCCTGTGATGCGAGGGCATGAACAACATCGCTGGCATCAACCTGTACTTTTAATGGGGTGTTAGGGGGAATACTGCCACTGGGTGTTGATTGGGTTTCGGCCTGATGTTTCTTACCAAATGTTATGACTGGCAACTCAATGCGGCCCTGCTCATTGGTTGTTAGTAAAAAAGTATGGTTAACACCCATGGGCATCTCATTGTCTTTTCCATTAATGGCGAACTTAAATTCAATAACGTTGGGAAAGGTTGCATTAGCCGGGCTTTGATAGTTTGAAGTGATATGCACCGGCGAGTGGACCTGGGCGCTGTAGTCTCCCTGGATAACCTTGTTTTTGAATACTGAAAAATTCGCGCCTTTGTAAATGGGTGGTTGGGACTCTTTTTTACAGGCGGTAAGGATAAAGAGTACGCTCAGAATAATTATGAGTTTTTGCATAACAGGATCTGTGTATTAATGAAAAGTATGTATGCAAAATACTCAGATATATGACCAATAGCAACGCGTATTACAGCTTGCTGTCAGTAAATCAGGTTGATAGCTGTTTTATTTTGTCAACGAACAGTCATGCAAACGATTGTAGAAATTATGCCGCAGCTTAATTGCTTGGTCAGGCCCGTTGCCAGGACAGAGGCTTCTCCTGAAGCCTTGTTCCGGCAGATGGTGCACTAAATAAAAAGCGGGTTATCTGTTTTATCGATAACCCGCTTTTCAAAGTTTGTTGTTTTATTTCTTGTAAGCATCAATGGCCTGTTTGACTGATCCATGTGTGAGCAGAAGCTCCTTAGCTGATTCATAATTTAATTTTAGCTCTTCCATTATCATGCGAGCACCTCTGTCCACCAGTTTTCTGTTGGTCAGCTGCATGTTCACCATTTTGTTTCCCTTCACCCGGCCAAGCTTAATCATGATGGTTGTAGTAATCATGTTCAGTATCATCTTTTGTGCAGTACCGGCTTTTAGCCTCGTGCTTCCGGTAACGAACTCAGGACCTACGATGGCTTCAATTGGAAACTCTGTAACGGCTGCCACCTGACTGTTGGGGTTACATGTAATACAGCCTGTTAATAAGCCATTTTTACGGGCATGTTCAATGCCGCCAATCACATAAGGTGTTGTTCCAGAGGCTGCAATGCCTATAACGGTATCCAGTTCGTCTACTTTGTACTCACAAAGCTCTTTCCAGGCTTTATTGGCATCATCTTCGGCCGATTCAACTGCCTGGCGGAGCGCTCTGTCTCCTCCGGCGATTAAGCCAATAACCATGTTGTCGGGCACGCCAAATGTTGGTGGTAATTCCGATGCGTCTAACACACCTAATCGGCCACTGGTACCAGCTCCCAGGTAGAAAACACGGCCGCCTTGTTCCATCCGTTTGATGATGCGTTCGACCAGTTCTTTAATCTGTGGAAGGGCTCTTTGCACAGCCGAATGCACATTGGCATCCTCCTTATTAATATTTGTAATCAATTCTTCCACCGACATCCTTTCCAGGTTGTCAAAATGGGAAGGGGATTCAGTTACACTTAGTTTTTTCTTTTTCTCTGCTATCATTATTTGTTCTTTAAGTCGTTGTGGTAATGCACGAGCCCTTCCATAGGCGCCTGTGTTATGTTACCTAAACGGAGCTTGTGTGCATTCAGAGCCTTTGTTAGTTGTTCTCGAAAATAAAAGGCAATGCTGCCGGTAAAGTTGATGTCAAGTTGCTTAATGTTTTCATATTGAAGCAGGTTGCGCTCAATGAACTCATTAAATGAATTGATAACAAGGCTTTCCAGTTCAGGTATTTGTATGTTCGTCGATAAAAATTTGGTGAACTGAGCCAGGTATCGGTTGGGGAATGGCTGTTTATAGATGCGATCTAAGAGCTCTGCCTGAGAAGTTTTATATGTATCAAAGAACAGTTGGATGACCGCTTTGGGCAGCTGATTTTTCAAAACATCAGCTATAAGCTTTTTGCCAAGCACGGCTCCACTGCCTTCGTCTCCAATAATGAAACCGAGTGGCGATACGTTTTTCGTTATGATCGCTCCATCATAGTAACATGAATTGGAACCAGTACCTAATATACAGGCAATTCCTTCATTGTTTTGACACAGGGCATGGGCAGCTCCCATCAGGTCGCTGTTAATGCTGATGTGTACATTGCCAAAAAAATCAATAAGCGCTTTTCTAACGATGTTGTTTTTTTCTTCATTGGCGCATCCTGCACCATAAAAATGGATTTCTTGAGGCTTCGTGTTTTTTAGTGTATATTCCTCCTCTAAATTTTGTAGGATGTCGGTTGAGGTTTGGTAGAATGGATTAATGCCTTTGGTAATACATGTGTTTATTGTCTCATCGTGCAATAAACGCCATTCTGTCTTAGTTGATCCGCTGTCTGCAATTAGTATCATATTGTATCAATGTGATATGTATTATAAGTTTGCTTTTATGTCCAGTATTAACAATTATATTTCGATTTATTGCTTGTGTAATTGTTGCTTGTTGACTGAATACATTGCAAATGTATAAATAAAATAGACAGAAATCAAGAATAACACGTAAGATGTATGACAAGAATTTGAATCTTAGAAAAAACTTCCTAATTTTGGTTCGTCAAACAGGAATAGTGATGATGAACAAGTTTTTAAAAATTATCATTTTAGGCATTGTGTTGAACTGGAGCCCAACGGCAGCCTTTGGTCAGGATATCAATGCATCCGATGTGCCGGTCTGCCTTCAGGAATCCTTGCAAAAATGGAGTAACCCAATTGGTAGTTGGGGCCATTTGGGGACTGTTAAGTTAGACTCAGTTGTAATACAAGTTTCAGAACCGCTTGTTTTTTACTATTTTAATAAGCCGCTATCCTATCTGCCTTGGCGCGAAGATTTAGTAGAACGTTTTACCAGTAGTCTGAAAGCTTGCCATACCGGAGATGTTGAAGGCTACGGGGTGCAAGTGTTTAGTAATGGATATACTCTGCAGGATTTAATACCAAATGTTTATCGGGCCAGAATAGCAGTAGATACCTCACGGGTGGCCAGGAAAGGTGCTTTAAACAGGTATATCACTCAAAGTGGTACAGAAGCATACTTAAAAGGCTTAAGTGGTAATCATATCGCACTATGGCACAGTCATGGCTGGTATTACGAGTCTAAGCTCGACCGTTGGGAGTGGCAGCGTGCACGCTTATATGGTTCTGTGGAAGATTTGTCGGCAATGATGTATGTGCTTCCCTATTTGGTTCCGATGCTCGAAAATGCCGGGTGTAATGTGTTTATGCCTCGTGAGAGGTGTTTTAATAGTCATGAGGTAATTATTGATAATGACTATGTGGCCGCTCAATCAAAAGTTCATCTTAATAAAAAACTGACCTATACCACCGAGCGTGGGTTTGTTAATAAAGATACCTTATTTCCCGGGGACAATCCTTTTTTGATGGGCAGTTCGCTCCTGTTTCAGGATGCGAACGGGAAGGTAGCGACGTTTAAAGCCGATGTGCCCGAAGCGGGCGACTATGCTGTTTATGTTGCCTACAAGCGCAATCAGGGCAATAGTGAGTCGGTTGAATACAAGGTACACCATAGTGGCGGTGTTACCAGCTTCTGGTTGAATCAGTCCATGGGAGGTGATACCTGGGCATATTTGGGTACGTTTCGTTTTGATGCAAGCCAGCAAGCAGTTGTTGAAGTGCAAGGAGCGGGGCAAATCTCGATAGATGCTGTTCGTTTAGGCGGTGGCATGGGCAATGTGGCCCGTCGTCCTGCCGATGAGCTGATGCCCAATCAATGGTCCCTAAACAACGGAAAGCAGCAGGCAGCGGATGTAGAAAAAGTCAATCCCGAGCAGTTTGAATGGAAAACTTCAAACAGGCCCCGCTACATGGAGGCAGCCCGTTATTGGTTGCAGTATGCAGGTATGCCCGACACTTTGGTGTATAGCCTGAATGAGAGTAAAAATGATTATAACGACGATTATCAAAGCAGGGGCGAATGGGTGAGTTACCTGATGGGGCAGCCAAATGGGCCAACTAAAGATAGGGGAACGCAAGGCTTGGGGATTCCCATCGATTTGGCTTTTGCGTTTCATACCGATGCCGGTGTTACCCCGAACGACTCAGTTATTGGAACGTTAGGAATATATAGTTCGCAGCGCGACAGCGGTTTTTTTCCACAGGGGCAGTCAAAACTGGCCAGCAGGGATTTAACGGATATCATTCAAACACAAATTGTTGATGATATCTGTATTAAACACAATGCAGAATGGACCCGACGTGGCATGTGGGATCGTCAGTATTCTGAAGCGTGGCGACCCAATGTGCCTACCATGTTGCTTGAGCTGTTGTCGCATCAGAACCTGGCCGACATGCGCTATGGGCTCGACCCTCATTTTCGCTTCGATGTAAGCCGGGCTATCTATAAAGGAATGTTGAAATACCTGGCTAATCAGGAAGGACGTCCGTATGTGGTACAACCATTGCCGGTAAGTCATATGGCCATTACCGAAAACCGGAAAGGTTACCGCCTCAGTTGGTTGCCTGTTGTTGATTCTCTGGAAGCATCGGCCGTGCCAACCAAATACAAGGTGTACCGTCGTATTGACAACGGTGGATTCGATAACGGAACACTTGTGCAGGAACCTTATTATGATTTACCTAAGCTGCCGAAAGGACAGGTGGTTAGCTATAAGGTGACGGCGATTAATGAAGGTGGGGAAAGTTTCCCGGGAGAGGTCCTCTCAGTAGGATTAGCCAATAAGCGGGCTGAGAAGGTATTAGTTGTAAATGCTTTTGACCGGATTAGTGCACCGGCGTTTGTTCAGAGCGAAACCTTTGCTGGCGTGGCCGGGTGGGACGACATGGGGGTGCCCGACAGGTTCGAGTATGGCTACACCGGCCCTCAGTACGACTTTGATCCGCAATCGCCATGGCTCGATGATGACAGTCCGGGTTGGGGCGCCAGTTATGGCACCGACGAAACCAAAAAGATAAAAGGCAATACCTTCGATAATGTCATTGTTCATGGGCAAGCAATTCTGAAAGCCGGCTATTCATTTGTATCGGTGAGTGATGAAGTATTTGAGAGCGAAATTTATGATGCTTTGGCTTACCAGGCGGTGGACATTATTTTGGGAGAAGAAAAAACAACGTCATCAGCCAATGGTGAAACTGTTAAATACCAGATTTATACGCCTGCTCTTATGGCGAAGGTAAAGGAACTGACCAGCAGGGGCCAGCATCTGTTTATGAGTGGGGCATATGTAGGTTCCGACATTCACCTTACCAAAGATACGGTGGCCAAAGATTTTGCGGCTGATGTACTCCGCTTTAAGTGGCGAACAAATCATGCTGCTCGCAACGGAAGTGTTTACTGCACAGATTATGCTGATGCCTTTTTGAAGGGGCAGTTGGTCTTCAACACCGCCTTGCAAGATGCATATTATGCCGTGGAAGCACCAGATGCCATTGAGCCCATTGGCATCAATGCCATCACAGCCATGCGCTATAAAGAAAACAACGCTAGCGCCGCCACACTTTATAATGGCCAATACAAGACTGTTATTCTTGGCTTTCCTTTTGAAACCATTATGGGTGAGGCAGAGCGTGAGCGCTTAATGAAACAGATATTAGAATTTTTTTATAATAAGCAATAAGACTAAATCAAAATACAATGGGTAAAAAAACGACATGTATTCTACCTTATGCCAATAAGGAAGAGTTAATGCCTTCAATCAGGGCGTTTCAGGAAGCAGGATGCTCAACGATTATTGTTGTAGCCAGAGAAGCCGTTTCAATTGAAGGTGTTACTGTAGTGGTGGCAGAAGGTGGTTTAGGTGCCACCAACACCTGGAAGCAATTGATGCCGGAAATAAATGGTGATTATGTAGCTGTTTATACAAAAACAATGTCGCTTAATATTGGCCTGAATGCCATGGAGCGCATGATGAGGTGTTGCGATGATGCCGGAGCAGGCATGGTCTATGCTGACTATTATGAGAAAAAGAATGGACAGCTGGTGGCGCATCCTGTTATTGAGTATCAGGCGGGTAGTTTACGCGACGATTTTAACTTCGGTTCTTTACTGCTGTATAAGGCAACTGCCCTTAAAGAGGCGGTGGAAGCAATGGATGCCAACTATCAGCATGCCGCATTGTATGATTTGCGTTTGCGCGTGTCGCAAAAGCATGAGCTGATGCATTTACCCGAACTGCTTTACACTGAGGTGGAGCTGGATACCCGTTTGTCAGGCGAAAAAATGTTCGATTACGTCGATCCGCGTAACAGAGCGCCGCAAATTGAGATGGAGCAGGCCTGTACGGCTCACCTTAAGGCCATTGGGGCCTACCTCAAGCCAGAGTTTAAGCAAATTACTTTCGATGAGGGGAATTTTCCGGTTGAAGCGTCTGTGGTTATTCCTGTGCGTAACCGCGAAAAAACCATTGGTGATGCGATTGAGTCGGTGTTAAAGCAGAAAACCAATGTTGCCTTCAATCTCATTATTGTTGATAACCATTCGACCGATAAAACCAGCGAAATTATTCGCTCGTTCAATGATGAGCGACTGATTCACATCATCCCGGAACGTGATGACCTGGGTATTGGGGGCTGCTGGAATGTGGCAGTGGCCGATGAGCGTTGTGGTAAGTTTGCCATTCAGCTCGATAGTGATGATTTATACATTGACGAAACAGTTATTGAGCGCATTGTGACAGCTTTCTATGAGCAAAACTGTGCCATGGTAGTGGGTAGCTATCAGATGGTTAATTTTAAGCTGGAAGAAATTCCTCCAGGCTTAATTGACCATAAGGAGTGGACGCCCGATAACGGACGAAACAATGCCTTGCGTATTAATGGATTGGGAGCGCCGCGTGCTTTCTATACGCCAGTGCTGCGCGATGTAAAAGTTCCTAATACCAGCTACGGTGAAGATTATGCATTGGGATTAAATATTAGCCGCGAGTATCAGATTGGACGCATTTACGATCCTTTATACCTGTGTCGCCGTTGGGACGATAACTCGGATGCCTCATTAGATATTGGCAAAATGAATGCGCACAACTTCTACAAGGATAAGATTCGTACCATGGAGCTGAAAGCGCGTTTGCAATTTGTTGAAAATAGTAAGTAGTTAGTAGTCGGTGGCTCTCTATTGCAGGGGGCCGCTGACGAATAAATTTAAGTGAATAATGTCTACTTCTCTCAAAACCAAAACACTAATTGAAGGCCAGCTCCGTAATTGGAGTCTGGCCTCAAATAATTACGCCGGCCTGCAAAAGGTGAAGACTAAAAGCGTTGTGCTCGCAGGCGGCAGCGAAGTTAAAGTTCAGTTTAATCCCGAGCGCATGCGTTCATCGGCCGCTAAGGTCGACACCAAGTCCATTCAGGAGCGGCCCTGCTTTCTATGCGAAAAAAACCGTCCGGCCGAGCAGGAAGGGGTTGACTACGGCGATTATACGGTACTCATAAATCCGTTCCCAATTTTCACGGAACACCTGACTATTCCGCATAAGGAGCATACCCTTCAGCTCATTGCGCCTTATTTTCCTTCCATGCTTGAATTAGCTAAGGAGTTGAATGATTTTACACTGTTTTACAACGGCCCTAAGTGTGGGGCGTCTGCTCCCGATCATTTTCATTTTCAGGCGGGTATTAAAGGATTTATGCCCATTGAGGAGGATTTTAGAAGCGGCGACTATGCAAAATTAATTGTTACTTCGGGAGGTGTGGACGTATTTAACTGGCAAGGCTATAACCGGGGTATTATTACCTTCCGAAGTGCTAATGCAGCGGCCATTGAACAGCTATTTGCCCAATTGCACAAGGCTTTATGGACAAAGCAGGCTGAGGAGGTAGAGCCCATGCTCAATATTTTGGCTGGCTATGAAGAGGAACAGTACGTGGTGCATGTATTTCCGCGTATTTTGCATCGCCCTGCCTGCTATTTTGCCGAAGGGGACGAGCAAATTCTCATCAGTCCGGCATCGGTTGATATGGGCGGTGTGTTTATTACCCCGCGTCCCGAAGATTTTGGAAAGATTAGCGCCGAAGACGTTGCAGAGATATTAAAGCAGGTGTGCATGAGTGAAGAGCAATGTCTGGCCGTCATCAATCAAATTATTGAACAGGGATAATCATCCCTTAAACAGCTATTTTATCCATTGGCTCATCAAAATCTATCTTTATGAATTATCCGCTTTCATTATACCAATCTGCCGATTGTGCAGAAGTCTCCAGGTTCTTAAATAGCAACTGGGAGTACGATAGCATCACTGAGGCCATATTGACGGAAAAGCTGGAGGGCGATCCGCATTGGATGCCCGAAGCTACATTAGTTTGCCGCGATGGAGATAGGATCATTGGATTTATGCAGGGCGTTATGCGCCTGATTCGTGGGGTGAATTATGCCTATATTAAACTGATGGCTGTTGATGAAAGCTATCGGCGCAAGGGCATCGCAACGGCCATGTATAAGCAATTGGAAGAGCTATTCAGACAAAAGGAGGCTGATGTGGTGCGTATCTATGATGTACCGCTAAACTATTTTATGCCGGGGATTGATCCCCGCTATACGCCCGCCCTATGCTGGGCCATGCGACGCGGCTTTGAGCGCTTTGGCGACACCTCTAATCTGCTGGTCGATTTAAATCAAAATTGGAATATGCAGCAGCGCGAAGACGAATTGCAACGCGAAGGAGTGGAAGTGCGTCGGGCGAAACCGTCTGACAAGCAGGCTGTTCTGGATTTTATTAAGGACGAATGGTTGCTGTGGACCAACGAAGTAGAAATGGCCTTTAAGGATGAGCAGCCCTCCATACACATTGCGCTGATGAACGGGCAAGTTAAAGCCTTTTCGGCGCATAATGCCAATAACAAAGGAACCGGCTGGTTTGGCCCAATGGGAACGCATCCCGATTTGCGCGGTAAAGGAATGGGAGCCATCCTGTTAAAGCGTTGCCTCAATGACATGAAGGAGATGGGACTCAGCCATTCGGTAATTCCCTGGGTGGGACCCATCGATTTTTATAGCTGGCATGCCAATGCAAGAGTGCAACGGGTGTTTTGGCGCTTCGAAAAGAAATTGAATTAATCACTGATTAACTACCCAATGATTAGTGGTTAAGGGGAGCTTGTGCGCAGAGTGCGGCTTCAATTTTCACCTATTGATGTTCTAAAAAGACAATAATTAGTTAATAAAATCACTTCGAACTCCGGACCACGGTCTTCGAGCTCAAAAGAAAAAATCATGGAAAAGATACCGGTAATACAGGTTGGTATTCAGTTTAAAGAAACCATTGAATTTACGTTACATGGCCAGTTCAAAACTGCTGGGGGAATTACCCTAACAGGAAAATATACAGCCAGTAAAACACAAGGTGGTATCACCATCAGCGATGGGAAAGATGAGATAAACCTACAATCGGGTGCTGCCATAGAACCGCTGAAGAGCGAAGCGTACTTCACCTTGCATAAGGTAACGATTGGAATTAATTTTCATTGGGAACGCGATGAAGACCAGTCTTTTAAAGGTGGCTTGAAGTTGCTGCTCGAAAATGGAAAAATTACTGCCGTAAACGTATTACCGGTAGAAGATTACCTGATGAGTGTTATCTCATCGGAGATGAGCGCCACATCGTCTCTGGAATTACTCAAGGCACATGCTGTTATCTCCAGAAGCTGGCTGTTGGCTCAAATTGAGAAAAACAAAAGCCTGCAGGCTGACGTGGACGATTACCAGTCCGTGCATGAGACCAATGAGGAGTTTATTAAGTGGTACGATCGCGAAGATCATCTAAATTTTGATGTATGCGCCGATGATCACTGTCAGCGCTATCAGGGGATAACTCGAACCACTACAGATGAGGTTGAAAAGGCTGTGCGGGCCACCTGGGGAGAGGTGTTGATGAATGGCGAGGCCATCTGTGATGCGCGTTTCTCGAAGTGCTGTGGGGGTATGGTTGAGAAATTTGAAAATGTATGGGAGCCGGTGAATCACCCTTACTTGCAGGCATTTCCTGATAATGATATAGATCCGAAAGGATTCAGCCTCGACTTAAAGGTTGAAGAAAATGCGGAGAGTTGGATGTTGGGGTTACCAGATGCCTATTGTAATACAACAGATAAGGAGGTACTGTGTCAGGTACTGAACGACTATGACCAGGAAACCAACGACTTCTACCGCTGGGAAGTCAAGTATACCCAGACCGAAGTGAGCGAGCTTGTTAAAAAACGGACCGGGATCGACTTTGGATTGATTCAGGACCTGATTCCTGTTGAGCGGGGCGATTCGGGCCGATTAATCAAATTGAAAATTGTTGGCGATAAAAAGACCCTGACCATCGGTAAAGAGCTGGAGATCCGCAAAGCTCTGTCGGAGTCGCACCTCTACAGCTCGGCCTTTATTGTTCAAAAGCACAATGAAAATGGCACAACAGCGTTTGTGTTAAAAGGTGCCGGATGGGGCCATGGCGTTGGGCTGTGTCAGATTGGAGCGGCCGTAATGGGAGCCAAAGGTCATGATTACAATGCTATTCTCATGCACTATTTCAGAGGAGCAGAGCTGAAAAGAAGGTATTAGGCATAAGTTGGGGTGAGTTGTGGTAGCATCGTGTGAGACGAGTAAAGTTAAGCAGCGTATGTTCGTCAAACCTAAATGCCACAACTCAAGATCCCGAAGCCAAGGACGTTTTGCTTTGGAGGCTGGGCCCTGATTTACAAAATAAAATATGCACCGTGCACATTGCACCAAGCACTTAAATGAATATGAAACAAAAAAAGACATCTCCCTGGGCCTGGGTGCCCACTTTGTATTTCGCCGAAGGTATTCCTTATGTGGTGGTGATGACACTGGCTGTTATCATGTACAAAAGGTTGGGAATTTCCAACACAGACATTGCATTGTATACCTCTTGGTTGTACTTGCCTTGGGTAATTAAACCATTTTGGAGTCCTATTGTGGATACGCTGAAAAGCAAGCGCTGGTGGATTGTAACGATGCAGCTCTTGATTGGTGCCGGCTTAGCAGGCGTGGCATTTACTATTCCAACCAGTTTCTTTTTTCAGTCAACATTGGCTTTCTTTTGGTTGCTGGCTTTTAGTTCGGCCACCCACGATATTGCGGCCGACGGTTTTTACATGTTTGGCATGGATGAGAGCAAACAAGCCTATTTTATTGGTATACGCAGTACCTTCTATCGCTTATCAATGATTACCGGACAAGGTTTATTGGTGTATCTGGCTGGTCAGCTCGAAACAATAAAGCTGTTTGGCAGTGAAGAGGTGAGTATTCCAATGGCTTGGTCATTAACATTTTATGCAATTACTGGCTTGTTCTTAGTTTTTGCCCTTTATCATAAATTTGCGCTGCCTCATCCGCCAGAGGATCAGGATAAAGAAGTAAAGAGTGTGAGTGAGGTATTGAGTGATTTTCGCCAAACCTTTGTAACGTTTTTCGCCAAAAAAGATATCTGGGTAATCATGGGGATGCTTTTGTTTTACCGTCTCGGGGAATCGCAGTTGGTAAAAATGGCTTCACCCTTTTTACTGGATGCCCGAGAAGTAGGCGGTTTGGGCCTAAGCACCAGTCAAGTAGGAATTGTGTATGGAACTATAGGTGTTATTTTCCTGACAATTGGTGGTATTCTCGGCGGTTTGGTGGCTTCAAAAAAGGGCTTAAAATACTGGTTGTGGCCCATGGTTATTGCCATTAACCTGCCTAATCTGGTGTATATTTATCTATCATACGCCCTGCCCGAATCCTTTGTTTTGGTTAGTGTTTCGGTGGCCATTGAGCAGTTTGGGTATGGCTTTGGTTTTACCGCTTATATGTTGTACCAGATTTATGTGTCGGAAGGCGAGCATAAAACGGCTCACTTTGCTTTCTGTACCGGACTAATGGCTTTGGGCATGATGCTGCCGGGGATGGTCTCGGGATGGATACAGGAACTGATTGGTTATCAGCATTTCTTTGTGTGGGTGATTATCTGTACAATTCCTAGCTTTGTGATGGTAAAACTCATTAAAGTTGACCCTGAGTTTGGCATTAAAAAGAAGTAATCATATAAGTGCATCCTGATGACCGGTTATTCGTGTTCAGGATGTACTTCCAAGTATTAAGCAAATGACTCCAACAAAACGTTACTTAGCCTTAGACGTGCTCAGGGGCATTACCATTGCCGGCATGATACTGGTTAACACGCCCGGCAGTTGGGCACATATTTACGCGCCATTAAAGCACGCTGCCTGGCATGGGTGCACGCCTACCGATTTGGTCTTTCCCTTCTTCCTGTTTGTAATGGGTGTATCGATGTTTTTTTCTTTTGCTAAATATGGCGATGGATTAAACCGGACTTCCCTGTTGAAAATTGCCAAGCGAAGTTTACTGATTTTTGCAATAGGCTTGTTCTTAAACTCTTTTCCGCAATGGCAGACAGATTTTTCTACCCTGCGCATTATGGGGGTACTGCAGCGCATTGCTGTGGTATATGCCATTGGCGCGGTTTTAATCTTGTCATTGAGTCGAGTGCGTCTTATCATTGTTGGTGTCGTTCTGCTGATGGGGCATTGGGCAGCGCTTTACTTTTTTGGGGGTGAAGCGCCTTACTCGCTGGAGGGCAACGCCACCATTCCTTTCGATCGTTTTCTACTGGGAGAAGCCCATCTGTACCGCGGATTTGGTATTCCTTTCGATCCGGAAGGCTTATTCAGTTCGCTTTCGGCGGTGGTGACTGTTCTTATCGGTTATGGTGCGGGCGTAATGGTGAAGCAGGTGGATAAGCAAAAATTGCCGCTTTACCTGCTGGCTGTGGGCAGTGGATTGGTTGTGGTTGGGTGGTTATGCAGCTTTATATTGCCACTGAATAAGCCACTGTGGACATCATCTTACGTTATTTATACGGGTGGTCTGGCCATGTTACTGCTTAGTTTACTGGTGTGGTTAGTTGATATAAAAGGCTACAAACGGTGGACCTCGTTTTTTGTGGTTTTCGGCATGAACCCATTGTTTATTTTTGCTTTTTCTGGCTTATGGGCCAAAGTACTGGCCCGCCTCATTACCATCCGTATTGATACCGATGGAGGCGCGCAGGTGCTCAACGGGTATACGGCCTTGTATCAGCAAGTGTTTGTGCCACTGTCCGGACCGTTAAATGGTTCCTTGCTGTTTGCGCTCACCCACATTGTATTTTTCTGGTTTATTGGCTGGCTATTGTATCGAAACAGAGTTTTTATTAAGGTCTAGTTTCAACATCAGTTGAAGTAGTGTTTGTGTATATAAAAAGATGAAGGTGGCCTTTTGGGGCCACCTTCTTGCTTAAAGATGTTATAATTGGGTAGTTTATTCTGCCGGTGCTGCCCAGCCTGCCGCCCAGTCTGGAGCTTCTTTGCCATTGCCAGCTCCGGTGGCATCAGCTTTTTCAGTAAAGTTAATGCCAACAACTGCTTTTTCGGTGTTGCCGGTACCCATGTCAACAAACGCCACATCGGTTAGGGTAATTTTAGAGGCGTCGAAAGCGCTGTCGTCACCCGATGCATAGAAATAGGCTTGTCCTTTATTGTCGGCCAGCCCGCCAATCACACAGTTAGTAATGGTTTGCACACCGGCTCCTTCTTTGAGGAACCAAGGCTTTTCTCCCATTTTATATACTGTCACATTGTTAATTGTAGCGGTGGTCATAGGGGTAGCAGCTCCATTGGTGCCATTGTTCGACCCTTCAATACCCGACTTGGCTGAGTTGTATGAATACCAGTAGTTACCGGTGCCTGACCAGCCATCGGCAAAATCAATTCCATCATCGTTAGAGTCAATGGCTACCAGGTGAGAGGCATTAACGGTTCCTCCAAAAAACTCAATTCCATCATCATTTCCTTTATAAGATGACACATAATCTACAACTGTGCCTGAACCTACGCCGAAAAATGTCACGCCGTTAAACTGCTTTTCATTGGTAAACACATACCCGGTGTACTCTACGCGCAAGTAGTTGATTGAACCCGAATTATCATCAGCGACATTTCCGCCGTAAGGCAGATTACCTACTTCAGAAATGCCACCCTCACCCGTGTTTACCGGGGCTTTGCCACAAATGACCAGGCCACCCCAGCTGCCCGCTTCTTTTACCTCAGATGTCATCACTACAGGGTTTTCGGCAGTTCCCTGCACAAAAATTTGAGCACCTTGGGCAATCGCTATGTAGGTAGTTGAACTGGCTGTTGCAATAATGGTAGCTCCTTCTTCGATGGTTAGCGAGCCACCGTCTTTCACAATCAGTGCCCCGTCTAATGTATAGGTTGTTCCAGCTGCCAATACCTGATCGTTAGTGTATTCACCCGCGATATTTGTGGAGGGATCCATGGGAGTGATGTCTTCAGGTGAAGCCCATCCTGCGGCCCAATCAGGCGCTTCCACACCATTTCCGGCTCCTGTGGCATTTTCATTTTCTGTAATTGATAGGCCCTCAATAGCTTTGATGGTATTACCAATGCCCATGTCGACAAACTTCACATTGGTGAGGGATATTTTGGCAGGATCAAAATCAGTATCTGAATCCGATGCATAGAAATAGGCTTGTTCTTTTCCGGCCACCATTCCGCCGATTACGACGTTATCAATGGTTTGAATTCCGGCGCCTTCTTTCAGGAACCATGGTTTTTCGCCCATGCCGTAGACCGTAATGTTACTGATTGTAGCGTTGGTCATTGGTGTGGCAGCACCGTCGGTGCCGTTGTTTGAGCCTTCGATGCCCGATTTGGCGGAGTTAAGGGCGTACCAGTAGTTACCAGTGCCCGACCAGCCATCGGCAAAGTCAATGCCGTCGTCGTTACTTCCAATAGACACCAGGTGAGACGCATTCACTGTTCCGCCAAAAAATTCAATGCCGTCATCGTTACCCATGTAGGATGACACGTAATCAACTTTGGTGCCTGAGCCCACGCCAAAGAAGGTGACGCCGTTGAATTGCTTTTCGTTGGTGTAAACATACCCGGTGTATTCTACCCGCAGATAGTTGATAGAGCCTGAATTGTCATCTGCCACACTTCCGCCATAAGGCAAGTTGCCGACTTCAGAAATACCTCCTTCGCCTGTGTTAACTGGGGCTTTTCCACAAATGATTAAACCGCCCCAGCTACCGGCAGTTTTCACATCAGAAGTCATGATTACTGGCTGGTTGGCCGAACCATCAATAAAAATTTGTCCGCCCTGTGCCACGGCAATATAGGAAGTAGTTCCTCCTTTGGCGGTAATTTTGGTGCCGGCAGGGATGGTTAATGAGGCACCATCGGCTATAATCAAAGCGCCATCTAGTTTGTATGGAGTTGCTGCATTAAATACAACATCAGTTGTGATGGTTCCGGCAATATTATCCGGATCAATAGGGTTTACAGGATCATTGTCATCATTACAGCTTGCCAACACAAGCACCATTAATGAAAGGACGAAAAATGATAGTTTTTTCATTTTTACAAATGTTAAGTTTAAAAAAGCTTAGAAATTATATTTTAATGATATGCTATAGGTTGTACCAATCTTGTATTGGCGAACCAGGTAATCTTTATCACTGTTTTGCTGAACGCGTTTGATATTAGGATTGAGCAGGTTTTTGGCTGAAACATCAATACCCAGACGGTTACATTTGGTTTTTAACACAAAGTCGAATGTGTTGATGGCCTGATCAACCTGGTTGCCCATGTTGGAGTGGCCTATGGAGTATAGCCGGTCTGATGTATAGTTGTACACCAGTGCTGCTTTAATGGATTTCTTGTTCTCGTCCCACTTTTGCTTATAGCCTAGGGTAAGGTTGGCTAATAGTGGAGCTGCGCCCTGCAATTGGCTGGTGGCTTTGTTGAAGTTGGCATTGAAACTATAGTTGGTTTCAGTCCTGATTTTTTCAGCATCCAAATCTGTTTGTGAATCCATCAGCGTTATGTTTCCACTGGCGTACACTTTTCTGATTCGATTGTCGGTACTAAAATCGAACAGGTCTTTTTTGGCATCCAGCTCGATCCCGTAAACATGTGCGGCATCGCCCGTGTTGGCATTCACAAATTCATTGAATGTGCCGGCGATAGTAAATTTATTTATTGGTTCATTAATGTATTTGCCAAAAACAGTTGCACTTAAAGCTTCACTATTTTTTGGAAAGACTTCCCACTTTAGGTCGGCATTGTAAACCGTAGATGGTTTTAGCCAGGGATTGCCCCAAATCACATCTGTTAAGCCTGCAAAAGCAATAAAAGGCATCTCCTGAAGCTGCGGCAAGGTATAGGTTTGAGAGGCTGCAAATCGAATATTCGACTTGTCTGTTGTGGCGTATTTGAGCGACAGGCTTGGCAGCATCTTCATCTCGTTGAAATCAATTGTTTCAGTCCGGCCACTTATGTTCTGACGGGAGCGGGTTTTCATCTCCTGGAAAATGCTTTCGGCTCTTACACCGGCCAGTACCAGTAAACGGGGCGACACATTGTATTCATACATGAGGAAGCCTGAATGGAGGTTAATGGTTCCCTCGTAGCTTTCGCCATAGCGCTGGTTGCCGTTTTCATCGCCGGCCGTTGGGGTGTCAATTCTGAACAAGCCATCGATGAAATTTTGTTCGTTAAAAAAATCATCTGCCTGGTCGATGTTTACCATGGTACCTGCATGGATTACCTGGTGATTGAACTGGTAATTTTCGAATTGGCGAAGTTTAATTCTTCCTGAATAGCCAGCTGTTAATTTGCTGCGGTACTCCATGTCATCTGTTAGCCCTTCACCAAACTGTTTGCTTACCGATAGGTTGGCCGCCAGTTCATTATCAGTAAATTCCTGAAAATAGCGGTAGTTGCGTCCAACGGCTTCGGTGTCTAGCTCTCCCATATTGGTGTCTTCGTAGTAGAACAGGTAGGTGTTCTCAATTCGGTCGGGCACACTGTTTATAATAAAATTGTGAGCCAAGCCCCAGTTTAGTCTGGTGCTTTTATTTAGCTGATGTTCGCCAAGCAACTGATTAACTAACACAAAGTTTTGTTGGTAATCGCCACGGCGTTTTAATCCAGGTGTTTCAGGGTCGTCGTTAACATCGCGAATGTGGCCGGCCATTGTGGTCAACTCTTGATTCGAAGAATTAAGCAATAGGCTGTTCAGGTAAATGTTGGTATTGGCACGTGAGTAGTTGAGGTTAAGCATGCCGCTGGTTTGGGTTTGGTAATTATAAGCTTCACCTTCCAGGTTGTCCCAGGCGTTGCCACCTGCATTTACTACCCGCTCAATTTTTTCGGTGTAAGTGCGTTTGTTGTCAAACGAAAGCGTAAAAAAGGCATTCAGTTTGGCAGCCTCGCTTAACTCAAATGATTTACCACCTGAAATACCCAGGCCAATCGATGGGACTACGCTACTTTTTACAGGGTTCCACGAGTTTGTAAAGCCATAGCCGTCCTTATTTTTTAAGGCGTCGATATTGGGTAGTGCTGTGGTTGAAAAACCTGCTTTCCCGTAACCATCATTTAAATAAAAACCGTCGAGGCCAAATAGGCTTGAGTTGTGAGGGACTTTAATGCTTAATGACAGGAATGGGTTGCCGGTCAGTTTTTTCGATACAATGTTAATATTGGCACCGCCAAAATCGCCGTATAGTGGAGCAGTGTAGGTTTTTTCAATGTTGATGTGGGACATCACATCGGTGCTGAACAGGCCTAAATCGATGTTTTTAAGTTCAGCGTTATTGGATGGTAATGGCAGTCCGTTATAGGTAGTGGTGTTATAGCGGTCTCCTAATCCCCTAACGTTCAGAGATTGGGAGCCTTCGTTATTTGCAATGCCCGATACTTTACTAACGGCAGCTGCTGCATCACCAACGCCCTGGGCTGATAACTGAGCGGCTCCTATGCTTTCGACAGCAATGGCTGCTTTTTTCTGCTCCAGCATCAGAAAATTTGCCGATTCGCGGTTGGCTTTTGCTACCACTTTTACCTCGGCCAGGTCTAGTTCTGATTCGCCCATCAGAAAGTTCAGAACGGTTTCTTCACTCTCTTTAATTACGACACCCTCTTTAATTTGTGGTTCGTACGATATGTATTGGCAGCGGATGGTATAGGTGCCGGCCTCCAATGGAGGCATGGTGTAATCACCCATAAAATCGGTAGTAGTTCCGGTGGTGGTTCCTTCAATAATAATAGCCGCTCCAATAAGCTCTTCTCCCGTCTTATTGTCAGTTATTTTCCCTTTTAGTATTCCTGTTTGTGCAAATCCCTGTGTCAGACTTGCCAGACAAAGAATCATCAATCCTAATACTTGTCTTTTCATTTTTCCTCGCAATAATTCAACTATTTCGAGAGCAAATGTATGGCAAGGCCAGAGCAAGGCTGATAAGAGAGAATTAATAGAACTTTAAATGTATGTTAAGCAGGGTGTAGTTCTTGATGGTTGGTTGTGAATGTGTTAATGAGCATATGGTGTTCTTTTTTAAGCGCAGGTGCCTGTAGCTTTAAGGTTCGATTAACACGTTTTTAACATTGTGGCACTTGCCGGATCAAACAGCCATCGATTGTTCTTATTTTTTTTGAATTGAAACCAAGCTATTGACTACTGTTTGAACGATAAGAGGCCACAAAATCTCTGTGTGCTTTTAGTAAGTTAATCGAATAAAGCAGTACATTCTTTGTTTCTGCCAGAACATCCATAAATAGAATGCTTACACGGGTGCGCCCTTCCCCTTTTTGAATGCGTTTGATTTGGTTACGTCGCAGCGAATCCTGGAAACCAATCAGAAAGTTCTGTTTGCTGATCATCTCATTCAGGTGGTCGAAGTTTTGCTCCTTCTCCATATGAATAATGTGATTGAAATAACCAGTTATTTCCTCCAGCAGTTCCTGCAGGTCATCCCGCTGCGAAGGAGTCATCCCTTTGTGTTGATTTTCGATGTGCTCATAAAGAGGATGCGAGATGTTGGTAAGGCAACCAACCAGTTCTGTCAGGTAATCAAATGTTTGGATAAAGTAATGGCCTGAGTCTATGCCTTCTTCCGTAACTTTAGCATAGGCATAAAAGAATTTTGATTTGCTGTTGCGTGTGTATTTGTCGAGGAGTAAGGCCTTATTGTGAGCTTCGTGCAGTTGCCTTACATCTTCATCGATAAATCCCTGAAGCGACAGGTAAAAAACCTTTGAGGCTTCCTGTAAATGGTGGCGTATCTGTTCACTGCCATTATCCATCAGGTGGTCGAGGTTATTGTCTACCTCATCCTGAAATTCTTCTTTTAAAAGGCGTTTTTCTTCCAGTTTGCGGTTGTGATACCTGGTGGTTAACCATAATGAACCGAAGGCGACCGCCGCTAATAGCAGGGCGGCAATCCAGCCGCCATACCAAATTATGTAAGTAAAGATAAATGCACCAATAAAAGCGAGGCAGGCAGTAAAAAACCAACCGCCCAGTATGGATAACACACCTGACACTCTATAAACCGCACTTTCTCTGCCCCAGGCCTGATCGGCTAAGGAAGTCCCCATGGCCACCATAAATACCACAAAAGTGGTGGACAGTGGAAATTGCATGTAAGTACCCAGTGAAATAAGTATGCTGGCTACCACCAGGTTGACGGCCGCTCTTACGGTATCAAAATAAATGACCCCGTCAACAGTTCTTGTTTCGGCGGTCTCGGCTTTTTGGTAGCGCGAATCGAAAAACTGGACTATGGGCCTTGGTAAAACACCAACAATTACCGAATGCAGATGGAGAAAGTTACGAACAATGACCCTGGATAGGTGTGAGGGTTCAAAACGTTCGTAGCCCGATGACTGACGTCCCAGGTGAACCTCTGTTTCGGTGACGCTACGCGCCTTTTTCGAACGAAAAAGAGTGATGATCATTACGATGGCCGAAAAACTAAATATTATTGCATAGGTATAGTCGCTGAAAATACTCCTGCGAATAATGCCATCGGCCATAAAATCGAGTGAGAAATGATTGGGTGATGTTTGTCCCGATGCAATAAATTCTTTAAAACTCTCAATGGCGGCCAGTGGAATGCCAATAAAATTGACCAGGTCATTGGCTGCAAAAGACATCGCCAGCGCAAAGGTGCCAAACAAGACCACAATCCGCGGAACATCTACATTGAACGAAAGACTTAAAAACAGAAAAATAAAGGTTGTAAGGGCAAATATGCCCAATAGAATTTCCGTTTGCAGCCGCACAATGGTTTCAAACCAGGGGTAGGAATCAAAAATACTCGTGTCGCCAAGCCCTTTTTTTAGGATCATGAAAAAGATGGCCGTAATGGCCAATCCACCAACAATGGCAAACAGGTATTTGAAGCGCCGCTGGTAATTAAAGCTGAAGATAATACGCGTTAAAAATTGCACCAGAATGCCGACCACAAAAGCCAAAAATATGGATAGTAAAATACCGGCCAGAATAATAAAAGCTTTGTCGGTATTAATCATTTTTTCCACTTCGATGCCATCAATGCGGGCTTGTCGTGTTTTAATAAACGACAGAGCCATGGCGCCTCCCAGCAGCTCAAAAACGATGGCTATGGTGGTTGAGGTCGGAAACCCTAATGTATTAAATCCATCGATAAGGATGATATCTATGATCATTACGGCTACAAATACCACAATCAGCTCGGTAAATGCAAAACTGGAGGGATTGATAACTCCTTTACGGGCCACTTCCATCATATTGGCCGAAAGCAGTGAGCCTATTAAAAGGCCAAGAGCTGCCACCCAATAGACAAATTTTCTTTTTGCCGTGCGGGAACCAATGGCGGCATTTAAAAAGTTAACGGCATCGTTCGAAACTCCCACTACTAAGTCCACAACGGCCAATAAGCCCAGAAGAATAACAGCTATCCAGATAAACGTCATAATCTTTTATTGTTAAAGCCAAAGATAGGCGTAACCTCACTTTCAAAAGGTAAGTCAATGTTAAATTTATGTTACTATTGCCAGCAAAATTAATATTGCAAAGCTATCTAATATCAGTCTTGTAAAGCAATAGCTGCTTAACATTAGCTTAACATTTGCAATTATCTTATAAATTGATTGATAAGGCAATAATTACTATAACTTTGTTGAAAAAGATAGGTCTTTTTTTTAATGTTTGCATAGAAAAACGATCCATCCCAAACAATAATACTTAGGATATGAAATCTCTTGAGCCACAAAAAATAGCAGGTTTTGTTGCCATCGGCTTTTTAGTACTCGCTTTTGTGTTTTTTGGAGTCAATTATTTTAGCCCCAACCTGTTTTACTCACTGGTTATTTCAGTGCCTGTGTTCTTTGCGGTCTCATTTGCCTTGGTCAATTATTTTATCAACTCCTTTATTTACTCCAAAATTAAACCGATCTATCAAACCATTTATGGGCCGGATGATAAAGGGCAAAAGATGGATATGAATGCACCTTATTCAGATGATATTTTATCAACAGTAAACCGTGAAGTGGTTAATTGGATGCAAGACCGGACCCAGGAGATTCAGGAGCTTAAGCAGATGGAGAAGTACCGGAAGGAGTTTTTGGGGAATGTGTCGCACGAATTAAAAACACCAATATTTAATATTCAGGGATATATACTCACTCTTCTTGATGGAGGAATTGATGATCCTAATATCAATATGCGCTACCTCACCCGCACCGAAAAAAGTATTGACAGGATGATTTCGATAATCGAAGATTTAGAGGCGATTTCGAAGTTGGAGGCAGGGGAATTGCAGCTCCATAAGGAGCGCTTTAATTTGTGTCAGCTTGTTGATGATGTGTTTGAGCTTCAGGAAATACGGGCCAACCAGAAAACTATTCAACTTGATTTTGGCGAAGGAGCCGATGCCCCATTGTATGTGAAGGCTGATAAACAGCGCATCTTCCAGGTGATGAGTAATCTGATAGTCAACTCTATCAATTACGGAAAAAAAGGTGGGAAAACAGAAGTGAGTTTTTTTGATATGGGTAACCGGGTGCTGGTGGAAGTAAAAGATACCGGTATTGGCATTCCCGAGGAAAGTCTGCCGCGTATTTTTGAGCGATTTTACAGGGCCGATAAAAGCAGAAGCCGCGAGCAGGGCGGGACAGGTTTGGGTCTGGCCATTGTTAAGCATTTAATTGAGGCCCACGGACAACGCATTAATGTGCGGAGTAAACTCGGACAAGGTACTGTATTCACCTTCACCCTGGAGAGGGCCCTATAATCTTTACCAAACAAATTGTTAATCACATTATTTACTTTCGTATAACCAATATGTGTATAATGAATGTAGAAAATTACAAGGTGCTTTTAGTCGACGACGAGCCTGATATTCTGGAGTTTTTAAGCTATAACATGCGAAAGGAAGGTTTTCAGGTGCTAACGGCCAGCAACGGGCAGGAAGCTATTAAAGTGGCCGAGGCAGAAATGCCTGAGCTTATTATTTTAGATGTTATGATGCCCGAAATGGATGGCATTGAAACTTGCGAAGAAATAAAAAAGATTCCTGCACTGAAAAATTCTATCGTAGCGTTTTTAACGGCCCGTGGCGAAGATTATTCGCAGATTGCCGGTTTTGACGCTGGTGCCGACGATTATATTACAAAGCCAATTAAGCCAAAAGTATTGATATCAAGGGCTAAAGCTTTGCTTAAAAGGTATCGACCCGAAGATGGTGCTGCAGAACAAGAGGAAGGACAAGTGAAGCAAATCGGTGATTTGATTATCGATAGAGAACGCTACCTGATTGTGAATGCCGGTGATGAGCTGGTATTGCCCAAAAAGGAGTTTGAATTGCTGGTGTTGCTGGCTTCCAAGCCCGAAAAAGTGTTTACTCGCGACGAGATTTATAATGCCGTTTGGGGAGATAATATAATTGTGGGCGACCGAACCATTGATGTGCATATTCGCAAACTACGGGAAAAGATTGGACAGGAACATATTAAAACCATAAAAGGGGTTGGCTATAAGTATGTTGTGTAGGTTTTTGTGAGGACTTGCAGCAATATACTACTTATAAATATTGCGAAGCAACATCAATTTCCTTACTTTTAACTCTGTTTATTGTACAAGTATGATTACTTTCAAACACGCAAACTAGTTCTTATGAGGAAATTAATAACTGCTTTTGCTATTCTTGCTCTGCTAATAGTGGGGTGTAAGGATAAAACAGCAAAAACACCACAAAAACCAGTGAAGACAGCTGTTGTTGAAAAACAAGTGGTAGCAGACTCACTAAATAATGAAACCCCGGAGCCTGTGGTGGAAGAGGTTCAGCCGGAGCCACCTAAGCCAGCTGATAAATATTTTTTGATAGCCGGGAGTTTTGCCAGTCGACACAACGCCGATGAATTCGTTACGCAATTAACCAACGAGGGATATAATGCCCAGGTAATTGAGCGTCCGGCGGGCCCTAATAGCGATTTTTATAAGGTCTCTTACATGTCGTTTTATGATCGAAACGAAGCTTTTGCCGAATTACGAAACGCACGCGACATTGAAGGCCGTGACGATGTGTGGCTGTTGATTAAAAAATAAAAACTCAACGTTATAAAAAAAGAGTTTGCCAAGCGCAAACTCTTTTTTTGTGGTATTGTATATTAAAACCTCTTAGTTGGTTTTAAATTCATACGTTACTTCTTTTAACTCTTCGTTAGCCTTCACAATTTTTTCCTTCAGGCTTTCCTTAAAATCAGCCAACTTTTGCGATAACTCGGCATCGCCAGTGGCAATCATTTGTGCGGCTAAGATGCCTGCGTTTTGAGCTCCGTTAATTCCAACGGTCGCTACAGGAATTCCTGGAGGCATTTGTGCAATGGATAACAAAGCATCCATTCCGTCGAGGCTGGCATTGATAGGAACGCCAATCACCGGAATTTTTACCATTGATGCAATTACACCGGGTAAGTGAGCTGCCATACCTGCCGCTGCAATAATAACTTTAACGCCTCTGCTCTCTGCACTTTTGGCAAACGTTTCAACCTCTGCCGGCGTTCGGTGTGCTGAAAGGGCATTGATTTCGAATGGGATCTTCAGATCATTTAAAAAATCGGCCGCCTTCTTCATCACTGGAAGATCCGACGTGCTTCCCATAATAATACTAACTTTTGGTTGCATAATTATCCATTTATTTGGTTACTAAAAATTCTCTGATAGAACCTTTCGTTAATTTTTCCCATCACAAAAATAGTTAAGAAAGGATTATAATCATGTAGTTATCTTTATTTTTTATACTTTTGCAGCTTAAAATCCAGAGTTTTATTTGACTAATCCATGTTTTTAGAGTGTAACTGTCTATATTACAGATGGTAGCATTAGGCATTGGTATTTCTTGAACCAAAATAAATTAAAGAAGCAATGAACCGAGTTAAGATATTAGATAAAGAATTTGAGTTGTCGATACCTGAAGAAAAGTTGTTGCAGGCTGTTGGTCAGGTTGCTGAGCAGATGAATGAAGAATTGAAGGGAAAAAATCCTTTGATGGTGTGCGTCTTAAACGGCTCATTTATGTTTGCATCGGACCTGATGAAACGACTTGATTTTCCCTGCGAAATAAGCTTTGTTAAATTATCCTCTTACTCGGGAACTGGTTCAACAGGAGAAGTAAAAGAGCTAATTGGTTTGAACGAAAATATCGCGGGTCGCACCATTGTGTTGCTCGAAGATATTGTGGATACCGGTTTGACAATCATTAATACTGTCAATCAGGTGAAACAAATGGGGCCGGAAGATGTGAAAGTGGCCACCATGTTATTTAAACCCGATGCGTGCAAACAAGATGTAACGCTTGACTATGTAGGCATGGAAATACCAAATGATTTCATCGTAGGCTATGGCTTGGATTACGATGGTTACGGAAGAAATCTGAAAGATATATATACCGTAGTAGAATAAATACCATATATATAATTATAATAAAATAAAGGAGTAACACATGCTCAATGTTGTCATCTTTGGCGCACCGGGATCGGGAAAAGGTACGCAAAGCAAATTAATTGCAGAGAAGTATAATTTAGCTCACGTTTCGACGGGAGATTTGTGCAGAAAGGCGATTCACAATAATACCCATGAAGGTGTAATCGCAAAGAGCTATATCGATAAAGGGGAGTTGGTGCCTGATGAAACCATTCTTAATATGTTGGATGCTTTCCTGGAGAGCTTGCCGCGTGAACAAGGAGTTATTTTCGATGGTTTTCCACGAACAGTTGCTCAGGCAGAAGCGCTTATTGAGATTATGCAGTCGCATGGTACAAAGGTATCTGTGCTGTTAAACCTGGAAGTAGACTCTGATGAGTTAATGGCTCGTCTGTTGAAACGTGCTGAAACAGAGGGACGTTCTGACGATAATGTGGAGACGATTCAAAAGCGTTTGGAAGTATATGAAAAGCAAACATTGCCTGTGATTGAGTTCTATCGTCAGAGGCGCCTGTACAAGCCTATCGTGGGGGTTGGTGATATCAATGATATCTTTGGCCGTGTTTGTGAGGTATTAAACGAACTGAAGTAAATTTATTTTCACGATATTTGAGCCACGGTAATTATTTACCGTGGCTTATTGTGTTTTAAATACTAATGTATGGCAGGTACAAATTTTGTAGATTACGTAAAGATTTTTTGTCGCTCAGGAAAAGGAGGAGCCGGATCGGCTCACCTGCGTCGTGAGAAATTTGTGGCCATGGGCGGGCCTGATGGAGGAGATGGCGGTCGCGGTGGTCATATTATAGTACGTGGTAATCGCAATACCTGGACTCTGCTGCATTTAAAGTATAAACGTCACGTTTTTGCCGGACATGGAGCGAGTGGAAGCAAGCAGCGTTCGACCGGTGCAGATGGAGAAGATCGCGTCATAGAGGTGCCTTTGGGTACCATCGCTAAAGATGCTGAAACCGGCGAAGTATTGTTTGAAATCACCGAGCATGATCAGGAGCAAATTTTGGTAAAAGGTGGACGTGGGGGTCTTGGAAACTGGAACTTTAAGTCAGCAACCAATCAAACTCCGCGTTATGCTCAGCCCGGGGAAGATGGCATTGAGATGGCAGCTATTCTGGAGCTGAAGGTGCTCGCCGATGTGGGGCTTGTTGGTTTTCCAAATGCCGGTAAATCAACTCTTTTATCGGTTTTGTCGGCCGCTAAACCTGAAATTGCGGATTATCCATTTACCACCCTGGTGCCTAATCTGGGCATTGTATCCTACCGCGAGCATCAGTCATTTGCTATGGCAGATATCCCCGGAATTATCGAAGGGGCCAGTGAAGGTAAGGGGCTCGGTATACGGTTCTTAAGGCATATTGAGCGGAACTCTATACTGTTGTTTTTAGTGCCGGCGGATGCTGAAGATATCAAAAAAGAATATCAGATTTTGTTGAATGAACTAAAGCAGTATAATCCTGAATTACTGGATAAAGGGCGCATGTTGGCTATTTCCAAATCAGATATGCTCGATGAGGAGCTGATTGAGGAAATTAAGAAAGACTTGCCAGATCTGCCTTATGTTTTTATATCTTCGGTTGCCAATAATGGCATTACAGAGCTGAAAGATATGATATGGGAGCAACTAATGGCCGCCAACCAATAGAAGATAGAAGTCAATCGTACATTTCCAGTCGGAATGAATGGCAAAAGAAGGAAACCAGACTAAGTCACAACTTTGTTGTGAATGCGTGGCTGCGTCTGCTCTTTTTTGTAGCTGCGTTTGCAGTGCCATTTTTACTATGTGAGCCTTGGACGACCAGTTTCTTTATCGTTTTTGCGCTGTCTTTTGGGGCGTTTTTAGGCCTTGTCTGGCGAGCCAACCGTATAAGTTATGAGCGGATGTATGTCGCATTTCGGCTGCAGTTGCTCAACAAAGAGATCAAGGCATTGGGGCATGAGTGGGTCGATGAGGCCGATGGGGCTGATTTGATTGAGATGGAGCACGACTATGCCCATGATCTGGATTTGTTTGGAAAAGGTTCCCTTTTTCAGTTTATTAACCGAACAGCCACAAAAGGTGGTTATCTTAGTTTGGGCAAAAAGCTCAAAACTGTTCTACTCAATGCCAGCCAAATTCGCGCGCGGCAAACAGCCATTAAGGAGCTGGCCAGTCTGAATGATTTCAGACAGCACTACTATGCATTGGCCGCTATCGTTGAAAAAGGAAACAAGCGTAACCGTCAGCTGGATGTATCTAAACAGCCCGATTTATCTTTTATTACAGGTTGGACCAAATATCTGATAGCCGTTTTTTTTCTCTTGCTAGGAGCTTCTGTTTTATTGGTGGCTATTGGTGTATGGAGTGCCAATGTAATTATGTGGTTGTTTTTTCTGGGGCTCATGTTGGCCGGCATTCATCTTAAGAAGATCAACAGGGTGCATAACGAAGTGTCTTCTCTGGGAAATTACTTGCACCGTTATGCGCGTTTGATTAAGCATGTGGAGCAAACAGATATGCAGTCGCCTTATTTGGTAGAGCTTAAGCAAGGATTGGAAGTTGATGGGCAGACGGCCAGTGAAGTTATGCAGCGGCTGGCTTCTCACATTAAGCTGTTCGATCAGCGTTTAAACATGTTGTCAGGTGTTTTGCTGAATGGGTTTCTTCTGTGGGATTTGATTGTGTGTTTTCGTCTGCAGGGTTGGTATCAAAAATATGGCGATCAGCTTGTGCGCTGGATGGAAACGTTGGATGAGCTGGAAGCTTTGAATAGTCTGGCTACCTTTACTTATAATCATCCCAATTATGTATTGCCCCGCTTGTCGACCGATGTCATATTTACTGCCACCGAATTGGGACATCCACTGATTTCTGCTGAAGAGCGGGTTTGTAATAATTTTGATTTTAGTGAACAGCAGCGCATATGTGTGATAACTGGTGCAAATATGGCTGGCAAAAGTACTTTTCTCAGAACGGTTGGCGTTGCTTTGGTGCTTGCAGGCAACGGTTGTGTGGTGCCGGCCAGGGAGTTGGAGTATAAACCTCTGCCGTTTATTACCAATATGCGCGCGGTGGATAATCTGTTAAAACACGAATCCTACTTTTTTGCTGAATTAAGTCGATTGCAAATGATAGTGGAACGCCTCAAAGAACATGGCGAACTCTTTTTTATTCTTGATGAGATTTTAAAGGGGACCAATTCATTGGACAAGTACCAGGGGTCGGTAGCGCTGATTAAACAATTGCTCAAATACAACGGGTGCGGCCTTGTGGCCACTCACGACCTCGAATTGGGGCAGCTGTCAGAAGAAACTCAAGGACGAGTTTTCAACAATTGCTTTGAGGTAAATTTTGATAATGAGGGATTAAGCTTTGACTATAAACTCCGAACGGGGGTTACACAAAGTCATAATGCAACCTATTTAATGGAGAAAATGGGTTTGATTCCCAGTGAGAACGTGCGGTTTTGACTGGGGACCGAGTGACGATTGTTAATAAAGAAATTACGAAACATTTCGTCTTTTAATTATATTTGGATGGTTTTCCGCAAAAGAGGACCTACACTTTTCCGAAATTTTAGTTGTTTTTAAGTATGAGTAGTCAAAATACACAGAACTATTCCGAAGATGCGATCCGAACGCTCGACTGGAAAGAACATATTCGTCGGCGTCCGGGGATGTATATTGGTAAGTTGGGAGATGGAGCTTTCGCCGACGATGGTATTTATGTGTTACTCAAAGAGGTAATGGATAATTCCATTGACGAATTCATGATGGGTAACGGGAAGAAAATTGAAGTTACTGTCCAGGATGGAAGGGTATCCGTGCGCGATTTTGGGCGCGGTATTCCGCTCGGAAAGGTAATTGATGTGGCATCCAAGATGAATACCGGGGCTAAATACGACTCTAAAGCCTTTAAAAAATCTGTGGGTCTAAATGGAGTAGGTATCAAAGCTGTTAATGCCTTGAGTACCGAGTTTACCGTTCAGGCCTATCGTGAAGGACAGAGCAAACGCGTTGATTTCAGTCGTGGTGAAGTCGTTACAGATCATGAGCAGACAACATCCAGTGAGCCCAATGGCACTTTCATTACTTTTACGCCTGATGTCGAGATATTTGAAAGCTATACTTTTCGCGAAGAATTTATCGAAACACTGCTACGCAACTATACCTACCTGAATAAAGGCCTATCTATTATTTACAACGGTAAAGTGTTTCAGAGTAAAAATGGGCTGCTCGATCTGCTGGATGAGAACATGGATGGTGAAGGGCTGTATCCGATTATTCATCTTGAAGGTGAAGATCTGGAAATTGCGGTAACACACGGTAATCAGTATGGCGAAGAGTATTATACTTTTGTGAATGGACAGCATACCACGCAGGGAGGAACTCACCTGGTGGCGTTTCGTGAAGCCTATGTAAAAACCATTCGCGATTTCTACAACAAAAATTTTGATGTGTCTGATATCCGCACCGGAATTATCGCGGCGGTGAGTATCAAGGTCGAAGAGCCGGTGTTTGAGTCACAAACAAAAACAAAGCTGGGCTCTAAAGACATTGGACCAAATGGGCCATCTGTGCGTAACTTTATCCTTGATTTTGTAACCGAGAACCTGGATAACTACCTGCACAAACATGCTGAGAGTGCCGATATTCTGAACAAAAAGATTCTCGAATCGGAGAAAGAGCGTAAAGCAATTTCAGGTATAAAAAAGTTGGCGCGCGAGCGAGCAAAAAAGGTAAGTCTGCATAATAAAAAATTGCGCGATTGTCGTATTCATTATACCGATATTAAAAAGGATGAGAACCTAGCCAGCTCCATTTTTATTACCGAGGGAGATTCGGCCAGTGGATCCATTACTAAAGCACGTAATGTCAACTCTCAGGCTGTGTTTAGCTTAAAGGGTAAGCCGCTAAATAGTTACGGATTAACGCGTAAGGTGGTGTATGAAAACGAAGAGTTTAACCTGCTTCAGGCAGCTCTCAATATCGAAGATGGACTGGAGACCCTGCGCTATAATCAGGTAATTATTGCAACAGATGCCGATGTGGATGGAATGCACATCCGCTTGCTTTTGTTGACCTTTTTCCTTCAGTTCTTTCCCGAGCTGGTTAAAAACGGGCACCTATATATCTTACAAACCCCCTTGTTTCGTGTGCGAAACAAGAAAAAGACCTTCTATTGCTATTCTGATGAGGAGAAGCATTCGGCCATAAAAAAATGTGGGCCTAAGCCTGAGATAACGCGCTTTAAAGGGCTCGGTGAGATTTCGCCTGATGAGTTTAAGCACTTTATTGGTAAAGACATTCGCCTCGAACAGGTGCGCTTGAAAAAGGATGTGCCCATCAAAGATTTATTGGAGTTTTATATGGGTAAGAACACCCCCATTAGGCAAAACTTTATTATCGATAATCTGATTATTGAAGAAGACCTTGTTACTCAAGAATAAAACTGTTACGAAAGAATGAGTTTCGACGATACAAATAACCCCAATACACCGGAGGACATGCCTTCGGAGTCATCAGAAAATCAACCGCAGGAAGGCCAGCGCATATGGGATGTTGATGAAACATCAGTGAACCACTTGCCCGGTATGTATCGCGAGTGGTTTCTGGACTATGCCTCTTACGTGATTCTGGAGCGGGCCGTCCCTCATATTAATGATGGATTAAAGCCGGTGCAGCGCCGTATTTTGCATGCAATGCGCCGCATGGATGATGGCCGCTATAATAAGGTTGCCAATATTATTGGTTTTACCATGCAGTTTCACCCGCATGGAGATGCTTCCATTGGTGATGCTTTGGTACAACTGGGGCAAAAAGACTTACTCATCGACTGTCAGGGGAACTGGGGGAACGTATTTACCGGTGATAGTTCAGCTGCTCCCCGTTATATAGAAGCTCGACTGACCAAGTTTGCGCAGGAGGTGGTTTTTAACCCAAAAACGACCGAATGGAAACTGAGCTATGACGGGCGAAATAACGAACCCGTTACCTTACCTGTTAAGTTTCCTTTGTTGCTGGCACAGGGTGTGGAGGGAATTGCGGTAGGACTTGCATCAAAGCTCTTGCCTCACAATTTCAATGAGCTCATTGACGCGTCGGTGAACTATTTGGAGAAGAAGCCCTTTGAGTTGTTTCCTGATTTTCCAACAGGTGGTATGGTGGATGTATCGCGCTATAACGATGGCCTGCGAGGGGGAGCAGTGAAGGTAAGAGCCAAAATTAGTAAGCTCGATAGTAAAACACTTGTGATTTCCGATATCCCCTATGGAAAAAACACCACTACTCTTATCGAATCTATTCTGAAGGCTAATGATAAGGGTAAAATTAAGATCAAGAAGATTGATGATAATACGGCAGAGAATGTAGAAATACTTGTTTATCTGCCAGCCGGGGCATCGCCTGATAAAACCATCGATGCGTTATATGCTTTTACCGATTGTGAGTTGTCTATATCGCCAAACTCCTGTGTTATTCAGGATAATAAACCGTATTTCATTGGTGTCAGTGAAATCCTGAAGGAGAACACCGACAATACGGTGCATTTGTTGAAGCGTGAGCTGGAGATACGTAAGGGTGAACTGGAGGAAGCCTGGCACATGTCTTCGTTGGAACGGATTTTTATCGAGAATAAAATCTATCAGCGCATGGAAGACTGTGAATCAATGGAGGCTGTTGTGCAAACTATTGATCACGGCCTGGAGCCTTTCAAGAGTTTATTGCGCCGTGAAGTTACCCGCGATGATATTGTGAAGCTCACGCAAATCAGAATGATTCGTATATCGAAATTCGATGCAAAAAAAGCAGATGAGTACATCGCTTCGCTTGAAGAAGAGATGGAGCAAATAGTCTACCACCTCGACAATCTGATCACCTATGCCATCGACTACTTCAAACATATTAAGAAGCAGTTTGGTAAAAACTTCCCGCGTAAAACAGAGATCAGGAGTTTCGCTAATATTGAGGCCTCCAAAGTGGTGGTGAAAAATGAGAAGCTTTATATCAACCGCGAAGACGGCTTTATTGGTACTGCGCTCAAAAAGGATGAGTACGTTTGTGACTGTTCCGATATTGACGACATAATTATTTTCTATAAGGATGGAAAATATGTGGTTACTAAGGTCACGGATAAGGCCTTTGTAGGAAAGGACATCATTCACATTGCAGTGTTTAAAAAGAATGATAAGCGGACCATCTATAATGCGGTGTATCGCGATGGTAAAGGTGGTATTATGTACATGAAGCGTTTTGCAGTTACTGGTGTAACCCGTGATAAAGAATACCATATTACCAAAGAAACACCTGGTTCAAAACTAATGTATTTCAGTGCGAACCCAAATGGTGAATCAGAGATATTAAAGGTCGTGCTCCGACCAAAGGCCCGTATTCGAAACCTTGTGTTTGAAGTGGATATGGGTGAGCTGGCCATCAAAGGGCGCTCGGCAATGGGTAATATTCTTACAAAGCACGAAGTAAAATCCATATCGCTCAAAAGAAAAGGCGAATCGACATTAGGCGGACGTAAAATCTGGTTTGAACATGAAACCCTGCGTCTAAACGCCGATGGTCGCGGACAGTACCTTGGTGAGTTCAGTGGGGGCGATCAGGTATTGGTAATTACCAAAGACGGGAAGTATCATTTGACTTCCTTCGACCTGAGCAATCACTACGAGGATAATATTCTCATTATTGAAAAATTCAGGAGCGATGTGGTGTGGTCCGCAGTGTATTTTGATGCTGATCAGAATTACTACTATATAAAGCGCTTCCAATTCGAAAACGCGGTGAAAGAGCAATCGTTCATTGGCGACAACCCAAAATCGCGCCTTGTTAAAATCATGCACGTAGACTACCCACGCCTGGAGGTGAAATTTGGCGGTGATGATAAGTTGCGTGAAAAGCTCATTGTTGAGGTGGCCGAGTTTATTGGGGTAAAAAGTTTTAAAGCAAAAGGAAAAAGGCTGACGACTTTTCAGGTATCTAAAATTCATGAATTGGAGCCTGTAGTAGATGAGTCCAGTGCAAATAATGAGAATGCTGATGGCCATGAGCCCTTAGAAGATGAGGATGAAAATCAAATGTCCTTGTTTGAATAGAGGATGATAAAGGCTGCATTGGGCAGGCAATAAAAATTAGAGTGATAGAGTAATAAACCGGATAGAGATGGTCATTAAACGCATTTTTCTGATTGGCTTTATGGGGAGTGGTAAATCGACCCTGGGAAAGAGGCTGAAATCTGAGCTGGGCTGGGATTTTCTCGATCTGGATGATTACTTTGAAAGTCGTTATCAAACCACAATCAAACAATATTTTGCAGAGCAAGGCGAGCAGGCCTTTCGTAAAGCCGAGCAGGCCTTGCTCTCAGAGGTTACTGGCCTTGAGCAGGTAATTATTGCAACCGGTGGAGGCACGCCTTGTTACTTCGATAATATGGCGGTGATGAATCGTTCGGGCCTTACGATTTATATTAAACTTCCCGTTAAAACTTTAGCCGAACGACTCATGGGTGCCAAACAGGTAAGGCCCTTAGTGGCCGGAAAATCTGGCGAGGAATTAGTGACTTATATTCAAGAAAAACTGGCCGAAAGAGAAGCTTATTACCAGCAGGCAAACGTTATTGCCGATGGCGATGTTTTAGGGGTGGATGGCTTCGTCCGCATCATAAAAGCGTCGGGCGATTTGTTGTAGGTCCTAATTTCCTGAAATCTATAGCTGGCCTAGCTTGTAATTGTTTAAGCCAGGTGGCGATTGGATGAACAAACGGCCTGATTTTAACATTTTTTATCTAAAATCATTCTAAAAAAGTTTTATTGCACCTGATTTGGCAAGTTCTTCAGATTTGCTACAGATTTCGTTTTTATTTTTGATTCATAAGCTCGACGAATGGCTTTAGATAACTAATGAACTAGTAATTCTGAATCGAAACTATGGTTGGTCTAATTGGAATAAGTCACCAAACTGCACTACTCGAGATACGTGAGCAATTGGTAATTACCCGCGAGGAAGTAACGGGTCTGTATGAATACCTGAATCATAAGTGTGAGGTAGATGGTATTATGGCATTGAGTACCTGTAACAGAACAGAGTTGTACTTCGAAGCCAATTCATCACAGATGACCGATGCAACCGCTTTTATGGAGAAAGTAACCGATGCATACATCTCTTATTTCAAAAAGAATGAAAGTATCAAAAAGTACCTGTATACACATGCGGGGCTCGATTGTGCCCGTCATCTATTCAGGGTGGCTACCGGTCTTGATTCTTTGATACTGGGTGAATACCAGATTGTTTCTCAGTTGAAAGAAGCCTTTTCGTGGGTTGATAATACTGCCATGGTAGGTCCCGAATTAACGCGCATGGTACACAAAGCGTTCGAAGCAGGTAAATTGGTGCGAACAAAAACAGCCCTGAATAAAGGAGCGGTATCTGTTAGTTCGGCAGCTGTTGAGCTGGTTGGGAAAAAGTTGAATGCTTTTCCGAATGTTAAAGCCCTAACTGTTGGAGCCGGCGAAACAGGAACCATTGTGGCACTGAACCTGTCAAAGAAAGGATGTGTTAACAATTGGGTAACCAACCGTACGCTTGGAAAGGCTGAGCAACTGGCTGATCGGGTTCAGGGGGTGGCCTTCCCATTCGAAGCTCATATAGAGCAGTTATTAGCGGTGGATGTAGTAACTTACGCCACCGGGTCGTCACGCACCTTGCTGACGAAAGAAGTGTTGGCGGACATCATGCAGCGTAGAGACCATAAGCCGCTGTTGGTGCTTGATTTGTGCAGCCCTCGTAACGTTGATGCCGATGCAGGATCGATAGAAGGAGTAACAGTCTATGATCTGGATCATATGGAAGACGTGGTGAAGGCTAATTTTGAGAAACGTAAAGGCAAGCTTCAGGAGGCTGAAGCGATCATCGAAGAGGTGTTGGCCGAGTTTGATGACTGGTTAAACATCCGCCGGATGAGCTCCACAATCTGTGCTATTACTTCGACATTCAAAGGCGTGCATTCCCTGGAAGCAAAAAATTATAAGAAAGTTAAAGATGACGATGAGGCATCACAAAAAATAAACGAGTATGGCGAGCACCTCAGTGCTAAATTAACCCGGATGCTTATAAAGCAAATGAAGATGGTGACCAATGAAGGTCGCGATTCAGAAAAGGTAAAAATACTCGAAGAATTTTTTAACTTTAACTCATAGATATTATAGAATACAGATGTTTTTGTCATCTGTATTTTTTTACCGCAGAATCCCTAAAGCGTATGAATACATCCATTGTTCGAATTGGAACACGAGGTAGTAAATTAGCCTTATACCAGGCTAATTTGGTTAAATCAAAACTGGAAGAAGCCTTTCCTGAAAAAACTTTCGAAATAGTTATTATTTCCACCAAAGGCGATATTATCCTTGACGTTGCTCTCTCTAAAATTGGCGATAAAGGCTTATTTACCAAAGAGCTGGAGCATTCTCTATTTAATAATGAGGTAGATATGTGTGTGCATAGTCTAAAAGACATGCCCACTATTTTTCCGGCAGGAGCCAAATTAGGTGCCATTCTAACGCGGGCTGAAAACAGAGACGCATGGGTATGTAAAAATGGCCTTTCACTGGAGGAGATGACTGAAGAGCACAAAGTGGCTACCTCTAGTTTACGACGCATGGCGCAGGTTCACCGCATTAATCCTAAAGTTAAGGTGGTTGACATACGAGGTAATGTTGAGACACGCCTGAAAAAGATGCATGACGGGCATTGCGATGCCATGGTGATGGCTGGTGCCGGTCTTCTTCGTTTAGGATATGACGATGTAATTTCGGATCTGTTCGAACCTGAGTATTTTGTATCGGCCTGTGGACAAGGAGCAATTGCGGTTGAAATACGAGAGGACGATGAACGCATTGAATCACTGGTGAAAGAACTGCACTGTCAGACCAGCTATCAGCAGATTACGGCTGAGCGTAGCTTCCTTAATGAGTTGGAAGGTGGCTGTCAGATTCCTATTGGCGCCTATGCGCGCATCGAAGGCGATGAGTTGCATCTATTGGGCTTGGTTGCAATGCCCGACGGCACCAAAGAACTTCGTGCTGAGTTGAGCGGAAAAGCGAGTGACGCCGAAGCCATTGGTCGCCAACTGGCTCAGCAAATTGCTAAAGATGGGGGCCTTGAAATATTGGAGAAAGTACGAACTTTAAACAACCAGTAATATGAACCCAACTTCGCGACAATATGCCGTAATATTAACCCATCCCATGGGAAATGAAGACTTGTTGTACAAAGGTTTAGTGAGCGAAGGAGTTGAGGTAGTGTGCGATCCGATGATTGACACCACTCCGGTTAAAATGACAGAAGAGTGTCGACAGGATATCTATCAGAGTCGTCGCATAATATTCACCAGTAAAAGAGCCGTTGAATATTTCTTTGAGCAGATGACGCCGGCCGACGTGTTGGATAAAAGCTTTATATGTATTGGCAAAAAAACCGCTCAGGTACTGGAGAGCCACGGAGTGAAGCCTTGGTGGGTTTCCAGTGGACGAACGGCTACTGACTTGGTGAAAGAACTGCAGCAAGCGCATATACGGCCAGGTGAGAAGTGGCTGGCTTTGCTCGGTGAATTGGCCGAAAACACCCTGGAGGATGGCCTCAGAAATGTGTGTGATTATAAGCGTTATAACCTGTATCGCACCATTATTGCCGACCAGCAAAACGAAACAACCATCGAGTTATTACGTTCTAAAAAGCCATTAATGGTGGTGTGTACAAGCCCTTCTTGTTTTAATGGGTTTATGGGCTTATACAGCTCTCTGCTTCATAGCGAGGTCGGTTTTGCATCTATTGGTCCTGCTACCACCAAGGCCATGAAAAAGCTGAATGTTACCCCAGAAATTACAGCTCCCATGTCGACCTATGAAGGCTTATGGCAAGAAATGAAACATCGATTTAAACCTGAATATTTGTAATATAAAACAATTGAAATATGGCATTTCCCGATACCCGATTAAGACGATTAAGATACAATAAGATAGTTCGCCACATGGTGACCGAAACACATTTACGTGTTGAAGATTTAGTTTATCCCCTTTTTGTTTGTCCGGGAACAGGCGTTAAAAACCCCATTAGCTCTATGCCGGGCAACTACCAGATGTCGGTTGATGTGCTGGTTGAGGAATGCAAGCGGGCCGTATCTAAGGGCGTGAAAAGTGTTTTGCTTTTTGGTATTCCTGAGCATAAAGATGAGCATGGCCATGTGGCTTGCCAAAGAGATGGCATTGTGCAAAAAGCCATTCGTGCCATTAAAGCCGAGGTTGATGACATCCTGATTATTGCAGACGTGTGCAATTGCGAGTACACCACTCACGGGCATTGTGGGACTATTATCGATAACGATGTGGATAACGACAGCACTCTGAAAACACTCGCCGACCAGTCTGTGTCATTGGCGGAAGCAGGTGCTGATGTAATTGCACCAAGCGATATGATGGATGGCCGCGTATTACGTATCCGTGAATCATTGGATTTAGCTGGTTACGAAAAGATTCCAATCATGTCTTATGCTGCCAAATATGCATCTGGTTTCTACGGACCTTTCCGTGAAGCAGCTGAAAGCGCCCCTCAGTTTGGCGACCGCAGCACCTATCAGATGAATCCGGCTAACTCGGATGAAGCCATGCGCGAGATTGCTGCCGACATTGAAGAGGGAGCGGATATTGTGATGGTGAAACCGGCCTTGAGCTACCTCGATATCATCTATCGCACCAAGCATGAGTTTGAAATGCCAACAGCAGCATACAATGTGAGTGGGGAGTTCAGTATGGTGAAAGCAGCCGGAGAAAAAGACTGGATTGATGAGAAGCGTGTGATGATGGAAGTGTTGCTATCCATCAAGCGTGCCGGCGCCGATATCATTATCACTTATCATGCGCTGGATGCTGCAGACATCCTAAACGGACAGAACTAATAATAAGCTAAGGACAGTTTTTTAAAACATTGTCTAGACATTTTGTCAATCCTCTTGATTGTTATGTCTATCAATCTATTATCTAAAGAAATGAACAATAATAATAGCCAAAATGCCTTTCAGAAAGCACAGGAAGTAATTCCGGGAGGCGTTAACTCACCGGTGCGCGCTTTTAAAAGCGTTGGTATCGCACCAATTTTTATTGATAAAGCCAAGGGAACCACTGTTTGGGACATTGATGGCAATGAGTACACCGACTTTGTTGCGTCATGGGGTCCGCTAATCTTGGGACATGCGCATGATGAAGTACTTGAGGCGGTGGCCAATGCAGCGGCTAAAGGAACCAGTTATGGTGCTCCAACCCTGATTGAGACCGAGATGGCCCAGCAAATAGTTAAGATGGTGCCTTCTATTGAAAAGGTGCGGATGGTGAATTCAGGTACAGAAGCAACCATGAGCGCTATTCGCCTGGCGCGTGGATACACCAAGCGTGAGCTCATTATTAAGTTTGCGGGTTGTTACCATGGTCATGGAGATAGCTTTTTGATTAAAGCCGGTTCAGGAGCCATCACATTGGGTTTACCCGATAGTCCGGGTGTTACCAAAAGCACGGCAAAAGATACATTAACAGCTGATTACAACAACCTGGAGTCGGTAAAAGAACTCTTTGATAAGCATAAAGACCAGATTGCGGCTGTGATTGTTGAGCCAGTAGCTGGTAATATGGGAGTGGTGCCACCTGCCGAAGGTTTCCTGCAAGGATTGCGTGAGCTTACTTGCGACAACGGGGCCCTGCTTATTTTCGATGAGGTTATTACTGGTTTCCGACTGGCCAAAGGGGGTGCACAGGAGTATTTTGATGTGATGCCCGACTTAACAACCATGGGTAAGATTATTGGTGGTGGTTTGCCGGTGGGTGCCTATGGTGGCCGTAAAGAAATAATGGACATGCTGGCGCCTATTGGTCCGGTTTATCAGGCAGGAACACTATCTGGTAATCCACTGGCGATGGCAGCCGGGTTAACCGCGCTTAAGAAGCTGGATGAAATGCCTAATGCTTACGAAGAGCTGGAGCGCAAGGCCGCTTTTGTGGAGGCAGGGCTGCGTCAGAATGCGGAGGATTTGGGTGTGAATGTGGTGCTCAATCGCGTGGGCTCCATGATGACGGCTTTCTTTACCGATGCCAAACAGGTATCATCCTTTGATGAGGCCATGACGGCTGATACTGATAGGTATGCTGCATATTTCAAGCAGGCTGTTCAGCAGGGCTTATACATTGCGCCGTCACAGTTTGAGTGCTTATTCATCTCCATGGCACATACCGAAAAGGATTTGGAGAAACTCATTAAAGGGAACCGTAAAGCCTTAGAAGCAATAAAGTAATAATAGTGCCCGATGCCTGGTGCACTGTGCCCGTATTCTCTTAGGCATATTGCACTGTGCACTGCGCACCAAGCACTAATTAATTATGAATAATATTTTTCTAGATACAGTACACGGAAGAAATACAGAGCGCCCACCGGTGTGGTTTATGCGTCAGGCTGGGCGCGTATTGCCTAATTATCGTGCTCTAAAGGAAAACTACACCTTCTCGGAGTTGATGGAAGATCCAAAGCTGGCCGCTGAAGTAACCCTGATGCCCATTTATGATTTGGGGGTGGATGCGGCAATCTTATTTTCCGATATTTTGGTGGTGCCCGAAGCCTTAGGCATGGCGCTGAAATTTACCGATGCCGGACCTGAGTTTGGTGCTCCTTTGCACACATTTTCCGATCCGGTGAGCCAGCTTAAGAAAGACATGAGTAAGTTGGATCATGTATACGCAGCCATCGATAAAATCATAGAGACACGGCCGGAAGGTAAGCCGCTCATTGGGTTTTGTGGCGGTTTACTAACCACTTTCTGCTTCATGTTCCGCGATAATGTGCGTGACATTACCTTTAAAAATGCAACCGAGTTTTTGTATAAGGACCGGAAGACAAGTAAGAAAATCATCGATGCATTAGCTGAGGTGTCCATAGAATATGCGCTGACACAAGCCGACCATGGTGTGGAGTCGTTCCAACTGTTCGAAACTTATGGTGGTTTATTGCCAGAGGACCTGTATCTGGAGCTGTTTTTGCCTGCTTCTAAAAAGATATTAAACGCAGTCCGCGACAAGGGCGTGCCAACCATCTATTTCCCGAAAGACTTAGGGAATGGTATCAGAGCTATTGATAAGGATGTTGCCGACTTTGTGGGCATTGACTGGCGCATGAGTCTTCAACATGCCCGCGATATTGTTGATCCGGAAGTAGGTTTACAGGGGAATTTGGACCCCCGCTTACTGTATGCGCCGCAACAAGAAATTGAGAAAGTGCTGAATGAAACCTACCTGCCTTTTGGTCGTGATAACCAAAAGTGGATTTTTAACCTGGGGCATGGCATCCTGCCTGACTTGCCGGTGGAGAATGTAAAATTTGTGATTGATTGGGTGAAGTCGGTTGACTGGGGAAGAAAGTAAAGTGTGCATTTGGCTATTGGCAGTTTGCTGATAGCCCTTTGAACTCTATTTGTTGCATGCTGTTTATCTTTTGAAGCTGTTCATCAGTCTTTATTACTTATGTCTTATTACTTGATACGAATAATATGAAACTACAATTTGATAGAAATCTGCTGGAAAAATACAACATAGCCGGACCTCGATATACGAGTTATCCGCCTGCCACATTTTTCCACGAGGAGTATGGGAATGAGAATTACAAGGAGAGTGTGATTCTATCAAATGATGAAACACCGGAGAATGTATCAGTGTATGTACATATTCCGTTTTGTCCTCAGTTGTGTACCTTCTGTGGCTGTACCACCTATACAGGTATGGGGCAAAGTACCATCGAAAAGTATATCGATGTGCTGATAAAGGAGATTGAACTGGTATCAAAAGATGTGTCTAAAGATCGTAAACTGACACAGGTACACTGGGGTGGCGGCACACCTAATGCCATATCAGCCAAATTGATTCGTAAGGTCACCGACACTATTAAGGCCAATTTTAATTTTGCCGATGAATATGAAATGGCCATGGAATGCAGCCCGGCTTATCTCGATTTCGACATGGTGGATGAGTTACGTGATATGGGCTTTAATCGTATCAGTTTGGGCGTTCAGGACTTTAAAAAGGAAGTGTTAACGGCTATTAACCGTCGGCCTGCTAAGGTGCCTGTTGGCGAAATGATTGCTTACCTCAAAAAGGTGGGTTTTTCAGGTGTTAATATTGATTTGGTGTACGGATTACCTTTCCAATCGCAAGAAAGTTTTCGCGAAACAGTGGCAGAAGCATTGGCAGCCGATCCAGACCGTTTAGTGACATTCTCCTATGCACACATTCCGCAGGTGATTTCCCGTCAGCGCATGCTGGAGCAGTATGGCCTGCCCACACCCGATGAAAAGATAACCATGCTTGAGGATGCCTACAACATGGCTGTTGAAGCCGGTTATGTAGCCATTGGAATGGATCACTTTGCCAAGCCAGAGGATGAGTTTGCAATTGCTTTAGAAGCGAAGAAGCTGCACCGTAACTTTCAGGGGTACTGTACCCGCGAAACAACAGGGCAGGTCTATGGCTTTGGTACTTCAAGCATCAGTCAGCTGTTTAATGCCTACAGCCAGAACGAAAAAACCATCAAAAAGTACATGGAGCGCGTGGAGGCAGATGGTCGTGCTGTGGTACGTGGTTATCGCCTCAATCAGAATGAACAAATTGTTCGTCAGGTCATTAATGAGTTGATGTGTAATTATTACGCTGATTTCCGCCAGATAGCGGCCGACTTTTCTGTTGGAACAGATGAGGTGTATGCGGCTGTTGAGTTTGCCGAGGAGAAAGTACAGGCATTTATTGATGATGGTTTACTGACGATTGAGAATGATGCTTTCACTGTAGTAGGCCAGGGGCGTTATGTGATACGTAACATTGCAATGGCCTTTGATCCGGCCCTGAAACAGGGGAAAGGACAATATTCAAAAACTGTTTAATTACAATACTTAAGACTCCCTGTTCAGGGAGTTTTTTTATTGCTCTTCGAAGAACGGATTTTTCAACCATTCTCACTATATTGTGTTTCATCTTTACGGAAAAAAGATTAACCAACGTACACAGTTTATATGAAAGGTATATTACTAGTCAATATGGGAGGCCCTCAGTCGATCAGTGAGATGCGTCTGTTCTTAAAAAACATGTTTAGCGATAAATATATTCTGCCTTTACCTTTTGGAATCAGGCAGTTTGTGGCTAATATGATTGCTAAGAAGCGCCATCCATCGTCTTGGGAAAAGTATCAGCTCATAGGAGGAACGCCTATAATTAAGCACACCGAAGCCACAGGGAAAGCGCTCGCCGAGAGTGCTAATCTGCCGGTTTATACAGCCTATTCCTATACACCACCCTTTATTGCCGATGTGATGAAGCGAATGGTGGACGATGGGATTGAAGAGGTGCATGTATTGACTATGTATCCGCAAGCAAGTGATACAACCACTACCTCTGTTTTTTCTGATGTGCGAAAAGCCGCCAAGAAACTCAATGGCATTGCAATAAGGGAAATATGCGACTACAGTGTACACCCGGCTTTTCTGGAGTATTGGCAAACCATTATTGAAGAGCATATTGCCAAAGAAGGGGTGGAAGATCCCCTGTTGCTATTCACCGCACATGCAATTCCATTATATGGTGTTAAACGGGGCGATAAGTATCCTGATACTGTGAAGCACATGGCGAAGCGGCTGGCCGGATTAATGAATCGCCGTTATGAAGTGGCCTTTCAGTCGCGCGTTGGTCCGGTTAAATGGGTAGGCCCCGATACTGATGATTTTCTGGAGGAATTAGTGGCTGCAGGTGAGAAAAACGTAGTGCTCATCCCGGTTAGCTTTACTACTGAGTGTCTGGAAACCGTTTACGACCTAAATATTAAACTGGTCGATATTTATAAAAGCGATGAGCGACTCAATCATATTTCCAGAGTGGAAATACCTGTTGCTCATCCTATGTTTATCGAAACACTAAAACGTGTCGTTAATGAATAAACAATACGATGTCGTGATATTGGGAGCCGGCGTAACAGGCTTAACGCTGGCTCATCATTTAAATAAGAAGGGACTTAACTTCCATGTGATCGAAAAGGAAGAAAAAGAGGGAGGTGTGATCAACACTCAACGTGAGAAGGGTTTTGTTTTTGAGTCAGGACCTAACTCCGGCATTATTTCGCACCCCGAAGTGGTCGAACTATTCGATGATTTGGGAGAGACCATAAAGGTAGAAAAAGGCAATGATTTGGTGAAGATTCGTTACGTGCTTAAAAACGGCGAATGGCATGCCCTGCCGCATGGTCCTTTATCAGCAGTTTCCACGCCATTATTTACCTTAAAGGACAAGTTTCGAATTCTTGGTGAGCCCTTCAGGGCCAAGGGAACCGATCCTGATGAAACATTGGCTGAGCTGGTGAAACGCCGCATGGGGAACAGTTTCCTCGACTATGCGATTGACCCCTTTATTTTAGGAATCTATGCAGGCGATCCAGCCCAATTAGTCACCCGCCACGCATTGCCGAAGCTCTATAACCTGGAACACAAATACGGCAGCTTCATTGGAGGGGCGCGCAAAAAAGCTAAAGAGCCCAAAACAGAGCTCGATAAGCGAACCGACAGAGCTGTTTTCTCCATCGAAGGGGGGTTAAGCGGGCTTACCCGTGCGTTGCTTACCAGTGCCGGTGAAAGCCATTTTAGTTTTGGTGCTTCTGAGGTAACGATTATTCCCAATAATGGGGCTTATCTGCTGAGTTATACTCACGAAGGCCTTCAAAAGCAAGTAGAGGCAAAAAGAGTGGTGACCACTTTTGGCTCGGTCGGACTAGAAAGTACACTGCCATTTATCAATGGCGACCTGATGCAAGACCTTACCAACCTCAAATATGCCAGAGTCGTTGAAGTGTCCCTGGGTTTTGATAGCTGGGAAGGGCGTCCGCTGGATGGTTTTGGCGGGTTAATACCCCACAAGGAACAGCGTCAGCTGCTGGGTGTTTTGTTTATGTCTTCATTATTTAAAGGGCGGGCGCCTAAAGGAGGCGCTTTACTCACCATTTTTATGGGAGGAGTTCGCAATGAACAGCTTTGCGACCTTAGTGATGAAGAGTTGATGAGTGTGTTAGAGCGTGAGTTTACAGATTTGATGAAAGTGCCTGACTTTAAGCCTTCACTGGTGAAGATTAAGCGCTACAGTCATGCCATCCCTCAGTATGGGGTGAGCTCAGAGGCTCGTTTTAAGGCCATTGAGACGGTGCAGAAACAGTATCCTGGCCTGATCATCGCCGGGAATTTACGCGACGGAATAGGCATGGCCGACCGCATTAAGCAGGCAACAACCATTGCAAGAGAGATGGGCGTATGAGGGAGCTGGTGCTGATAGCCCATATTGTAACCAGTTTTGTGGCAGGTATTATCACCGGAATCATTCTGGTGCGTGCCATTGGAGGGCTGCTGCAACGCGTGTCTTTGAGTAAAAAGGATGTGCAGCTGCCTTTTTTAGCAACACTCCTGTTGTATCTGCAGTTTATCCTCGGCACTTTTTTGTTTGTAATGTACATGCTCGAGTTTGGCAGTGGTGAGGTGGCCATTTACGAGGAGCAGATGATTAAAGGACGCTTTTGGGCGGTTGAGCACTTTATATTAATGGTTTTCACACTGGTTATGAGCCATGTGGGATGGGTGTTTGCCAGAAGTAACCACACGCCCGGACTTATTTTTAAAAAGAATTTTCTATATTTTGGAATTGCCTGTACAATGATTATGATATCCATGGTGATGAACATTGTTAGGTATGCCTTGTAATTATTTTTAATTGGCAATAGACTGGTGTCGCTGGTCGAATGATGCAACAGCATGAAAATATTAGTAGTTGAAGATGAACCCCAATTGGCTCAAAGCATTCGTCAGTTTTTATTGACTGAAGGGCATGGCTGCGAGGTGGTGGCTAATCTGGCTTCAGCGCTTAGTCAGGTCAATAGCCAGTTCGATATTGTTATTCTGGATTTAAACCTTCCCGATGGTAATGGACTGGAGGTCGTTAAGAAAGTAAAAGGAGAAGGCCTGCAAACCGGAATTATCATCTTGTCGGCCCGCGATAGTCTGGAGAGTAAAATTCAAGGACTGGAACTTGGAGCCGATGATTACCTCACCAAACCTTTTCAGATGGCCGAATTGAATGCCCGTTTGAAGTCCTTGGTAAGAAGAGTGCACTTCAAAGGAGAGGAAAGCATTGTGTTTAATGAGCTGGAAATAGTGCCTGATCAGGTGCTGGTTAAGGTAAATGATAAGCCGCTTGATTTAACCAAAAAAGAGTTTGACCTGCTGGTGTATTTCATTGCCAATAAGAACCGGGTGCTCACTAAAACAGGCATTGGCGAGCACATGTCGAAAGACTTTATGGATTATGGGTTTACCGATGACCTGATATATTCACACATTAAAAACCTGCGAAAGAAGCTTATTAAAGCAGGCTGCGGCGATTATATAAAAAACGTTTATGGGGTGGGTTATAAATTTACCGATGCTACTTAACTGCGCCTATGAAGCTAATCACAAAAACCGGACTTAATTTTATTTCTGCCAGTATCTTTTTCTTCTTTATCGGTAGTTTGGGCGGCTATTACTTTATTCGCTATGCCGTGAGTAAAATGTTTAACAATGAACTGATTGAGGCACAGCAAAAAGTTGAACGGCAGAACAATCCCCATCTCACCTATGCCGATGTCAGGATTGATACCCTGCGCCTGTCCATTGAGCAGGAACAACGTATTTTTACCGATACCGTAATGCCCGTGATGAGTGGCGACAGGTATGATTTTTATCGCAAGTTAACCTGTCTCAAGCCCCTTAACGATGAGCTGGCCATCAGGTACACCGTTGTTCGGTCCACAGCCCCTTCGGACTTGATGGTGATGAAATTTACGCTGATGCTCACGGTCTTTCCTGTTATTTTCTTTCTGATTCTGTACCTGGTGAACCGGGCTTCAACCAAATACTCCTTATCGGTTTTTTATGACACCATTAACAAACTAAGGACCTTCGATGTAAATAAGGATAACCGGTTGGATTTAATGACCTCCGACATAGATGAGTTTGAGCAGCTCAACGAGGTGTTTAACGCTATGGATCAGAAAATAAAGCAGGATTACGAGCGGCTTAAGGAGTATACCGAGAATACCTCCCATGAGCTGCAAACCCCTTTAGCCATTATCAATGCCAAGCTCGATGAACTCATTCAGGCCGATAACCTAACGGAAGAGCAGGTGAAATCAATTGCTGGTTTGATTGAGACAACCAACCGGCTTTCGAAAACCAACCAGGCTTTAATATTTTTGGCGAAGCTGGATAACCGTGTTTTTGCTGATGCTGAGCCAGTGAATTTCAATGAAGTGGTACGTAAGCAGCTGGAGCATTTTGATATGCTTATCCAGGAAGCAGGCTTAAAGGTCGAAGTGGTATCCAAAGCCACGCTGTCGGTGGTGATGAGTGTGTCGCTGGCCTATACCCTTATTCAGAACTTGCTGAAAAATGCCATCCGTCATAACGTGCCCAATGGGTATATACGCATTAGCATAGCACCAAACCTGCTGGTTATAAGTAACAGCGGACAGGTGGTGAGTTACGATCCTGAAAAGATGTTCGGGCGCTTCAAAAAAAACAGCCAACACCCACAATCATTAGGTATTGGCTTATCTATTGTTAAACGCATATGCGATATTTCAGCAATTAATGTGGCCTATGAGCAAAAAGATGCCGAGCACACCATTAAGTTAAGGGTTTAATAGGTAGATAGAGCTCTGCGTAAGCCCTCAAAGCGGTTTTCATAATCTTCAATAGACAAACGAATAACCTCCTTGGCTTCATCGGCACCATATACATGGGTGATTTCCGATTCATTGCTTAAGCCCGGCATGTCCTTGTAGGTTAAGAAATAGTGCTTAAGACGTCTGATTACCATCTCGGGCATGTCGTTAATGTCCTTATAGGCACCGTACACCACATCGTTTTTCAATACCGAAATAATCTTATCATCGGCTGCATTGCCATCCAGCATTCGGAAACCACCAATAGGAATAGCCTGTGCCAGCACATCACCGTGCGGAATATCTTTCTCTGTTAACACCAAAATATCCAAGGGATCACCATCACCAATAATGTCCTTTTTACCTGATTTTTCAGCGCAATACTTACCAATTAGTTTACCACAGTAGGTTTGTGGGATAAACCCATAAGGTGCAGGCACTACATTTGAGTATTTCTGTGGGCGGTCGATACGCAGATAACCACTCACCTTGTCAACTTCATATTTAATGGTATCGGTTGGTACCACTTCAATAAAAGTTGTTACAGTATCAGGTGCTTCATCACCAATATCGACGCCATGCCAGGGGTGCGATTTATAACGTAATCCCATGAGTCGTCCTATTGGATCCATTAAGCTGTTTGATGTCATCTTCTTATTTTTATTTGTTTTTTATTCGAAATTGTTAGTACAACAACACCGGGTAAAAGAATGTTTTATAGGCCCTTAATGATTGTGGCTAAAACAGTTGTTTAGTCGCAAGCATCGAGTGAATTTTGTTGTTGAGCAGCGTTTTTGTTTACTTTAATATTTGACATAAAGCCGTGTCATGCTGTAAATTCATTGGTCAAGATCATAAAACGGCTCTGCCCGATTGGTTAATTTCGATACAAAAATAAGGATAATGAAAGGATTATTAGTGCTTGGATTGGTGGTAAGCTTACTTATGGGGTGTGATTTTTCTCACAGAAAGAAGGTGTCAGAGAGTGAAAAAAGCTCCAAACCCATTGGTATAGCTAAAGAACAGGGTGCTGTGGCGGGCAATTATGTTGATGCCGGTTATGCACAACGACACGAGGGATATGATTGGGTAGCCGTTCAGATAAAAGCTCGTGGGGATGATGCCATTTGGGTTTCTGTCAGATCGCGCGCGGATAAAAAGAAGCCGACCTGTACCTTCGACAGCCAGGCCTATAAAGAAAATGATAGCACCTATACCTCAGTTTATGATGGTAAAACCATCGTGTATACCTTTACGCCTCAGTCGGTGAATATATCCACCCGGCCGCAAGAGGACGCGAGCATTCTTAGCTTTTTCTGTTCCGGCGGCGCCACTCTGGCAGGGACTTATCAGAAACTAAGCGAGCCTCTGGATGTGGAGCAGATGGATAAAACAGTGTTTTCACGGGTGCTGAGGCTGCAGGGAATCAATTTTTATGTGTCGTCGGTAAAAGAGGAGGGCTTCCATTCCCTTCGTGTTTCAACATCAGGGCTGGAACAAGTAAACTATGACGAAACCTTTGATATTACAGGGTCGCGCATAGTCGATGCCGAAGTAGAAGACCTTAATTCTGATGGCTCACCGGAGTTACTGATTTATACCCAGTCGGATGGCAGTGGCAGCTACGGCGATGTAAAAGCCTTTTCGGTGAATAACCATAAATCTATGAGTCAGGTTTACTTTCCGCCAACAGCCGAAAATAAGCAGCTAAAAGAAGGCTATATGGGACATGATGAATTTACCGTGGTGGAGACGCACCTGGTACAGCGATTTCCGGTGTATAAGGCCGGTGATACCAATGCTAATCCTACCGGAGGCTGGCGTCAGGTCAGTTATCAGCTGGAAGATGGAGAAGCCATGCGGCGCTTTAAGGTAGTGAAAGTGAGTGTCCTACCCTAAATTAAGACTGCTGTCTTTTAAAATGAGAATAAAATATTGAAACGTCGAGACCGTTCCCAAAATGGTCCCGACGTTTTCAGTTCATCGCCTTATAGTATAATCCGATAGCAGTTTAAATTCAATTTGTGATAATTCTTTTATCGAATAATTTTTTCATAGTCTAAAAATATGCTTGCTCGATTTTATCCGGATTGATATTAATGATCCGGTCAGGCGCCCCATCCCGAGCGGTCCAGACTGCGGTACTGTACGGCTTCGGCTATATGGTGGGCCCGTACACCCGCGCTGTCTTCCAAATCGGCAATGGTGCGCGCCACTTTGAGAATTCGGTCGTAGGCCCGGGCCGATAAATCGAGCTTTTCCATAGCTGTTTTCAAGATGTGCATGCCAGCCTCATCGGGTGTGGCATAGCGGGCCAGTTGGCGACTGCTCATTTGGGCATTGCAATGCACCTTTTCGTGGTCTTTAAAACGTTCCGACTGTACTTTGCGTGCTTTGATTACCCGCTCACGCACAGCTATACTGTTTTCTGCCGGTGCGGCTTCAGCCAGCTTATTAAAAGGCACGGGCACCACCTCAATGTGCAGATCAATGCGGTCGAGCAAGGGCCCCGATATTTTACTCAGGTATTTTTGTACCACGCCCGGGCTACAAACGCATTTCTTTTCAGGATGATTAAAATACCCACATGGGCAGGGGTTCATGGATGACACCAGCATAAAACTGGCCGGGTAATCGATGGTAAAGCGGGCCCGTGAGATGCTGATACGTCGGTCTTCCAGTGGTTGACGCATCACCTCTAATACCGTTCGTTTAAATTCGGGCAGCTCATCCAGAAACAGCACGCCATTGTGAGAGAGCGAAATCTCACCGGGCTGCGGAAAAGAGCCGCCGCCCACTAAAGCCACATCACTGATGGTGTGGTGGGGTGCTCTGAACGGCCGTTGTGTTATCAGAGCGGGGCCACTGCTGGTTTTGCCGGCTACCGAGTGAATTTTGGTCGTTTCCAGGGCTTCGTCCAGTGTTAAGGGGGGCAAAATGCTGGCCAGACGTTTTGCCAGCATGGATTTACCAGCCCCCGGTGGCCCAATCATAATGAGGTTATGGCCACCCGCAGCGGCTATTTCCAGCGAGCGCTTCACACTCTCCTGCCCTTTTACATCGGAAAAATCGAAATCAACCACCTGTGTGCCTTTCTCAAATTCTTTTGCGGTATCTACCTTTACCGCTTCGGCGCTTGAGTCATCCTCCAGAAACCGGATCACCTGCATGATATTTTCAAAGCCATAAATATCAATGCCATTTACCACTGCTGCTTCCCGGGCATTTTCCAGGGGAAGAATGCAGCCTTTAAAACCTTCTTCTTTGGCGCGAATGGCCATTGGCAGAACGCCTTTGATGGCTTGTAAACTGCCATCAAGCGATAGCTCGCCCATCATCAGGTAATCACCCAGCTTATGATTGACTATTTGGGAGGAAGCCGCCAGTATGCCAATTGCCAGCGGTAAATCGTAAGCTGCCCCTTCTTTGCGTATATCGGCTGGTGCCATGTTGATAACGATTTTATGACCGGGCCATTTATAGCCGCTTACTTTCAAGGCTGAGTCGATTCGTTGCTGACTCTCTTTGACGGCATTGTCGGGCAATCCAACCAGGAAGAAACGGATGCCTTGGGAGATATTGACTTCAATGGTAATGGTGAAGGCATCGATGCCACTTACGGCTGAGCCAAAGGTTTTTACAAGCATGGTTAAAATATTTAGATGTAAGTTAGTAAAATATACTTAACAGTAGATAGCTTGTGTATGAACTTTTTGGCTCCTGTGATTATTTTTCGCAAACAAAGAGCTTTGTTATATGGAGATAGAATAGCCACTGCCAGCATAAGTTACCACACCGGGAAAGGCCTTCGTAAAGTGGTCAAACGCTTCATTGCCCGTGCAGTGGTTCAGTAGCCATTTATCCACCCGAAAGGGTGCCAGGCCCTGAATAACATGGCTAATGTCGCCAGGGCTGCTTCCATTCAAATGCAAGCCGCCGGCAATGCAGCTAAACGAATTGTGGTGCAGACGATTTTTAATGGTATGGAGAATATTGACAATACCCGTATGGGCGCAGCCGCACAAAACAACAACTTTTTGTTTGTTTTGGGCCACTAGTATCAGCTCGTCTTCAAATGTGTCGGGAACATACTTGTCTCCCTCTTTGACCACCAGTCGTTCATTAACCACCTCGAAATTTTTCAAGGCCCTTACCTGGCATAAAATTCGTGTGCCATCGCTCAATTCCATGTCTTTGTCAAGCAGAATGAAACGCTCTGAACAGTGATCTGATTTGTTGCTCCAGCCAATTCCATTGGCTTTTGTCATCTTTGACGATTGCGAAAAGCGTTCCTTAAAAGCCATCTTATGAACGATAATGCGGGCTTTACTATTGAGCTCAAGAAATGCGGGTAAGCCACCGGTATGATCATAGTGGCCATGGCTGAGTACAACATAGTCAACCGTTCGAAGGTCAATGTCCATGGCACGTGCATTGGCGAGAAAGTTATCTGACTGGCCTGTATCAAACAGGATGTTGTACCGATGGGTTTGCAGCAAAAACGAGAGACCGTGCTCGCATTTCAACTGTTTTTGATTCTGCCTGTTGTCTATAAGGGTACTGATCCGCATGCTGTTTCTGTATTAGGGTACTAAGATAGCAAGTAAGTGCATAGCTGATAAATTATCAATGCTTATGATTTCTCTTCAACTAATATTTATCTTTACGGGTTCAAAGTTCAGGAATGAGTATTAAACCCCATTTTGCCGATATCATTTTGCCGGTGCCTTTACCGCGTCTGTTTACCTACGAGGTGCCTGCCGACCTGCTGCACCTGATTGCTGTAGGAATGCGGGTTGCCGTGCCATTTGGAAAAAAGAAGATGTATTCGGGCATTGTTTACCGTTTACACACTAGCCGTCCGGAGGAGTACGAAACAAAGGAAATTGCCTCGGTGCTCGACGATAAGCCGGTTGTTAATGCTTATCAGCTGAAGTTTTGGGACTGGATTGCCAACTACTACCAATGTACACTGGGCGAAGTGTATAAGGCAGCATTGCCATCCGGTTTAAAAATGGAGAGCGAGACGCGTATTATCTATAATAGCGAGTTTGTGGCCGATGCGCCCTTAAGCGATAGAGAAAACCAGGTATTGGACGTGATTGCTGCTAAGAAGTTTTGCACCATCAGTGAGGTGAACCAGCTGAGCGGCCTGAAAAACAGTCTTCCCGTTGTTAAGCGTTTGCTGGAGTACAATGCAGTGTTTGTAAATGAACACCTGAAGGAAAGCTACAAAGCCAAAATAGAAAAGACAATCTTGCTTCACCCTAATTGCCAGTCGGAAGAAGCCTTACAGCAGGTGTTTGATAAATTGTCGCGGGCGCCAAAGCAGCAGGAATTGCTCATGACCTTTATGGCCCTGGCAGGAGGATTAACCGGAGCTATCACCAATCAGTCGGTGGTTAAATCTAAGCTGCTCGAAAAAGCAGGTGCCGGGCAAGGGGCGCTTCGGGAGTTATGTGCCAAGGAAATCCTTCTGGAACAGGAACGGGTGATTGACCGGCTCGATTTGGATGAAAAGCAAACGCGCGATGCTAATGCCTTGAGTGAGGTGCAGCAAACAGCTTATGATGAGGTTAAAGCAGGCTTTGACACGCACGATGTGACACTGCTGCATGGCGTGACTTCCGGGGGGAAGACAGAAATATATATTCACCTGATTGAAGAGCAGTTGCAACAAGGCAAACAGGTACTTTACTTACTGCCCGAAATTGCCCTGACGACCCAAATTACATCGCGCCTGCATAAGCATTTTGGCAATAAAATGGGCATCTACCATAGTAAATTCGCCGATGCCGAGCGGGTAGAGGTGTGGAACAATCTGCTGCAGCAGAAAAATTACCAGCTCATTGTGGGGGTGCGATCATCGGTATTTCTGCCTTTCTCCAACCTGGGACTGATTATTGTAGATGAGGAGCACGAAAATACTTATAAACAGTTCGATCCGGCACCGCGCTATCATGCCCGGGATGCTGCCATTGTTTTGGCCAGTCTGTTTGGAGCTAAAACCTTGCTGGGAACGGCCACGCCATCCATTGAATCCTATTTTAATGCGCAGCAGGGCAAGTATGCACTGGTTGAATTACTGCAACGTTTCGAAGGGATTAAGATGCCTGAGATAATGGCGGTTGATGTGCGAGAGGCCCGGCGCAAGAAGCAGATGAATTCTCATTTTACCCCTCTGCTGCTCGAAAAAATGGATGAAGCTTTGCAAAGAGGCGAGCAAGTTATTTTGTTTCAGAACCGTAGAGGGTTTAGTCCGTTCATTGAGTGTGGCCAGTGTGCGTTTGTCGCTAAATGTGTCAATTGCGATGTGTCCATGACTTACCATAAGCACCTCAATCAGCTGGTGTGTCATTACTGTAACCACACCATGCAGCTGCCCACGGTTTGTCCGGCTTGTCACAGCCCGGCTATCGAAACCCGTGGCTTTGGAACCGAAAAGATTGAAGAGGAGATGAGCCTGCTGTATCCCGACTATAAAGTGGGACGAATGGATTTGGATACGACGCGCAGTAAAGCGGGCTACGATAAGCTGATTAAAAAGTTTGAGAACGGAGAAGTGCATATTCTGATTGGTACCCAAATGATTTCCAAAGGGCTCGATTTTGATAATGTGAGCGTGGTGGGCATCCTGAATGCCGACAACATGCTTAATTATCCCGACTTCAGAGCATTTGAGCGCAGTTATCAACTTATGACACAAGTAAGCGGTCGGGCCGGACGAAAAAACAAACAGGGATTGGTCGTCCTGCAAACCTCAAACCCCAAGCATCCGGTTATAATGGATGTAATCAACCATAATTTTATTAATCACTATAATGGGCAGCTCGAGGAACGGCAGATGTTTAAATATCCGCCATTTTACAGGCTTATCAACATCACCATCAAGCATAAAGAACAGCCCTTAACCAATAAGGCAGCACACCTGTTGACTGAGCAACTGCGTGTTATGTTTGGAAATAGGGTGTTGGGGCCACAGGCGCCTGTGGTTAACCGGATTCAGAATCTTTACATTAAAAAGATCATGATTAAGATGGAAAAGAAAGCTTCCCCCACCAAAGTAAAGCACCTGATGCGCGAAGCTATATTTTCACTGCAGGCACAGCCGGCTTTTCGTTATGTCACGTTTCAGATTGATGTGGATCCGGCTTAGTCAACGGCTTAATGGCAACGTTTACTGGTGGCCGATAACACGGGCTTCAATGTACTGAATAAGGACGTGAATAATTTTAATATGTATCTCCTGAATGCGATCGGAGTAACCCATGTGTGGTGCGCGTAGTTCAATATCAGCAACTTCGGCCAGTGAGCCGCCCGATTTGCCGGTTAAAGCAACCACTTTCATTCCTTTTTGTTTGGCTTCATTGGCGGCATTGAGCACGTTAACAGAATTGCCACTGGTGCTAATGGCCAGTAGAACATCGCCTTTTTGTCCAACTGCCTCCACATAGCGCGAGAAAATATAATCAAAGCCATAGTCGTTACCAACGCAAGTTATGTGAGTTGGGTCGGCAATGGCTACCGCAGCCATCCCCTTGCGATTATTACGAAAACGGCCAGTGAGCTCTTCGGCAAAGTGCATGGCATCACTCATTGAGCCCCCATTACCACACGATAGCACTTTACCGCCGTTTTTTATGGTGCTGGCCATCAGCTCGCCGGCAGCTACCATTTTGTCCCAGTTGCTATCGTCTTCCATGAAGCGGTTAAGAACAGCTTGTGCTTCATTAAATTCCTTGATGATATCTTCTCTTGTCATGTGCTATTGTTTGCTCTGTAAAAGTACAATGGCTTTTCTAAACTTAAAATTTTTTTTAGCTCAAAGGCTTTATATCTTTGAGAAAGCATATATTCACCGGTATAAAGTTCGCTTACGGGCAATGGTTCGAATGTGAGTCGCAGGACCAGTTTAGCTTGCGGGAGTTGAATGCCGGTACAAGCGATAGATGAGGAACGATAGCCTTTCAAAATTGCAAATACATGAAATCACTTAAGCACCGTTTGTATCAAATCATTTTTGAGGCCGACACTCCTTCAGGGAAACTGTTTGACATTATTTTGATTGGCTTGATCCTGCTGAGTATTGGGGTAGTAATGATTGAGAGTGACGATACATTATCACCGCGCATAAACAGGGCCATGGTGATAATGGAGTGGTGCCTTACAGCTTTGTTTACAATGGAATACCTTTTGCGTATTGTAATTGCTGACAGACCACGGAAATATATCTTTTCCTTTTTTGGAATTATCGATCTGTTGGCCATTTTACCAACTTATCTGGGGTTAATTATTGGTGGAACCCAAATGCTGATTGTAGTAAGAGCATTGAGGCTGGTGCGTGTATTCAGAGTCTTGAAGCTGACGCGCTACGTGAAAGAAGCCACTGCCTTATGGTCGGCCCTGGTGCTCTCGCGTAACAAAATAAGCGTTTTTCTGTTTGTGGTGCTTATTCTGGTTACCATTATGGGAACTGTGATGTATATTGTTGAAAATCCCTTTAATGAGGGTTTTAAAAGTATCCCACAGAGTGTTTACTGGGCAATTGTTACACTGACCACGGTTGGGTATGGTGATATTGCACCAGTAACCGTTTTTGGTAAATTCTTAGCAGGGTTCATCATGATAACGGGTTATGCCATTATTGCGGTTCCAACGGGTATTGTTACCAGTGAATTAGTCAGGGAGAACCGGCGTCAGGGGAGCGTTCGCGCATGTAAAGCCTGCTCAGAAGAAGGACATGATGCTGATGCGGCCTACTGCAAGCGCTGCGGAGAACCTTTGGAGTAGGAAAGTTATTAATAAAATGTTCACAACTACTGTTGGTAAATAGTATCAGACAAGCAATAAGCTGTTTATGTCGTTAAATTATCTGCTTGAATCAGGCTGTTTCTTATTATTAACGATTACTTGTTATCTTTGCATAGGTGCGGATGCAAGCAGTTATTTGTTGCACAGCTATCATGGCACAATTTCTTGTTGCCGGGCATGTTGAAGGATGGCCCTTATAGGAATTGGTTCATGAGGCATAAAATCATGAAAGATGAAATTTACATTTTCAAAATTGGCGCGTCATCGGGTGTTTCAGCACGACCCTATTTATTACGATGAGCAGAAGGAAAAGCGAGAGGAGAGAGAGCGCCGAATTAAAGAAGAACTGGGGCTTCTGACAGATGACGAAAAGGAAACCGGATATGCCGGCCGAATAAAAGGAGGCATGCGGCGGCGCCTGAAATCGCATTACGAAGTTGCCAGAAGTGAGAAGCGACGTTCGAATCTACGTTTGGTAATTATTCTGATTATTCTGATGGTTTTGGGAATTTACCTGATTCAGGAAGGCATGGCGTGGATGGAAACTTTTTTTACCAAATAGAGTAGACCCAGGGGAATTGAAGGATTTTATTGCCCGAAAAGAAAAAGAATGTTAATTGTGGTGCCAGCACTCTTGGTGAGGATGGAGGTTGGAATAATAAAAATAAAAGAGATAGATAACACATGTCGAATGTAATACAGTTATTGCCAGACTCGGTGGCTAACCAGATAGCGGCCGGAGAGGTAATACAGAGACCTGCGTCGGTCATTAAAGAGTTAATGGAGAATGCGATTGATGCAGGCGCTACTAACATACAAGTCATAACCAAAGATGCAGGAAAAAGCCTGATACAGGTTATCGACAACGGGTGCGGAATGAACGAAACGGATGCACGGATGGCTTTTGAACGCCATGCAACATCAAAAATCAGAGAGGCGAATGATTTATTTGCTTTGCAAACGATGGGGTTTCGGGGAGAAGCATTGGCATCCATAGCTGCGGTTGCTCAGGTTGAGCTTAAAACAAGACGCGAAGAAGATGACCTGGGCGTGCAAATTGCTATTTCGGGTTCAGAAGTCGAGTCGCAAGAGCCTGTTCAGTGTCCTGTAGGGAGTCAGTTTAGCATCAAAAACTTATTTTTCAATGTACCCGCTCGCCGGCGTTTTCTCAAAAAAACGTCCACCGAACTGCGCCATATTATCAATGAGTTTCAGCGGGTTGCACTAGCCAATCCTCAGGTAGCTGTTACGCTGGTTCATAACGATGTGCCCATGTTTAAGTTGCCGGCTGGCAATATCAAGCAGCGCATTGTAAGCATGAATGGTAAGCAGATGGGCAGTAACCTGATTCCGATTGATACCGACACGGTGATGGTCAAAATTTCCGGGTTCATAGGTAAGCCCGAATCGGCCAAAAAAACCATGGGCGACCAGTTCTTCTTTGTGAATAACCGCTTTATGAAGCATCCTTATCTCCATCGATCAGTAATGGATGCGTATGATAATATTTTACATCCCGAAACGGTGCCCGCCTACTTTATTTTTCTTGAAGTCGATCCGCAAATTATTGATGTCAATATTCATCCAACCAAAACAGAGATCAAGTTTGAGGATGAGCGTGCTTTCTGGCAGATTCTTAATGCAGCTATACGCGAGAGCCTTGGTAAGTACAACATGATGCCTTCCATCGATTTTGACACCACCGATCAGATTCAAATACCAGTATCTCAAAAGAGTGGCGAACTGGTGGAGCCAACCGTGGAGATCAATCCTTTTTATAACCCCTTTGAAGAAGAAAAGCGTAATACGGGTTCGGGCTATGGCACTGGCGGAACAGCCACCTTTAGCTCAAAGGTTTCGGCACAAGGTTGGGAAAATCTGTATAGTGAAAACGAAGGGAATGGCTTACCAGATTTTTCTGAGTTAGCTAATACCGAAATGGCAAAGCAAGAGCAGGCCGCTGATACCACTAATCAGGAGCCTGTGCAGCAAACCTTTTTGTCGGGAGGAGCCAGTGAGGAAACAAGTGGCTCACATCGTTTTTTTCAGTTAAAAAATCGCTATATACTCACTTCTGTCAAGTCGGGGCTGATGATCATCGATCAAAAACGGGCCCACGAACGTATTATTTTCGAAGGATTTGTTCGCACGCTGCAAAGAGGCGCTTCCTTATCTCAGAAATGCCTGTTTCCAGAAGAGCTGCATTTTGGTCCCGAAGAAATGGGGATGGTGAGTGAGTTACAACCCGATTTAATGACCCTTGGCCTGGAGTTGGAGCAAGTGAACGATGGGTGTTTCAGGGTGCTTTCAACCCCCGCTGGCTTGGAGAATGTATCCGCCTCTCAGTTGATTGATGGTATTTTAACCGATTTTAGAGATGGAGAGGTTGACTTGCAAAAGGAAGTGACCGAACAGGTGGCCACATCGATGGCTCAGCGTGGTGCTATTCAGTATGGTAAAGTGTTGTCACCACCTGAAATGGGAGAGCTATTTGATCAGCTTTTTGCCTGTATGGTCCCTAATTTTTCACCATCGGGTAAAACCATTATTTCGATAATGGACATGGAAGAGATGCAAAAGCGCTTTATGTAGTGTCAGATTGGCAGAATGAAGTAAGGGGATTTAACAATTAATGCTCCTTTTGCGTTAATTTAATGGAAGAATGCGATTGGCACTGATGTTGTAACACAGTGCCTGATAACTTATAAAATAAAGCAGATGAACTATCGTCCATCACCTTTTGCCGGATTGCCGCCGGTAACTAAAAACCTGTTAATTATTAATGCGCTGTTTTTATTGGCAGCCTGGGTGTTACGCAATACTTTTGGCATTGATTTGAACCACTTCCTGGGTCTGTATTTTCCGCTATCGGAGAACTTTCATCCGGCACAGTTTGGTACCTACATGTTTATGCATGCTGATTTTATGCATTTGTTTTTTAACATGTTTGCTTTATTTATGTTCGGACGAGTGTTGGAGGTTTACTGGGGACCCAAAAAATTCATTCTCTACTACATCATCACCGGTGTTGGGGCGGCAGTTATTCAGTTAGGCTTCAAATATATCGACTACAGTAATGCTATCTCTGTGCTTACAGATGAGCAGATAGCCATTGTTTTTGAACAAGGTGCTCAAGCTTTGCGGGAGTGGAAAAACTTTACCAACCCTGATATGGCAAAATTTAATATGGTGCTAAATAGTTCCATGGTTGGAGCTTCGGGTGCTGTTTTTGGTATTTTGCTGGCCTTTGGTATGCTGTTCCCAAATACAGAGTTGATGTTGCTATTTCCTCCAATTCCCATTAAAGCCAAATACTTTGTAATTATTTATGGTGTGGCCGAATTATTTATGGGGGTTGCTAACTTTTCGTTTGATAATGTGGCTCACTGGGCGCATTTGGGAGGAATGATTTTTGGCTTTATTTTAATTAAATATTGGGATAAAAAAGGAATCTGACTTAACTTGTAAACAATGGGTATAGTTGACGAAATAAAACAATCGTACCGGCAGGGAGGGGCGCTCACCAAATTAATTTACATTAATATTGGGGCATTCGTTCTCATTCGCCTCCTGCAGATATTTTTCAGTTTCTCCTCAGGTTCAGCAAGCATGGAGGCTTACCCTTTATTGAAGTGGATCTCTGTACCAGCTGATTTACAGGTTTTATTGTTTAAGCCATGGACATTAATCACCTATATGTTTGTCCATTACGACTTTCTCCATATCCTGTTTAACATGCTGTACCTGTATTGGTTTGGCCGGATCTTCCTGGAGTTTCTGAATCCGCGCCAACTATTAGGCGTCTATTTCTTAGGAGGTTTATCAGGAGTAGTCTTCTATTTGGTCAGTTACAACCTTATTCCCGTGTTTCAGCAGCACGTTTCTGGTGCGATATTAATGGGAGCTTCAGGCTCTGTAATGGCGATACTATTTGCTATTGCCCGATATGCTCCTAATCATAAAATTTACTTGCTGTTTTTTGGTGCTGTACAACTCAAATATGTGGCTTTAGTTGCCTTGGTGCTCGATTTAATCAGCATCCCTGCTTTATCTAACTCCGGCGGACATTTTACCCACCTTGGAGGAGCCGTCTTTGGCTACTTTTATGGGGGAAGTATTTCGCAAGGGCGCGATGTTACGATGGGCTTTAACCGCCTGATGGACCGACTCGCTACTTTATTCAAGCCCAAGTCGAAACTTAAAGTGACCTACAGGCGGCCAATGAGCGATTTAGAATACAACAGCCGCAAGGTGGATCAGCAAAAAGAGGTGGATCGGATACTAGACAAGATTAAAAAGAGTGGATACGATAGTTTAAGCAAGCAAGAAAAGCAAACATTGTTTGAAGCCAGTAAATAAGCCATTTTGTTACGACGTTTTTTCAAATCAGTAGTTACAATTATCAGCCTGATTGCTTCGGGTATATTGTTGTTTTCGGTACTAACCGCTTATATTAGTCCGGAGCATATGTCTGTATTGGCTTTAGTGGGATATATATTTCCCATGCTGTGGCTGCTCAATTTTGCCCTGTTTGCTTTCTGGTTGATTAAAAGACGTTGGCAGTTTTTATTGCCCCTGATGGCTATTCTTATCTCCTGGGGCCATTGGCAGCATACTTTCCAATGGCAAGGTGCCCAAAAAGAGCGACAAGAACTGCAGATGCCGCTCAAGGTGATGAGCTTTAACGTGCGCATGTTCGACTATTATCAGTGGATTGGGGAAGAAACCAATGAGAAAATATTTGATTTTATCCGAAAAGAGAACCCCGATGTGCTGTGTTTACAGGAGTTTTTCACTTCTTCATCCAATAAGGCCTATTCAGAACACTATATTCTGCGTCGACTTAATCAGTTTAGGTATAGGCATATAGAGTATCTGTCGGGTGGCAAAGGGAAACGCAATTTCGGACTGGTTACGTTTAGTAAGTATCCCATTGTTGAAAAGTACAGTCTAAAGTTTGAGCAGTCAAATAACTTTAGCATCTATTCGGATATCATGGTCAATGAACACCGTATTCGTGTGTTTAATAATCATCTCGAATCCATTAAGTTTGATCGGCGACAGCTAAATTTTTTAGATAGTCTCAATTACCAGAATAAAGAGGAACGTAACGAGAACATCAAAGCCATCAGAACCAAGCTAAGTAAGGCTTTTGAGAACAGAGCCATACAGTCGAAAACCTTGGGACGCTTTATCAATAATTCGCCTTATCCACCCATTGTGTGTGGCGATTTTAATGATACTCCGGTGTCCTATGTTTACCGCATGATGGGAAGCACCCTGAAGGATGCCTTTGTGGAGTCGGGACATGGGTTTGGGGGAACGTACAATGGGCCACTGCCCTCGTTTCGGATTGATTTTATTTTTCATGATAAGCGCTTTAACTCCTATGACTTTCAGCGGATGAAAGTTGATTTATCGGATCATTACCCTATTGCCACCACGCTTGAGTTGCAGCCCGTGAAGTTAAAATAAGTGGTCACCGATTAAGGGCTTATCTCTCGAATTATCTATTTTTACATTCAAAATGGTTGGTAAATGAGAGGCTGTCTTTAGTTGCTTATTGCAGATATTCCTTAAGGGACTGAAGATTAGTGCGTTTAGCCAATAAAAAACGAGTAAATTATGAAGCAGTATTTGAGCCTGTTGGACAGGGTTTTAGAGGAAGGATATAAGAAGGAAGATCGCACCGGTACTGGCACCATTAGTGTGTTTGGTCACCAGATGCGTTTCGATTTGAGTGAAGGGTTTCCACTGCTAACAACCAAAAAATTACACCTTAAATCAATTATACACGAGTTGCTTTGGTTCCTTAAGGGCAGCACAAATGTGAAGTACCTTCAGGATAATGGCGTCCGTATATGGAATGAATGGGCAAAAGAGGACGGAGAGCTGGGGCCTGTTTATGGCTATCAGTGGCGCTCGTGGCCCAATTACAGAGGTGGACACATCGATCAGATCAAAGAGGTTATCGAGAGCATTAAGACCAATCCTAATTCCAGACGACATATTGTAAGCGCCTGGAATGTGGCGGCCATTGATGATATGCAACTGCCTCCCTGCCATATTCTTTTTCAGTTTTATGTGGCCGATGGAAAGTTAAGCTGTCAGTTGTATCAGCGCAGTGCCGATATCTTTTTAGGTGTACCGTTTAATATTGCTTCATATGCCATTTTAACCATGATGGTGGCGCAGGTTTGCGGATTGAAACCTGGTACTTTTGTTCATACCCTTGGTGACGCACATATTTACCTGAACCATATTGAACAGGTAAAGCTGCAACTGACACGCGAGCCAAAGACATTACCGCAGCTGCGTATCAATCCCGAGCGTCAATCAATTGATGAGTTTGTTTATGAAGATTTTGAGTTACTTCATTATGATGCTCATCCGCACATCAAAGGTGCAATATCGGTTTGATGGCATTGGTGCAAGCAAGTTATTCACTGAAAAAATTATTCTAGAAGATGATACTTTCCATGATTGTTGCCATTGACCAAAACAATGGGATTGGTAAAGGCGATGACCAGCTGGCTTATATTTCAGCCGACTTAAAGCGGTTTAAAGCGTTAACAACCGGGCATACCATTCTTATGGGGCGGAAAACTTTTGAAGCCTTGCCCAAAGGTGCTTTGCCCAATCGACGTAATGTGGTGATTAGTCGTCAGCCAGGTTATTCAGCTCATGGGGCCGAGGTGGTTCACTCAATTGAGGAGGCCATGGCACTTTGTAAAAATGATGAGAAAGTGTTTGTGATTGGTGGTGGTGAAATTTACAAAAGCTTTCTGCCTGTTACACAGGAATTATTTTTAACGGTGATCAAACATGCCTTTGATGAGGCAACTGTTTTTTTTCCAGCAATTAAGGAGGAGGATTGGTCATTGGTGCAGGAGGAAGGTCCCTTTGTGGATGAGAAGACCCAACTTACCTATTTCTACCAAAACCTCGAAAGGCGGTAGTTCACTGGTGCAATGTTTTTGCTTTTAACCATTTAGAGTCTGTCAGGTATAGGAGATGGATACTTTTGCCTGTAGTCTTTGGCTAGTACATGGCTAATTGCGGATAGGCAGAAACCGTGTGATTGACGATTAAATCTTCAATTACATCTGCCAGGTTATCAGGGTAGTTAATCTGGATGGATTTACCAGCACTGATCCAATGTTGAATTTTATCAGTTTGCGTTGATAAACCGGTCAAACAGGTCACACCCATATCTGCCAAAAAAGCCGCATTGCAGTGTTGCTCATATTGACCTTTCATTGGGATAACACATAGTTTTTTTCCAAGATACAAAGCTTCGGCAGGCGTTTCAAAGCCCGCGTTGCAGAGCACTCCCCTGCAGCTTAACAGACTCTTTGTAAATTTGTCTTTATTAACGGGTTGGATAGAGATTTGGTCTACTTTGTAAGCTTCATTGGTGTGCTTTGAGTAAACCTGCCACTTCGTGTTTTTGAATTGCGAAAGAGCTTGAACTATCTTATCGTCAGAGTAGGACGGTAAATAAACAGTATAATGCCCGTTGTCGATATTCTTGGCCCACCTGATATCATCCCGGATGATTGGTGTGGACACCCTGTTGCCGATACTTCGGAAATGAAAGCCCTGAGCAATTGATACAGGCGCATAGTTTTTTAATATGGCTTTCCCAATAATATCTACCGTTGGCGGCTGTGGAGCTTTGGGATGTAATACTGCACTTTGGTGACTCATGCCCACGCATTTAATATTTCGCAGTTTACAGGCCCAGGCACTCACCGGTTCAAAATCATTTACAACCAAATCGTATCGATGAACAGGAAGGGCCAATATTTCTTTTATGAGTTGATAAGGGCGAAACCGGAACAGTGTTTTTTTAAGGTCGACTCCACCTTGCTGACCAAAGATAAAGCTGAGTCCATGGAAGCGATACTTAACTTTCCAAGGTAGCTTAATATCACACTGTGTGCCACTAATTAAAATATCCACTTCACCGTATTTTTTCATGTGTCCGATTACCTCAAAAGCTCTGGATATATGTCCATTTCCTGTTCCCTGTATAGCGTATAAAAACTTCATAATACTTAGCTATTTATAATATCACTGACCATGGTTTGGAAGAGTACTTTGTGGTTTGGCACAAGCATATCGTCGCTAACAATATTGCTGTTGTTGTATGCATTGGAATTCTCATTGGGCATGTTAAAGTAGTGCAGGTGCCAGTCGCTATTGTAATATTCGAGGGCGGTCATGTTTTCAACCCAGTCGCCAGAGTTCAGGTAGCAAACGCTGCCGAGCTCATTGCTGATGGTTTTTTTCTCGGGCCAATGGATGTGACCGCATATGGCAAAGTCATAACCTTTTTGAATGGCCAGATTGGCAACGGTTCGTTCAAAGGAAGAGGTGAGGGTATTTTTACCTTTCTTGATGGACTTTTTAATATCGCGGGATAAGGAAATCTTCTTGAGATTTAATAAGGCCAGAAGAGCATTGGTGGCTCGATTGATGAGTGTAAGAATGCCATAGCCTGTTGCTCCAAGTTTTGCCAGCCATTTCGAATGGTGCATAAACATGTCAAAAACGTCTCCATGGAATAGCCACGTTTTTTTGCCGTCCAATTCCAGTTCGAGCTTGTTAACAATACTCAAATTGCCAAGTTTAAGGCCAGACAGACGTCGCAGGTGTTCATCGTGGTTACCCGTAATGTAATAAACGTGGGTCCCTTTCTCCATCATTTTAATTATCTGACGAATTACTTTTAAATGTGATGTGGGAAAATAGGATTTCGAAAATTGCCAGATATCAATAATATCTCCATTTAAAATGAGGATGGGTGTGGAGATGCTGTTCAGATAGGTAACAATTGCTTCAGCTTTGCATCCGAAGGTGCCCAGGTGGGTGTCCGATATGACTACAGCATCAGCCTGGCGCAAAATTTTGTGTTTGTCTTTATTCATTATCAAGCATAAATTATTTGACAATGATAAGGGCTTTGTAATAAGCCTGTGTTAAGCCATTGAGAAGTTAAAGGTAAGTATAGAGGCCGGCAACAGCTGTTTTTATCGCCTAGGTAATATTTGCTTAATAAAAAAGTCGCCTGAATGGGGCGACTTTATCACGTTATATTTTTTATATTCAGATAGCCATTGGTTTAATTCCTGATTTACGGCCGTAAAGCATTTTTTGCCAATAACTGTACAAGTCTAGTTGGCCATTTCTTGAGGTGCCTTCTGTTTGAACCAGTTGGCTCCTAAGTGCCAGAACTACTGAGCTGATAAAACTACTCATTCCATTACACACCATATAGGCCACATTAAGCTCATGAACATCATAAAGATCCATTGGGTGGCGGCGACAATGTACAATTAATTTAATTGAGGTTTTATTGAGTTCTGTAGCCAGTCGCCGTATGGTTTCTTTACACCCGGGCGTATTTACATCGCAAGAGATAAGAATGTGTGAATAGTTATGTGTTTGCTGGTAGGCTGATAGCAGGGCTTCCAATTCGTTGTCAGATGCCGGTAATTGCACTAATGTGCTGTTGACGCCATACAGGTGACAAAGTTTTTGAATGTGTAAATCATCAGATTGGTTGGCCACCACCAGAATATCTTTATCAAAAGGAATAGCTGATGAGATGACTGTTTCCAGTGCAAATTCACGCGTTCGTTTGAAGCAGATGGTTTCGTAACCCGTGAGGTAGAAATCTTCGGGATTCATGTGGTTCTTAGTCATTAACGAGATTAACTCCCTGTTAACAACATCGTCTAGCTCGATTTTCTCAGGAAAACCGGAGGGGGTTGAATTAATTACTCGCATCATCTTGCTTCTTCTTTAGGGTGCTACATGTGTGCAAAGTTAGTGTTGGCTTCCGTTGTCCGGTTAAGGGCAAATTAGCGCTACGTTAATCTTTCATTAATAGGACAAATAGCCTTTGTTACTCACGTATAAAGTTAGATGCTTTTTCTTACTAAAAGCTAGCGATACAGGTACTTTAGCTCCTTAGTTTTTACGCGCTAAGCACTGAAAATCAGCTGTTCGTCAAAATAGAGAATAAAAGTAGTAATTAGTGGCGCTTAACAGAAATAACCATGATGACCAGTGAACGACTTTATGCGTACTAGCTGTATTATTTCGGATGCATTAAATGTAACCTCGCGCTTTGAGTTCCAGGTATTTATTAATGGTTTCTACCGTTAGGTTTTCAGGTGCCGTTAGCACAGAATGGATGCCATAGCGTTCGAGTTCCAAAACGATGCGCTTTTTATCGTAAGCAAATTTTTCGGCAATGGTTTTAATATAAATGCCTTCCATATCCGTTGCTTTCGAAGTGGTTAACTGCTTGAGTTCGGTGTTCTCAAAAAAGATGATTACAAGCATGTGATCATTGGCCAGTTTTTGCAGCATGGGCAGCTGGCGTTTGGCTGCATTTAAGCTTTCGTAGTTGGTGTACAGGACTAAAAGGCTGCGCTGATGAACTTTTCGACGGATGGCTGTATACAATGCTTCCATGCTTTGTTCTTCAAACATGGTTTTTTGATTGTACAGGGCCTCCATAACAATTTGCATTTGCTTGCTGTTGCGCTGAGGCGGCACCATGGTTCTAACCTTGCTATTAAAGGTAATTAAACCTGCCTTGTCCTGTTTGAGCATTGCAATTTTTGAAAGCACCAATGAGGCATTAATAGCATAGTCGAGCAGTGTCATGCCTTCAAAAGGCATTTTCATGGTGCGTCCCATGTCAATAATGGAAATAACCTGCTGGGATTTCTCATCCTGATATTGGTTGACCATCAGACTGCTTCGGCGGGCGGTTGCTTTCCAATTAATGGTGCGGTAATCATCGCCTTTGGTGTATTCACGTATCTGGTCAAATTCCATTTGATGACCAATGCGTCTGATCTTCTTTATCCCCACATCGGTCAAGCGGTTGGAAATTGCCATCATTTCAAATTGGCGCATTTCTTTGAAGGCCGGATACACTTTTACGGTTTGTTTGTGTCCAAATTGCAAACGTCGTTCAATCAGTTTGAGTGGCGATGTAACAAACACGTTTAAAGTACCAAAAGTGTATTCGCCGCGTTCTGTAGGCTTCAGGCTATAGGTGATGTCTTTGCTTTTGCCTGATTCGAGCTTGAGGCGAATGCTAAAGTCGCGTTTCTGAAATTGGTGAGGTATTTCATCCAACACATTGATGGCTACCGGGAACGGAAAATGATTTGTCAGAGAAATGCTCACCTGGTTGTTATCGCCGTTAGAGAAGCGTTCTTCAATACTTCTATGGGCGATAAAATGCTCTTTAGGTTTTACAAAAAGGAGAAGCATCTCAATGATGATTAGCAGAATAAGCAGGCCAAGTGCAATTAGTCCGAATTGGAAAAAGAGTGCACCGAACTGTCCCATAGCCAGCAGAAAAACAACAGTTCCTGTGGCATAGTAAAACAGGTGAGTGAAATAGGCGTGGTTTCTTATTCTGAATCTCATTGATAAAGGCTTAGCGTGGTACTTCCACAGAATCAACTATTTGTTGGATGATTACTTCAGGTTTAACTCCTTCCATTTCCTTTTCAGGCGTTAGAATAACGCGGTGGTTGAGCACCGGATTAATAACAAACTTAATGTCATCGGGCGTCACAAAATCGCGGCCGTCAAGGGCGGCGAAGGCTTTGGAGGCCATTAAAACTGCCAGCGAGGCCCGCGGACTGCCACCCAGAAATAAAGCGCCGTGAGTTCTGGTTTTATCAACAATTTGAGCAATGTAACGTAGCAAATCGTTTTCCACTATCACTTTTGCGGCCATTTCCTGGTACTTAATAATTTCCTCACCGCTTACCACTGAGTTGATTTGGCTCAGGGCATCCTTCTCTTGTCTGTTTTGTGCATTGGTTAAAATAGAGACTTCCTGATCGAGGCTAGGGTAGTCAATTTTAATTTTGAAAAGAAAGCGGTCGAGCTGCGCTTCGGGCAAGCGGTAGGTTCCTTCGTGTTCAACCGGGTTTTGTGTGGCCATTACCAAAAAAGGCGGTGCCATCACCCGTGTTGTCCCATCAATGGTAACCTGGCGCTCTTCCATCACCTCAAACAGAGCTGCCTGTGTTTTGGCCGGGGCACGGTTTATTTCATCAATGAGAACGAGGTTTGAAAAGATAGGGCCCTTATTGAATTCAAATTCCGATTTACCCGTGTTGAACACCATGGTTCCCAGTACGTCAGATGGCATCAGGTCGGGTGTGAACTGTATTCTTGAAAAATCAGATGACACAGATTTTGCCAGTAGCTTTGCCATCATGGTTTTGGCAACACCCGGAACGCCTTCTATCAGCACGTGGCCGTTGGCAATAACAGCCGTGAGTAATAAGTCAAGAATTTTTTCTTGTCCAACAATCACTTTATTGATCTCTGCCCGAATTCGAAAGGCAGAATGATTTAATTCTTCCAGTGGTAGCCTGTTTTCAAAGGGTGTTTGCGTCTGTTGGTCCATATCTCTGTTATTTATTGACACTGTTCATAAAAAAACTCGATTCGCCTGTTAAATTGCTCCAGGTCTTCTTCGCTTATGCGTTGCATGTTGTTCAGGTTCCTGCCCAGCTCAAACAGCTGCTTAACGGCTCTGATTGGGATAGTCGATTTTTCAGCCAACTGTTGATAGAGTTCCTCATTCATGGCTGAGGTATCGATATAATACCTGGTTCGGATAAACTCTTGCAGGTAGCTAAAGCGTTTTTTAGCAATATCTAAATGGTTTTTTCTACTAAAATAGAGGCGCCCAATTGTTTCTATAAACGTAATGGTGCTGTTTACGGGTGGCTTGATGATTGGGATAGCCCTCTGTCGGCGGGCTGATTCAAACAAAAAGAATATCAGGATGCCAATAAGCAATACATACCAGGCCATTTTTAATGGGGTTCGGTCGAGTATAAAGCTTAATATTGAACGTTGACCGGCAGTTTCTGAGCCGCTCACCAGGTATTTGTATTTATAGTGCTCATCCCAAACAGTTGCTTGTGCAGGCAGGTAAGATAAACACTTAAAGGCGTACTCGTAGTTGTCGTTCGTAAGCAGGTTATAGTTGGTAAATGCTTGTGGGTTGAGGTTAACGAAAACATGTCCATTCCCATGCTTTATCTTAACAAAGTTGGTTTTTCCCAGGTTATTAAAGCCGAGTACAGTTGTTTGCAATGAGTCGTAATGGGTAAAGTAGTTATTCGTAATGGCTTTCTTATACCAATAGCCCAAGTGCGTTCTAAGTTTTCGGTTAGACAGGTTAAAGCTGATTGAATCATTGCTAATATGGCCCGTTCCGTAGCGTTCTTGATAATCGATGTTGAATAGTTGCTTAATGGTATCGGATATAGAGCTGGCTGCCAAAAAAATGTTATTGCCTTGTTGCAGCAAATCAGTTAGCTTATCAATGTCAGCCTCATCAGGCTTAAACTCATTATTGATAACAATGAGGTTGGTTGATGCCGTTTTTGGCTCAGAAAAGAACTGAGCAAATGTTCCGTGGGAGGTTTTTATTGTTTCCTTTTTAAACGCCACAGGTAATAGCTCAAAAAGCAGTTTGCTGCCAAATGGCTTGGTATCCTGCTTCGAGAAGCTGAACGACCAATCAATTGGCTTTGGCGAATTGGCCAGTACAATTACTACTAGTAAAACCAGTGTAATTGCACCTGCTATAAACACCCTATTTGAAGAGGAACCATTCATTAACTTACTTTTTTATTTGGAACTAAGTCCTTCATAAACTGGTCAAAATTCGTTTGTATCTTTAAAAATTCCTGCTCATTAATATTAAACTTACCAAACCAAACATATTCATATTGCTTGATTAAGTTCAGGAAATTACTTTTAACCTGTTGATTATCTACTTCATAGTAATATTCCCTATCTGTTTTAAAAGCATTCAGGCGGATGTAGCTATTTCTATGCAAGGCCTTCAGACAGAGTAAAAACAGTGTGCGGGTAGCTTCGCGGTAGGCATGGTGATTAACAAAGGTTTTTAACATCTTTTCCAGTTCTTCATCGTCAATGGCCGTATTGTTTAATGCAAACTCCAGCTGGGTTACTTTTGTCGATTTTGAGAAAATAAACAGGCCTTTAATCGGAATACCAAATAGTTTAACGATGATGAACACAAGTGCGGCCACCCCCATTAGCAGAAGAATCCAGCCGATGAGACTTAGGTCTCCACTGCCATAACGAAGAAGTGAAAACAGCCACCTGACAAATTTCTGCCACCAGCTAAGTAAATCGGTGTTAGTACTGTATTGGTAATCTGTCTGGGCTTTGTAGTGGTTAATGGTATCATTTGTCGGACAGCGGTAGTCCACAAGGCTGTTATCCCAGGCTTCAACAGTACTTACCTTTTGGGTGCTGTCTATCTGTGCATCGATTTTTATTCCGATGCAGACTATAAGAATGATTACCAGATACCCTACTTTGCCCATTTTGCTTAATTCAGGTTGTTAGTGGGCGGTGTTGTTTCTTCCCCAATTTGATTGATGCGATCCATAATAGTCGATGAATTGTCGGTTTCATTAAGACTGAAGTATTGCAGACCGGTTACTATGTAAACGAACGAACGCAGGTAAATGCCCACAACAATTAGGAGAATATAAGATATGGTAATGAACGACATATTCACCTGGCTCCAGTCGCCCGCCTGAAGTAGTGTTGGAAGTTTAAACTGCATATAAAATTGAAGGGGTAAACTGATGACACTTCCTGCAATGCCCACAATTAAGGAGGCAACAATGAGCACACCAAATGTTTGCCACCAATGGTTTCTGATTACCTGAAAACAGCGATTAAAATTTTTCGAAAGGCCCTTATCTTCAATAAACAGAATTGGGAAAATTAATGTCAGGATAATTGCAAAGTATATGCCCGGAATGATGAAGAACAGAAGACCCACAGTTATTAGCAAACTGATAACAATTGAATAACCAATTATAGGGAAGAATTTTCTTGTGATTTGCTGTCCTATTTCGGCAGGCATGAAGTTGTCTTTCCCTTTCTCGTGGTACATTTTCAAATACCCATAGCTGGTTGCCATTACAATTATTTGTACAATAAGGGCCAACAGAATGAACACAAACATTGGAATGAGCAGGCCGATGATACTGGAAGCATCTGGAGAATTAACGATACTGCCAAAATGGCCATTTGTTAATTGCACCGCCATGTATACCAGCATCGCAATCATTATCACCATTGGAATACCGGTGTACGTAAGCAAGGTTGTTATGAAACGCTTGTTCTCCTGTTTAAAAAATTGAAAAGCAGCATTAATCACGCCGCTAAAATCTCTGCGTTTTGCAAGTTTAATTTCAGTCATTTGCTTTAAATTTTTTCTGTACAATGGCCGGATAAATAAAGAAATACCAAACAATAAGTAACATTGATGCGGCGATGATTATAATATTTAGCCAGTGATCAATACTATTGTAGTGCCGGGTAACAAAACTTTCCAGAAGGCCGGCAATAAAAAATACAATGGTGATTGGAATCATTACTTTAACCCCTTTAATAGCACCATAAATAAAAGACTCTTTGCGTGGGTAGGTGCCCGGGAATAAAACATATTTGCCCAACATAATGCCGGCTCCACCCGCCAGCACAATGGCCGAAAGCTCCAACGTGCCATGTATCATGATGGCATAAGTAGACACGCCCAATAAGTTCTTTTGATAAAAAAAAGTTTGAAATGCCCCAACCATCACTCCATTATAAAAGAGACGGTAGATGGCGCCCAGAGGCGTTAAAAAGCCGTAGAGAAATACTTCCCAGGCCACATTTATATTATTGAATATGATGTAAAACGCCATTGGAAACTCACCAATTTGACCATATACAGCCATCGGATCGCCTTTTTCAATATTATCCAGTGTCATGTTTACATAGGTATCACCTAAAATGATGCGCACAAACTCAATATCGGCCAATGAGGAGGCAACGCCCAGCGCCCATGAAGCCATAAACACAATCAATGAAATAATAAAATAGGGGCGTGCTGAGTATAAAATAAGAGGGAGCTCTGTTTTAAAAAATGCCGGGATGCGATTCCCTTTCTCTCTTTTATTACGATAAATTTCCTGATGCGTCTTTTGTGACAGACTGTTCAAATAGGTCAAGGTGTGTGAGCCAGGGTAGAAGGTGCGGGCAAAGGCCAGATCGTCAGTTAATTGAATAAATTGATCGGCCAGTCTGTCTGGATTAACAGCAGAGGGTTTTTTTAACTGTTTTTCAAATTGTTCCCAGCGCGCTTTGTTTCGACTAATAAAAGTAATTTCCTTCATTGGGGTAGGCTATGACCATTGCGAATAAATAAATTTTTCTGCACATAAAAAACTTATTTTGCTAATTTTGGTCTGCCTATTATATAAACTTATCAACTTTTTGCAACACTGGATATGGAGAATATCAGTATATCAACCACCCAAAACGTAAATATCGATTATCAGTTAGCCAGTGTCGGCGATCGCATTTTTGCTTACATTCTTGATGGAGTTATACAATTCTTTTATATCGTAATTCTTTTATTGGTGCTTGTTGCAGGCCTGGAAATTAAGGATTGGTGGTTGAGCCTGTTTTTTTTACCAATCGTATTTTATCATCTGCTGTGCGAAGCGTTTTTAAATGGACAGAGCTTTGGTAAAATGTTGTTTAAGATAAGGGTGGCCAAAATCAACGGCGGAGAACTTCGCTTCATTGATTGCTTCTTGCGGTGGCTGTTTCGACTGGTAGACTTTAACCTGCCAATTGGAGGTGTTTTAGTCGGTTTATTGACCATTGTTATTGGAGGTAAGGGGCAGCGAATAGGCGATTTGGTTGCTAAAACAACGGTTATAAAAATAAACCCTAAAGGTAGTCTTGCGGCAACAGCCTATGTTGAGGTGGAGGCAGATTATGTACCTAAATATCCTGAAGTCAGTGTCTTATCTGATGTGGATATGCAAACCATTAAAGAGGTGTTAACGATTGCCTCACGCGATAATTCGTATACCAGTGTTGGAGCGCCGCATCCTTTGGTGCTAAAAACCAAGGACGTGGTTGCAAAAAAGATGAAGATTGAGACGGAACAGCCCTCGAAAGAGTTTCTGGAGACAATATTGAAAGACTATAACTATTACCATCGGTAAAAAAAGGCGGGAGTTGTTTTACTCCCGCCTTTTATTTTGTATTTAATCTCGGTTACCTACAAACAACATTACGTAGTATAGTAAGGTGGCCAGCGCCGACAAGGCAGCTACAACATAAGTGTAAGCAGCCCATTTTAAAGCATCTTTGGCTTTACCGTGTGTGTCTTGTGTGGTAATACCTGCTGTGTTTAGCCAGGCCAAAGCCCTGCGACTGGCATCAATTTCTACTGGTAGTGTGATAAAGGCAAATAGGGTAAAAATTGAATAACAGGCGATAATAATCTGAAGAGCCAGGTTATAGCTTACTAGTCCCGGTAGGGCAAAGGCACCTACAAAAAGTGCTATAAACATAAAGTTTAACACCTTTGCGCTGACGTTTTGTAAGGGCACCAAAGCTGATCTGAACTCTAGAAAGGCATAGCTGTTGGCATGCTGAATAGCGTGACCGGTTTCGTGAGCCGCTACTGCTGCCGATGCCACACTGCGTCCGTTATATACTTCCGGGCTCAGGTTAACAGTTCTGTTAGCCGGATTGTAGTGGTCACTTAGCTGTCCCTGAACACAATTGATTTGAACATTCATTAAGCCATTCTGACGCAGCATCTTTTCTGCTACCTCTTTGCCTGTCATTCCAAAATTAATCGGAACCTGTGAATAGGCTTTGAATTTGCTTTTTAAACGCGAGCTGACGATCCAGCTCAACACCATAAAAAACAAGAAAATGATTAATAAACTCGATGAAATCATAGTTGCTATTTTTAGTGGCAAGATACATCAAAAAGTTTGCCAATTTTTTATTTTGGCAGCGTAACATTAAATGTTGTGCCTTGACCTAAGGTACTGATACATTCTATGGTTCCATCAATATTATCAATGTACCGCTTAACGATGTAAAGGCCTAAACCTGAAGATGGTTTATTGCTCTTGTTTTCGCTTGACAGTTTTGTGAATTTGGTAAATAGGTTCGGGATGTCCGCTTCTTTAATGCCGGGTCCCTCATCGCTTAACCCAATAATTATTTGCTCTTGCACTGTTTTAACCGAAAGCGTTATAGCCGATTCTACAGGGGAGAACTTGATGGCATTTGAGAGTAAGTTGGATATTATTTTTTCCAGTATGGTGTAATCACTTTCAATAATTTCTTCTTTGGCTTCCCAGTTAATGCTGATTTCTTTTTCTTCCAGTAGCTGGGAGTATTGAGTAACCACTTCCTTCATGAGGGCTACTATTGAGAATTTTGATTTGTTAATCACAAATTCGCCACTCTCCAGGCGTTTAATTTCGCTTACCTGGTTAACCATTTCTTTGATTTGCCACAAGGCATCAAAAACAAACTGCAAGGCTTCGTCTTTTTCGCCATCAGCAATATCATCTTCGTTTTTAATGCTATTAATAAGAGATACTGACGATGTTATGGGGCGTTCAATTTCTTTTGTAAATAGCGATATTAAGTGATTATTTTCTTGATTGAGGCGATCCATGTCAGCTTGCTGACTCAGGATGAGCTGATTCTGTTCAAAAGCATTTCTATTTACCTCTTCGAGCGATTGGCGTTGTTTTTCCAGTTCACTAAAAGCTCTGGCGTTTTCCAATGCAATGCTGGTGTACATGCTAATGTTACGCATAAAGTTCAGGTGGTAGGCTGTGTAAGCTTTTTTATCTGCACTTTGCACGGTTATCACACCAAAGGGGCCATTGCTCACTTTTAAAGGGATGTAAATAATTGATTGACTGCTGATGTCACCTGGCACTGGTCTGATCTCCTGAACGTAGTTTTTATACTCTTTTTCAAAGTCGTTGATAAATATTTCTTTATCATTGACCAAAGCGTGTATAGACAGGCGTTCAACATCGTCCAGAGGAAATGTCAGAAATGGCATTCGTTCACCATTTAGTATCACGTTTCTAAAATCAAGTGAATTGCTTTCCTGGTTATACAGGCCAACGCCAAATAAATAGGTATCCATTATTTTACTGGCAGCCTGGTAAACCAAGGAGAAAATGTTGTCGGTTGACAGGTTAGCAGTTAGAATGCGGCCTATTTCTGTTAGCTCCTCCAGATCTGTCAGTGCATTGGTTATGGACTGAGCTTGTTTTTCAATCTTTATGTTCTGGTTTTTGAGCTGTTCATTCTGCTTCGATATTTCCTTTTTTTGCTCGGATATTTCTTTGGTTTTAGCGGCAATCAATGTTTCCAGCTCGAAGCGCATTGTTTTTGTGCGCTGTTTCCAGGCAATGACAAAAGCAGCGATTAAGCCAATAATCAATAAAATAATAAACGTTCGGAATGTGGCGGTGCGATACCATTCCGGATGAATGCTAAACTGATAAATGGCGCCTTCATCATTCCATATGTTACTGTTATTGGCGGCAATGACCCGAAAGGTATAGTCGCCCGAAGGTAGCGAAGGATAGGCAACAGAGTTGCTGTTTCCTTCCACCCATTCTGTTTCAATGGGTTCGAGTCGCCATCTGTATTTTATCTTTTCAGGCACCGAATAGCACAGTGCATCAAATTCGAATGAAATATTATTATCTGTACTCGACAATGCCAACCTGTTTGGGATACCAAACCAGGGAACAATCGAATCGTAAGCAGTTTTGTAGGTGTCGGACAGCCAGTTGGGTTGTTTATAAGATAGCTCAATATCACGGATAAAGATATTGGGAGCTAAAAAGTTGGTGCGCTTTTCTGCAGGGTTGTAACGAATGGCACCTTTAATCGTTCCAAACCACAGGTGACCATCCTTATCGAGCAGGTTGGCTGTTCCATTATTTTCTATGCCGATGAAACCATCGTATTTATCGTAGTGTGTTACGCCGAGCACTTTGCCCGAGGAGGTAAGGGACAGCTTATCAATTCCGTTTTGTGCTCCGGCAAAAATATTGCCGTCTTGATCGGCTATGATCGAGTAAATGTTATCAGAAGACAGGCCTTTGGTGGTATCAAAAACAATCCAGTTCTCTCCATCAAAACGGATTAAGCCACTGGTGAATGTTGCAAACCAAATATTTCCCACCTTATCTTCAGCACTTTGTATTATATAGGATGATGCAATGTCTTGACCTTCCAAAAATTGTTTAAAGGCTCCCTTCTCGTAGAGTGTGACGCCTCTTCCTGTTGACAGCCACAGGCGATTTTTACTATCGGATAACAGGTGAAAAATATTGTTATCCTGCATATTGGTATTGTTGGTGTTGTAATACGTTGCCTTTCCCTGGTAGCTTTTTATCAGGCCATCGTTAAAGGTTGAAAAGAAGAAGGTATCTTTCTGCATGACAATGTCACTAATGCGATGTCGATCGGTAAATCCGTAGCGTTTATCGACGGGATAAACGGATGAACCGTCAAACTCCCACAATCCATTCATGGTAGCCAATAAAATTTGTCCGCCGGGAAGTTCAAAAAACTCTTTGATAGCATGCAGTTCAGGTAGTTCCTGTTTGGTATAGCTTGTAATCGTCTTGTTACTTAAGGTACTAAACCCACCTTCTCCGTCGGCAAAGTAGTAGGTGCCTTTCGAATCCTGATAGATGCTTCTGATGATGTCATCTGTGAGGCCGTTGCTCCTGTTAAGGGAAACAAACAGATCGCCACTGTACCTTACCAGTCCGGCTCCCAAGGTACCCAGCCATATATTTCCTTCTGCATCCTGGTGGATATTGAATACCATGTTGATGGGCAGGCCATTATCTTTATTAAAGATGCGCCAGCCTTCTTTTTTTCGGAATTGCATTATACCTCCGTTCTCTATTATAAACCAATAGGTACCTTCTCTATCCTGAAAACCTTTGTAGATGATTGAATTCTCAACCTCTTTTGGGAATGGAACTATTTTGTCCCCCTTACCATCAATATGGCGAACTAATTGCTGGGAACCATCCTCGTGCAACAGGTTTATCCACAGTTGCTTACTGCGGTCTCTGAAAAGAGGCAATCTGGCCCAATCTTCACCTTCTGTAATAAGACCATTATCGTAAGGAACAAATGTGTCGGCTTTTAATACCAGTAGCTGTTCGTGTGTGGCAATCAGTAGCTCATTTTTATCATCAGCCATTATTGTATAAATGGGACCATAGCGCTCAAGCTGTTCTTTATAGGTGCTTGTGATATCAGTTACAGTGCTGTGTCTAATTTTGTATAATCGGCGCTCACCAGAAATCAAATTTGCTAAACACCAGATGGTGCCATCCTGCGTTTCGGTAAAGGTAACATCAATGGTAAACATGGCTGTATCGGATTCGATAATCGGGTGATAGTCGATCCCATCATAGCGCTGGATGCCTTTCGAAGAGGCAATCCATAGGTGATAGTCGCGGTCGTGAAGAACTCCCAGGATAATATTGTCCAGGAGGCCATTTTTTTTGGTGAATACTTCAAAGTTTTTACCGTTGAAGCGGCAGAGACCACCGCCGTTTGTTCCCAACCATAAGTAGCCAAACTGATCTTCTGTCATTGAGGTGACCTCAGACTGTGGCAGGCCCTCTTCGAGCGAATATTGTTCGAAATGAAAGTGCTGTGCTTCGCTTAGCGAAGAAATCAGCCAGCATGCTAATATTGCTAATAATAGCGGTTGCTTCATAAGATTGTAATTACTTGATAAATATACCGTTTTACCATTAGCATAACAAATGACTTTTGATAAACATTCTTAGGAATGAGAAAATCCTTTCATGTTTATTTTGGGTATTAAAAGCGGAAGTATATAAATGGCATTAAGGTACTTTGGTGAAGTGAGTAAATTAGGTAAAGCACCAACGCAATGCTGGCTATTTTTACCCATACCGGCCATCTAATAAATCTTATTTTTAGTCGTATTCTAAATCTGTCGGGGAGCCAATGTAAAACAAAGCCCCCAACTATGAGCGAATAAGTATATGGGGTTGTGAATATTGCGTGGGTAATGGTATTACTTTGAAAAGCATAGGCGATTCGTTCGAAGAGGAGTTGGGCATTCATAAGTGAGTCAACTCTAAAAATAACCCATGTTGCACTCACAAAATTAAAGGTAAGGAACCAGCCAAGTAGGGTAATGATGCTGTTTCGTTTTGCAAATAATTTGCTTAATAAGCGGTTAGCAATCAGTCCTAGGCCATGCAGGGCTCCCCATACAATAAATTTCAGTGCTGCCCCGTGCCATAGTCCACCTAAAAGCATGGTAATCAATAAATTTAGTGAGGTTCGTAAAGAGCCTTTGCGGTTGCCGCCCAATGGGATGTACAAGTAGTCTCTTAACCAAGTAGACAGGCTGATGTGCCAACGGTGCCAGAATTCACTTATTGAGGTGGCTTTGTAGGGGTGATTAAAGTTTTTGGGCAGGCGAAAACCTAATAGCAGTGCCACGCCTAAGGCAATATCCGTGTAGCCCGAAAAATCACAGTAGATCTGCAGCGAATAGCCGTAAATAGCGGAAAGGATTTCAAATCCTGAATAGGCCGTTGGGTGTTCAAAGACGCGATCGATGAAATTGATCGAGATAAAATCGGAGATGAACATCTTCTTGAATAGTCCGCCAGTTATCAAAAGTATTGACCACCAAATCCATTTTTCAGACAGAACCACTTGCTGGTATATTTGCGGAATAAAGTGCTTAGCCCTAACTATTGGACCCGCTATTAACTGCGGAAAGAATGAAACATAAAAGCCGAAATCAACAATGTTCTTAACGGGTTTTAGCTCTCTTCGATAGATATCAATGGTGTAACTAATTGTTTGGAAGGTAAAGAATGATATTCCAACCGGAAGCGTAATCTGATCTATGCCAAAAGAGGTGCCCATCAGTTGGTTGGCTGCTGCTGCCAGGTAATCGTAAGTATTTATGGGGGTCTGCTTAATCTGCTCAATGATGTCTACTATGAAGTAGGTGTATTTAAAATAAGCAAGTACCGAGAGGTTGATGAAAATGCTTATGCCTACAAGTAGTTGACGTGCTGCTTTCTGAGAGGTTTTATTAAGGGCAATTCCTATGCTGTAGTCCACGCAGGTGGAAAGTATCAATAGGCTAAAAAAGTAGCCGCCGGTTTTGAAATAGAAAAACAAGCTGGCTAAAAACAGGAAAGCGATGCGCAGGCTCCGCTTGCTTTTTAATAAAAGGTTGGCAAGCAGTATGATGCCAAAAAACACCCAGAACGCCCGGTGCGTGAACAAGAATATGTCAGACTGTCCTGCTAATTGCTTTAATAACTCTGCCATAGTGTATCTGCTTGAGTTAGTAAACAAGTGTCTGTTGCTTCGAATTTATCAAACTGGTGCCACAAGGCATTGGTAATTAGCTCAGCCGCCTTCTGACCGCCTGTACGCGACAAGTGAATATAGTCGGTTAGCGCCCATGGAGGTGTTTTGTCGGCCCATTCGATAATGGATCCTTCACCACCCATTGCATTGTATAAATCGAAGAACGCAAATTCGTATTGGAGGGCCAGAGCTTTTTGGGCCTCATTGATGCGGGGCAGATGATCGTAAGATTGAATTTGGCCATCAGTCGCCTGTGCTGCATCGCTTATGCCAACTACCAATACCGGTACGTTTGGCAGATACTCCTTGATTAGTTCAAATTGACGGCTTAGTTGGATCTGGTAAAATCGGTAGTTGGGAGCTATGGTAGGAATCATATTTGTGCCAAACTGAAAGATAATCAGTTCAATGTTGAGCTGTTCTCCCATGGCCTTGTATAAATCGCCGCTGGTTCGGTGTAACAACGGTGTGCTTTGTCCTCTAAGCGCTATGTTATCAACTGATACCCCGGCAAGGCTGTCGAGAGCGCACCCAAGAATGTTAATATCGCTATTGCTAAATAATTCGAATCTGATAGCAGGAGATAGCTGTTCAAATTCCCAGTTTATTTCCGTTAAGTCTTCGGATGGTTGTAATGAGTCATTAATAATTTCCACTCCACTAATCTGGCCTTTTATACTTATCGTATCTACGTGAGGGGCAATAAACAGGCGCACTTTTTGGTAGTAAGAGGCATGCTTTTCGGCCCACCTGGAGGAGCTGATTTTAAACTCTCCTCGTGTGTTTGCTTTCAGAACGGCTGCCTGCCCCATTAAACCATAGTCTTGGCTAGTCAGTTGTGAGCGCCTATCATAGATGTTGCACATTTGCCAGTTGCCTTTACTTTCAACCCAAACCGATGGGTTAATATGAACCGGATCAAATACCGCTGTTAACCCGGGCCCACTTCCCCCAAAACGTTTTTGAAATGTTTCTCTGAGGTAGGCGGTAATCCGGTCACCCTCAATTTGTGAATCGCCGTAGTGAAGTATACGAAGGTGCTTACTATTTGCTGAAACGCTTTTCAACTGCTCGTATAAGCAGCCTAGTTGCTTTAAAAAAGCGGGAGGGCAACTCAGGTAATGGTTTGTGGTAACCGTATCTTTTAGTTGGAGGTGGTCTGTTGATTTAAGGGTGTCCGTCTCAGTCAGGCTGGTGTCTTGTGCTTCACTTTGTACTAGCAGTGAGCTGTCAATATCAGTGATGATGAGTTCTTCGTGCTCAGCGATTTGCCAGTTTGATGGTTGAAATGGAAACGGGAAGAAGTGGATTAAGGCCACTACCACAGCACCAATTAATACATAATATATAAAGGTGCGAAGTTGTTGGCTCATTGGTGCTTGTTGTTTCTCTGAAAATAGAAAATATCTTTGAATATAACGAACAAGGGTGAATATTACTGTTTCTGAAATATTCACCCCTTTTAAAAGTTTCTGTATGCTTTTAAGATTTTGGTCTGATTTTTAATTTCTGACCGATCCATAACTTTGATGACTCTGTCAGGCCATTTAACTCCATCAGGTCTTTGTTGGAAATGCCGCTATATCTGCGGGCAATTGTCCAAAGATTATCCCCCGACCTAACCGTGTAATATTCGTAGTTGCCATCTACAGGCTCATTCTTTTTTGTACTTGCAGAATTAGCGGGAACGGTTTTGCTGCTTAGTTGCTGTTTATCAGTATACGACATGTCGTTAATGCGGCTGTAATATTCTGTTTTGTTCTTTGGTACATACACTCGCAGCTTTTGTCCCACCCGAATCATGTTACGGCGGATGTTATTCCAATAGCGCAAATCGGAGGTACGCACATCATACCAGTCTGCAATAAGACCTACCGCGTCACCCGATTTTACGGTGTAATAAACAGTTGCTTTGTTTTTAGGTGTATCGGGCGAGTAGGCTGTGTATTGCGGTTTAACCGTTGTTTTTCCATTTACAAAGTAGGTTTCGCGCTTGTGCAAATAAACAGAATCTTCGACGGCTGCAAAATTCGATGCATCCGCAATTGCCAGGCGTAACGCGTAGTCATCACCTGCTGGTATCAAATCTTTTCTGTATTGCGGATTCAGGCTTCTCAGGTAATCTACTTTGACATTCAGCATATCAGCAACCTGTTTAAAGTGCAATGGCTGTTTTATCGATATGGTGTCGGTTGCCAAAGGCAGACTATTGGGATTAGCATGCAGATTGTGTTCTTTGGCATACATAAAAGTATAGGTAGCTGCAATAAAGGCCGGTACATAGCCACGTGTTTCGCGGGGTAGGTGATAGTATATTTTCCAAAAGTCGCGATGCCCGCCGGAGCGGCGAATGGCTTTATTGACATTGCCCGGGCCGCAGTTGTAGGCGGCAATTACTAAAAACCAGTCTTTATAAATGGCGTATAAATCGTCCAAAAATGCAATGGCGGCCACTGTCGATTTGTATGGGTCTCTTCGTTCGTCCACATAAGAGTTAATGGTGAGGCCATACTGCTTGCCTGTGTAGTACATAAACTGCCATAAGCCTGAGGCGCCAGCTCTTGAGTAAGCTCGCGGATTCAAAGCGGATTCGATGATGGGCAGGTATTTTAGTTCCATTGGCATTTGTCTGGCATCCAGCTCTTGCTCAAACATGGGGAAGTAGTACTCCGATAAGCCAAGCATGTTCTTAACCAGTTCGCGACGGCGAATGGTGTAGAGCTCTATATGGCTTTTAACAATGGAGTTATAAGTGTACGGCATTGGCGAACTGATGTCGGCAATGCGTTTAATGTAAACAGAGTCGGGGATTTGACTCACCACTTCGTCCGATGGTAACGTGTCCAATACCAGATTGTTGTGTGCCTTATTGATGTACCATTGGTTTAACAGGCTGTCTAAACATTCCTCCAAGTATGGGGGTGTTTCTTCTAACAGAGTAATTGAATCTCTTTTATCTTGTGCGTTTGCAACTATTCCAACAATCATCATAATGGTCAATAAGACCAGCTCTTTCACCTTCTGCATAAGAAATTCTTAAAAATTAAATTGTAATTGTAGTCCGACGCCCGCAAAATCACCGGGTACAGGTGGCATCATTGAGGGCTGCACCTGCATGGATAAATCGTCGCTGATATCGAAGTTGTAGAAATGGGCATCTACTGCTGCATCTACTATTTGCAGCACATATATGCCAACCATACCAATATAGCTTAAATCGCGGTAGCGACGATAGTATTGTTTTTTGCTGTTGAGCGCCTCTTTGAACCATTGTTCATGCTCACCATATATCTGACCTTCAGTCATGGTGGGGGGCAAAAACTCCAGATAGCTTTTGTTGCCGGGGTCGCGAATAATGAAATCCCGATAGGCCGCTTTATACTTCTTATAGTATTTGCTGTTAAAATGGATGGCATAGCCCACGCCGCCAATACCGGCATATAAAATTGGGATTTTCCAGTACTTTTTATTGTAGGCCTGTCCTAAACCCGGCAGGATGGCTGAGTAAAATGAGGCTTTGTGGGGCGAATGCTTTTTTTCTATAACAGGCGCATTAACAACAGTACCCTGCAGCACAGCGGTATCTCCTTGTGTTACAAAAGCCTCTGTTTTTTGGGCCTTAAGCGATACCGATAAGGTGATAAACGCCAGCAGACACCACAGCCAGTTATTGTATTTTTTTGTTGTGGTCACTTGTTTTACTTTCAGGCAAAATTGCAATTATTTTGCTTTATCCAGAATGCTAATAATTTTTTCCAAGTCATCGTCAGACGTAAAGGGAATTACGATTTTTCCTTTCCCATTATCTGTTCGAGAGAATTGGATGTTCGTTCTAAAGAACGTAGACAATTGAGATTTCAATGCCTCGTACTCTTCGGGTAGATTTTTTTTCGTTTTGGAAGGTTTTTTGCTTTCAGTGCCATTATTCAGGTCGCGCACCATCTGCTCTACTTTTCTTACAGAAAGGTCGTTTTTGATGGTTTCTTCAAAAATCATCAGTTGGGCATTCGGATCTTCAACACTAATTATGGCACGGGCATGCCCCATGCCGATCTGTTTTTCAACCAGGCCCAGTTGTACTTCTGCTGGCAGTTTTAACAGGCGCAGATAGTTGGCGATGGTGGAACGTTTTTTTCCAACCCGCTCCGACATGCTTTCCTGGGTTAGTTTGCATTCTTCAATCAGGCGTTGATAACTGATGGCCACTTCAATGGGATCCAAATCTTCGCGCTGAATGTTTTCCACCAGTGCCATTTCGAGCATGGTGTCATCATCAGCTGTGCGAATGTAAGCTGGTATTTTAGTCAGACCAGCTAATTTGGAGGCTCTGTAGCGGCGCTCACCAGCTATTAACTGGTATTTATCCGGGCCAATCTTACGCAGTGTAAGGGGCTGAACAATACCAATTTGCTTAATCGATTCCGACAGCTCGTTTAAACGCTCTTGGTCGAATTTAGTACGTGGCTGCCAGGGATTAACTTCAATTTTGTCAATATCAATTTCATTAATTGATGCAGCAGGCTTTGTTTCTCTTTTATGAGTCACATCATCGGCGTTTTCAATTAAAGCGCCCAATCCACGTCCTAAAGCGTTCTTTCTTGCCATCTTTCAAAAATCGTTATGTTCTGATATAAAAATATATGCGTCCGAAAAGAGCTTATTTCTTTTCAGCCAAATTGTTCTTTTTCAATAATTCGCGCGCTAAATTCAGGTAATTAATGGCTCCTTTTGAAGTGGCGTCATACATTACAACGGCTTTTCCATAACTAGGTGCTTCACTTAACTTAATATTACGCGATACCAAGGTTTTAAACACCATGTCCTGGAAGTGACGCTGTACCTCTTCTACCACCTGATTCGATAAGTTAAGGCGAGAGTCGTACATGGTGAGCAGGAATCCTTCAATCTCCAGCTCCGGATTTAAACGACTCTGGATGATTTTTATTGTGTTCAACAGTTTTCCTAATCCTTCCAAAGCAAAGTATTCACATTGTACCGGAATGATTACCGAATCGGCTGCAGTTAAGGCATTAACCGTTATTAATCCCAACGATGGAGAGCAATCAATTAAGATAAAGTCATACTGGTCGCGCACTTGTTCCAGTACTTTGCTCAATACTTTCTCTCTGTCAGGGAGGTTCAACATCTCAATTTCGGCACCAACTAAATCGATGTGCGATGGTAATACGTGCAGGTGTTCAATTTCGGTTTGCAGCGTTGCTTCTTTAGCACTGGTCCCATCAACAATACACTCGTAAATGCTGTTTTCAACCTCTCTTAAATCAAAACCAAGACCGGAAGTGGCATTGGCCTGTGGATCCGCATCAACAATAAGTACTTTGTATTCTAAAACAGCCAGACTTGCAGCCAGGTTGATTGCTGTTGTTGTTTTTCCAACTCCTCCTTTTTGATTTGCCAGAGCAATGATTTTCGCCATATTAAGGTGTTTTTTAGTGTTGAAGTTAAGGGCTACAAAATGGTTATTTTATTCTGAAAAGCCAAAGTTAAAATTTTCTCAAATATATAGTCTCGCTACGATTAAAAATTCATGATGTTTCACTTTTCCGCTGATTAGTTCGTCAATTTTTCAAGGCATTCATCCAAAAGTTCTTGTTTATCAATAGGAACCACTCCGGAGTGCTCACAGACTAAACCACCTGCCATGTTGGCTATAGCTGCTACCTGTTTTTCCTCCAGGCCAGCTGAAAGACAAAGGGCACTGACACTGATTACCGTGTCTCCTGCACCCGAAACATCTGCTATATCGCGCACCTCGGCCGGAATAAAATGATGCCTGTCGTCGCTTAAAATCATCACGCCTTTCTCGGCCATGGTCAGCATAAAGTTTCTGATGTGCTGCTCTTTGGCAAATTGCTGAGCAGCTTTTAATAAGCCCTCCTGGTTGTTGCTGTTAACATCAACATTGGCCCCTTCCTTAAATTCTTTCAGGTTGGGCTTAAAGAATGTGACACCTTTATAGGCGGCGAAGTTACGTTTTTTTGGATCAACTAATGTTGGAATGCCTTTATTTTTCGCTATTCGCACAGTTTCTGTAATGGTAGAAGGTGTTAGCACGCCTTTATCATAGTCTTCAAAAATGATGGCATCTATTTTATAGGTGTTCAGCAAATCTTCAATGTGGGCCTGTAGTTTTGTCGATAGTGTTTCCTCCAGTGGCTGGTTCTCCTCCTCGTCGATGCGGAGCAGGTGCTGGTTTTGGCTGATGATGCGGGTTTTGACAGTTGTTTTACGCTTACCCGATGAGATAATGCCGTTTGAAGGCAGTTGATTAGTTTTGAGTAACTGCTTAAAAATGTCACCAGCTGAATCATTGCCTATAACCGAACACATGATGGGTTTGGCCCCCAGGGATTGTATGTTGAGAGCTACGTTGGCAGCTCCACCCAAACGATTTTCACGGCCGGTAGTGGCTATAATGGGAACAGGTGCTTCCGGCGAAATACGGTTTACACTGCCCCATAGGTATGAGTCGACCATTACATCACCAATAATTAAGATGTGCATCTTATCAAATGCATCAAAAACCTGAGTAAGCTCCTTTCTAGTCATCCGTATGAAATTTGCGGCTAAGATAAGAAATAGTCGCTGTTGTAAAAAGTAGATGATCATTGGCATTGTTTGAGTGGCTGGTTTTTTCAATGGTTTGTGTGGTTTGGGTGTTAGGAGGTGAAAAGAGCTTTTTTTTATAACCTAAGCCACGGAAGCTACGTAGGTGCAACGGAAATTAATATACTAAGTAGATAATGGTTAAAAACACAGTATTTGGCAGGATGTGGTTATTCTGTCTGCTTTTGGTGAGCATAAGTTGCTCCGATGGTCGGTTTTCTTCTGGAGATGAGGCAAAGCTATGCGAGCTACCCGACGGCTCAATCGTTATTTTGAACAAACAGTCGGCGCTGACCTTTGAGATGAACGATACGGTGAGGCAGGCTGTACTCACCGGAGAGGCTTTTTTTAAGGTGACTAAGTCTGATGTGCCGTTTGAAGTGCAGGCCGGTGCCGGGCTTATTCGGGTTTTAGGTACCGAATTTTCGGTGGATGCCACCGATGAACAGTTGGACGTTGAAGTAGAGAGTGGGGTGGTTGAGCTGGAAAAGAACGGGCGAAAGAGGAAGGTACGTAAGGGTGAGCGTGTTTTTTATGATGATGTGAAGAGCGTTCTGAAGCAAGGTCACGCCGAGTTTAAACACCATATTTGGACGGATGACTTTAAAGACGACATGCGTGCTTTGGGAAAGGAAATTGAAAAAGGTGGTAAAAAACTTGGTGAAGGCATCAAAAAAGTCAGTAAGGATTTGAAGGATAAATTATAGAGTCTATTCAATACTTTTATCGTTGATAAGCTGCCTGAACGCATCTTTATAGTTGCGTCCGATAGGTATGGTGTGGCCACAGAGCTGAACACTGCCACCCATGTAGCTGTCAATTTTATCGAAGCAGATTATAAATGAGCGGTGGATGCGAATGAAATGCGAAGCTGGGAGTTTTTCTTCCAGCTTGCTAATTGTGTTCATGGTTTTAATTTCACGTCCATCCACTAAATAGATGGATACATAGTTGCGGAGGCTCTCGATGTAAATAATCTGCTTGAGTAAAACCTTTACCATGGCTTTATCAGATTTAACAAATATAAAGGCATTTTCGTTGGGAGCAAGGGGGCTTTCTGCCGGCAACTCCTGGTGCTCATGGCGCCTGAAGTATTTGTTAATGGCGGTAATAAAGCGTTCAAACGAAATGGGTTTCACCAGGTAATCTAAGGCATCGAGTTCAAAGCCTTCCAGGGCATACTCTGAGTAGGCCGTTGTGAAGATCACCTCTGGTTTAGAGTGCATGGTTTTGATGAGCTCCAACCCTGTCAATCCCGGCATCTGTATGTCCAGAAAAAGTAAATCTACCTGTTGTTTATTCAAATATTGGAGAGCTTCAATGGCATTGCTGCACCTGCCAATCACTTTGAGCTTTTCAATGCGACTGACGTATTCTTCAATAATATCAATTGCTAGTTCTTCATCGTCAATAATCAAACAGTTTACTGCTTTCATAACTTTAACTCAGTTTTAGTTTTAAAACAATTAGGTAGGAGTCTTCCGTTGAATCAATTTTGAGGGTGTGGCTTTCGGGGTAAAGCAGTCTGAGGCGGCGTTGCACGTTGTTGAGGCCAATGCCACTGGCTGCAGGTGACTGGGTGCTGACTTCCGGCACGCTGTTTTCTATTTTCAGAATCAGTTCTTCATTCTTTACTCCTATTTCTATGGTTATCCAGGCTTGGCCGTTAAAGCCCCTTGTGCTGTGCTTAAAGCTGTTTTCCAAAAAGGGAATAATAAGCATGGGCGCGATGGAATGCCCTTGGGTGTTGCCCCAGCTGTTCAGGCTGATATCAACCCGTTTCCCATACCTTATTTTTTCCAGTTCAATATAGTTTTTCAGGCTGTCAATCTCTTTTTGAAGCGCCACTCTGGGGCCATTGGTTTCGTAGAGCATGTAACGCAGCAAGGCCGACAGTTTTAAGACTACTTCAAGCGATTCATCCGATTTTTTAAGAATAAGAGAGTATAAACTATTCAGAGTATTGAATAAAAAGTGTGGTTGAACCTGATTTTTCAGAAAAACAAGCTCTGCTTCAAGTTTATCTTTGGCCAGATTCTGCTCTCTTTGCTTCACCGCCGACAGGTGCTCCATTATTTTGACGGTCATTGGAATGGCCAGTACCGAACTGATGTTGATGGCGCCTCTTACCAGTTGTACAATATTCAAAGTTGGCTCTTTGGTCCATTCGGGAAAAAAGGTATCCACAATTATCAGGTTATCGTTGATGCGCTGCAGTATGGATGCCAGCAGGATAGTTGATAGGAACAGCAGGATAAATGCCCCTATGTGGCCCTTAAACAAAAAGCGCGGAAAGAGGTAGTAGATAACCGTGTAAACTAAAGCCATTTTTATGGGGAGGTTAATGAGCTCCACACTCAGAGTTTTCACATAGTTATTGTCGTGGGTGCCCCAGGCAAAGGCAAAAAACAGCACAAAGGCCACCCAGTAGCTGGTGTGCTGAAACCAGCGCTTATTAATTAGTTGCGCAATAAGCTGGTTGCTGTTGAGTAATTGCATGCCGAATAATTTGTTTGGGCAATTTAAGGATTTAGATTGTTTTTGTTTCACCAGAAGGATGGATAGCATTTTTTAAAGGACAAAAGGACGAAAAAGCCTGAATTCTGTTTATGCATCGGGTTGTTTATACTGTGATTAAGGTTGTTTGTCCTTGAAGTTTGATAATGATTCGGGCTTTTGGTTCATTTGACATTGCATTATTTCATCAAGAAATTAGCTACATAATAGATGCTTGTTAAAATAAATACCAACATGAAAAAATACCTTATTTTATCGTTTGCAATGCTGTTGTTCTTTGGCATTACAGGTTCAGCAGCCTATAAAATAGAACGCCTCGAACCGGCTTTTTGGTGGGCAGGAATGGAAAATGAGAACCTTCAGCTACTGGTTTATGGGGAAAATATTTCCGATTTGAGACCAAGTATTAATTACGAAGGTGTTAGTTTGGAGCGAACCGTACAGGTGAAATCGCCCAATTACCTGTTTCTATACCTAAAGATTGATAAAGATGTAAAACCGGGCCAGTTCGATATTTCTTTTAATAAGAAGAATAGAACACCGCTAAAATATAGCTATGAACTGAAACAGCGCCGCAATGGTTCTGCCATGCGCCAGGGGTATAATACCTCAGATGTGATGTACCTGATAACGCCCGATCGTTTTGTTAACGGTGACCTTAGCAACGATGAGGTAGACGGAATGAAAGAAGGACTCGACCGCTCAGCTGAGTTTGGCCGTCATGGAGGCGATCTGGCTGGCATCATCAAGCATTTGGATTACATTGAAGACATGGGCTACACGACCTTGTGGCTGAACCCGGTGATGGAAAATGACATGCCCGAAGGCTCGTACCACGGCTATGCCATCACTGATTTTTATAAGACCGACGCGCGGCACGGAAGCAATGAGGACTATGTGAAGCTATCGAAAGAGTTAAAGAAACGCAACATGAAGTTGGTGATTGATATGATTATGAATCATTGTGGTTCTCACCATTGGTGGATGAAGGATTTACCAACCGACGACTGGCTGAATTTTCAGGAGGGCTGGCAGGTAACCACCCATCTGCGCGAAACCAACATGGACCCCTATGCATCGGACTATGATAAGCGCAACCATGCTGATGGCTGGTTTGTAGAGTCCATGCCCGACCTCAATCAGCGAAATCCTTTAATGGCCGATTATCTGATTTACAACACCATCTGGTGGATAGAATATGCCGATTTGGATGGCATTCGTATGGATACTTATCCCTATCCGGATAAAGCGTTTATGAGTGAGTGGACGCGTCGTGTCATGACGGAATATCCTTACTTTAATATTGTTGGGGAGGAGTGGAGTAGCAATCCGGCCATTGTATCGTATTGGCAAAAGGGCAAACATAATCCTGATGGCTACATCTCCTACATGCCGGGTGTATTCGATTTCCCACTACAGGAAGCTTTGGTGAAAGCTTTGAATGAAGACGATAGCCAGTGGGGACAGGGGCTACCAAAATTGTACAGTGTACTAACCAATGATCATCTGTATGCCGACCCGTCGCAGCTCGTGGTATTTCCCGATAATCATGACATGAGCCGTTTCTACACCCAGATTAACGAGGATTTTGATCTGTTTAAAATGGGGATGGCCTATGTGACGGTTACCCGTGGCATCCCACAAATATATTACGGAACGGAGATACTGATGACCAATCCGAATTCCGACTCGCATGGTGAAATTCGGGGTGATTATCCTGGGGGATGGCCAGGTGATGAGGTGAATGCGTTTACAGGCAAAGGGTTGACGGCTCAGCAAAAAGAAGCGCAGCAGTTTACCAAGGCGCTGTTGAACTGGCGTAAATCAGCCAAAGTTGTGCATAACGGACGTTTAAAGCATTTTGCCCCAACGCACACTAATGGCCTTTACACCTTGTTTCGCTACGATGACGAATCGGTGGTCATGCTCATCATGAACAAAAACCCCGAGGCCAAAGATGTGAACCTTGTGCCTTTTAAAGAGGAGGTGATTGGAGCTGTACCTCATGGAACAGATGTAATCAGTGGCAACAAGGTATCGCTAGCTGGAGAGACGGTGAATGTTGGTCCCCGTTCGTTCTTATTGGTAGAGATTAAGAAGTAAAGATATTTGACTGTCCAAATGCGGTTGACGCATTTGATAATAAACCCCAACTGCCAGTACTGTATATGGTGGTTGGGGGTTTTTGTTGAATATGTACCTGCACTTATTGATAAGCGTGTTGACTGTATCTAAAGCAGGTGATTGGTGATAAAAGCGTTTTTAAAGCCACTGGCCTGCAATGGCAAAGTAGTCTAAAGGTGACTGGCTTCAAACGCGATGAAGGTTAAAAAATAAGGCAATCCTCTATCGTCTGTTTTCGGCAAAACAGTTATAATAAAAAGCCCCGCATCATCCGATGCAGGGCTTATATTTTAAGCAAGCTGTCAATACTTCCGACTGCTAACTAAAGGCTAATGTCTATTTGTACTCGCCCCAGTGCTTAATGCTTATTTTATCCATATCCAGTTTGCAGAATGAATAAATAAAGGCACTTGCCAGACGCGCATTGGTAATCAACGGAATGTTAAAGTCAATGGCATCGCGGCGGATGGAGTAACCATTCTTCAGCTCATCCTTGCTCAGGTTCTTAGGAATGTTAATCACCAGGTCAATCTTCTTTTCACGGATGTAGTTAACCGTGTTTGGCTGTTGATTCTCGTTCGGCCAGTGAAGCAGTGTGGTTTCCACACCATTTTCAGCAAAGAACTTGTGTGTTCCGCTTGTGGCAAACAGGTTATAACCACGCTCTTTTAGCATGCGTGCACTTTGCAGCAATTCCAGTTTTGAGCGAGCCGGTCCCGATGATATCAAAATATTCTTCTCCGGAATACGGTAACCTACCGCCAGCATCGATTGAAGTACGGCATCGTAATAGCTTTCGCCAATACAGCCAACCTCACCGGTCGATGACATATCTACGCCTAATACCGGGTCTGCTTTCGCTAGGCGGGCAAACGAGAACTGAGGCGCTTTGATACCTACATAATCCAGTTCGAAAGAGCTCTTGGTCAGCTTCTCCACCGGTAAGCCAAGCATGGCGCGTGTAGCCAGGTCAATGAGGTTTACCTTCAGTACTTTCGATACGAAAGGGAAACTACGTGACGCACGCAGGTTACACTCAATTACCTTAATGTCATTATCCTTGGCCAGCAACTGCATGTTGAATGGTCCGGTAATGTTCAGTCCTTTGGCAATCTGGCGGGCAATTTTCTTCACACGACGAATGGTTTCCACATACAGTTTCTGTGGTGGGAATACGATGGTGGCATCACCCGAGTGAACGCCGGCAAACTCAATGTGCTCGCTGATGGCATAACCCACCATTTCGCCTTTGTTGGCTACTGCATCCACCTCAATTTCCTTAGCTTGCTCAATAAATTCCGAAACAACTACCGGGAATTCTTTTGAAACGTTGGCGGCTAAGGTTAAGAAGTGCTCCAGCTCATCTTTATTAGAAACCACGTTCATGGCTGCTCCTGAAAGCACGTATGAAGGACGCACCAGTACAGGGAAACCAACTTCATCAACAAAATCAAAGATGTCTTCAATGGAGGTTAGCTCACTCCAGCGCGGCTGGTCAACGCCTAGTTCATCCAACAGGCTTGAGAATTTCTGACGGTTCTCGGCGCGGTCAATATCTTCTGGCGACGTACCAAGGATGGGCACCTGCTGACGGTGCAGTTTCATAGCCAGATTGTTCGGAATCTGTCCACCCACCGATACAATCACGCCTTTGGGGGCTTCCAGGTCGATGATATCCAACACGCGTTCCTGCGTTAATTCGTCGAAATACAGGCGGTCGCACATGTCGTAGTCGGTACTCACCGTTTCGGGATTGTAGTTAATCATCACCGAGCGGTGGTTTTGTGCATTTACCGTGTTAAGGGCGTTCACACTACACCAGTCGAATTCTACTGATGAGCCAATGCGGTAAGCACCAGAACCAAGTACAATTACCGATTTACCATCTTTTTCGTAGTCAATGTCGTGCGTAGTACCGCTGTATGTCAGGTACAGGTAGTTGATTTTTGCCGGGAACTCGCCCGCCATGGTATCAATCTGCTTAACGACTGGCAATATGCCATTGGCTTTACGGAAGTCACGAACTTGTAATAAGCCTTCTTCCATATTTTTGGGGCTCAGTACCAAACGGGCCACCTGAAAGTCGGAGAAGCCCATCTTTTTGGCATCCAGCAGCGCATCTTCGGGCAGTGCCTCTAGTGAATCATATTTTTCTAACAGCTCCTGGTGGTCTGTTATGTTTTTCAACTTCTCGAGGAACCACTTGTCAATCCGTGTCAGTTCATGAATTTCATCCACGGTAGAGCCAGCCTGAAGGGCCTCTGCAATGGCAAATATGCGTTGGTCGGTTGGTTCTTGCAGTTCCTTTTTAATGTCTTTTCCTTTAAGCGGGTGGTTGCCAACAAAGCCGTGCATGCCTTGGCCAACCATGCGCAGTCCTTTCTGGATGGCTTCTTCAAAATTTCGACCGATGGCCATAATTTCACCCACCGATTTCATGCTTGAACCAATCTCTTTGGATACACCGCTAAATTTACCCAGGTCCCAGCGTGGAATTTTACACACAATGTAGTCCAGAGCAGGCTCAAAAAAGGCCGTAGTGGTTTTGGTTACCGAGTTTTTAAGTTCGTGCAGGCTGTAGCCCAAACCTAATTTGGCAGCGATAAAGGCCAGTGGATAGCCTGTTGCTTTGGATGCCAGTGCAGAGGAGCGTGACAGACGGGCATTCACTTCAATAACCCGGTAATCTTCTGAGTAAGGATCCAAGGCATACTGCACGTTACACTCACCTACAATGCCAATGTGGCGAATAATCTTAATGGCTAACTCACGCAGCTTATGGTACTCTGAGTTGGATAGCGTTTGCGACGGTGCGACAACAATACTTTCGCCTGTGTGGATACCCAGAGGGTCGAAGTTTTCCATGTTACAAACGGTGATGCAATTGTTGTAGGCATCACGTACAACTTCGTATTCTACCTCTTTCCAGCCTTTTAACGACTCTTCAACCAAAATCTGGTTTGAGTAGGAGAAGGCATTTTCAGCACGGGCAACCAGCTCTTCTTTATTCTGACAGAAGCCCGAACCCATACCACCCAGTGTGTAGGCAGCACGCACTATAATCGGGAAACCAATCTTATCCGACGCTTTTAAGGCCTCCTCAATCGATGTTACAGCCACACTAATTGGTGTTTTTACATCAATTTCGCGCAGTTTGTTGGCAAAAATCTCACGGTCTTCAGTGTTAATAATGGCTTGTACAGGTGTTCCCAGTACTTCCACGTTGTATTTCTCCAGAATACCGGTTTCATATAAGGCGGTTCCGCAGTTGAGGGCTGTTTGTCCTCCAAACGCCAAAAGGATACCTTCAGGGCTTTCCTTTTTAATAACCTGCTCAACAAAGTAAGGGGTAACCGGCAGAAAGTAGATTTTATCTGCGATGCCTTCGGAAGTTTGGACGGTTGCAATGTTGGGGTTGATCAGTACCGTTTCGATACCTTCCTCCTTAAGTGCTTTGAGTGCCTGTGAACCTGAATAATCAAATTCGCCCGCTTCACCAATCTTGAGCGCACCAGAGCCCAGAACTACTACCTTTTTGACGTTCTTCTTCATCTTATTCTATATTATTATTGTTTCTATACTTATACAATAAAACTTGCTCTAAACGTAAAAGCAAGTTCCAAACATCAGCAACAATAAGCAAACCCAACGACTGTTATTTTAGGTGTTAATTTTAACATCTTTTGTCTATAATTATGCAGTTTTTAAGACTTAACCGACCGTGGTTGTCCCCTGCCGTGTTCAAAATCGCTAAGTTTAAGCGCGCGAAGTTTTCTGACTTGATTAAAGCCAGCGCTAATTGCAAAAACGAAATGAAAATGAGGAACAGTGAGGGAAACCCTTGTTGTATGTAGTCTGATTTGCGTATGTAGGCACTTAATAATGTCACTCGCAACTGCTGTTTTATGCGTTTTGGAAATTATTGTCGTGCAAAAATACATTTTTTTTACAAAAAACAGCTTTGAAATTTATAATTAATGAATAAATTTGCATCGTCGATGTATAAATATACAATCAACAAAGAAGAAGAACCAAATGAAAATTAAAGCACAACGTTTAATTGCCATCAAGCAAATTATCAGTTCCCGCAAAGTTAGTTCGCAAGAGGAGTTGGTGGTGTTGCTCGAGGCAGAAGGATATAAAATTACACAGGCAACTCTGTCGCGCGATTTAAAATATTTAAAAGTGGCAAAAGTACCTGATGCTGAAACCGGATATAAATATGTCATTCCGGAAACAGGACAAAAACAGGAGGAGCCAACTGCACAGGAGGAATTTCCCGTAAGTGGCGTTGAATCGATTGAGTTTTCAGGACATCTGTCTATCATGAAAACCCGGCCGGGGTTTGCTAATGGCATTGCCTCGGTTATTGATAGCCATGGACCCTATGAAATATTAGGGACCATCGCAGGTGATGACAGTATTTTACTAATCAGCCGGGAAGGGGTGTCCAAATCAGATGTGATCAATGCTTTATCCTTGTTTATGCCCGGCTTGAAAGAAAAGGCATTATAAGATGGCTCGGTTTTGGCAGTTGACAATTGATGGATATTGAGTTATATAAACTGTTAGAAACTAAAAGGGGGATATTTGAAAGGTAAGGTGTGGGTTCTAATACCTATTGGTGCCAGCCTTCCGACTAATTAACGATTATGTATGAGTAAGTTTAACATTTTTGTCGCAACAGAAGAACATCTGGATTATGTAGATGTGGTGTTGAATGCTATAGCTGAAGCAGCTAAAGTGCGTGGGACAGGTATTGCCAAAAGAAGCCCTGAGTATCTTCAGAAGAAGATGGAAGAGCGAAAGGCTATTTTGGCGTTGCATAATGGTGAGTTTGCGGGGTTTTGTTACATCGAAACCTGGGGGCACGACAAATTTGTGGCTAACTCAGGGTTAATTGTGGTTGACAAATTCAGAAGCAACGGGCTCGCTAAAGCCATCAAAACAAAAGCTTTTGAGTTATCGCGTCAGCGGTATCCTCACGCCAAAATATTTGGTTTGACAACAGGTTTGGCTGTGATGAAAATTAATTCTGATCTGGGCTACAGGCCTGTTACATTCTCAGAATTAACAGATGATGAGCAGTTCTGGAAGGGCTGTCAGAGTTGTGTAAACTACGATATATTAGTGAGAACCGACAGAAAGCACTGCCTGTGCACAGGTATGTTATTCGATCCAGAGCGGGTGAGCAAAAACGCAGCCGGAAAGAAATCCGGAACCGTTTTGTCGCGCTTAAGGGATGCTGTTAAAAAAGGCGAAAGCAAAATTGGGAAAACACTAAAGGTGTTGACAGCATTGTTCTAACAAGGTTAAATTGTATTTGATAATTAGATAACGATGAAGGAAAAGGTAGTATTAGCGTACAGCGGTGGTTTAGATACTTCATTTTGTGTGAAGTATCTGGCTGAGGAGAAAAATCTGGAGATTTACTCAGCCATAGCCAACACAGGAGGGTTTAGTGAAACAGAGCTAAATGACATTGAAACAAAAGCCTATGAGTTAGGTGTTGAAAAGCACGCCACACTCGATGTGACGCACCGCTACTACCGACGCTGCATTCGTTATATGATTTTTGGGAACGTGTTAAAAAACAATACCTATCCGCTGTCGGTGAGTTCCGAAAGAATTTTTCAGGCCTTGGCCATCGTCGATTATGCCCGTTCCATTGGGGCAAAGTATATTGCTCATGGAAGTACCGGGGCAGGGAATGATCAAATCCGGTTTGACCTGACTTTTCAGGTGCTGGCGCCAGACATTAAAGTGATTGCTCCTATTCGCGATTTAAAACTGTCGCGTGATGAAGAGATCGACTACTTGAAGAAAAGAGGCGTGGTGCGCGACTGGACTAAAATGGAATACTCTATTAATAAGGGTTTATGGGGCACCAGTGTGGGCGGTAAGGAAACACTAACTTCTAATCAAACACTGCCCGAAGCGGCTTATCCTAGTCAGTTGCAGAAAGAAGGGGAGGAAACCCTGGAATTAGGCTTTGTGAAAGGGGAGTTGGCTACTGTTAACAACGAAGTGTACGACGACCCAATTGAGGCCATTAAAAAGATTGAAAGCCTGGGAGCACCTTATGCCATTGGGCGCGACATGCATGTTGGCGATACCATTATTGGAATAAAAGGGCGTGTTGGATTTGAAGCTGCAGCTCCTCTGTTGATTATCAATGCCCACAGAGTGTTGGAAAAGCATGTGTTAACCAAATGGCAGATGCATTGGAAGGAGCAACTGGCCAACTGGTATGGCATGTTCTTGCACGAATCACAATACCTGGAGCCGTTAATGAGGGACATTGAAAAATTCCTCGAAAGCACGCAGCAAAATGTAACGGGTAAGGTAATTATCAAGCTGAAACCATATCGTTTTGAAGTGGTCGGTATTGAGTCTGAACATGATTTGATGAGTGATGTGTTTGGGGAGTATGGTGAAATGAATAAAGCCTGGACAGCGCAGGATGTGGAAGGATTTACCACTATTTTATCGACGCCGATGAAGATATTTAATGCAGTTAATAAAGGGCAGTTAGAACTAAACGATAGCGATGATTAAAGTTGGAATTATAGGAGGTGCAGGTTATACAGCAGGTGAACTGATTCGTATATTACTGAACCATCCCAAAGTGGAGATATCTTTTGTTCAAAGCTCTAGTCAGGCTGGCCTTCCTTTAACGCAGATACATACTGATTTGATTGGTGAGACAGAAGAGCTGTTCGTTCAGGAAGCGGACTATTCGGTGGATGTGCTGTTTTTATGCATGGGGCATGGGCGCTCGCGGAGTTTTGTGGAGGCTATTCCAGCCGAATACCAAGGTAAAATCATTGATTTGAGCCATGATTACCGTTTAAAGGACACGGCAGACGGGTTTGTGTATGGTTTACCGGAACTCAATAGAGCAGCGATTCGGCCAGCCCAGAAAATTGCTAACCCGGGCTGTTTTGCAACGGCTATTCAGTTGGCTTTGTTGCCATTGGGAGATGCCGGTCAATTAAGTGAGGTGCATGTACATGCAATAACAGGCTCAACAGGTGCCGGTCAGGCTTGTTCGGCAACTACCCATTTCAGTTGGCGCAATAATAACGCTTCGGTCTATAAGTCGTTTTCGCACCAGCACCTCAATGAAATTGGTGAATCGTTGCTACAGCTGCAGCCAGATTTTAAAGAGGCCGTCAATTTTGTGCCAATGCGGGGTAACTTCCCAAGGGGCATTCTAGCTTCGGTTTATCTCGATAGCTCGTTGGAAGAAGCGGCGGCACAGGAGCTGTATGAGCACTATTATGCCGTCCATCCATTTACTCATGTAGTGGCTAACAGCCCCGACGTAAAGCAGGTAGTGAATACCAATAAGGCATTGGTTTGTGTTAAAAAGCACGGATACAAATTACATATCGTCAGTGTGATCGATAACCTTCTCAAAGGGGCATCGGGTCAGGCTGTTCAAAATATGAATCTCTTATTTGGTTTGGATGAAGCAGAAGGTCTTCGCTTAAAACCTGTGGCGTTCTAGTTGGTTAAAGAACCTTCTTGTTGCAGGTTATTTGGTTTAAATTTTAGGTGTTCATTCTTCTTTGTGCGAAGACCACCTGCTTTGAGTACCACAGGCACTGTGCCTGTGGTACTTCATCCTAAACAAAAGTACACAATTACATTTTTACATTCTATTCTAAAGGAGGTATAGATATGAACTTATTTGAAGTTTATTCACTGTTTGATATAACCCCGGTTAAGGCGCAAGATTGCTATGTGTGGGACGACAAAGGGAATAAATACCTCGATTTTTATGGAGGTCATGCAGTGATCTCTATTGGACATAGCCATCCGCATTATGTTGACAGGTTAACAAACCAGTTGCAAAAAATTGGCTTTTACAGCAATTCGGTGCAAAACCCCATGCAGCAGGAGCTCGCCCTAAAGTTAGGCCGGTTAAGTGGTATGGATGAGTATCATTTGTTTCTTTGCAATTCGGGTGCCGAGGCCAATGAAAACGCCCTTAAGCTGGCCTCTTTTCATACCAAAAGAGATAAAATTGTTGCCTTTACTAAAGGGTTTCATGGGCGTACGTCAGGCGCGGTTGCAGTAACCGACAACGCAAATATTATTGCGCCGTTTAACAGGTCACATCAGGTAGAGATTGTTGAATGGGAAGATATAGTTGCAGTTGAAAAGGCCTTGTCGAACAATGAGGTGGCCGCTGTTATTATTGAGGGCATTCAGGGTATTGGAGGAATTCATGTACCAGATGCAGCTTTTCTCAAACAGTTGCAAGAGCTGTGTAGTAAATATGGTAGTCTGCTTATTCTCGATGAGATTCAGTCGGGCTATGGGCGAAGTGGTAAGTTTTTTGCTTTTCAGCATGCAGGTATCCAGCCCGATATTATTACTGTGGCAAAAGGAATGGGTAACGGTTTTCCGGTAGGAGGCGTACTGATCTCGCCAAAAATAAAGGCCCAAACCGGCATGTTGGGCACCACCTTTGGCGGTAATTACCTGGCCTGTGCGGCTGCTTTAGCTGTTCTTGAAGTAATGGAGGAAGAGAATCTCATCGAAAATGCGCGTGTTCAAGGCGAATATCTAAAATTACAATTAGGTAAAATAGAGCGACTTAAAGAGGTGAGGGGACAAGGCCTGATGCTGGCGGCTGATGGATTCGAAAAAATAACTTCTGTGAGAAAGGAGTTGTTGCTAAAAAGTTATATTTTTACGGGTGTTTCCGGCATATATACAATGAGGTTATTGCCTCCCATGACTATTACAAAGACTCATATAGATCAGTTTATGATTGGTCTGGATGAGGCTCTTGATAGTGGATAACTCAAAAGCAATGGTACAATCGTATTGGAACGAAGAATGGAAAGAAGTTGAATTCGAAAAAGGTGCTTTAAAGAAAAGGTACGCCATCTCTAACTATGGAAGAATCATCAGCTACACCGACGATATTGAAAAAGGCGATTACATCCGCGGTGGTCAATTACGCGGTTATCCGACATTACCCTTAAGGCCTTTTGGTAAATCAAAAACCTTTTATGTACATAAGTTGGTTGCTGAACTATTCTTGACAAAAACTTCTTCCGAACAAAACTATGTAATTCATTTGGACTATAATAAGTCCAATAACTACATCGAGAATCTACGATGGGCTTCTAAGTCCGAAATGTTTGCGCATCAGCAAAACAATCCATCTGTACTGGAAGCCAGGGAGAAGCAAAGAGGACGAAAAACACAGCAAGGTCATAAGTTGACGGCAACACAGGTGATGCGGCTCAAGATGAAAATTAATGATCCCAACCGCAAAACACGCCTGAAGCTGATTGCCAGGGAGTTCGGCATCAGTGAAATGCAGCTTTACCGAATAAAGTCGGGCGAAAACTGGGGGCACATCAAAGTTGAAGTGCCCGAACAGGAAGGTAATTAGGCTTTTAGCTTGGTTTTTGGTCAGTTTTGTGTAAATTTATAAGTTCAAACCTGCTTTTTCTTACGGGTTAATACAAGAGTGATTTAAAAACCAACAGCATGAAAGTTAACAAGCTGGCTATTATAGGCGGTGGTAGTTTAGGTACTGCTATTGCTAAAGGATTGATTTCCAATGAAGTCTTTCAGCCCTCGCAAATATTTATGACCCGCCGACGTGTTTCTTTACTGGCTGATATGCAGAGTAAAGGTGTTAATGTGTCGAAGGATAACTGTTTGGCAGCTCAAGGGGCTGATATTGTTCTGCTGGGTGTTAAGCCTTATCAGTTGGAACAGGTAATTCGGGAAATTAATCCGGTACTTACAGAAGATACGGTTCTGGTCTCCTTGGCTACAGGCATTTCCTCTCAGCAGATTCAAAGTTATTGCACTCTTCAGGTGCCCATTTTTAGAGCGATGCCCAATACCGCCATCGAAATTGGGGAGTCGATGACCTGCATCTCAGCTGCTCAGGCCAATGAAGAGCAGGAACAAAAAATACTTGAATTGTTCGCTAAAATGGGTCAGGCACTCATTATCCCTGAAGAGTTGATGGCGGCTTCAACCGTTTTGGCAGCCTGTGGAATTGCCTTTGCCATGCGCTTTATTCGTGCTGCTACGCAAGGGGGCATTGAAATCGGCTTTGGTTCAAAGCTGGCGCTTCAAATTTCGGCGCAGACCATTAAAGGAGCGGCTGATCTATTGATCCAAAAGGGAACCCATCCTGAAGATGAGATTGATAAGGTGACAACGCCACGTGGTGTAACAATTTCTGGTCTAAACGAAATGGAGCACCAGGGCTTTAGTTCTTCATTGATAAAAGGTTTGTTGACCTCTTTTAATAAAATCGAAAACGGAAAATAGTGCATGTACAATAAGGTGTGTATAAAAATTGGTTCCAATGTGTTGGCGAATTCTGAAGGAGGCTTGAATAAAAGTCGCATCAGCGAGTTGGTCATGCAAATTGCGCGTTTACACCAAGCTGGTAAAAAGGTGGTACTGGTATCTTCGGGAGCGGTAGCTGCAGCCAGAGGCATGGTTGTGATGGATAAAAAAACCGATCGGGTCTCGCAGCGTCAGCTCTTATCTTCGATGGGGCAGGTGAAGATTATGAATCTTTATGCACAACTATTTGATTTGTATAATATTCCTATTGCACAGGTGCTGGTAACAAAGCAAGACTTTAGGAGCCGTGAGCACTATCTGAACATGAAGAATTGTGTCAATACACTTTGGGAGAACGGGGTACTACCGGTTGTGAACGAGAATGATGCCGTGTCGGTGACGGCTCTGATGTTTACCGATAATGATGAGTTAAGTGGTATGATGGCTTCCATGATGGGTTGTGATGCCCTGGTTATTTTATCCAATGTAGACGGCATCTATAACGGACATCCTGATGATCCGACCGCATCTGTTATACCATTCATTGATGCGGGTGAGAGTGATTTGTCACAGTATATTTCCACTGCTAAATCCGATTTCGGACGAGGTGGTATGCTCACCAAATGCAGGGTTGCGCAAAAATCGGCCATGTCAGGTATCGAAGTGCATATTGCCAATGGTAATCGCGATGGTATTCTCACTAATTTGCTGGATAGGTCGGCGTCGGTGGTACATACTCACTTTAAAGCTGGCGAAGGGGTTCCGGCCGTTAAGCAGTGGATTGCCTATTCGGAGGGTTTTGCCAAAGCCGAAGTATGTGTGAATTCAGGGGCGATACAGGCCTTGTGTTCCTCCAAAGCCACCAGTTTGCTTTTGGCTGGAGTGGTTCGCTTTAACGGCGATTTCGAAAAAGGTGATTTGATTAAAATTATCAACGAACAGCAACAAACCATTGGAATAGGCAAGGCATCCTACAGCATTGCAAAAGCTAATAAGCATTGGCACGATAGCAAATACAAACCTTTGGTACACTACGATTACCTCTATGTATTTCCTGAGTTTTTAACTTGAACAACCAAAACCTTTCAGTATGTATCAGGTATATTTCGATAACGTTAAAAAAGCATCAAGAGAGATGGTGCGCATGAGTGCTGCTGTTTCGGCAGAAGTACTAACCGACCTGAGTGAGCAACTCAAGGCTTCAACTGATAATATTTTAAAGGCCAATCTAAAAGATTTGGAGAGGATGGATGAATCCGATCCTAAGTTCGACCGTCTGCAGCTCACGGCTGAGCGGATTGAGGCGATTGCCAACGATTTGGTTAATGTGGCGCAGCTCCCTTGCCCGGTAGGGGAAGTGTTAGAGCAACGAACTCTGGCTAATGGCTTGCAGCTCGAAAAGAAGCGTGTGCCCCTTGGCGTTGTTGGAGTTATTTATGAGGCGCGCCCTAATGTAACAATTGATGTCTTTGCGCTTTGTCTGCGGTCGGGAAACGCCTGTGTGTTAAAGGGTGGAAGCGATGCGGAATTCAGTAACGAGGCCTTGGTTATGGTGATTCATCAGGTGCTCCAACAGCACCAGCTAAATCCGGATATTGTTCAATTATTGCCACCTGATCGAAAGGCTACTGAAGAGCTGATGGCTGCAGTTGGTTATGTAGATGTGCTCATTCCCCGAGGTTCTCAGGGCTTAATCAACTCGGTTCGGGATAATGCTAAGCTGCCAGTAATTGAAACCGGAGCAGGTATTGTTCATACCTATTTTGATGCATCAGGTGATTTGGAGCTGGGGCAAGAGGTTATTCTCAATGCTAAAACGCGTCGGGTCGGCGTTTGTAATGCGCTCGATTGTTTGGTGTTACATGTGAGTCGCCTAAAAGATTTACCGGTATTGATACATCCAATGACGAAAAAGCACGTGGAGGTATATGCCGATGAATTGGCGCATAAGCAACTCAAGGGCTTGTATCCCGATGGTTTGTTGAAAGTGGCTCAGGAAAGTGATTTTGGGACAGAGTTTCTGTCTCATAAGTTGGCGGTGAAAACAGTCGATTCCTTCGATGAAGCCCTCGATCATATCTACCGGTATAGCTCAAAGCACAGCGAAGCAATTATTGCAAACGACCAATCGCTTATTGAACGTTACCTGAATGAAGTGGATGCGGCCGCCGTTTATGCGAATACAAGCACCGCTTTTACCGATGGAGCACAATTTGGTTTGGGAGCTGAGATAGGGATTAGTACACAAAAGTTGCACGCACGCGGCCCTATGGGGCTAAAAGAGCTGACATCGTATAAGTGGATAATCAGGGGAGAAGGGCAGGTGCGGCCTTCGTAAGTAATAAGCACTTGACTATTGAATGTAAAAGCAGTATAGTAGCAGAGTTGGCAAACGAAAGAACAGGTGTTGGGATAGATGCTGTTTAAGGAACGTTTCGTAGCGATGATAATAAAAAACAAAGGAACTCATGAAGAAATTTTTAACAGTTGAGGATATTGGTGATTTAAACGCGGCGCTGAAAGAAGCTGCTGAAGTGAAAAAAACGCCTTACGCATGGGATGAATTGGGGAAAAACAAAACCATTATCCTGATATTTTTTAATTCAAGCCTTCGCACCCGGTTAAGTACGCAAAAAGCGGCGATGAACATGGGCATGAATGTGATTGTGTTGGATGTGAATAAAGATGGCTGGAAGCTGGAAACTGAGTTTGGTGTGGTGATGGATGGCGATAAACCGGAGCATTTGCGTGAAGCAGTGCCGGTTATCGGGCGCTATTGCGATATAATTGGGGTGCGCTCTTTTGCTTCGTTTGAAGATAAGAAAGCGGATTATGAAGAGGAAATACTCAATCAGTTTATCGAGTTTGCCGGTGTGCCGGTTATTAGCATGGAATCAGCGACTCGACATCCTTTGCAGGCATTTGCCGATTTGTATACCATTGAGGAATATAAAACGAAGCCTCGCCCTAAGGTGGTACTGACCTGGGCCCCGCACCCAAGAGCTCTGCCACAGGCTGTGCCTAATTCATTTGTTGAATGGATGAAAGAGGCGGATGTGGAACTGGTAGTTACGCATCCTGAGGGCTATGAGTTGGCCCCAGAATTTACCAAAGGGGTAACCATTGAATACGATCAGAAAAAAGCGTTTGAAGGCGCCGATTTTATTTATGCCAAAAACTGGGCCTCCTATTCGCAATATGGACAAATTTTGAGCCAGGACAGAAGCTGGACTGTGGATGAAGCCAAGATGGCTTTGACCAACGATGCTAAGTTTATGCATTGCCTGCCGGTACGTCGTAATATGATTGTGACAGACGGGGTGATTGACAGTAAAAACAGCATTGTGATTGATGAGGCTGCCAATCGGGTGGTGTCAGCACAGGTAGTGATAAAGCGGATGTTGGAAGCATTAAAAAAATAGTATGCACGATAGACTTACCATAGTTAAAGTAGGCGGTAAAGTAGTTGAAGAGGCTGAGTCGTTGAGTACCTTCATTAAGGATTTTGCCAGTATAGCCGGACAAAAAATATTAGTACATGGAGGTGGTCGTTCTGCCACCGCCATTGCTCAGCAGTTGGGTATAGAAACTCAAATGGTGGAGGGGCGACGCATAACCGATAAAGCCATGTTGGATGTGGTCGTAATGGTGTACGGTGGTCTGGTGAACAAGAATGTGGTAGCTCAATTACAGGCTTTGAATAAGCAGGCGGTAGGGCTCACAGGTGCCGATTTGGATTTGGTGAGGGCCGTAAAGCGCCCGGTTAAAGATATTGACTATGGTTATGCGGGCGATGTGGTGGCTGTTAATACTGAGAATGTTGAAGAGTTATTAACAAACGGGGTTATTCCGGTAGTGGCCCCTCTTACTCATAACGGACAAGGGCAGTTGCTAAACACCAATGCCGATACCATGGCCGCTGAACTGGCAAAAGCCTTTGCCAAGAGCTACAGGGTGCAGCTGGTTTATTGCTTCGAAAAGAAAGGTGTTTTGGCCAATGCTCAGGATGATGATTCTGTCATTCCTAATCTTACCTATGAATTGTTTGAGGAGCATAAGCAAAGTGGGGTCATTAATGAAGGCATGATTCCGAAGCTGGATAATGGGTTCGCCGCTCTTAAGCAAGGCGTGTCGGCCGTTTATATTACCAATACCGATGGGTTAAAAAAAGGCTTTACAACCGGTACATTGCTCTCACACGATTAAATTATGATGACCAATAAAATTGAAACATATACCAATGAGGCCATCGAGCTCTTAAAACAGTTGATTGCCATTCCATCCTTCAGTCATGAAGAGGGTGAAGCAGCAACTGTGATGTTCAATTATCTGAAAGCACAAGGCTTAGCTGTCAATCGTCAGGGCAATAATGTTTGGTGTTGGGCAAAGGAGGCAGAGGCAACGAAACCTACTGTTTTGCTTAATTCACATCTCGACACGGTAAAACCATCTCCCAAATGGAGCTATGATCCGTTTAAAGCAACGCTTGAAGGTGATAAGCTCACAGGTTTGGGGAGTAACGATGCCGGAGGACCACTTGTGGCATTGATGGCTGCTTTTCTATGTTTGAAAGAGGAGGATTTGCCCTATAATCTGGTGTTTGCAGCAACGGCCGAAGAGGAAGTTTCAGGCGTTAATGGGGTGGCCTCTATCCTGCCCGGTCTGGGGCCAATTGACTTGGGAGTTGTTGGTGAACCCACACAGATGCAGATGGCGGTAGCTGAAAAGGGCTTGATGGTGCTTGATTGCAAAGCCCACGGACGAACCGGGCATGCAGCCCGTGATGAAGGGGATAATGCTCTTTATAAAGCCTTGAAGGATATTGAGTGGTTCAAAAACTATCAGTTTGAGAAAGTATCACCGCATTTAGGCCCGGTTAAAATGACGGTTACCCAGATTGAAGCGGGCAGTCAACATAACGTGGTACCCGATTTGTGTCGGTTTGTAGTGGATATTCGGTTTAATGAGTGTTACAGTAATCGTGAGCTTCACCAGTTTATTCAGCAACAGGTGGATTGTGATGTTCAGCCCCGTTCCTTTCGTTTAAACAGTTCGTCAATAAGCATGGATCATCCGTTTGTAAAGAAGGGAGAAGCACTGGGGTTAAGTTGGTATGGGTCACCTACAACATCCGATCAGGCGGTGATGGATTTCACTACAATTAAAATGGGGTGTGGCGATTCGGCCCGTTCACATACACCGGATGAATTCATTTATTTGTCTGAAATAAAAGAGGGAGTCCGGATATTTTATCAGCTGCTGGCTGCCTTAAGCTGGGCGTAGGCTAAGCAGTCTTATGAAGGGTAGAATAATAGTGACAAATGTCACTTTATTTTGCGGTAATTGCATAAATATAAATAAAAAGTAAATATATTTGCTAATTCGAAAGATAGAGGTCTGTAAAACTATTAAATAGTAACCCCTTTTGAGTAGCGAGTACTAAAAAAGTTAAGTTATGAAGCTTTGGGATAAAGGAACCTCTGTTAATAAACGAATTGAGGAATTTACGGTGGGACGCGACCGTGAGCTGGATGTTTTTCTGGCACCTTTCGATGTATTGGGGACCATGGCACACATTACGATGCTGGAAAGCGTTGGGTTGTTGAGTAACGATGAGCTGAAAGAACTGCTGACTGAGTTAAAAATTATTTATAAGCAGGCAACAACAGGTCAGTTTTTGATTGAAGAGGGAATTGAAGATGTGCATTCGCAGGTGGAGTTGATGCTGACACGAAAGTTGGGCGATGTGGGGAAAAAAGTTCACAGTGGCCGTTCGCGTAACGATCAGGTGTTACTCGATTTAAAGCTTTATACCAGAAGTCGTATTGAGGAAGTGGTGAAGGCAGTGGATAAGCTGTTTCAGGTGCTTCAGCAGAAAAGTGAAGAACACAAGAATGTGCTCATTCCTGGCTATACTCACTTGCAGGTAGCCATGCCGTCATCTTTTGGCGTGTGGTTTGGAGCATTTGCCGAAAGTTTGGCAGATGACTTATTGCTTTTACAGGCAGCCTGGCGAACAGCCAATCAAAACCCTTTAGGAACAGCAGCTGGTTATGGTTCTTCTTTCCCGTTGAACCGTACCTTAACCACTGATTTGTTAGGTTTTGAAGATTTAAATTACAACGTTGGCTATGCACAAATGGCACGTGGTAAAATGGAGCGTACCGTTGCTTACGCCTTATCGTCGGTGGGCCAAACCATTGCCAAGCTGGCGGTTGACGGGTGCTTATATACCAGTCAGAATTTTGGATTTTTAAAACTGCCCGATGAGCTGACAACAGGTTCGAGCATCATGCCGCATAAAAAAAATCCAGATGTGTTTGAGCTGCTTCGGGCACATTGCAATAAGTTGCAGGCTTTGCCTGAGTCAATCGGTATGATTACAGCCAATTTGCCCAGCGGCTATTTCAGGGATCTGCAACTCATAAAAGAGGTGTTTATGCCAGCCTTTGACGAGCTGCTCGACTGTGTGGATATTGCGACTTTCGCCATCGAAAACATTGAGGTGAAAACCGATGTAATGAAAGATGAGAAATACAAGTTGGCATTTAGTGTTGAAGAGGTTAATAAGCTGGTGCTGAGTGGGGTGCCATTTCGTGATGCCTACAAGCAAGTTGGATTGGCTATTGAAGCCGGTGAGTTTGAGACCGATGGGCAGGTGAATCACACACATGAGGGCTCTATTGGGAACCTGTGTAACGATAAAGTGGCGTCAAAAAAGAATAAAATTGTTAATGAATTTGGTTTTGAAAAGGTTGAACAAGCGATTCAAAACCTGTTAAAATAGAAGTGCGTATGACATTGTATGAGAAGTTGGCGATGGATGCCGTAGCATCAAGTGATATTGATAAATCATTGTTTGATAAATTCAGTGTTAAAAGAGGGTTGCGAAATGCCGATTTCTCGGGTGTACTCGTGGGGCTGACCACTATTGGCGACGTTGAAGGGTACGATAAAGTGGATGGGAAGTTGATTCCCAAAGAGGGGAAGTTGTTCTACCGTGGTGTGGAACTAAAAGCTTTAGCCAAAGGTTTTCAGTCACAGAAAAGACATGGGTTTGAAGAAACAGCCTATTTGTTGTTGTCGGGTCAGTTGCCCAAGAGTGAGGAGTTAAAGGATTTTGAGAAAGAATTGGAGAATGCCAGACATTTGCCTTCGTTCTTCTCTAAAAGCATGATTCTGTCGTTACGTGGACGAGATATTATGAATATGTTGGCCCGCTCGGTATTAGGTCTTTATACGGCCGATGATGCCGCAGAGGATTTGACGCCACAGAATCTGATTAAACAGTCCATAAGTCTTATAGCTAAATTTCCGGTAATTGTGGCTTATTCCTATTTTGGAATGCGGCATTCCTACCAGAAAAAGTCGTTGGTTATTCGTCATCCACAACCGGGCTTAAGTACGGCGGAGAATTTTCTCTACATGCTTAAGGGGGATAATTATACTAAACTGGAGGCCGATCTGTTGGATCTATCATTGGTTATTCATGCCGAGCATGGCGGAGGTAATAATTCCTCGTTTACTACCCGGGTGGTGAGCTCAGCACAAACCGATACTTATTCGGCCATTGCCGCGGCCTTGGGTTCGCTTAAAGGCGGTTTGCACGGGGGTGCCAACCTGAAGGTAATGGACATGATGGACAACATCAAAGCAAATGTTAAAAACTGGCGCGATGAAAAGGAGATCAAGGCGTATCTTCTAAAAATATTGAATAAGGAAGCCTTTGATAATAGCGGAAAAATATACGGAATTGGACATGCGATTTATACCAATTCAGATCCTAGAGCCGTATTACTTAAAGAAAAGGCAGAGGCCTTGGCCATTGAAAAAGGGCGGGTTGATGAGTTTCATTTGTATGCAGCTATCGAGCGTTTGGCACCTCAGGTGTTTTATGAGTTCAAAGGTGCCAATGCAAAAGTTATTTGTGCCAATGTAGATTTTTATAGTGGTTTTGTATACGACTGCCTGCAGATACCAAAAGAAATATACACGCCTATATTTGCCGTATCACGTATTGCCGGATGGTGTGCTCATCGCATTGAGGAGGTTACCTTTTCAAGTCGTCGTATTATTCGGCCGGCCTATAAAAACGTATCAGAACGAAAAGATTATACTGATTTAGACAATAGATAGACCAAGATTTTTTGTTGATTGGGTATGAGGGGCCTATGCATGGGGGAGATGTGCAGGGCCCCTCTTTTGTGTATACTTATGCGTATATCGAAAAAATATGGAATAAATATGCAAAAGCACCTTAAAAATTCGGAGGTGTAGCAAATAATTATTACCTTTGTGCCGCATAAGGGGAAGCTCTAAGCATGCATTTATTCCAACTAACGGGTAAATGCATTTTTTGTGTAGATTTTATTGTAAAAGATTTAAGTATCAGAAGGTATGCCTGAAGTACAAAAGATTAAGCTAGTGTTGGAAGACGGAACTGTCTTCGAAGGAAAATCGTTTGGATACCATAAGTCGGTGGCTGGTGAAGTTGTGTTTAACACCGCCATGACGGGTTATCCCGAGAGTTTGACCGACCCATCGTATGAAGGGCAAATCCTTGTTTCTACCTATCCGCTCATTGGAAACTATGGAGTACCTAAAAATGATATGGAGAATGGGATTCCTAAGTTTCATGAATCAGACCGCATTCACATCTCAGGCCTGATTATCTCAGACTATTCATTCGAATATAGCCACTGGAATGCTGAAAACAGCCTGCGCGAATGGTTGATTCAGAATAAAGTACCAGGTGTATTTGGTATTGATACCCGAGCGCTTACCATGATTTTGCGGGAGAAAGGCGCCATGTTGGGAAAAATTGAAGTAGAGGGCGATGAAATCGACTTTATGGATCCTAACAAGGAAAACCTGGTGGCCAAAGTAAGCGTGAAAGAAAAGCAGGTTTATGGCAATGGTCAACACAAAGTCGTTTTGGTTGATACCGGTGCTAAAAACAACATTCTTCGTTGTCTTTTAAAGCGCGATACAACGGTTATTCGTGTGCCGTGGGATTATGACTTTACACAGGAAGATTATGATGGCATTATGCTTTCAAATGGTCCGGGCGACCCTCAGATGTGTGAAATAACCATTAAGCACATTCAAAAAGCTATGGAAATAGGTAAGCCTATCTTTGGCATCTGCCTTGGTAATCAGCTGCTGGGAATTGCTTCAGGAGCATCGACCTACAAGCTCAAATATGGACACCGTGCCCACAACCACCCTGTAATTAAGGTTGGTACTGATACTTGTTACATCACAAGTCAGAACCATGGTTTTGCTATCGATAATGATACTTTGGGTGATGAATGGGAACCATTGTTTATTAATATCAATGATAAGACCAATGAAGGGGTTAAGCACAAGACTAAACCTTTCTTTTCAACCCAGTTCCACCCTGAAGCATCAAGCGGTCCAACAGATACCGAGTTCCTGTTTGATGAGCTGATCAACAAAATTGAAGAGAGTAAAAAATAGCCCGTATGAGGGTTGGATATAATAAGGGTCGCTAATGGCGACCTTTTTTCATGCCTGATATTTTGTATTTTGGCAGGCTAATACCTGCAGAATGAAACCCAAACCAAGTTCTCTTAACCAATATACCTCGCGTATCAATAAAACGCTTGACTATATTGAGGCCAATCTTGAAAAACAGTTTTCGCTGGAAGAGTTGGCTGCCGTAGCCTGTTTCTCTAAGTATCACTTTCATCGGATTTTTCATGGCGTAATTGGCGAAACACCATTCCATTTTATTAATCGGCTGCGCTTGCAGCGTGCGGCTTTGGTTTTATTAATCAATCCGGGTATTTCTGTTAGCCATCTGGCGGTACAATGTGGTTTTGCCGATATTTCAGTTTTGTCCCGGAATTTTAAGCAGCATTTTGGCTCTTCACCAACCTCCTGGCGGCGGCAAATGCTGCAAAATAGCAATTTGCGTCAAACCGATCGCAATCCCGAAAAAGTAAAGGAGCAGCTGAGTGTCTACTTTTGTTCACATACTCAAACATTAAAATGGAAGACGAATATGGAATTAAACAAAAGTATTGAAATTAAGAACTTACCTGACATGACCGTTGCGTATGTGCGATACATAGGGCCGTACAAGGGGAATGAGACGCTTTTTGGGCAACTGTGGCAAAAGTTGATGCTTTGGGCAGGTCCCAGGGGACTGATGGCTCAGCCGGACTTAAAATCATTAGCGATTTACCATGATGATCCGAACATTACTGATAATCTGAAACTCCGCACGAGTATTTGCATTACCGTGCCCGGTGCTACCAAAGTGGATGGTGATGTAGGAAAAATGAAAGTGGAAGGCGGACAATATGTGGTGGCTCGATTTGTGGTTCAAACACATCAGTTCGAAGAGGCCTGGAACTGGGTTTTTGCCAGTTGGTTTCCGGCCAGCGGTTACCAGCCCGACGATAAACCTTGCTTTGAATTGTATACCGAAGAACCAAAGAATGGGACATATACGGTCGATATCTGTGTGCCGGTTAAACCTCTTTAGTTATTGATGCGTAATCTGCTTTTCAGGCAGTAGCTATGCCAATAAAACAATTAACACCGTTTGAATAGTAATTGTTATCACCCCCAAAATAAGAGTTCTGTAGTAGGCTGTTTTTTCCTGCTTTGTCATGCTTTTATGATTTTCAATGGTAAAATCAAAACGCATGCCAAAAGGTTGCTCTAAATGTCAAATAACCAATATAATAAGTTAAAAAATATTGCTTAATTAATTGGAGTTGGAGTGGATAGTTCTTTGTGAGGCAGTCATCTGCAGAACTGGGGGGGTATTTGAAATCTCTTCTTTTTATGATACCTTTATTGGGCTTATATACTATAGTTAATAAACAAAAACAGGCGGCTATGGAAGACATTGTAAAGATTTATACTGATACCGAGTTGACGATAAGTCATCTAAAGAATGTTTTGGCAGATAAAGGCATAGAGTCAATGGTGAAGAATGATTTTGAATCAGGTGTTTCTGCCGGTTTTGTGGCCGGAGCCGTTAATTCTGTAGATTTATATGTGCTTCAAAAAGATGAGTTGCGTGCCCGTGAAGTAACCGAGCAGTTTATTCGCGAATTAAATAAATAATGCCAGTGATATTACCATCTGGCAGCGATGTTGTAGACGCCTACAACACGATAAAAAACTATGTGCATCAAACGCCCGTACTTACCTGCCAAAGTATAAACCGCCTGACTGGTTGTGAAGTGTATTTTAAATGCGAAAATCTGCAGAAGGTTGGCGCGTTTAAATATCGGGGGGCTACCAATGCTGTTCTGTCACTTACTAAGGAGCAGATGGCGAAAGGGGTGGCGACTCACTCTTCAGGTAATCATGCAGCAGCTCTGGCACTGGCCGCACGTATGAATGGTGTCAAAGCCTTTATTGTGATGCCCGAAAATGCACCCGAGATTAAGAAAAAAGCGGTAGACGGCTATGGAGCTGAAATTACCTATTGTCAACCAACCCTTGAAGCGAGGGAAGCTACCTTGGCAACCGTCATTGAAACGACGGGCGCAACTTTGGTGCACCCTTATAATCAGTGGGAAGTTATTTGCGGCCAAGGGACGGCAGCCCTGGAGTTGATGCAACAGCAGCCGCATCTCGATAGTGTGATAACGCCTGTGGGTGGTGGCGGATTGCTGAGTGGCACTGCTACTTACCTCAAAGGGATGTTTCCGCAAGTGAAGGTGTTGGCTGGTGAGCCTCAAATGGCTGATGATGCTTATCGCTCTTTTAAATCCGGCAGCTTTTATCCGGTAGTGAATCCCGATACCATTGCTGATGGACTGAGGACTTCACTAGGTAATCTTACTTTTGAGGTCATCATGCATAAAGTGGATGATATTTACACGGTTGGTGAGGATAGTATCCGGAATGCGATGCGTTTAGTATGGGAGCGCATGAAAATTATCATAGAACCTTCATCGGCAGTGCCGTTGGCTGCTATTATCGACAATAAACAGGTATTTGCTAACAGTCGTGTCGGGCTTATTGTTTCTGGAGGTAATGTAGATTTAGACCACCTTCCATTCTAAATAACTAACAAATGCCCCGACATGGTCGAGGCATTTGGGGGAGTGTAACAAATATGCTACTTCAGTATGTAGTTACTGATAAGTGATGATTGAGCTGCAAATGATGTGCCAAAATGCCTTTTTTAATTCCAAATACGCAAGAAATTGCCTGTAACGGAGGTTTGGTAGCGCTTGAGTGGCCATTTTGCCGGCCCTTTTACGACACTACCATATTCGGCGGCTACATTAAATTCAGATCCACATTCCGGACAGGCTACGTTCACATCACCAGGCTTGAAGTCAACATAAAAAAAACCCGTTTTCTCATGCTGATGAGTGCATAACAGGTCAAATGCATAATGTTCCTCTGATGTTAACGCACATACAACGACACCATTAACCCCTATTCTTGGGTTTCGAGCACTTGGCAAGACTTTAAATGTAAAACTTCCCTTATATTGAGGATTGTCCAGATCAATCTCAGCAGTAAAGCGAACGTTGGGAATTATATAAGCCGAGTCTTTATTGCAGCCAATTGCTGACATAATTATCGCCAGGAATAATAGTTTTTTCATGCGTTCTGTAATTTTATTCAATTGTATTTATCGTGCAGTATACCTGCCAATCGTCGAACTTGGTACATGCTCTTTCCTAATTTAACTTTCAGCAAGGGGCACGTCTTTAGTTGTTTAATGGTGTACTTAATTCCCGGGTGTAAAGATGGTGTAAAAATCGTTTTCCTTTATTATTTTTCTAGAGTAAATGTATTAATCACTACGATATTAACTGTTTTGTTGCTATTGTTCAATTAAAAATTGGTAATTTGGCTGAATATTCAAACCAATAGTTTATGGATGATATAGGAAATATACTGTATGTTTTGGCAATGGTTGCCGCTCTGGTTTTTAGTGCTTTCAAGAAACAAAAGCAGGCGAAAAAGGACGTGACATTGCCCTCAGATCCTCCTACCTATCACCCAATGGATGAGGAGGATATTGTTGATGAATTGCGCGAGCTGTATCAAAAGCCAAAACCGAAAAAGCAAGAACCTGTTGTTGAAAAACGAAAGGGTTTCGTTTCACCTTTCGCCAATGATCAGCGCTTCGCAAAGGCTCAAGAGGCGCAAAAGGCAAAAAAGAAACCGCTCAAAGTAGAGGTATTGGAAGAGGAAGGGGAGGACTTGGCTTTTGATAAGGAGCAAATTGATTTACGGCAGGCAGTTATCTACTCAGAGATTCTAAAACGGCCCTATGAGTAGCTAGTCCTATCAAACGGGAACCTTAATTGAGTCAGTATATTGGAGCGTTTTTGAAATTCATTTTAACTTTCATATATTTGTATCAAAGAGTTCTGGGAAATCGGAATTCTTTTATTTTTTTATAATCACATAGAATTTTTTTGGTAAAATGCATTCAAAGCTCAGGAGCTGCTTTAGCTCACTGCGCGGTGCTATTATTAATATTAAAACACAGGCCATGAAATATATAACAGAAGCCGGGTTAAAAAGATTGAGGGATGAGTTGCATCAGCTAGAAACTTTTGAACGACCATCCATCTCCAAACAAATAGCAGAAGCTCGTGATAAAGGAGATTTATCGGAGAATGCTGAATATGATGCAGCAAAGGAAGCTCAGGGACTTTTGGAAATGCGAATTGCTAAGTTGAAAGATACGATAGCGAACAGCCGAATCATTGATGAGTCGCGCATTGATACCTCAAAGGTACAGTTGCTGAATAAGGTAAAGATTAAAAACCTTAAAAATAACGCAATGATGACCTATACATTGGTGCCTGAAAGTGAAGCTAACCTGAAGGAAGGAAAAATTTCTATCTCCACCCCAATTGCTAAAGGACTACTAGGAAAAGTGGTGGGCGATAAAGTGGATATTCAGGTTCCTTCTGGTATGATGACCTTTGAAATTATTGAGATTTCAATCTAAAATACCTTGCCATGCCTAGCATTTTTACAAAAATAATTAACGGAGAAATTCCGTGTTATAAAATTGCTGAAGATGAGCGTTTTTTTGCTTTTCTGGATATCAATCCTTTAGCCAAAGGACACACGCTGGTGGTGCCAAAGCAGGAAACCGACTATTTGTTTGATCTGGAAGACAATTTACTTGCTGCAATGAATGTGTTTGCCAAGAAGGTGGCACTTGCCCAAAAGAAGGTGATTCCCTGCAAAAGGGTTGGTGTTGCAGTCTTAGGACTCGAAGTGCCTCATGCACATATTCATCTTATTCCTATGAATAGTGAGGCAGATGTAAACTTCCGAAACCCCAAACTACAGTTGGAGGCTCAAGAGTTTGAGAAAATTGCTCAGGCAATCCGTTCTCAATTGGAATTGTAATTATTTAATCATTCAAAGGCTGCTATTTGCAGCCTTTATTGTATCCGACAATTGGTAAATTGAAATAAACAATATCTGATTAATGCTGTTTCAGATTAGTTATTCATTTTGCTAGAACAGGAGCCGACAGCAAGTGAATTAATCAAGTAAATCATACATATTAAATGCAACTTTTTGATGAATTGAGCATCTGTGTGGATAAAGGGCAGGTAGCTTGTGGTGAAAATAATCGGTCTTCGCTGTTTTTTATTTATGTTTGTAAGGGGTTGGAACATAATTAGCTATCAGACGTATAAGAGGACGTTCTTGACCAGTTAGGGAGATGTTTTTGCTAACAAAACAAGTCGGATGAAAAAAAACCTACTAATACTTCTATTACTTCTGCTGGGAGCGGGAGTAGCAAACATCTATGGACAATACACCGCTGAAGTATCTTATAGTCAGGAGCGGTTTTGCGAGAATGAAAAAGATGCAGGAGGTGCTGTGTTGGTCACTGTTTCCATTCAGTTCTCACCCAATAATAGTGATGGTGTTTATTCATTTGAATACCTTGTAAATGGAGCAGTGTTTTCTGTTCCGCAACAGAATGGGGATACCTGGTCACAGGAATTCAGGATACAACTAGATAACTACATTGAAATAAGGGAGTTTTATTTTGTTGATAATGCGACTGGAGAGCGTATTGAAGGAGTTATTTCCAATGGCTCAACCACCATTGTTATTGATCAACTGCCCGATCCGCTCATTGACCCACAAGTAAAAACATGCCGAAAAGAGGTGACTTTAAGTGCCGATCCTGGTGGGCCTTATACCGCTATCGAATGGTTCGCCTCGGGAGATGGTAGCTTTTTGACATCCGATAGGGAAGCAACCTTTTATGCTGACGTAGTTGGCGATTACAACATTACCTATCAGGTGACCAATGGAGCATGCACGGCATCCGATATGTTGCCACTTACAATAACAGAACAAGCTACTCCAAGTGCCACTTTTCAACTTCAAAACGACAGGGTGTGCAGCGATCAAGAAGGAGTATTGCTGGTTACTGCCCATCCCGATAATCGCTTTGATTTAACATTGAATTATTCCGATGGAACCAACCAGTTTTCGCAACCGATTACAGCGGAAAACCAAGCCCTTCAATTAGCAGCCTCTACAACAACTACCTTCACTCTCTTGTCGTTGGTCGACCGGGAAGGGTGTAATACAGTTTTAGATGAAGCCCATTTGCTCACCGTGGATCAAAAGCCACAAGCTAATGCGGGCTTTTTTGATCAGCCCATTTGTGGTGATGAGGTGCTGTTGAATGCTCAATTGTCAAATTTGGCAAACACAGGTTCATGGTCCATTATCGAGTCAAATGGCAGCGGCTTAACATTTGTGAAGGAAACGGAAGATGATACTCCCGAAATTCGCACTGATGCTAAAGTAAAAGTCAATCGAGCAGCTCAGTTACTTAATGAGTCCTACACGCTCCGATGGACAGAGGTCAATAATGAAAACAAGGCATGTTCAGATTTTGATGATCTAGTTCTGGAGTTTGATAAAGAACCGGTAGGTGTATCCATTGGCAATGACACCACTGTTTATCTGGATAAAGAAATTACACTGGAAGGAGTTAATGGGTTGGAGGGAATGCCTTTGAGATGGGATTTACCCAATCCGCTTACTGTTGATGATTCAGACCTTTCAAACATTGTGGTAGGCAATCTGCAACCTGGAGATAATGCCATAAAGTGTATCATCGAGAATGGAGTGTGTCCGCCTGTTGTTGTTAATAAGTTGATTACGGTAAATGACTTGTATCAAACAACCGGGTTTTCGCCAAATGGAGATGGCGTGAATGACACCTTTAGAATAGGAGGTGCCCAAAATGTTCGCAATAACAGTTTGGTGGTGTTTGATGTGACAGGGAAAGTGGTCTATGAAACCAGAAATTTCATGGTGGATCATACAACGCTAGAAGGCTGGGATGGCTATCAAAATAATGGAGAGCTTAAAGACGGTACCTTTTACTATGTCTTTTCAGGGGAGGGGATTGAGCCGGTTAAGAATTATTTAATTATAAAAGGGAGCAAATGATGAGAAAACAGTTCTTTAATTACAGCACCCTGATGTTGATGCTCCTTTTTGTAATGCCAGTTACAGCACAAAAAGACATTGTGATGAGTCAGTACATGCACAATCGCTATGCGCTTAACACTGCTTTTGCTGGTAACCGTGAGGTTTTGTCACTTTATGGCGGATATCGTAAAAAATGGGCTGGTTTTGAGGGTGCACCTGCAACCATGCTGTTTAGCATGCATTCGGCATTAAAGAATGAACAGGTCGCACTAGGCTTTGAAGTATATAACCAACAATATGGAGTAAGCAAAGAAACCGGTTTTGTGGCGGCTTATACCTACCGTTTGCAATTGAGCAATAATCAAAACCTTGCATTTAGTGTGAATGGTGGAGGAAGTTTTTATAATGCTAACTGGTTAGATGTAGCTACCTTTGATAAGGTACCCGCAGTGCCCGATGTGGAATTTGCCAGTAATGAGTCAAATTTTTCGCCGACCATTGGATTTGGGTCGGCATGGTATGCCAAGCGCTTCTTTGTCGGATTTTCTATTCCTAACTTTTTCTATTTTAATCCCTACACTCAGGGAGGTACGAGTCGATTGGCCTTGGATAAAGCTAATTACCTGCTAACAGGGGGCTACCTGTTTGACTTGGCCGATAAATGGCATCTGCAACCAAGTTTTATGGCGCGACTGAATCCAGAGTTTAGCTCTTCCGTGGACGTCAACGCGACGGTGATTTATGATAATTTAATTTGGCTGGGGGCGGCTTACCGCACAACGAATGATTTTGTGGCATTAATTGGGTATCAGGTAACGCCTCAGTTTCGTTTCTCTTATAGCCTCGACTATACAACGGGTAAAATGAGTTCGTTTAATAATGGGACACACGAAATAGCGATTCAGTACGACTTTGGTTATAAAGTAAAAACGCCCAATCCTAAATTCTTCTAAACCTAAGCTATGCAGATGAGAATATTACTTTTTAGTATGGTGTTTATGGGATGTTTACAGTTGTCCAAAGCACAGGACATCAGTGTTAATCGATTACCGTTTTGTACCAAAAGCCAGAGTGAGATAGCTCCTTTTTATAGCGACTCACTGCTCTTCTTTAGCTCCGATAAGAACGTCAAATGGTTAAGTAAACCAGTCGATCAGGATAATAATAATTTTTACAATTTGTTCACTATTCAGCAAGAGGCTGATTCCTCATGGGTTAATGAGTCGCAGTTTCTGCCTGATTATTTTTCACCCTATCATACATCAACCATAGCTATTTATCCCGACATTCAAATGGCCTACTTCACCGAAACGCAGTATAAAAATCGCAAACGTTTAGGGAAGAATGCCGAGAATCTACATGGCTTGTTTTCAGCCTCTTGGGAAGAGGGGGAGTTGTCGAGGTCTAAAAGTATGCCGTTTAATTCAAAGCGCAGCTATAATACGGCACATCCAACTCTTTCGCCCGATGGGCAGTTTTTGTTTTTTATCTCTGATCAGGCTGATGGATACGGGTTGACAGATATCTATGTTTCGGAAAGAAACGGAGAAGAATGGGGGCCGGCAATAAACCTGGGTGCTGTTATTAATACCAGTGGACGTGAGGTTTTTCCCTTTTATCATCCTAGTGGCAGGTTATACTTTGCTTCGGATGGGCATGGCGGACACGGAGGATTAGATTTGTTTTATACCATTCGAACCAGCACCGGTTGGGAAAAACCAGTCCCATTGGCAGCTCCCATTAACAGTCCGTTCAACGATTTTAGTTGCTTTGTACGTTCTGACGGTCAAACCGGCTATTTTGCATCCGATCGACAGGGGAATGATGATTTATATGAGTTTATTCACTTGTTTCCGTTATTTGATAAGGCAACAAGGCAAAAAGAAAATACTTTTACCTATCGCTTTTTCGATACCATGGGCGGTAAGGGCGATGGCCCCTTAAAATATGTTTGGCATTTTGGCGATGGGCAAACAGCCGAAGGAGATACCGTAATCCATCAATATAAGCAACCGGGTGTTTACCATGTGCAATCGATATTGGTGGATACGATTGAGAATGTGGAACTGTTTGTATTAAATGATTTTCATCAAGAAGTAAAGAAGAAAATTCAGGTGTACATCACGTCACCAGAGGTCGTGCGAGTTGGTGATAAAGTGACACTTAGTGCTGCAGAATCTCACTTTGAAACCTTTAAGCCAAATGGATTTTACTGGGAGCTTTCTGATGGAACAAAGCAAAAAGGTGAAACCATACAGTTTGTCTTTCGAAAAAAGGGAAAACAAGTTGTTAGGTGCGGCACAGTTAGCGAAGCAGATCCGCATCTGAAGATGTGTACTTATAAAGAAATTAATGTAATTGAATAACCATGTCCAAACTACTTACACTAGCAGTATTATTATTAGCAGTAATTGTGGCAAAGGCACAGCCAGTGCCCGGTTCTGATGAAAATATCCCTAACCTGATTACTTTTGGCGCTGATGCGGAAACATCGTGGGGCGATGCCAATTTTTGTCAAATTATATTTTTTGCCGTTCCTAAAGAACATACGGCTCCAATTTATATAAAGGTGTATGATCCCGATTGTAGTGGCGATAATGATGAGTTGCAGGGCGTTTGGAATACCCAAACATCCTTTAGTGTTTATGGTGGTAAAGGCAGTTGTTCCAGTAAAGCGGCTCAGAAATTACTGTTGGATAGTAACTACGATGAAGGAACATTGTTATACTCGAAAACATTTGGTAACGATGCACAATATAATAAAAAGTGGTACACTTTTGGCCCAATAAATCCATCGGAAGGGGAGTATATTCCTGAAGAAGATCGTCATGTTTTTAAAGTAATCATCGAGGGAATGGCCGGAGATGATGGTAACATGTACCAGCTGTTTATGAGCACTCGAGAGGACGTGCATAATGAAGTAGAAGGCGGATATGCATACTACTATAAGTACACGGTGCGCCTGCATGATGATCCTAAAGAGTTATCACATATTTACCCTTATATTAACGATTCAAGCATCGTTTCCATCAAACAAACGAATTTTGACTGGGATAATGATGGCTGGATCATCGTTCGATCAGTTGCCACTGCCGGGCAAATGATGAAGATTTCTAAAGATGATGAATGGGCGCACAGCCTTTATCAAATAAAACCTGATGAGTACAATACATCCTTAGATATTCAAATGAAGAAGCATCCTTCCGGAAATATTCGAAATAATAATGTGGTGATTTATTTTGAAAACCAGTACGGCGAGCTGTTAAAATCATACAGTGTGCCTATTGGCGGAAAACCAAAGTATAAAGGAAACCCTGTTGCCGAAGAGCTTTAATTTGTGAGCACTGATGCAATGGTTTATTGCCATTCATGTTTTTGTAACTGCTAAGCTAAATTAGCTGGCACCAAATCTAATTATACCAACGATCCATGCACTGTAAGTTCATTTTTTGGCTGTTAGCAGCCGTTTTACTCATTTCTACTTCCGCCTTTGCTCAGTCATTCGATTTTAAAATTTACAATACCTCAGAAGGTCTGGCCGATAATGACATAATAGCATTGGCTCAGGATAAAAATGACTATGTTTGGATGGCAACCGATGAGGGCCTGATAAGGTATGACGGCATTGAGTATAATGTATACACGATTGCAGATTCACTAGCGCATAATTTCATTAACTGTTTGCATTTCGACCGGAACGGCCGTTTATGGATGGGCCACAAAAATGGCTTAATCAGCTATATGGATAAAAACCGCTTTTTCAAAATTAGTATTGAAGGAGCCTCTCAGTTAATTTCAGATATTGATGAAGATGAAGAGGGCAATATATGGGCGGTCGACCAGAAGCAAGGACTTATTCGTATTGATGCGTCCGGAACTGTAAATACCTTTTTCGATAGGAAAAGGTTTGGCAGAAAGAGCTATACGGCCGTTAAGGCACTGTCGGCTAATCGACTGCTGGTAGGGACTGCTAAACGGGGACTTTTTATTTTCGACTTCAACGATGCCTATGATCAGGTAGAAATAACTCAGGTTGAAGATATTCCATCGGCCTGGATCAATACCATTGTAAAAAGTAATAGCGATAGTCGGTTTTGGATCGGAACGCGCGGACAAGGTTTTTATGCGTTCTACGACCGACCAACAGATGATGATGTGTTGCATATAATGGATAATCAGCTGTGTCAGAAATTCAATATCGAGTCCGAAGAAGTAACCGATATCTATGAAGAAGCAGAAGGACACCTTCTGGTATCGACACTAGGTAGTGGTGTGATTAAATTGCTTTATGATCCGGTTTCAGGCGAGTTTAACGACTCTTTCAAGTACTCTAATAACAATGGGTTGAGTAACAACGATGTGTCAGATATTTTATGCGACCGGGAAGGGAATTATTGGTTTGGCACAAAAGGGGGAGGTGTATCGCTCTTGGTCAATCAGTATTTTATTTTTTACGATATGAACGAGATTGGTTTTCACTATAAGGCTCGTTCGGTTTATAAGGATGGAGACAATTTATGGATTGGCTTGGATAGAGGCTTGATTTTAACTGATCCCATGTGTTTCGATGTGAAATACTATGATGCCAAATATGGGGGAATACCCAATGATGAAATTGTAGATTTTTATAAGAGTAAGGAGGGAACGTTATGGGTGGCATCAGCTAATAAAGGATTGTTTTTCAAAGAAAAAGGGAGTAATAGGTTTAAGCAGAGAATCTATTTCAACGATCAGTTAGCATTAAGAATAAACGATTTAACAGGCGATGAACAATCAATTCTACTGGCAACGCAGCGGGGGTTGTTTGTGATTAACCTTGAATCGAATCACGTTGATAATTACCAGATTAAAGATGGGTTGTCTCATAATAACATCAATTTTGTATTTGTCGATTCCAAAAAGAATATCTGGGTGGGGCCCAAAGATGGCGGATTGTGCAAGATTAATCAGGCGCTGGACAGAATAGAGAGACATCCGATAAAAGAAGAGGTAGCTGTCGATGTAACCGGTATGATTGAAGATGAAGACGGTAATCTGTGGATCAGCACGAAAGGCGAAGGGGTAATTTGCTATAGCAATAGCAATATTAAGCATCAGCTTACAACTGCTGATGGCCTTAAGAAAGACTTTTGCTATGATATCCAGCGGGACATCAAAAACCGCTTGTGGATTTGTCACGATGGCGGTTTGTCTCGCATCGATATTAATGATAAAAGCATTGTGAGTTATGGTCATAATGAAGAACTGGGTAACGAATTTTTTCAGGCCAAACAAGGTGATGACGGAACGATATGGCTGGCATCAAGTGACGGGGCTGTAAATTATTTACCCGAAAATGACCGGCCTAATACCGTGGCCCCTATTTTAAATGTTACGGGCTTGTTGTTAAACGATGAGTTAATTCCGCTTTCCAATCGCCTGAAGCTTAAATATCCTTATGGACAAGGGTATTATAACCTTCGCCTGAACTTTCGAGCTATTAGCTTTAAGAACCCTGAGGGTGTTACTTATGAAGTGAAAATAGAGGAAGATGGAGCTCAGGCTGAATCAAAAAAATGGGCTCATTTAGGTAATGCAAACACTAAGGAGATTGATTACCTAAGACCAGGTAGTTACAAAATTCGACTTCGGGCATTTAATTCTGATGGTAAGGAAACGAGTTTGTCTAAAACAGTGGCTATTGACGTTGCAAGCCCTTGGTGGGATACGCTTTGGTTCAAACTATTAGTGGTCTGTTTGTTAGTTTTTGCCGTATATGGGTTGATTAAATACCGCGAACAAGCACTCATCAGGCAAAAGCAGTTGTTGCAGCGTGAAGTCGCTTCACAAACTGTTGTATTGCGGGAGCAGAAGGCCGAGATTGAGCGAAAAAACCGCGATATAACCGATAGTATTAACTACGCAAAAAAAATTCAATCCTCCATATTGCCATCCATGGACGATTTGAGGCACGTGTTTCCCGACTCGTTTGTCTACTTCTTACCACGCGATATTGTAAGTGGCGATTTTTATTGGTTTAACCGATCTAAAGATTATTTTATTGCCTGTTGTGCCGACTGTACAGGTCACGGAGTACCAGGGGCGTTTATGTCCATGATAGGCACCACTATTTTAAATGATATTATCAGGTTGCCCGAGGTTGATTCGCCGGCTGCCATGCTTGAAAGACTCGATAATGAGGTGAAAAAACTGTTGCAGAAGAATCATGGCAACGAAAGTATGGACGGCATGGATATTTCAATTCTAGAGGTGCACATACCGAGTCGAAAGGTGAGACTGGCTTCGGCCAAACGCCCTGTTTACCTGATAATCAATAACGAATTTACAATTTATAAGGGAAGCAGAAGAAGTATCGGCGACAGTTATGAGGCACAATTTAGCCCTTATGTCAATGTTGAATACAGTTGCAGCCCGGGCGATCAGATATACATGTTTTCCGATGGTTATCCCGATCAGTTTGGCGGACCTTTAGGAAAGAAGTTTATGAAAGTTGGTGTTCAGAACCTCATTCAGGAAATGGCTGAGCGAACCGGTGTGCAGCAGCTCGCCAGAGTGAAGAATAATTTTGAAGATTGGAAAGGCGAGTTGGACCAGGTTGATGATGTGTTGTTTATGGGTATTAAGTTGTAGTTATATTACGATAAATAGTGTAAATTAAAGCTGCTCAGTATGATGCAGCTTTTTTTTGGCCTTATTGATGGCGTTAAATGTTACGATTTGCATTTTTTGCTATTAATTAGTAAAGAACAAATAACCAGACGCAACAATGAAAAATATCATTTTTAACAAACTTATTCAGAAGGCGGCTATAATATGGAGTGACATCGAGTCTGAAAAAGCGACTAAAATTCAAATTCTCAATACCATAAAAAAGCGACTCGAATTTTTCGCCACCCCTCAGGAGGAAAATGATGTAAAAATTGAGATTGTAAGGCAAACCTGTCAACGCTTAAAACAGATGTATCCTGCCTATGCCAAAAGTGTTGATGATATCCTGACACCTTTTGAGCATCACCTCCGGTTCGACAATCTGGCGGTACTGCCGTTTAAGCAAATTGATAGTCTTACCTATCGCATTTTTATGAATCAGAATATGATGGGATTTGTCGGATAATAAAAAGAGGGAATTATTGACTAATTCCCTCTGGGGTTAATTGTTTAAGGGATAAAATGGGGTTACCCATTCCACCTTTGGCATTTTCGAAAAAAAAAGGCTGTGGATATTCCTTGTATTTGCTTAAACCTTTAGTACATATGAAAGAATGTGTCATCCACAGCCCATTCTAAACCCATGAGAAACTATTCACTTAAGTCAATAGCTAAATACGCTTTCGCATTCAATAGTAAAGACACTGTATCTGGGCAATCGGGTGACAATTAGGAGAAGTTTTTTTATTTCCTTTAGCCGATATTTTCTAAATTTCATGCTCGCAGTTGCTTAGGCTTTTCGTTCATGCCGTTATTATTCCTAAATTTGTAATGATTTTTCATTTTTTAGAATGGGGAGAGAAAGAACACCGCATATAGGTCTTTTCGGCCGGCGAAATAATGGCAAGAGCTCAATCATCAATTGCTTAGCCAACCAGGATATTGCAATCGTGTCTTCATACGCGGGTACAACAACCGATCCGGTTAAAAAGTCGTTTGAGATTACCGGGTTCGGACCAGTCGTTTTAATTGATACCGCCGGTATTGATGATACGGGCGAACTGGGAGAGCAGCGCATCAAAAAAACACTCCAAACCATTAAGCTTGTAGATTTAGCACTGCTGGTGGTTACCGATAATCAGTGGTCAGACGAAGAACAGGCTCTGGTAGATGCTTTTAATGAACAAGATACGCCCTTTATTGTTGTTCATAATAAGACCGATCTTGTACCTCTGGCCGAAGAACAATGCAAACAATACAGCCAGGCTGGCAGTTTTGCGGTTATGCCGTTTAATACCATCAATGCTAATACGGATACATTAATTGATGTAATTAAAAAGGCTATCCCGGAATCGGCTTATACAGTGCCTTCTTTGGTTGGTGACCTCATTAATTATGGAGATATTGTGTTGCTAATTACGCCCATTGATATTGAAGCACCGGAAGGGCGCCTGATATTGCCGCAAATACAAGCAATACGCGACATTTTAGATAATGACGCCATATGTGTAGTACTTAAGGAGCGAGAGGTAGATGTGTTTTTAAAGAAAACGAACATACAACCAGCTCTGGTAATAACAGACAGTCAAATTTTTTTGAAAGCGGATGCGTCCATTCCAAAGCATGTTCCGCTTACAAGCTTTAGTATTTTATTAGCACACTTTAAAGGAGATTTTAAAAACTACCTGAAGGGCACCTACAAAATAGATGAACTCAAAGAGGGAGATAGAGTGTTGATGCTGGAGTCTTGTTCTCATCATGTGGCGTGTGATGATATAGGACGGGTTAAAATTCCAAGATGGATTTCGACCTACACGGGTAAGCAACTGCAATTCGATGTAGTGGCAGGGTTGGATAATGTCAGTCGGCCCATTGACGAGTATGCATTGGTTATTCAATGCGGCGGGTGCATGATTACCCGTAAGCAATTACATAACCGATTGGGGGCCGCTAGAGCAAAAAAGGTGGCAATTACCAATTATGGTATGGCAATTGCTTATGTGCAGGGAGTATATAACCGGGCGATTAGTCCATTTGTAAAATCACAAACCATAACAACGCCCGATTATTTATAAATTTTAAATGGTAACATCCATTTACCTGCAGAGTTTTTATTAAGTACCAGAACGATAAAAAATTTGTAGGTTTGCTAAATCGAAAACAACGCAAAGTAGAAGGATATGATATATAATGCTGGGGATAAAACAGCTGTTTCATGTGGTGAACGAAAGATAAGCTATCGTGCACTGAAACAAAAGATTGCAACTTTTTCATCACTACTGAAGGAAACACCAATAAACCGTGTGGCCATTTTCTCAGAAAATCAGGTTGGATGGATATATGCTTTTTATGCCGGTTGGTACAATAAGGCCACTGTGGTGCCTATTGATTTTATGTCGTCAGAAGATGAAGTGGCATACATTCTCAAAGACTGTTATCCCGAAGTAGTATTTACTTCAAAAGATAAAAAGGAATCGCTTGAGACGGCAGTTGCAAAAGCCGGGATTCAAACACGTATTCTTGTCATCGAAGAGTGTGATGAGCTAGCTGTAACGAGTGAGGTTTCTCTTGGTACTATTGAGGAATCTGAAGACAAGACGGCCGTTATTATTTATACATCAGGAACTACAGGTAGTCCTAAGGGGGTAATGCTCTCCTACAAAAACCTGATGGCCAATATTGATGCTGTATCTAACCAGATAAATATTTATACGAAAAATGATGTGGTGATGATGCTTTTGCCCATGCACCATATTTTTCCATTGTTGGGAACAATGATTGCGCCTTTGTTTGTTGGTGGAACCATTGCAGTATCGCCATCCATGGCTTCGGAAGATATTATAAAGACTTTACAGGATAATAAAGTATCAATCATTATTGGGGTGCCACGTTTATATGCGGCCATTCGCAAAGGCATTCGTACTAAGATCGATAGCAGCTTTATTGCGCGGAGCCTGTTTAAATTCGCTAAAGCAATCGACTCCCAAAGCTTCTCTAAGAAGGTGTTTAAATCGGCTCATCAAAAATTTGGAGGCGCTGTTCGGTTCATGGTTTGTGGAGGCGCAGCCCTCGATCCGGAAGTTGGTGGCGACTTTAAAACCTTAGGTTTTGAAGTATTAGAAGGTTTCGGAATGACAGAGGCGGCCCCAATGATTACCTTTACACGGCCAGGCAGAGTGCGTATTGGTAGTCCTGGTGAAGTGTTACCTGCCGCTCAGGTGGAAATTAGAGACGGTGAAGTGGTGGTTAAAGGTGATAACGTGATGCAAGGCTACTTTAACCGACCGGAAGAAACAGCAGAAGTGCTGAAAGATGGGTGGCTGTATACCGGTGATTTGGGATACCTGGACAATCAAGGTTACCTGTATATTACCGGGCGTAAAAAAGAAATTATTGTCCTATCCAACGGAAAGAATATTAATCCTTCTGAAGTAGAGACAAAAATTGAAAACCAGGCGGCTTGCGTGAGTGAAATCGGCGTATACGCTGATCTGGACCAGTTAAAAGCAATTATTGTTCCTAATAGGGGTGAGTTAAGAGGACTCAGTGCTCAACAGATAGAGGAGAAGCTCCGATGGGAGGTTATTGACTCTTATAATAAATCTGTTTCGCCTTATAAAAAGATTATGGACTTTTCGGTGACAGAAAGTGAACTGCCGCGCACCCGCTTGGGTAAGCTTCAACGCTTTAAGCTGCCCGAATTTGCAAAAGTTACTGAAGAGGCAGGGCCGGATCAGCAGGAGCAGGTGACTTTAGAAGAGTATAAGGTGTTGGTTGACTTTATAAGCAGTGAGAAAAACTGCAATGTTCGGCCAAAAGATCACATCGAGTATGATTTAGCCCTTGATTCGCTGGATAAGGTTGGACTATTGGTGTTTATTCAGTCCACCTTTGGTATTGAGATGGAAGTGGAGCAGTTGGTAAGTTTTGGTTCTGTATTGGAACTGAGCGAATATGTTGCCGAGAAACGCACTCGCTTGTCGGTTGAGAAGATTAACTGGTCAAAGATATTGAAGGAGCGGGTGAATCTTCAGCTGCCTAAAACCTGGATGACAGGAGCCATCTTCCTGAAGATGTCAAAGTACTTTTTCCACCTGTATTTTGGTTTTAAAGGCAAGGGGATCAATAATATCCCTGATGAACCGTGTATTATTGCTCCTAACCATCAAAGCTATTTCGATGGCTTATTTGTTGCTTCATGGCTGAAAAACAAACGGGTTCGGAATACCTACTTCTATGCCAAGGAAAAGCATATCAAATCTCGCTTCTTGAAATTCTTTGCTAATCGCCATCACATCATAATTATGGACCTTAATAAGGATCTAAAGGAGTCGATTCAGAAGATGGGAGAAGCATTGAAGAAGAAGAAAAACCTGATTATTTTTCCTGAAGGAACGCGATCGCTTGATGGTTCGCTGGGCGAATTTAAGAAAACGTTTGCCATACTTAGCCGCGAACTCAATGTGCCAATTGTTCCTGTTTCTATAAAAGGCGCTGTAAATGCTTTACCTCGTGGAGCCAAGTTTCCTCGTCCGTTTAAAAAGGTGAGTGTTGAGTTCCTTAAGCCGGTGTACCCAAATGATGAGTCTTATGAGCACTTATCAGAGAAAGTGCATAAGCAGATATCAGTTAATCAGAAAGTAGCAAGTGCTTAAGCAGTTGGTAAGGTAAACGTGAAGGTTGAGCCCTGGCCTTCGGTAGAGTCCACCCAAATAGTACCTTTCATAAGTTCAAGGTATTTTTTACTAATGGATAAACCAAGGCCAGTGCCGTTGTGTTTGGTGTTATCGCTATTGGCTTGTAAAAAGCGATCGAAAACCTTATCGAGGTATTCGTTGGGGATGCCAATGCCAGTATCGGCAACTGATATTTCGAAATGATTGGCTGTTTGTTGGGTACTAATGGTGACTGTGCCCTTGTAGGTGAATTTACAGGCGTTATTTATCAGGTTGGTTAATACTTGCTTTACCTTAGTTTTATCGCATCGAATTAATAGTTCCTCGTTATTGGGAAGCTGTGTAACTATATGGTTGTATTGCTTGGCCGCTATAGGCTCAAAGAATACTTGTAGTTCGTTGATAAGTTCAGCGAGGTTAAATAATTCATAATGTAATTGTATTTGGCCGGTTTCAATGCGCGATATTTCCAGCACATCATTAATGATTGTGAGGAGCTGGTTGCCACTATTAATGATAATATCAATGTACTCGGCTTGCTTGCCATCTTTCTGAGTAATCGAGCTCAGAAGTTCGGCAAAGCCAATAATACCATTCATAGGTGTTCGTATCTCATGGCTCATGTTCGCTAAAAATGCAGACTTCAGGCGATCACTTTCTTCTGCTTTTTCTTTAGCTTTTTGCAATTCTTCGTTTTTTTGCTTGAGATGCTCTTCCGCCTTTTTGCGTTCTGTTAAGTCGCGAATAATGGCCAGATAATACTTATCATGGGGGCGTTTTGAGTTCATCTCTACAGGGATAATGGTCCCATTTTTCCCCCTAAGTCTTCTTTCGATAAGTACAGACTGCCCTTTATTCAGTAGGTCAAATCTCAAGGGGTTATCAACAAGGCTTTCGCTATCAAAAATTTTCTTGATGTGTTGGTTAATTAACTCTTCACGCGAATAACCAGTCATGTTCAGAAAGGCCTTGTTAACTTCAATGATTTCACCCTTCACATTGCCAATTAAAATGCCATCGCCAGCATTTTCCACCACTTCCCGGTATTTCTCCTCACTATCGATAAGTGCTTTTTGAGCATGACGGTATTCTGTAATGTCTCGTATGGAGGTGATTCTTACATCTTTACCTTTGTAGAGGTAGTTCTGACCTTGTATTTCTGCTAAAAAGGCAGTGCCATCTTTTCTTACTCCAATGGCCTCGTATTTTTCGTTGTACTTTTCCTTAATGTGCTTACTAACCAGTGGCTTTGATTCCTTGGCAAACACTTGTGCTGCATATTTGCCAATGAGTTCGTCATGTTCATATCCAAATAGTTCGCAGCCACTTTTGTTAGCTTCAAGGCAAAACCCATTTTCTGTTATAAAAATACCTTCGGTGGCAGCTTCAGATAAGGCTCTGAATCGCTCCTCACTGTCCTTTAAAGCCTGATTAATATCTTCTTTAAACGAGTGGTTGCTAATGATGTCTTCCAGCTCTTTAATGCGCTTTAAGAGTTCATCGTATGAGGGGTTTTGGCTCATGGCAGTGGTTTCGCATTTACATTAACAAATTAAATTAATAAAAAATGCGTTTACGTTGCTGTATTTATTGACGGATGGTAGAAAAGATATGATGAATCAGGTTAATAGGAAATCAATTTCATCATTAAGCGTTCCCAAGCGCTCTTTAGTTGGTATCCAGTGGCCCTTTTCGATGAGGTGCTTTTTAAGCAATAGAAAATAGGTAAAGGGGAATTCATCTTTTTGCCACTTCTGCTCATAATTAAGCAGCCCGGTTTTCTTAATTAGTATGTCGAGACGGTGGATAATGGCGTAATATAAATCGAGAAGTCCCATTGCGGTATCCAGCACAACGCGGCCTGATGACTCATCAAAAAAATCATCGTAACGAATAATTTTCACATGCACTACGTGTCCGTCCTCTGTCGATAGCACCCATTTAAGTCCACCTTCTTCCTCGTACCAGTCCACCCAACTAACATTGTCTTCACCCCAAATATGTGAGGGCTCAAAAATCAGGCTAATCATTCCTTTAAGAAGATCGCTAAGCGGATTGCTGTTGTTTGTTAATCTGAAATTTACAGTCTGATTGTTTGCTTGTACTTTCCCTTCAACGATTCCGACACTAACAAGATCATATGTGAAGTGAAAGGCTTGCTTCATGCCAGAGCTTTTATCAATGGATGCATTATTGTGTTCGTTTGTGACGTGATTCACAGTGTTAAAAGGGTGTTAAGTAGTTAGTTTAGTGCTATATTGATGTTAAATATATGAAAGAACTTTGAATTTCGCGCATGAATGCGCATTTTTTTGATCTTCAGTAAGTTATTTGAGTTCGTTTAAACTATAGCCTTGACGTATAAGGAATTCGGGCTGCATTAGCTCTTCCAGCTGCGTGCTTTCCATCAACTTCAACTTTGTATTGGCTTCAAATATATTAATGTTGTGTTCCTTCATGCAGTTAGCTATAGTTGCAGCTTTGTGGTAACCTAAAAAAGGGACGAGAGCTGTTGTCACCGAAGGGTTGGAGTAGACTTCATGGGGTTTAGCAGTGAGCGGTGTTACTTCCAGGTGATCAACCAAATTACATTTTAGCGTGTTGTTGCAGCTAATGATTAGTTTGATTGATTCTAACAGGGCATGGCCAATGCTGGGTATATACGCATTTAAATCGAGGCAGCCCTGGCCACATAATGCTGTAATCAGCTGATCGTTTGCATATATTTTATGAACTGCACTGATGATAAATTCGGGAATAACCGGGTTGACTTTGCCAGGCATAATGGAGCTGCCCACTTGACGTTGAGGTATATGTAACTCGTGGTGCCTGAATAGGTCGGAGCTCATGAGGCGTAAGTCATTCACCATTTTCTCCAGATTAACAGCATGCGCCTTTAAGGTGGCATGTACCTCTACAAAACGGTCGAGGTTAGCCGTTGCATCGCATAAGTTTTCTGCTCGTGTTATCGGGAGTCCGCTTAGCTGCTGCAGTTCGGAACTAACATGCATAATGAAAAAGCGGGGAATACTGATGCCTGTACCTATGGCTCCGCCGCCGAGGTTTACTTCTTTTATGCGCTCCAGGCATTTGGATACGCGCCACCAGTCTCTCGACAAGGCGTTGTTATAGGTGCTGAATAGTTTGTCGTAGGTGCTGGGAACAGCTGCTTGCATTTGAGTATAGCCCTGACGGATGGTGTTGCGGTGTTTTGCTTCTTGTTTTTCCACCTGAGCTCTAAGGTTATTAATTGCTGCCTCCAGTTCATTTAAGAGCTGCATGGCTGCCACAGTTAAGGCAGTGGGGATTACATCGTTAGTGGATTGAAACACATTGGCCTGCTCAAATGGGTCTATCACCTGATAATGACCTGGCGGCTGATGGAGCTCAAGTAAGGCTACGTTGGTGATGATTTCATTAATATTCATATTAATGGAGGTGCCTGCTCCCCCCTGAATCGCGGGTACAATAAAGTGGTCGAAGTGTTTCCCCTGGCTTACCTGGCTGGCGCTATTAATGAGGGCGTTGATGGTGGCATCGTCGAAAAAACGCAGAGGAAGATCTTGTGGATTAAACTTTTCTTCAGCAGCTGCTTTAAACTTTTGATAGGTTCGATAACAGGCCAGTTTAACCAGGCCTACGGCTTTGTACCATTCAAGGGAGAATGGGTTTTGATTCATAAAGTTTTCAACAGCCCGGGCTGAGTGGATGCCGTAGAGGGCCTCATCCGGAAGTGATAGTTGTCCTAAAAAATCTTCTTCTGTTCTCATTCGATCAATTCATTGGTCGGGCATAGGCCAATACATCTTCTTTGCTTATGGTTGTCTGTCCTAAAATGATAAGTCGCTCAATAACGTTCCTGAACTCTCGGATGTTGCCAGTCCAGTTAATGGCTTTTAGTTCTTCAATGGCCTCATCTGTAAATTCCTTATTGTTCATCCCCAACTCTTCGCAGATAATGCTTGTGAAATGCTCAGTGAGCAAAGGGATGTCATCTTTACGATCGTTTAAGGCCGGAACATGTATTAAAATCACACTCAGTCGGTGATAGAGATCTTCACGAAAATGATTGTTGGCAATTTCGTCTTTCAGGTTTTTATTGGTGGCGGCCAGGACCCGTACATCTACTTTTATATCCTTGTCACTCCCTACGCGACTGATTATGTTTTCCTGAAGGGCACGCAGCACCTTCGCCTGCGCGGCCAAACTCATATCGCCAATTTCATCTAAAAAGATAGTGCCTCCATTGGCTTGTTCGAATTTGCCTTTTCGCTGTTTATGAGCCGAAGTAAAAGCACCCTTCTCATGGCCAAAAAGTTCACTCTCAATTAATTCGGATGGAATTGCCGCGCAGTTGACTTCAATAAATGGTTGCCCTGCCCGGTTGCTTTTTTCGTGTAACCAACGAGCTACCAGCTCTTTGCCAGTGCCATTTTCACCGGTTATCAGCACTCTGGCATCGGTAGGAGCCACTTTTTCAATCATTTCCTTCACACGAATAATTGGTTCCGACTCACCAACCATGTCGTAGGTTTTGCTCACTTTGCGTTTCAGAACTTTTGTTTCGGTTACCAGATCTTTCTTTTCTATGGCATTGCGAATAGTTACCAGCATGCGGTTCAGATCCAATGGCTTTTCAATAAAATCGTAGGCTCCTTTTTTGATGGCTTCAACGGCCGTATCAATGTTTCCGTGTCCCGATATCATAATGATGGGAGCATCAGGGTTTATCTCAATCAATTTATCGAGCACCTCCATGCCATCCATATTAGGCATTTTTATATCGCACAAAATGACATCGTATTTATTGGCTTTGAACTGTTCGAGGCCCTGTTCACCATCTTCAGCCAAGTCAACCGTGTGATTTTCGTATTCAAGTATGTCTTTAAGTGTATTGCGAATGCTGCGTTGGTCGTCTATTACAAGTATTTTTGCCATAATCTAAAGTTCGTTGTTAAGGAGTTGTAAGATTGTACCTTCTTTGAGAGCAAAGCCGCATTGCCATATTTCTTTTATATCAAACTCTTTAACGATGAAGTTAATAAAAATACTGGCGAGTACAATCATTTCGACGCGGTGCAAATCCATTCGCTCCATGTTTTTACGCTCTTGGGCAGTGGATGTTACCAGACGTGTGTGCATGTCTTTTGCATGCGACATGGAAATTTGATAGGTCATCACTTTGCTCATGTCCAGATGCGGATGGTGGATGGCGGCAATCATGGACGAAATGGTGTCAAAAGAGCCGGAGGAGCCAATTAATGTGCTTGTTGGGTATTCAGCTATTGCCTTGTACAGCAAGCTCAGTTCTTCTTTAATATAGTTTTCAACAGTTTCTATTTCCTGTGAGGTAATTGGGTCGGAAGGCTGAAAGCGATCAAGCAGGCGGGCCATTCCTAAATCAAAACTATGTTTCCAAAGAACGCCTTCTTTATTGGCAATGATGAACTCATTGGAACCACCTCCAATATCCAGAATCATAACACGTTCATCGCCGATAGGCACTACCTGTTTTACACCATCGAAAATGAGCTCGGCTTCTTTTTGTCCGTCAATGACATTAATGGTGAGTCCCAATTCGTTTTTTACCCGATCGATAAAATCCTGCCCATTGGCAGCACTTCTTATGGCGGCCGTGGCCATGCATACCACCTTGTCTACCTGGTAAGGCTGCATGGTGTTTAAATGTGTTTTTAAGGCAGTGATGCCTCTCTCCATTGCCTCCGGTACAATGCGGTTATCGTTGATGCCGCCCTTTCCCAGCTTGGCCGGATATTTATCTTCCAATAATACGGTGTAACTGTTTTTTGTTTGTTCGGCTATCAGCAGGTTAAAGGTGTTGGTGCCCAAATCTATGATTGCTATTCTCATATAGTGCTATAATTAGGTCGACTAAAATACACAAATCACTTGTAGAATAAAAAAGAGACTGCTTCTTGTTGAAACAGCCTCTCAATTTCATTGTGAAATAGGGTGGGTTTAACGACCTGAGTATTTAAACCACTTCCATAACTCTTTGTACGATACTTTTTTTCCATACAGCAGGATGCCAGTGCGGTATATGCGGCCGGCAAACCAGGTGGTGAATATAAAGCTTCCAGCCAGAATGGCGATTGAAAGTACTATTTCCCATATTGGTGGTTGAAACGGGATGCGTGCCATCATTACCACCGGAGAGGTAAATGGGAACATCGAAAACCAGAATGCCAAGTCGCCCGTGGGATTGCGAAAGGCAGCCATCGCTATGTATATGGCTAATATCAGCGGCATCATTACGGGCATGATAAATTGCTGACTGTCGGCTTCGTTATCCATCGCTGCGCCAATGGCCGCAAAGAGGCTCGCGTACAACAGATAACCTCCAAGGAAATAGAAAACAAACAATATAAGGCTGCCAATTAAATCCAGGGAAACTACTTTATCTAAAATGTTATTAAACCCTTGGGCAAACTCACTGGCCTGCTGTGCGTCCGTCGAGTTAACCATTTCTACCTGGTTTCCGGCTGGAAGGTTCGATGCATCGCCTCCTAACACAGTATGCAGCACACCAACAATGGACAAGGTAAGGACAATCCATAGCACAAACTGAGTGAGGGCCACCAAAGCAATGCCAATAATTTTACCCATCATCAGCTGGAACGGTTTTACAGAGGAAATGATGACTTCGACGATGCGGCTCACTTTCTCTTCCATCACTCCGCGCATTACCTGCATGCCATAAACAATAACAAACATGTAGATCATAAGGGCAAATACAAGGGCAACAATCATCACCATCTCGGTAGAGCTTTCCTTCTCTGTACCATCTTCGTCCAGCTTAATGGTTTTTAATTGGATATCCACATTATGGATGTCTTTAATAATGGCATCAAGGCCGTCAATCTGATAACTGTTGAGTTTTTCAGTTTCAAGGTATTTCTCCAGATTACGTGCAATGTGCTCTTTTACATCAAAGGTAATTTGCGATTCGGAGTAAATTTTAGCTGCATCGGGCTGTTGAAGCAAGTCATTTTCGATAACCAGGTAAGCATCATAGCCTTTTTCCTGATAGGTTTCTGTAATGTTCTGAGCTTCTTCCTTATTCAGCCAGCTAAATTTAATCAAATCAGTGTTTTTGATTCGATCCGTATAATTACCGGTATGATCAACTACTGCGATACTTTTGGACTCGGTATCTTCCATTGAGGCAAACCAGCTGGGTAGTACCATCATGGCGGCAAACAGGATGGGCCCAAGAATGGTCATCACAATGAAGCTCTTCTTTTTAATACGGGTGATGTATTCTCTTTGTATAATTAATGAAATCTTACTCATGGTGGGCTATTTTAGGTTTTTCGACTGGTTGCTGTGTTCAACTACCTTAATAAAAATGTCATTCATGGTTGGCAATACTTCTTGCAGGCCAACAATTTGAACATCGTTAATGACGTTGCCAATCAGCTGGTTGATGGTGGTGTCATCGAGCAATTTCACAAAAGCAGTATGGTGTCCGTTTACTTTGTTAACACTTTCTACGTCAAAGCCCTCCTTCAATTTTTCTGCAATGAGCGCCTCGTTACCAATAAAATCAAGCTTTATCAGGTTGTCTTTGTAGCTCTGTCTGATGCTGTCAATAGGACCATTTAAAATGGTTTGAGACTGGTTAATCAGGGTGATGTGGTCGCATAGCTCTTCAACCGAGCCCATGTTATGTGTCGAAAACAAGATGGTCGCTCCATTTTCTTTGAGTTGCAGTATTTCCTGCTTCAGCAGATTGGCATTAATCGGGTCGAAGCCACTAAAAGGCTCATCAAAAATTAGCAGCTGTGGTTCGTGAAGAACGGTTACCACAAACTGGATTTTTTGCTGCATTCCCTTCGAGAGCTCTTCAACTTTTTTATCCCACCAGGCTTGAATTTCAAATTTTTCGAACCAGTACTTTAACTTTTTGATGGCATCGTTTCGCGAAAGACCTTTAAGGCGGGCCAGATAAATTGCTTGTTCGCCTACTTTCATTTTTTTGTATAGCCCTCGTTCTTCGGGCAGGTAGCCAATGTTTTGAACGTCTTTTGGCTGAAGAGGCCGACCGTTGAAAATAATTTCGCCGGAGTCGGGACCGGTAATTTGGTTGATAATGCGTATCAACGTTGTTTTTCCTGCGCCATTAGGCCCGAGAAGACCATAAATGCTGTTGGCAGGAACCTGTAAATCAACTTCGTTTAGTGCCAGGTGGTTAGCATATTTCTTCACCACTCGTTTAGCTTCAAGAAACATCATAGGTTAGTTGTTGAAATTAAATGAGCAGTGAAGATAAGATTTTTACCATTATAATAAAAAATCTCTTTCTACCTTAGAACCAGCCAGCTCCTAATTGCTCTCTAAAGGGCCAGGGAATGGCTGCTATAATCAAGAGCAGAGCAATGGCATGTGAAATGAAAATGCGTTTGTGTGTCTGCTTGGTGGTGTTGGCCTTTGCTTTGAATGAATAGTGGATAATCAGCAAGCTGGCAATTACCATTAACAAAGGGTGTTCCAGAGTGTAAAAACGCAGAAGGGTGCTTTTGAAAGTTGCTGGGTCAAATAGTACTTTACTACTGATGATGTAAAGGGTAATGCCAATGATAAACTGGCTAATAAATGTGCCAACGTTAATGTTGATTAGCCATTTGTGACTTTTTTCAAATCTTTTTTGGCCCGTCCAGGCAATAAGGCTTTGTATCAGTACTAATACAATAAATAGCAAAGCTAAATATCTGATGCCGCTGTGGGCATGAAGCAATCCATTATACATAAGTTCGAGTTTTCTGAAATAAACAGGTAATTTCTGGAATTGTTCGTCGATAATAGAAAATTTACTCCGTTTAAACCATTTGGGAGAGAGGTTCTTTTGCTGCGGCTATTCTCTGCTGATCAGCCAGTAAGAGGTGATGCGTTTAACAAAGGCACTGGCCCCTTCGGTGAAGAGTTTTCCCAGCAGTGGCCATAATTCCCGATGTATTTGTTCGCGTTCAGATTGAAACGATTGGGTTAATTTGGCTTTATCATCAACAGAAACTGTACCGTCAGGAAGTTTGTTGATTAAAATGATGGTTTCAGCAATGTTATGATCATCACCCAATAAATCTGATGCTCGTTTTAATGAAAGGGAATAGTGTTTAAAAAAATCGGGCCAAACCTCCTGAATGAGTGTCATTTGGTTAAGCAGGTATTTTACCTTTTTGCGCAGTTCATGCAGCGGGTGGTCGTCCAGTTTAAGTTGAGACTCAGTAATCTTGTCGAGACACTGATTGTAGATGTGGCTTACCCCGTGCTTGATTGTGTGCGGCCCCAACGACTCTAATGGGTAATTTGCAAGCTCTTCGCGGGCAAAGGACATCTCATTTTTTATGGCTACTAATGTTTTTTGGTCTACAAGTTGTTTTAGTTCAGTTTCTTTTAATTGGTTGACATGTTCCACCAGACGGATATAATTGGCTTCAGGTATTTGCAGTTCCTGAGCCTCAAAATGGGATGCCAGGTGGGTAATGATAACATGGTAGTCGCGTAGTGCCGACAGCTGACGGCCCAGTTCCCTGAACTTTCTGTTTTCACGTAAAAATAATTCTTCGCCAATGTCCCAGCGTATCAGGCGCAGGAGTGCTCTTATTCGCTTAAGAGCTTTCCGAACTTCGTGCACAGTGGTATCAATATCTTTGGGAATGGATGTCTGGTACTCAATATAGTTGAATTGCTCCCCTAATACTCTTGTTACACCCTCTTGCAATTCTTCTTGATTATCAATGGCGAATAAATACATACGCTAGCTATTTTTATAACTTCAAACTACGTATTAAAAATTTGAATATCAAGCAGATTTTCGAGGCTGCATTTTTTTTTATAAATTATCAATTAAATATTGAAGGGGTGTTAATATGAAGCACATACTATTATTGCTTGCTATCTATAGTGGCTGCCAGCTGATGAGTATTTCGCAGGAGCAGACAAAGCCGGTTTATCCATCCCTTTTTGCCAGTGATGAGCTGCTTACAATGAGTTTGTATTTCGATGTGACCTCACACATCCGAAAAAAAAGTGAGGAGTATTGTCCCAGTAAAGTGGTCTTTTATTTTTCTGAAGAGGATTCGGCTGCGATTGATGTGCGATGCCGGGCCAGAGGTAATTTTCGAAGAGATAATTGCCACTTTCCGCCGGTTATGCTCAACTTTAAGCCAGATACACTTTTTACCACAGATGGCTATCTGACCAAGGTTAAGCTGGTGACGCATTGTATTGATAATAAGACCTACAGAGAGTATATGCTCGAAGAATATCTGATTTACAAGCTTTGGGAGCAGGTTAGTCCTTACGCCCTGCGAACCCGTTTATGCGATATTTACTATTTTGATAGGGGAAAAAAAGGGAAAAACTATCGGGCATTGGGGTTTATGCTTGAGCCTGTGCGCATGATGGCTGAGCGGACAAACACTATTGAAGTTAAAGGGGAGTATTTCAAAGAACATGAAATTAATGCCTTGGATGCCGATCGGGTTGCTCTATTTAACTACATGATTGGAAATACCGACTGGCGCATTAAGGGAGGACACAATATTCTGTTCATCAAGCGTTTCGGTTATCGTCGTGAAGAGGTTACGGCCATACCTTACGATTTTGATCATGCCGGATTTGTAAATGCAGCTTATGCCAAACCTGCGGAGTGGTCGAGGGCCAAGCAGGTTACAGAGCGCGATTATACCGGGCGGTGTCGCGACTATGATGATAATTACTATCAGTTGATAGATGAGTTTGTGGCTGTGGAAGAGGGTTTGTATGAAATCATTCTCAACTTTGAGTACCTGGATCTTAAACATCGAAAGCAACTACTGCGCTATCTGGAAGATTTTTTTGAACGTATAAAGAAGCCTGACGCATTTATACGAACAATACGAAGCTCTTGCATGAATCGCTATTAAACATTTTGTTGGTGAAAAGGTTAATCATTTATGGGTAAGTCAATAAGTATTTTAGGATGTGGGTGGTTAGGACTGCCTTTAGCCAAGCAGCTTTACAGCCAGGGGTGGCAGGTGAAAGGTTCAACCACTTCATCTGCTAAGCTGGAGGTGCTTAAGAACAATGGCCTCTCTCCGTTTCTGATTGATTTGAAGGATCCGAAAACGCTGCAAAGTGATTTTTTTCAAGCTGACTATTTGGTTATTAATATCCCACCCACGAAGGTGTTTAGACAAGTAGAAGCGTATCAGCCTTTGGTTAGGTTCATTGAAGAGGCCGATTTGTCAAAGCTTATTTTTGTGAGTTCCACCTCTGTTTATCCGTCTAAAGGGCAAATCGCGTGCGAATCGGATACGGAAACTATAGCAGACGGCATCAATGCCTTGCTTGATATTGAGCGGCTTTTTCAAAGGGCCAGCTTTCAAACAACCATTGTGCGTTTTGGAGGCCTGGTAGGAGGTGAGCGGTATCCAGGGCGTTTTTTTACTTCTGACAAGGCCGTTAACGGAGCGCAACAACCCATTAATTTGATTCATCTTGATGATTGCATTCGGCTGATAGAAGCCATTATTGAAAAGGATTGTTTTCCAGGGGTGCTTAATGGTGTGGCCGATTCGCATCCAAGTAAAGAAGAATTCTATACTTTGGCAGCTCAATTGGCCGGCAGGGAGGTGCCTACTTTCATCACTGACGATTCCATGTCTAAGCTTGTCAGTAATCAGCGTTCGAAAGATTTGTTGGGATTTGAATTGAAGCATCCCGACTTGAAGCAGATGCTTAAGGATGATTCGTTGTGGGCTCGGAGATAACGCTTTTTCTATTTGGTAAATTTGTTGTGATACCTTAAGTTTGCACAAATTCTGCATACAATATGCAGGATGTTTGAGTTTATTGAGAAGAGGGGAGAGACAGGCTCATTGAACCTCTGGCAACCACCTATGAGGCAGGTGCCAAAACCTGATTCCCCTAGGGGTGTTAATGAATTTAAACAGCTTAATATGTTATTAGTACGATTCTTTCGAATGCCCGGTCGGGCTTAAATTTTCACCACACAATTTCTATTAGTCTGATTTAGTCAGCTGGTAAATCTGTTTATTAACGGCTTTATGCCATCATATACCTATATCAATCAATGAAGAAAATAGTTGCCAAATTTGGAGGTTCCAACCTGAAGAAAAAAGAAGATATTCAAAAGCTTGTTCGAGTTATAAAAGCCTATGACAGACCAATGGTTATTGTAGTTTCTGCGTTTTACGGAATTACTAATCATCTGATAAAGGCAATGGAAGAGGTAAAAAAAGATGAAACCAATATTGAAAAGCTGATCCGGTTTCTGAGGGAACTGAAAGAGGAAACTATTCTGGAAAATTTTGAGGATAAGGAATGGCAGGATAAAACACTCAATGCCGTTCAGTCGCGAATTAAAGAGTTGGGGCGTTACTTGACGGGTATACATTACATTGGCGATGTGCCAGAGTTTGTTGAGGATGTTATTTTGAGTTATGGTGAGCGCTTAAGTTCACTGGTTTTAACATCCATTTTGCAAAGTAATGGGATTGATGCGGAAGAAGCCTTGCCCGAGCAAATGCCCTTAGTTACTGATGGGGAGTTTGGTAATGCAACCGTCGATTTTGAGGTGTCAGCGCCCAATGTACAAAAGCGTCTGGCCGGAAATAAAGTCTATATCGTACCTGGCTTTTATGGGGTTTCGGAACAAGGGAAGGTGACATTGTTGGGCCGCGGCGGCAGTGACTATTCAGCCGCAGCAATTGCACGTTGCCTCGAGGCTGAATCGTTGGATGTATGGAAAGATGTGGATGGTTTTATGAGCGCCGATCCGAAGTTGGTACGGGCGCCTAAACGCATTACTCACCTGTCGTATGCCGAGGCGGCCGAATTATCTTACTTTGGAGCTAGTATATTACATCCGCGCACGGTAGAGCCGCTTAAAGAGGTGGGGATACCAATTCATATTGGAAATATCGATGCCTTTGATGGCAGTGTGGCCCCCCGAACGATTGTGCACGGGACCGAGATTGTAACGGACTGCATCATTAAAAGTGTGACTTACAGCGATGACTTTTGCATTTTGAAGATGCGAGGTCCGGGTGTGGGCCTCAAAAAAGGGGTGTTGGCAAAGGTAACAGTGGCCCTGGATCGGGCTGGCATCAATATCAAGTCGGTTATTACCTCTCAGATTGTCATTAACCTGTTGCTGTCGGCAAAAGATATTAAGCGGGCCTATAAGATTGTGGATGAGCTGGAGCTATCCTCAATTACCGAGGTGATTGCTTCAGAGCAGATTTCAACCATTGCAGTGGTTGGTGAAGGGTTGTTGGATCGGCCAGGAGTGGCCGGACGCCTGTTTATGTCTTTGGCGAAAAAATCCATAAACGTGCAAATGATTGTTTCTGGTGCCTCGGCCGTAGCCAGTTATTTTATGGTGGCCAAGGACGACCGTGATGCTGCAATTGAGGCCATTCATGATGAGTTTTTTCAATAGAATACCTAGCAAATGGCCTGTGCTCCACCAGCACAGGCCATCATCTTTCGGGTTAGAAAGTTTAGCGGCATGTCTTTAAGAAAGGCTGATAGGACCTTTTATATGTTGTTGGCTTAATAATTATAGGAGCTCTGACCGTGTTCGTGAATATCAAGTCCCTCTCGCTCTTCTTGCTCTGAAACCCTTAAACCCAATGTGGCTTTTAATCCTCTAAACAGGAGGAGTCCAATTCCCATTGCCCAAATTCCAATGGATAAAACCCCGAGTACCTGTATGCCTAACAGGGAAAATCCTCCGCCATATAGTACTCCGCCATCTGTTGCAAAAAATCCAACTAATATAGTCCCCATGGCGCCACAAACACCATGAACAGAGATGGCCCCAACCGGATCATCAATTTTTAATTTCTGGTCGATAAATTCAATTGAAAAAACAATCACAAGGCCAGATAGTGCCCCAATGGCCACTGCTCCGGCTGGAGAAACAATGTTGCAACCCGCAGTGATGCCTACCAGTCCGGCTAAAGCACCGTTGAGAGTCATTGACAGATCAGGCTTACCATATCGCATCCAGGTGACAAACATGGTGGCAATCGCTCCGGCTGCAGCCGCCAGGTTGGTGGCAATAACGATTCGGGCCACAGCATAAGCATTATCTCCGCTGATTGCCAGCTGGGAGCCGGGGTTAAATCCAAACCAGCCAAGCCAGAGAATAAACACACCGAGGGCACCCAGCACCATGTTGTGACCGGGTATGGCATTGGCTTGCCCGTTGTATTTTCCAATGCGCGGCCCAATGGTCCAGGCACCGGCCAGTGCTGTCCATCCGCCCACCGAATGAACCACTGTGGAGCCCGCAAAATCATGAAACCCCATGGTGCTTAGCCAACCACCACCCCAAACCCAATGGCCTGATATCGGGTAGATGACCACGGTAATGATTAATGAAAACAGCAGATAAGTACTGAATTTGGTCCGTTCAGCCATGGCGCCGGAAACGATGGTTGCGGCAGTTGCTGCAAATACGGTTTGAAAAAAGAGATTATGCAGGTCAGTACGGTCGTTATAGAAAAAATCAAAGCTGCCCCAAAAAGCCCCTTCGCCGCCATACATGATGCTGTAGCCAATGCTCCAGAACATCAGGGAGCCAATTGAGAAGTCCATAAAATTTTTCATAATGATGTTGCCCACGTTTTTTGCTCGTGTAAAACCAGCTTCCACCATGGCAAAGCCTGCCTGCATAAAAAAGACTAAAATTCCGGCCAGTAAGACCCAAAGGATATCTAATGCGCTATTTGCGTCCATAATTTTCAGTTTTTAAGGTTTCTTAAATTGCTTTTGATTACTTCTCGTAAAGAGTTTCCGGACCTGATTCACCAGTTCTGATGCGGTAGGTTTCTTCAACATCGGAGACAAAAATTCGGCCGTCCCCGATCTCTCCGGTTTTAGCGGCATCGATAATTGTTTCTATTGTTTTGCTCTTATTCTCATCCCGAACAATTATTGAAATCAGGCGTCTTTCGATAATGCTTGTATCGTACTGAGTGCCTCTGTATAGATGTCCTTCGCGTGCAACACCTGTTCCTCTCACATCCCAATACGAAAAGAATGTGATGTCGTGCTCTTTCAGTGCTTTTTTCACGGCTTCAAAACGTGTTAAACGAATGATTGCTTCAATCTTTTTCATATGTGTTGTTTTAATAATGGTGATTTTGTATTGTTTTTCTTGGCAAACCACGCTTGCTTTTTGGCTCTGTGGTCGGGCAGGTATTCTAACTGTGAAATAGGTTGTGTGCTTCCCTGATGGCATCTGTGAGTAGCGGCCATAGTGCATCTACAGGTTTATTCCGGCCACAAAATGTAACTGATTAACATTGGGGTTAAGAATAACGGCTGCAAATAGAGGAAGTGAATAGGTTTCGCTTAGTTGCATTTGTTTTGTTGCACTGATGCCAATATTGACTATGTCAAATTGCCCTTTGTTTGTGTAGCTCTTGTTGCCGCCGCCCATAAACAGGGTGCACAGCTTTAAGTCATAGCAGGCTTCGCAATAGAAATCCTGACTCATATTGGCTGAGAAGAAGTAGTTGGCAGATAAAGAGAGCTTGTTGAGTCTTTGATTTAAGCCAACTTCAAAGAAGTGATTGTTTTTGTAGTCAAAATAGTCGCCAGTTCGCTCATCTGTCATCTCTCCAATGAATGCGCCAGTTTCGATAGCGGTCTTGCCAGTTATTTTAGTGATTTCTATCGGGAAGTAGTAGTCGGTAATGCTAAGTTTTAATCCAAAATCAAATTCATATGCCGCAAACAGGTCCAATTCTGTTCCTCTGGTGTTTGTATTAAAGCTGTAATTCCCCCAGGCACCAACAGACAAGCCTCGGTTATTATAGGTTAGTGATGGTTGAATTGCAGGTGAGTTGCCAAATTCAACGCCTCGCCAAACATAGCGAGAAACGAGGGCTGTTGAAATGTCGAAGGTACTTTTGTTGGTCTTTTGACCGTTCGTGGGTAATACGCTTAGCACTAATCCCAAAATCAATAAAATCTGTTTCATAGTTGCATGGTTAAATTGTTAATTTTTCGTTTCGGCATCTTGTTGATTGGGGGATGTCGGCTTTAAAAAAAACTGTTTTTTCTGGTGGGTACCCTGTTTTTTTATAGGTTGACGGTGTAAAAGTATATAAAAAACAATACACACCCCCATTAACTAGGGGGTAAATATCAAAATAATACAAATAACAATGAAATAGCCCCTATTTGAAAGGGGGTGGGTCGTAAAAAGTGATGAATTGAAAGGTGACGTGCTTGTTGATTCAGTGCTTGATTGTGTTTTTGTGATGCCGTTCTATTCAAAATGCTTGTTTATGGTCATGGGGAAGAATTATCTAACCATTTGAATACCAAATAGACATTATCAGGTATGGTAATGATGTATGTCGAACAGGCGCCAACCTGAAGTATGCCAAAAGTCATAAAAAAGGCAAGCTTTCCTCATGATTTGTTGGTATATATAAATGAAAACGCTATTTTTGCTTTCGGATTATAATATAAAAGCATCAAATACTTTCCGAATGAAAGGTGCTTTATTTGTAATTCATCCAATCCAACGGCGATATTATGATTTCCTTTCGAAGGGGGTATTAGTAGATTTTTCTCTTAAAGAATTACAGTATGACAAAACGATTTCCAAATCCTCAAGGGTTGTACGATCCTGCCAATGAACATGATAATTGTGGAATTGGATTTGTGGCCAATATTAAAGGGACGCAATCCAACGAGATAGTGATGCGAGGCTTGGAGGTGCTGACAAACATGACGCACCGCGGTGCCGAAAGTTCAGATAATAAGTCGGGGGATGGAGCTGGTATTTTGATGCAAGTGCCGCATGACTATTTTAAGACTTTTGGATTTAACCTGCCTTCAGCTGGAAAATATGGTACCGGATTGGTTTTTTTACCTCAGGATGAAAAAGAGGCGACTTTCTGCCAACAAACTCTGAATCGGTTTTTTGAGTCGGAAGGGTTGGAACTAATCGGTTATAGAGAAGTTCCTGTTGATAGTGAGGTGATTGGAGAAATAGCCAAAGGGAATGAGCCGAAAATCCGGCAGGTGTTTGTTAAGGGTAACTATGAGCAGGATGCTTTGGAGCGTCGTCTTTATCTGGCGCGCAAGCAAGCTGAGAATGCTGTTAGAGCCTCAGAGCTTCAGCAAAAAGCAGCTTTCTATTTGCCCAGCTTATCATCAAAAATATTTATTTATAAGGGAATGTTGACGCCTGAGCAATTAGGCTTGTATTTCCTTGACTTGAAGGATCGCCGAGTAAAGAGTGCCATTTCACTGGTACACTCGCGTTTTAGTACCAATACTTTTCCAACCTGGGATTTGGCTCAGCCTTTCCGTATTATGGCTCATAATGGAGAAATTAATACGATAAGAGGAAATCGCTTATGGATGCAGGCCCGTGAAAGTTTGTTGGAGTCTGATTTGTTTGGCGACGATTTAAAGAAACTGTTTCCGGTCATTACTCCTGATATGAGTGACTCGGCTTCGCTGGATAATGTGTTGGAGTTTTTATTCCTCACCGGTCGTTCCTTGCCGCATGCCTTAAGCATGCTGGTGCCCGAATCGTGGAACAGTAAAAACCCTATTCCGAAAAGCCTGAAAGCCTATTACGAATACCATTCAACCATTATGGAGCCGTGGGACGGACCAGCTTCTATTGTGTTCTCCGATGGACGCTATGTGGGTGGTACTTTGGATCGCAACGGCCTGCGTCCCTCACGTTATGTGATTACTAAGGACGACATGATTGTGATGGGCTCCGAGGTAGGGGTGCAAACTTTTGAAGCCCACGAAATCCGCGAAAAAGGGAGGTTGAAACCCGGTAAGCTGTTGTTGGTAGATACTCAGTTGGGGGTAATTATTCCTGATGAAGAGATAAAGTCGCAGCTGGCTAAGCGTCGACCTTATGGGAACTGGCTGGAAGAGAACCGCATTCGCATGCGCGATATTGAAGTTGAAGTGCGCGTGCCATCGGGTCTGGGAGAAAAGTACGATACCTATTTAAAAGCGTTTGGTTATAACCGCGAAGATTTTGAGCAGGTGATTGTGCCAATGGCTCAAACAGGCGGTGAGCCCATCGGCTCAATGGGAAATGACACGCCAATTGCTGTTCTGTCCGATAAGCCTCAGCGTTTCTTCTCCTATTTCAGGCAGCTATTTGCCCAGGTTACCAACCCGCCTATTGACCCTATTCGCGAGGGCTTGGTGATGGCTTTAACAAGCTACATAGGGTCGGTGTCTAAGAATCTGTTAAAGGAAGAGCCGTCACAGTGTCGCTCAATTAAGTTTGAGAGCCCGCTGATGACCAATACTGATTTAGGAAAAATAAAGGATTACATGCGTGAAGAGTTTACGCACGTAAAAATTCCCATGACTTTTCCTGTTGCAGAAGGCGAAAAAGGGTTGGAGGCTGCTTTAGAGAACATTTGTCAGGCAGCGGAGAAAGCTGTGGATGATGGAATGAATTACATCATTTTGAGTGACAAGGATATTGATGAAAAGCATGCTGCCATCCCATCATTATTGGCTGTGGCAGCTACCCATCATCACCTCATTAAAGCAAAAAAGCGGATGCAGGTAGGCCTGGTGGTCGAAACGGGTGAAGCAAGGGAAGTGATGCACTTTGCATTGCTACTTGGTTTCGGGGCCAGTGTGATTAATCCTTATGTATGCTTTGCCACCATTAATGAAATGGTGAAGGCGGGCAAGATTGATGTTGATTACACCACAGCGCGAGAAAACTACATAAAAGCAGTTGATAAAGGCCTGTTGAAGGTGTTGTCTAAGATGGGAATCAGTACTTTGCGCTCTTATCATGGAGCGCAAATATTTGAGGCCATTGGAGTGTCTGAAGAGGTTATTAACAGGTATTTCACCGGTACGCCTACCAAAATTGGAGGGGTTAGCCTCAATGAAATAGCACAGGAGAGCATCCTGGATCACCAAAAGGCATATGCACCTACTTTTCAGAGTAATCCTTTCGATACAAAAGGAAGTTATGCTTACCGGAAATATGGTGAAAAGCATGGATGGAACCCTGAAACGGTTGGGTTGCTGCAGTGGGCAACATCCGAAGGTGATTATAGTAAATATAAAGAATACAGTCGTCAGGTGGATGCGGATAATAAAACACCATTATTTATTCGCGGGCTGATGAAATTAAAGGAGCGAACCCCGATTGATATCAGTGAAGTTGAGCCGGCATCGGAAATTATGAAGCGCTTTGTTACAGGGGCCATGTCATATGGTTCTATTTCGAAAGAAGCTCATGAGGCGATGGCTCTGGCAATGAATGAGATTGGCGGTCGCAGTAATACCGGTGAGGGTGGTGAAGATGCTGAGCGGTTCAAGAGTCCGGCCAGGAGTTCCATCAAGCAAATAGCAAGTGGTCGGTTTGGGGTAACTAATAATTACCTAATCAACGCAGATGAACTGCAGATCAAAGTGGCGCAGGGAGCCAAGCCTGGCGAAGGTGGGCAGCTGCCTGGCTTTAAGGTTGATAAGATAATTGCCCGACTGCGCAATTCAACGCCGGGAATTACATTGATTTCACCTCCGCCTCACCACGATATTTATTCCATCGAGGATTTGGCCCAGTTGATATACGACCTCAAAAGCACCAATCCTTCAGCACGCATTAGTGTGAAGCTGGTGTCTGTCAACGGTGTGGGAACGGTAGCTGCGGGTGTGGCTAAAGCGCATGCCGACCTCATTGTGATAAGTGGTACTGAAGGCGGAACGGGTGCCAGTCCAACCAGCTCTATTAAGCATGCCGGGTTACCGGTAGAGATAGGTTTGTCCGAAGCTCAACAAACACTGGTGATGAATAACCTACGTGGCCGGGTGAAGCTGCAAACGGATGGACAATTGAAAACTGGTTTGGATGTGATTAAGATGGCCTTGTTGGGAGCCGAAGAGTACGGTTTTGCCACTTCGGCCCTGGTAACTTTAGGTTGTGTGATGATGCGTAAATGTCATCTGAATACCTGTCCGGCAGGTATCGCCACCCAAGACGAGGAATTACGCAAACGGTTTATTGGTAAATATAAATATGTAGTCAACTTCTTCAGCTTTATTGCCGAGGAGGTAAGAGAATATCTGGCGCAGTTGGGATACAGGTCTCTTGAAGAGGTGATTGGTCGCACTGATTTGCTCGAGCAGGATGCTTCTGTTGGTAACTGGAAAACAAAAGGGGTGGATTTAAGTCGTCTATTGTATTTCCCTGAAGAGGGCAAGAAGTATCCGATTCGCCACACCACAGAACAAGATCATAAGCTCGATGAGGTGCTGGACCGCTCATTAATCAAACAAGCGCAGCCGGCTATCATCAATCAGCAAAAAGTATGGATGGCCAGCGACATCGTCAATACCGATCGAACCGTTGGAGCCATGCTCTCTGGTGAAGTGTCCAAAAGGTATGGGGAGCAGGGCTTGCCCAAAAATACCATCAATTGTACTTTTTTTGGTTCGGCCGGACAAAGCTTTGGGGCATTTCTGGTTAATGGAGTCAGTTTCCGACTGGAAGGAGATGCCAATGATTACCTGGGCAAGGGACTGTCGGGAGGTAAAATTATTGTTGTGCCGCCGCAGGGAAGTAGTTTTAAGCCAGAAGATAATATCATAATTGGTAACACAGTGCTGTATGGCGCTACCAGCGGACATGTTTACGTGCGTGGAGTGGCAGGCGAGCGCTTTGCAGTTCGTAACTCCGGGGCACATGCTGTTGTTGAAGGGGTAGGCGACCACTGTTGCGAATACATGACTGGTGGACGTGTGGTGGTCCTGGGGCCTACAGGGCGCAATTTTGCAGCTGGTATGAGTGGAGGAATAGCCTACGTGCTTGACGAAACGGGGCATCTTGATTACTACTGCAATAAGGGGCTTGTTGATTTAAGTCCGGTAGAAGATGCGGCCGATGTTCAGGAATTACAGTTTATGCTGAATAAGCACCTGCTCCATACCAATAGTGACAAGGCCCAGGAAATTCTGGTTAACTGGACATCCTATTTGCCTAAGTTCGTTAAAGTCATTCCTTTTGAGTACAAGAAGGTGCTGCAGGAGGAAAAAATAAAAGAACTGGAGCGTAAGCTGCGCGAAACCGAAGATGCACCATACATCAGAGAATAAGCAAGTTGTTTTGTGCGAATGTGTTTAATTAAAGAGATTAAGTAGCTAAAGCTATATAATAAAAGAGCATCGGGGTATGAAAGAGAATGAGTGATAAGGCTCAAAGGAGCCGCCCCGATTTCTTTAAAATTAATGATTATGGCAGATCCCAAAGGTTTTATAAAATATGGGCGTAAGGAAGGTGGTTATCGCCCGGTAGCCGAACGAGTAGACGATTATGGGGAGGTTGAGCAAACGCTGAACCTGGCTGATCGCACCCTGCAGGCATCCCGCTGTATGGACTGCGGCATTCCGTTTTGTCATTGGGCATGTCCCGTAGGCAGTAAAATTCCTGAATGGCAGGATGCGGTGTATAAGGGCGAATGGAAGTTGGCGAGTGATATCCTACATTCAACTAATAGTTTTCCTGAATTTACCGGACGTATATGCCCGAATCCCTGCGAGAAATCCTGTGTATTGGCCATCCATGATGAGGCCGTCACTATCCGTGAAAATGAATGTTCCATAGTAGAACGGGCTTTTTCAGAAGGCTATATCGAACCGCGTGTGCCAGCGCAGCGGACCGGTAAGAAAGTGGCAGTTGTTGGTTCTGGGCCGGCAGGCTTGTCGGTTGCTGATTTGCTCAATCAGGCCGGACATACTGTGACTGTTTTTGAAAAAGATGATGCCGTTGGCGGGTTGTTGCGCTATGGTATTCCAGATTTTAAGCTAAATAAAAAAGTGATTGATCGCCGCATTGCTATTTTTGAGCAGGAGGGAATTGTTTTTAAAACCAATGTGGCTGTGGGTGCTGATCTGAAAGGAGAAGCCTTAATGAATGAATTTGATGCAGTGGTGCTGACAATTGGAGCCATGAAACCTCGTAATTTGCCCGTGGAAGGGCGCGATTTAGATGGTGTGCATTTTGCAATGGACTTTCTAACGCAACAAAACAAGGTGAATCGGGGTGAAGTAGTCTCCAATGATGATCGTCTGTTGGCCACAGGGAAAAATGTACTGGTTATTGGAGGCGGTGATACAGGAAGTGATTGTGTTGGAACATCTAACCGTCAAAAGGCCAAATCAGTGACGCAGATAGAGATTTTGCCTAAGCCGCCGGAAAAAAGAGGCGCAGGTAATCCATGGCCTTACTGGCCTAATGTATTGAAAACATCAACTTCGCATAGTGAAGGCTGTGAGCGTAGGTGGAGTCTCAATACCAAACGTTTTATCGGTGAAAATGGGAAGTTGAAGCAGGTAGAGCTTGTGGAAGTCGACTGGAGCAAAGGTGAAAACGGGCAGTGGCAGATGAGCGAAAAGCCAGAAACAGCCTTTGTAATGGATGCTGAGCTGGTGTTATTATCCATGGGATTTGTGAGTCCGGTTCATGAAGGGGTGGTAAGCGAGCTTAGCCTCGAGTTGGATGCCCGTGGAAACATTAAAGTGGATGGCAGTTATCAGACAAGTAAAGCTGGTGTGTTTGCAGCAGGTGATGCTGCAAACGGGGCAAGTTTGGTGGTTACTGCAATTGCCAAAGGCCGGGAAGCAGCCAAAAGTGTGCATCAGTTTCTTACGACAGAATAAATTTTGCAGCCTTTAGTATATTACAGTCAAAAGCCGTCTTTAAAAGGACGGCTTTTTTGAGTTTACAGACTGGTGCTTACCAGTTTATATCTTTTATTGCCCGCTGTATCATTTTTAATCGCAGGATACAGCCATTAAGCAACAGGATGGCACACTCTCGCGACTAGATAATTTTTGTAATACGTGTAACTAATCGCTCCGTTGTCTCATATACAGGAAAGAATATTTAAAAAGCGATCCATCAGATTAAGCCTGTTTTGAGAGGAAGGTTCTTCAATAGCCAGTTTAGCTGATGAATTCAAAATGGTGTCAAACAATCTAATGACCACTTGTATATGAGGGGATTTGTGTGGATATTATTGGCTGGTGTTGTTTTGCTGGCGGCCTGCAATGACGATATGAGTATGGAGGCGTACAGTAATCGAGGTGCTGAACACGATAAAAGTGTATTGGATGCCAATGCTGAAAAGTTAGATGATCAGCTTTATCAACTCAGTAGAACGGATTTTGCCATTTTGAGCCATGCAATGAGTGAGCGTCTGAGTGATGAGGCAACCGGCAATGTGCAGTTCTTAAAAGCAGTGGTGAATATTGGGCAGCTCATGTATCAAAATGAATCGGAAGACTGCTACTTCGAAGAGTTGATGAAGTTAACCTTTGATAAAGATTATTATTGCAGTGTTCTGGAAAAGGAAGGCTGTGGAGAGTGGCAGTGGAACGGAACCACGGCTTCTTTTGAAAAGCTCAAAGAGCATGAGACAGATGTCATATTTAAGTTTCCGGCTAGTGAAAACCTGGAAGGTGATACCGCTGTGTTGACCATTTCTGATATGCTTTTTTACAATGGCTCCTTCCCCCAAAAAGGCGATGCACTGGAGGATGGAACGGTTTTGGAACAGGCGCTCCAAAAGTTGCATTTCAACATTAAAATCAAGGATGAACTCATATTGGCCAGTAATGTTAATGCCAGCTTTTCGGATGATGGTTTTTTTGAAATAGTGGCCATGTCCTTTAATCCGCAGCCCTTTAACTTGAGTGGTGAATTGGGTGTAGAGGATGAGAGTGGGTATTGGACACTGGGGTTTAACCATGGTGATGATGCCATTTTCAGCAGCCATCTTGATATGGTGTTTGATAAAGGCAATAACGACATGCCTGTTACAAGCATTGTTAATAACTTTACTCTTGAAGAGGTGATGGTGTATACTGAGGCTAAAACCGGACAGCTATACAATGAATTAGTGCGATTGAGTGCGCTTGATCCCGATAGCCGGGCTTACGCAGAAGATTTGGCAAGCGCTTTAAATGAATTTGCCTTGATGAAGTTGAAATACCAGTCTGATAATAGTTTGATAGCCAATGTGGAGGCATTGGCCGAGCCTTCTGGTGAAGGCGATGCCTGGGAAGTTGATTTGGTATTTGAGTTCAGTGACGGGTCACTTGAATCTAGTGAAAAATATTTCAAAAATTACCTGGTCGAATTTAAAATGGAGCTGGAGCAGTTAATAGCTGATTTCCGAGGTAAGTTTGGTTTTTGACTCTTGATGCCTGATTATATAAAATCTGATGAAGTAAGAAAGGTGCTGTGAAGCACCTTTTTTATGTCATACAGCTGTGGGGTCATTCACAGCAACAAAGTTCTTCGTTAAAACTCAAAGTCCACGCAGGAACGCTCCTCTAATACTTCTCTGAGTATTTTACTTACCGCCAGATGATCGGGGTGTTGAGCGTAAATCTCGAGCTCTTTTAAGCTGTTAAAGGTGGTGGTCAGGGCAATGTCAAAGGTTTCGTTGGGATTGCAGTTTATGCCTACTTCAATTGATAGTAGGGCATCAATTTTATCTTCCAGAGCAAGCAAGCCATCCTTAATTTCTGTGAGCTTGGCCGATTTTAGCGCCTCGTTATCAAAGCTTTTTAGCTTAAAGAGAACAATATGTTTAATCATAATCGAATATTTTACTTATTTTGTCTGTATTAAAACCATCACAAAATTAGTAAAATGCTGATAATTGGTATAGCCGGAGGAACCGGTTCGGGTAAAACAACAGTTGTTCGCAAAATAATGGAACAATTGCCACGGGGAGAAGTAGCTGTTCTGCCTCAAGACTCTTACTATAAAGACAGCCGGCATTTGCCACTTGAAGAACGGCAAAAAATAAATTTTGACCACCCTAATGCCATTGAGTGGGACTTGCTGATTAAGCACATCTCAGAACTAAAAGCAGGGCGGTCGGTCGCAATGCCACAATATTCTTATTTAACTTGCACGCGCGCCGACGAAACTGTTGAGGTGGTGCCCCGTGATGTAATAATTGTGGAAGGGATTTTGATTTTAGGTCATGCACAATTGCGGGAGTTGATGGATTTGAAGGTGTTTGTGCATGCTGATGCTGATGATCGTTTGGCCCGTGTTATTCAGCGCGATATTATGGAGCGGGGCAGAACGGTTAACATGGTGCTCGACCGCTATGAAGAAACGGTTAAGCCCAGTCATCTTCAGTTTATAGAACCCACTAAACGTTATGCCGATTTGATTGTGCCGCAAGGTGGTAATAACCGTATAGCGATTAATATACTAACTCACTTTATAGAACGCAATATAACCAGTTTAAACTAGTGCCTATGCTTGATAATGTTAGAGTGGAGGATATCATGTTTCTTGATATTGAAACGGTTCCGCAGGAAGCGTCTTTTGATCACGTTAGTGAGGAGTTGCAGGGTTTGTGGGAAAAAAAATCGGCCTACTTTCGTCAGGAGTCCGAGTCGGCTGCAGATGTTTACGGAAGAGCAGGTATCTATGCCGAGTTTGGTAAGATAATTTGTATCTCGGTTGGGGTAATTTCAGCTCGGGGCGGAAATCGTATTTTTAGAGTGAAATCATTTGCCGGTGATAATGAGCTGGTGCTGCTCGAAGATTTTGGACAGATGCTCAATCATTTTGCGCGCGATGCACAAAAAAATATCTGTGGACATAATGCCAAAGAATTTGATTTCCCTTACATCGCACGGCGCATGCTGATTAATGGAGTGCGTTTACCACCCATATTGGATGTTGCCGGCAAAAAACCCTGGGAAGTTAAGTTTTTAGATACGATGGATATGTGGAAATTTGGGGATTATAAGCACTATACTTCTTTAAATTTGCTGACCACTATTTTTAAGATTCCATCACCCAAGGATGATATTGATGGGAGCCAGGTGGCAAGTGTTTTTTATGAAGAAAATGACATTGACCGCATTGCCAGGTATTGTGAGAAGGATGTTTTGGCAACGGCTCAGCTATTTCTGCGCTTTAAAGGAGAAGAGTTAATTGATGAGGATGCTGTTGAGCATGCCTAGTCCAGCAGGAAATAGGCCAGTGTTTTAATCAGTAAGTCGGGTTGCTCGGCATGGAGCCAGTGGCCGGCTTTAGGAATGCTTACCACTTCTGCATTTTTAAAAAACTTACGGATGATAAGGGTGTCTTCATCCATGATGTAGTCCGATTCTTCACCTCTGATAAAAATCGACGGAATTGTGGAGTGGTGGTCGTCTGGATTCAGTTGCGAAAACCCATCCATAATTTGATCAAGCGTGCTTTTTATAACCGGCAAGTTTAAGCTCCATTGATAGGTGCCCCCTTTTTTGCGTTCAACGTTTTTAAGCAAGAACTGTCGAAGTTTCACATTTGGCAGGCTTGCGCTGAGCTGACGATCGATATCGCGTCTCGACTCAGCCGCGTCAAGTTGCAATTTTAGCAGGCTGTCAATAATCGAATGATGGTTATTAGTTATTTGAGCGTAGTTGCTGAATGAGGCATAAGACTTAGGGGCAATGTCGAGTATAACCAGCTTATTGATGCGTTCAGGATAAGCCAAAGCAAAGCGCATTGCAGTTTTTCCACCCATTGAGTGTCCTGCCAGGTGCGCTTTGTCAATTTTGTTGGCATCAAAAAACTCAAGCAAATCCTTCGACATGCTCTCGTAATTGTGTTCATCGCTGTGTGGCGACTGGCCATGATTCCTTTGGTCAATTAGGTAAATGCGATAGTCGTTTTCTAGCTGACGTGCTATCGACACCCAATTGTCGGAGGAGCCATAGAGCCCATGCAAAATTACCAGTGCCGGGCCATTTTTACCATATTCGCGATGATATAATTTCATGCATTACCTTTTTACAAGTTGCTGCTGGTAAAGCTGTATGGTTCTTTCAAGCCCTATGTAAAGAGCATCACTAATGAGCGCATGGCCTATTGAAACCTCTTTTAGGTAGGGAATACACTCGTTAAAATACTTTAGGTTGTCCAGGTTCAGATCGTGTCCGGCATTGATTTTTAAACCTATTTTATTCGCCAGTTCAGCGGCTGCCACAAAAGGGGCAATGGCTGCTTCACGATCTTTGGCAAAATGTGTGGCGTAAGGTTCAGTGTACAGTTCAATACGATCCGTGCAAGTTTTTACCGCCGCTTCGATATTTTTTAGGTCGGTGTCCACAAAAATAGAAGTACGTATGCCTGCTTCGCTGAATCGACCAATAACATCTTGCAGAAAACTCATGTTAGTAACCGTATCCCAACCGGCATTGGAAGTTAAGGCTTCTGGTGGATCGGGTACCAGGGTCACCTGGTGCGGGCGAACGGCCAAAACAAGATCGATAAACTCTTTTGACGGGTAGCCTTCAATGTTAAATTCTGTTTTAATCACCGGGCGAATATCATACACATCTTTATACCTGATGTGGCGCTCATCTGGTCTTGGGTGAACTGTTACACCATCACCACCAAATTCCTGAACATCAACAGCTGCTTTCAATACACTGGGCGTATTCCCACCTCTTGAATTTCGAAGTGTTGCAACTTTGTTTATGTTAACACTTAGTTTTGTCATTATTCTTTTATTGATGAACACCCTATTCGGAGTGATTAAATGCAAAATAAACTATCGTCTATTTTTGTTTGTTATAATGTTTGACAGTATTTTTAATACTCAAACAATTACACCGTAAAAGGGTTTTCAGTTGTCGCGCAAAATTATAAAGTATTTCGAAAAGTAATCTATGTTGGCAAAAGAATTAATATCAGAAGTTGTACCGTCTCTAAAAACCTCAGACACGGGACTTGATGCGCTTAACTGGATGGAAGTATTTAGGGTGTCTCATCTGCCCATTGTTAACAACCGTGCCTTTTTGGGGGTAATAAGTGATGTTGATATCTACGATCTGAATAAAGCGGAAGAAGCTTTGGGGAACCACTCTTTGTCCTATGCCAGGCCATATGTATTTGAGCATCAGCACATATTTGATGTTATTGAAGTAGCTTCCCGCCTAAAGCTCACCATTGTACCTGTATTGGATAAAAATGAGGACTATCTGGGCTTAATAACTCAGAGTGATTTGTTACACACCTTTGCAGATCTGATTGCGGCCCACACGGCGGGTGGTATCATTGAGTTGGAGCTAATGCCGCACGATTACTCCCTGGCCGAAATATCAAGGGTTGTGGAGGATGCAGATGCTAAAATATTGAGCTTGTATGTTTCTCAACCAGTTGGTTCAGAGCGGTTGTGTGTGGCAATAAAACTAAATCGAATCGATGTGCAACCTGTTCTAAACGCCTTTGATAGATACAATTATTCAGTTAAAACAACTTATGTTGGCGATAACTCATATGATGATACTGTGAAAAAAAACTACGATGCGCTGATGAGGTATTTGAATATGTAGGGAAAAATGATTGTGTATGATAGGTGAATGTGTTTCGGCTGGCAGGTTATTATACTTGTGTATAGTAATGTATGTGAGTGGGCTGTCTGTTGATGCCATGGTTCCTAGTGATACAGGCAAAAAGCAAGCAGATGATGGCTATGTTTTGGTTCAGCAAATCATCATTACCGGTAATAAAGTGACCCGGCAGAAAGTCATTCTCAATGAATTAATATTCAAGAAAGGCGATCGATTGTTGGTTAACCGGCTTGGTCAGATTTCCAGACGGAGCCGGCATAATTTACTCAATACCTCCTTATTTAATTTCGCCGCTGTTCACTATACGATTCAGTCTGATAATACAGTTGTTTTTCACATAAATGTGGATGAGCGATGGTATTGGTGGGTGTTTCCAATATTTGAGGTGGCTGATCGTAACTTGAGTTCATTTTTTAATAGCGGTGACTGGTCACGTGTTAACTATGGGGTTTACCTCAAGCGCGATAATTTCAGAGGACGGAACGAAAAGATTACGGCACGGATTCGCTTAGGTTATACCACCCAAATTTTATTGGGGTATGCGTCGCCAGAGTACAATAAAAAAGCCGGGTGGGGAGCAATGTTTAGCTTTCGGATGGCCGATCAAATACCTTATGGCACTGTTGATAACCGGCAGGTTTTTACGGCTTTCACCGATGAGATGGCTCAAATGGCTTATGAGGGCGCTGTCTATTATTCTTTGCGGGCCGGATTGTATCAGCGTCATAAACTTGAATTGCGCTACCAGCACTTCAATGTGAGTGATTCAGTGTTGTACCTAAATCCGGCTTACCTTACAGAGGGAGACAATAAACTTCAATTTTTGCAGCTTACCTATGAATTTGAGCACGATAAGCGGGATTCGAAAGTTTACCCGCTCAAAGGAACCAGGGTAAAGTTTGAGGCTGTTCAGTCAGGATTTGGTTTATGGCAGGATGGGTTAAAGAACCTGAAGTTGGGAGGGTATCTGGATAAGCATTTTCGCCTCAATAATCGCCTGAACTGGGCCAGTATGTTACATGGAGAACTCAACTCCAGTAATGCATTGCCCTATGTTCTCAATGCCGGAAGTGGTTACGATAGTTTTTTAAATGGTTACGAACTGTATGTTATTGATGGAACACGCCAGTTTACTGCAAAAAATTATTTGCTGTTTACGTTGCTGCAACCGCGGGTGAAAAACCTTGGTTTTATGCCCTTAACTCAATTTGCAAAAGTAAACTATGCCTTTTACCTAAAAGCGTTTTATGATTTTGGCTATGTTTGGCAAGAGAATCCCTCAATAACTAATACTTTTGTAAACGATTGGCAATATGGCTATGGAGCGGGAATTGACTTTGTGACCTTTTACGATATGGTGTGGAGTTTTAATTATGCCATTAACAAGCATCGGCAGCAAGGTTTTTTTGTTCATTTTAATTTAGCCATTTAAACGCCCGAACTGGTGTTTGATGTGGTAAACATATGCGTTCGTTAGACGAGATGAAGTGCTGCTTCTGATCGCACAACAAAGGGATGTAATAGAGGCAGGTAAGAGATAATATTAATTGATAAACGAAGCGTTATGCGGATTGCGGTTTTTGGGAAACAGTTTGGAGAGGTTTTTTTTAACGCCTGTAAAAACTTGTTTCAAATTCTGAAGGAGAATGAGGTAGAGGTCATAATACACAAGCCATTTTACGATTTCTTGCTGGCTAATGTCAAGATGAAACCCGAAGTAGATGCGTTCTTTAGTACCCATGATGAAATCATTAATGTTGATCTGGTCTTTAGTATTGGAGGTGATGGGACATTTCTTGAGTCAGTTACCTATGTGCGAGATAAGGGAATACCGATTGTTGGGATAAATTCAGGCCGTTTGGGGTTTTTGGCAGATATCTCACAAGGTGAAATGAAAGTGGCTTTGCGGAAATTGATTGAAGGAAACTACCGCTTGCGTCAGTTGGATTTACTTCAGCTGGAAACTGAAGGGAGCCATTTTGGAGAGTGTAATTTTGCCCTTAACGAGTTGGCCATATCTAAGCGCGATAGTTCGGCCATGATTACCGTTCATACCTATGTCAATAATGAATTTCTAAACTCTTTTTGGGCCGATGGCCTAATCATTTGCACCACTACTGGTTCAACCGCCTACTCCTTGAGTGTGGGTGGTCCTATATTGCATCCGGATAGTAAATGTTTGGTAATTACACCCATAGCGCCACATAACCTAAATGTTCGACCCATTGTCGTGCCCAGGGATGTGGAGGTTACCTTGAAGGTAGAAGGTCGGGACTCTAAGTTTTTGGCTTCGCTGGACTCCAGGAGTGAAGTATTCGAAAATACAGTAAACCTGAAAGTGAAGAAAGCTGAATTTAGCATTAATGTGATTGAATTGGATGGACATTCGTTTTTTACAACTTTACGTAATAAGCTAATGTGGGGTGTGGATAAGCGCAATTAATATTATTTTAGTGCAATATTTTTACCGAAATAGTGTTTGAACATATGTATCATTGTAAATACTAATGAGCAATGTCTTTCCAAATAATCCTGGTTTTTAATTAAAATGCTAATAGCCACACATTATCGAGAGTTTTTCTCAAACATAATCTCACGAGTACTCCATCTGATAGCGCTCATTGTGTTGCTCTTAGGTAGTCAGCCTTTAAAATCGCAAGACAGACTTGAACTGGGAGCTTTTGTCGGCACATCCTACTATTTTGGTGATTTGAGTAAAGGAGTGCCCTTCGCTAATTCTCATTTGGCCTTTGGCGGAATAGGGCGCTATGTGTTTACCGACCGGGTGGCGCTCAAAGGAATGGCTTTGCTGGGAACGATAAGTGGTGATTATCACGGGCAGGATTTAAAGTACTTACAAACAACGGATAATAATTATTCCTTCAGCAGAAGTATCGGAGATGTATCGGCACAGATAGAGTTTAACTTCATGTCGTATGACCATAAATTTATATCAACAACTACCTTCACGCCATATATCTCAGCCGGTTTAGCTACAACTATTTATAACAGAATTGATACAGATATTGAAAATTCTGCGGGCAATACAAGTTTTATATTATCTTTGCCGTTCGGTATAGGTGCAAAGTATAAGATTAACAAATATGTTCGGATTGGTGCCGAATGGACTGTTCGAAAAACGTTTGTTGATGACTTAGACTATGTGGGACCGGGGAGTGTTGATCCTTCCAACCCATACGGATTTGGAGAGAGCACCTTTACTCACAATAACGATTGGATATCGTTTGCGGGTGTATACGTTACAATTAGCATGTTGAAGCGTAAAACCAAATGTAATGATGGTATAAAATAAAAGACACGTTGAAAGTATGTCGTTAAAAGACGAACTGATACAAGATAGGCTGCCAAATCATGTAGCTATAATAATGGATGGTAACGGGCGATGGGCCAAACAACGGGGAAATTCGCGTATGTTTGGTCACAAGCATGGAGTTACTGCTGTGAGAGAAGTTACCGAAGCGGCTGCCGAACTGAATATTAAGTACCTTACTTTATACGCCTTTAGCACCGAGAACTGGAGCCGTCCCAAAACAGAGGTGGATGCGCTCATGAGTCTTTTGGTTTCTACAATAAGTTCCGAAACCGGCACCTTAATGAAAAATAATGTGAGGCTTAATGCCATCGGATGTAAAGAAACATTGCCTCGCGGTGTTCAGGCCAAGCTTGAGGACTGTATAAAAAAAACAAGTGAAAATACCGGATTAACCCTTACTTTGGCGCTCAGTTACAGCTCGCGCTGGGAGATTATTGAAGCCTTCAAAGGAGTGGCTAAACGGGTTAAGAATAATGAGTTAAGTATCGATGATATTGATGCAGATCTAGTGTCAAGCTATATGGCAACAGCTGGTATACCCGACCCTGAACTAATGATTAGGACAAGCGGTGAACAGCGAATAAGTAACTTTTTGCTTTGGCAGTTAGCTTATTCTGAGCTATATTTCTGCAATATTTTATGGCCCGACTTTCGGAGAGATGATTTTTACAGGGCTTTGCTTGATTTCCAGGGGCGCGAAAGACGCTTCGGAAAAACAGGCGATCAAATTAAAAAATAATTGGTTAGTAGCAGTTAGAATGAGTGAGGGGACGAAAAAAGAAAGAAGCAGACTGACCTAAAACGAACAAACTATTGAATTGCATGGAAGGTAATATGCGTAGTAAGTTATTCTTTGTTTTCCTTTTTATATTATCCATTGTTAATATAAATGGGCAAACAAGTGATGTTCCAAATATATCATACTCGGGCACTCCTCGAAAATATATAATTGAAGATATTGAGGTAACGGGAGTTAAAAATCTCGACCCGAAAATTCTGGTTAATATCAGTGGACTGAAAGTGGGACAGCAAATTACCATACCTGGTGATGAGGTGTCTGAAGCAATTAGGCGTTACTGGCAGCACGGACTTTTTTCGGATGCAAAAATAAAGGCCAAAAAGATAGAAGGTCGTCAGGTGTGGTTGGAAATATATCTGCAGGAACGGCCACGTCTTTCCGAGATGTATTTTTCTGGTTTAAAGAAAAGCGAAATCGAAACGGTAGAAGAGAAAGTGGCCATGATGAAGGGGTCGCAGGTGACACCGTTTATGGTCGCACGAGCCGAAAAGTACATTAAAGACTATTTTGTTGGCAAAGGGTTTTACAATACCGAAGTAAACATTGTTCAGAAGGACGATCCTTCAAAAGCTAACCATGTTACGCTCGATATTAACGTTGATAAAAAGGACAAAGTTAAAGTCAGATCTTTGGTGTTTGAAGGAAATGAGGTACTTACAGATAGTAAGTTAAATCGGACCATGAAAAAAACCAATGCGAAAGGCAAGCTCTTAAACTTTTTCAGGACCAAGAAGTTTGTTGTTGAGAAATACGAGGAGGATTTAGCCGCAGTTATTGATAAATACAATGAGTTGGGGTATCGTGATGCCCGTATTGTTACTGAAGAGGTATCTAAAAACCTTGAGGATAATACAGTTGATGTAAAACTGGTTGTAGAAGAAGGAGATAAGTATTATTTTGGTGATATTACATGGGTGGGTAATACCATTTATCCTTCTGAGATGTTAGCCTATGACTTACGAATCAAAAAAGGCGATGTTTTCAATCAAACTTACCTCGATGAGCGTTTAATTAGTGATGAAGATGCGGTACATAGCCGCTACATGGATAACGGATATTTGTTTTCTAACATTACACCGGTTGAAACAGGCGTTCGCGGAGATACAGTGGATATTGAAATGCGTATCTACGAAGGACAGCAAGCCTCTATAAATAAGGTGATTATCCGTGGTAATACCAAAACACACGAACACGTAGTGCGTCGTGAGATCAGAACAAAGCCCGGACAGCTGTTTAGCAAGTCTGAGTTGATCCGTACTGTACGCGAGCTGGCTCAGCTGGGTCATTTCGATCCGGAAAACATTTCTCCTGATGTGCAGCCAAATCCTGATAACGGAACGGTTGACCTTGTGTATCAGCTTGAAGAGAAAGCCAATGACCAGATTGAATTATCAGGTGGTTGGGGTGCTGGTATGTTTGTGGGTTCTTTAGGGTTGAAATTCACCAACTTCTCAATGCGTAACTTTTTTAATAAAGAGGCTTGGCGCCCGCTACCAACTGGTGATGGTCAGACTTTAGCCTTGCGAGCGCAAACCAATGGGAAGTTCTATCAGTCTTATAGTCTGTCGTTTACAGAGCCTTGGTTAGGCGGTAAGAAACCTAACTCCTTGAGTTTCTCCATCTACCACTCTATTCAAACTGGTGTAAGTTCCAACTATTACGATCCGCGATACAGTTACGGCGGCGGGTACGGAGGCTACGGTGGTGGCTATGGATATGGTGGTGGCTACGGCTACGGCGGAGGTTATGGTTATCAGGATCCGGATGACATTGATCAGCACATGAAAATTTCCGGAGTGTCGTTAGGTTTCGGTAAACGCTTGCGATGGCCAGATGATTTCTTTTCGTTGTACACAGAAGTCAGTTACCAACGTTACGATCTGCTCGACTGGAATTACTTTATTATGCAAAATGGAATTTCCAATAATCTTAACTTTAAAGTTATGTTGAGCCGACGGTCGATCGATAATCCGATCTACACGCGTCAGGGATCTGATTTTTCTGTTGGGGTTGAGTTCACGCCACCTTGGTCTGCATTCCAGGAAGGAAAAAATTGGGCAACAGCCACAGATGAAGAAAAGTACCAACGGATCGAATATCATAAGTGGAGTTTCAAAGGTGCCGTTTACAAACCTGTCGACCCTGCCAACAAACTGGTGGTGATGGGAAAAATGGAAATGGGTTTTCTTGGTTACTATAATAAAGACCTTCAGTCGCCCTTCGAGAAGTTTGTGTTAGGAGGTGATGGCATGTCGGGCTACAGTATGTACGGAAGTGAGACCATTGGATTGCGGGGTTACGAAAATTCTTCGCTAACCCCATACAATACACAGGGATCCTATGATGGTAACATTTACAATAAGTTAACCATGGAAGTCAGGTATCCATTAGCACTGCAGCCATCCGCAACAGTGTTTGCACTCGCTTTCCTCGAAGCAGGTAATGCCTGGAGTCAGTATGAGGATTATAATCCGTTTGAACTCAAGCGATCCGCCGGGGTTGGTCTGCGTATCTTCCTGCCAATCTTTGGGTTAATGGGTATCGACTGGGGATATGGATTTGACGAGAGTTTATACCGAAGAAATGCCGGAGGCAGTCAGTTCCATTTTGTAATTGGGCAAAGTTTCTAATAACTAGTGGAATATGAGTTTGGTTTGATTTTTGTTTGCACTTAAGTGTACTAAAAAATAGAGCTATGAAAAATATCCTATTATTTTCATTATTGTTACTCGGGCAAACTATTTTTGCTCAAAAGTATGCTTTTGTTGATTCAGAATATATTCTTCGTAATATACCTGCCTATGAGGCTGCTAATGAGCAGTTATCACAATTATCGGCTAAGTGGCAAGGGGAGGTTGAGCAGCGTTTCGATGAGATAGCCCAACTGTATAAGAACTATCAGGCTGAAAATGTTTTCCTTTCCAATGAGATGAAGACCAAGCGGGAGAACGAAATTATCGAAAAGGAGAAGCAAGCTAAACAGTTGCAGCAAAACTACTTTGGACAGGATGGTGAGCTGTTTCAACGGCGCGAAGCCCTTGTGAAACCCATTCAGGATGAGATATATAATGCGATAACCGATATTGCGGCAGAAAACAACATTGCCGCTGTGTTCGATAAAGCTTCAGGGATGGGCATTATGTTTGTCGACAATAAGTACGACATTAGTGACGACGTGCTTATCGAGCTAGGTTATAAAAGTGAATAACTAAAAACGAGAATATGAGAATTTACTACACACTGGTTGTTGTTTTATTATTGGCCGTTGGTGCGGTTAATGCTCAGCAACCAATGAAGTTTGGGCATATAAACAGTGCTGAAATATTACAGGCAATGCCTGATTTAAAGGCGATTGAGCAGCAAATGGAGAGCGAGTTTGCATCCAAGGAATCGCAGTTAATGACCATGCAGGAAGATTTAAAAAACAAGCAACAAGCCTACCAACAGGAAGCAGAAGGTTTGTCCAAAGCTGAAAGAACGGCTCGTGAGAAGGAAATTGTTGAAATGAATCAAAAGGTGCAGAATTACTACATGCTCTCTCAACAGCAGATTCAAGCCAAACAAAATGAGTTGCGGGCACCGATTATTCAAAAGCTACAGGCTGCTATTCAGGAAGTAGGCGATGAAGAAGGATTTTTATATATATTTGAGCTGACAAGTCGTGTACCTGTTTATGCCTCTGATAAAAGTATTGATGTAGGTCCTTTGGTAAAGGCTAAATTGGGTATTCAGTAATCTATGTAAATAAAAAATTGAGATATGAAATTTTTAAAAGTACTAGCCGTTGTTGCTGTTGTTGCTTTTGCTGGCAAGGCGCAGGCACAGGATCTAAAGTTTGGGCATATTAATATTCAGGAATTAGTGATGCAATTGCCTGATAAAGTGGCCGCTGATAAATCTTTACAAGCAGAAGCTACCAAGTTACAGGAGCAGCTGCAGGTAATGCAGCAGGATTTGCAAAAGAAATACAACGACTATATGACGCAGCGTGATTCTTTGCCTGACTTAATTCGTGCTACAAAAGAGAAGGAAATCCAGGACTACGAACAACGTATGCAGCAATATAGCCAAATGGCACAACAAACAATCGGACAAAAGGAGCAGCAGTTGCTTCAGCCTATCATTACAAAGGTGCAAAAGGCAATTGATGAAGTTGGACAAGAGCAAGGGCTTGTTTATATATTCGATATTAGCTCTCAGGTAGTGGTTTACCACTCTAATAAGAGCATTGATTGTGCTCCGCTTGTAAAAGCAAAGCTAGGCGTACAATAGTCTTAAGATATTAAATTTAAAAGAGCGGGTGACTGGTATAGTCACCCGTTTTTGTATCTTTAAATAAACATACGACGCATGAAACAACCGGGACCAATAGCTGTTTTTGATTCTGGATACGGTGGACTTACCGTGCTGAGTAAGCTGGTTGAACACCTGCCAGAGTATGATTATATTTATTTAGGAGATAATGCACGTACACCCTACGGTACACGCTCTTTTAAGGTCGTTTACGACTATACACTGGAGGCAGTGAGGAAGTTATTCGAAATGGGCGCTCACCTCGTTATTTTAGCCTGTAACACGGCATCAGCAAAGGCGCTGCGTAGTATTCAGCAACGCGATTTACCCACTATAGACGCTCAAAAACGTGTACTGGGGGTTATTCGGCCCAGCGTGGAGGTGGTTCAACAATGGAGTACAACGCAGCATGTAGGGGTGCTGGGCACCGTTGGAACAGTTCAGTCAGAGTCTTATCCGATAGAAATCAATAAATTGTTTCCATCTATTGTGGTAAACCAGGAAGCCTGCCCTATGTGGGTGCCATTAGTGGAGAATAACGAATTTAATCAACCAGGAGCTGATTACTTCGTCAAGCAACACGTGAATAATTTGTTTGAGAAAGATCCCTTAATTGACACCGTGATACTCGGATGTACGCACTACCCACTGTTAAGCCCGAAAATACAACAGTATTTGCCTGATGGGGTTAAGTTACTGGAGCAGGGAGATATTGTTGGTGAGAGCTTAAGAGACTACCTGCAGCGACATCCCGAAATGGATGCTTTATGTTCTAAGAATGCTCGGGTAAGCCTATACACAACAGAGCAGGTTGATAAGTTCAAGCAGACAGCTGGAGTTTTTTTTAGTGGCGAAGTAAATGTGGAGCATTTGGTACTATAAAAGCCGGTCAGGTTGCGACCCAACCGGCTACGGCAGTCCTATTGTTCTTCATCTTTAAACCACCCGGCATACATCAGGTAGTTGTTAGCTATTTTCTGAACCATTTCTTTGGATTGCTCTGGCTCAATGTCTTTCACCTTTTTAGCCGGAACACCGGCATAAATGCTGTTTGGTTCGACAATGGTACCTGTTAATACAAGCGAGTTGGCAGCAATAATTGAGTTACTGCCAATAACCGCATGGTCAAGTACTGTGGCGCCAATACCAATCAGTACATTATCCTCTATTTTTGCCCCATGGATGGTTACATTATGCCCAATGGACACATTATCGCCAATTTCTACAGTCGATTTCTGGTATAAGGTATGCAAAACCGATCCATCCTGAATGTTAACCTTATTGCCAATTCGTATTGAATTAACATCGCCCCGTAGCACGGCATTAAACCAAATGCTGCAGTCATCTCCCATTTCTACATCGCCAATGATGGTGGCGTTTTCAGCCAGGTAAGCGTTCTTCCCAATTTTGGGAGTAAAGCCTCTTACCGTTTTAATAAGTGCCATATTCTATGTGTTTATAGTTGTTTTTTTAAGCTAAAGCTTGCTTCAATGCCCTAAGTAATAATGCCTGGAACGAGGACAAAAATACAATCAAGTTTTAAAACATAAGGTATGCCAGGCCTCATAATGTAAAGGATTATTCTTACTGATCTGTTCATTTAACGAATATTAAAATGTGTTGTATAACACAAGGTGCGAACAGGGCAAACATGACAAATGTCAACTAGTCCATATGGCCTTATCTCTACCTTTACTCCCACAATTAAGAGGAAGTTAATGTTGAAAGCAATAGGCTGGTATACATTGATTTCCTTTTTATTGATTGCATAACTTTGTTAGAAAATATAGATAAAAATCAGAACCTTATCAATCATGGGTAAAAGGTCAAAAGTAATTGAAAGAGATGAAGTTGTAGTGAGGTTTTCAGGTGACTCCGGTGACGGTATGCAGCTGACAGGAACCTTATTCTCATACACCTCTGCAATTTTCGGAAATGACATCTCAACATTTCCTGATTATCCATCTGAAATTCGTGCTCCTCAGGGTACCATCAGCGGTGTTTCCGGTTTTCAGGTGCATTTTGGACATACCGAAGTTTATACTCCGGGAGACTATTGTGACGTGCTCGTGGCAATGAATCCAGCGGCATTAAAAGCTAATGCAAAGTGGATGAAACCCGGGGGGACTGTAATTCTTGATGTGGATAGTTGTGACGAGAAAAACCTACGTAAAGCAGGTTATGAAACCAACGATCCGATCACCGAAAGTAAACTTGGCGGTTTCAATATTGTAAAGGCGCCAATCACAACGCTTACTAAGGAGAGTTTGAAAGACATGGGTCTTGATAACAAGAGTATTCTTCGGAGTAAGAATATGTATGCACTCGGATTGGTGTATTGGTTGTTTGATCGTCCTTTGGATCATACCAAAGATTATATCAAAAAGAAATTTAAAAAGAACCAGCTCATTGTTGATGCTAATGTGAAGGTGCTTGAAGATGGTTACAACTATGGTAATATTATTCAGGCCTTAACCCCTTCTTATCACATTCATCCGGCTGATATTCAAAAAGGAAAATACCGTAACCTGAGCGGTAATCAGGCTGTGGCATGGGGCTTTCTTGCTGCCGCAGAAAAGAGTGGGCTTGAATTATTCCTTGGTTCATATCCCATTACACCCGCTACTGAGATTCTTCAGGAGCTGAGTGCCCGAAAAGATTTAGGCGTGAAAGTATTTCAGGCCGAGGATGAGATTGCAGGTATCTGTACCGCTATTGGTGCCAGCTTTGCTGGTAACCTAGCTATCACTACCACTTCAGGACCAGGCTTGGCTCTGAAAGGTGAAGCCATTGGCCTGGCCATTATTGCCGAATTACCACTTGTAATTGTAAACGTTCAGCGTGGCGGACCATCGACAGGTTTACCAACCAAAACTGAGCAGTCTGACTTAATGCAGGCTCTTTATGGCCGTAATGGCGAAAGTCCGGCAGTCGTAATCGCAGCCAGTTCACCTACTAACTGCTTCGATTATGCATTCTATGCAGCCAAAATATCAGTAGAGCACATGACTCCGGTTATCTTGCTTACCGATGGATTTTTGGCCAATGGAACGCAGCCATGGCGCTTGCCTAATATGGAAGAGTGGCCAACTATTAATGTACCTAAAGCCGATCCGGCTGATAAAGACTGGCACCCTTATAAGCGTGACGTAGAAAAATTGTCGCGTTACTGGGCACCTCCGGGTATTGCCGGGTTGGAGCACCGCATTGGAGGCTTAGAGAAAGATGAGCATTCAGGGGCTGTTTCGCATGATGCGCTGAATCACGAGCGAATGGTGGAAATACGTGAAGAAAAAGTGCAGCGTATAGCTAATATGGTGCCTGAATTAGAGCTTTTAGGCGATGAAAGTGCCGATGTCCTTGTTGTTGGCTGGGGTGGTACTTTTGGGCACTTATTTACAGCTGTAGATGAACTCAGCAATGAGGGACATAAGATTGCTTTAGCGCATTTCAACTACATTAAACCATTGCCACGCAATACGCATGAGATACTAAAGCGCTACAAAAAGATCGTGGTGTGTGAATTAAACCTTGGGCAATTTGCCAATTATCTGACAATGAACTTCCCTGATATTCAGACACAACGTTTTAATAAGGTTCAGGGGCAACCTTTTACGGTAGTAGAATTGAAAGAACATTTTAAAACATTGCTGGAGGAATAAATGATGGCTGAAAATTGTCAAGTAAAGTTTACAGATTTTAAAAGTGACCAAAGTGTAAAATGGTGTCCCGGATGTGGTGACCATGCCATTCTTAATTCTGTGCAAAAAGCAATGGCTTCTTTGGGCTATAAAAAGGAGGAAGTAGCAGTTATTTCTGGTATCGGATGTTCATCACGTTTCCCATATTATATGGAAACTTATGGTTTTCATACCATCCATGGGCGTGCTTCGGCTATTGCATCTGGTGTTAAAGTCTCTAATCCTGAGTTAAAGGTTTGGCAGATAACAGGTGATGGAGATGCGCTGGCCATTGGTGGTAACCACTTCATTCATACCATTCGTCGTAACATCGATCTGAATATTATTTTATTTAATAACCAGATTTATGGTCTAACCAAAGGCCAATACTCACCAACATCAAAGCGAGGATTCATTTCTAAAACCTCACCTTTCGGAACAATAGAGTCACCTTTCCGTCCTGGGGAACTGTGTATTGGTGCGCGCGGACAATTCTTTGCCCGCTGTATCGATAAAGATTTGAAACATTCGGTGGAGATGATGGAAGCAGCTGCTTTGCATGAAGGAACTTCAATTATTGAGGTGCTGCAAAACTGTGTGATTTATAACGATAAAACGCATAACGCCATTACAGATAAAGCGTTTTCGGCTGACCGAACTATTAAGCTGGAGCATGGTAAACCCATGATTTTTGGGGCCAATAATGATAAGGGACTAATGCTTGAAGGCGTACACTTAAGGGTTGTCACCTTAGGCGAAGATGGCATCACCGAAGATGATTTACTGGTACACGATGCGCATTGTGAAGATATTACCTTGCACCTTAAACTGGCCGATATGGAGTACCCTGAGTACCCAGTGGCACTTGGGGTTATTCGTTCAGTAAAGGCTCCTGTTTACGACCAGTGTCTGGAGCAGCAGCTGAAAGATGTACAGGAACAATCTACAATAAAAACGTTTAATGATCTCATCCATTCAGGTGATGTTTGGGATATTGAATAACTATTTTAATTGAGTTAGCAAAAAAAGCCGTTCAGCATTGTTGAACGGCTTTTTTATAGCTATTTAGTTGACTGTTATTTTTCAGTGTCCTCCGATTTTTGCTGCAGCTTCTCAAACTTTTTTATACCAAACAGAACCGCATAATAGCTAACGACAACTGTCATTGGTAATACCAAATACCACAATATTTCTTGTATATATTTCATAATCAAATAATTTAATAGATGTGTAAGTCATCTGACTGCATTTCATCCTCATCAATTGGTTTGCTATTCAAAGCCCTCCAAACATACCATATGTAGCCAAACACAAACGGAACAAGCAGTGATGCATAGCTCATGGCTGTAAGTGTAAAGTGGCTCGATGAAGCATTTTGAATGGTTAATGAACTCTGGAGATCAAATGAGGAAGGGTAGAATGCCGTATTATTAAATCCGGCAACCAAAAACAGGCTAAAAACCGTAAGAACGGTACCTGCACCAGCTGCCCAAATGCCTTTTGTACACTCTTTACGAACAATACCTGCTCCCAAGCCAAATAGTACTCCGGCTACACCAACTACAAAAAGAACCAGCACAAGTGGCATTTGCACCATGTTTTTAAAGTATTTAAAGGGTTCTAAATAAACATTCTGCGTTTCAGGGTCAACCGCATATCCATCCCGGATAAACAACCAGATAACAAAAGTCAGAAAGAAGAACAGAAATGGAAGCCCATTATATATCAGGTGTTTTTTGGCTCTGCCGAACAGCTCATCATGCTTAATACTGTTCATAAAGTAGAGTAGGCCCAGTACGCGAGCCAGGAAAAATACCGCCAGACCTAAGGATAAATTATGCAGATTTAAGGCTGCTTCCAGGCCATGAGACTTTAGCTCCCATTGCGATTGGTTCATATCATTCACCGAAAAAGCTGAGCCCGTAAAGAAGGTGGCAACAGCTGTGCCCAGCAAAATAGTTCCCAACAGCCCGTTGATAAGCAGAAAAGTTTCATAGGTACGAGTCCCAAAGACGTTGTTCGGTCGTGTACGAAACTCATAGGAAATGGCCTGAATTACAAAAGCAAACAGGATAAGCATCCAAACCCAATAGGCGCCACCAAAACTGGTGCTGTAAAACAGGGGGAAAGATGCGAAAAAAGCACCCCCAAAGGTAACCAGGGTTGTGAAGGTAAACTCCCATTTTCGTCCGAGGGTATTGACAAGCATAGTTCTTTCCATACTTGTTTTTCCGAGTGTGTAAATTAGGGTTTGACCGCCCTGTACAAACATAAGAAAGACTAACAGTGCGCCCAAGAGCGAAACGATAATCCACCAATATTGTTGTAAAACTAAATGTGATAAATCTCCAAACATTAATTATGTCCTCCTTCTTTTGGTCCGTTTTTAATTTGTTTAACCATTATTTTTACCTCCGCAATTGCCAAAGCAACAAAGGTGATGGTGAACAGTCCGAAGGTAATCATGACAGAGCTGGTATCTATTTTTGATACGGCTGTCATTGTTGGCATCAGATCTTGAATCACCCAAGGCTGACGCCCCACTTCGGCAACAATCCATCCGGACTGGCTGGCAATATAGGCCAACGGAATGGTCCACAAGGCGGTGTAAAGTACAACTTTATTTGATTCCAGTTTTTTACGATAAACCAACCAAAGTACTACCATGAATAATAACATAAAATGGCCGCCTAAAATCACCATGATGTGGAAGGCATAGAATGATAATGAGATGGGTGGTACTATTTTAAAGGCGTTAAGCTCCAGTTGCTCCGGGTTGGGATCGTAGTAGTTGCCGTAGCCAAAGTATTTGAAATAATTATTAATCCACTCCTTGTCATCAAACTTGGCTTTCAGGCGTTCGTACTCAGCATTATCTACTCCTTTGGCGTCTTTAAAGGCCCTCAGGGTTTGCTGTGCCTCATAGCCTCTTCTGATTTTTTCTTTGTACGACATGATGTTGTATTGCTCATTGCCCAACACCAAATCTTTAATACCCGGAACAAAGGCATCTACTTCCAGAAAGGCGAGATACGACAGCATGTTAGGTATTTCAATTTTCACTAAAAATTCCTGTTCCGAGTCGCGATGCATGGGGTCGTCATGCTCCTTGCCAAACAGGCCTATTGCAATTAAAGGTGCCTGCGTTTGTCCTTCATATAAGGACTCCATTGCTGCAAATTTCATGGGCTGCGTTTTAGCCACATCGCGTGCCGAACTGTCGCCGGTAGCCACCAATACTACGGATGATATCAGGCCAAAAATAGCTGCTATAACAATGCTGCGTTTGGCAAACAGGATATGTCTCTTTTTGAGTAAAAACCAGCTGCTGATACCAACTACAAAAATTGCAGCCAGCACGTAGCCGGAAGTAGTGGTATGCAGAAACTTGGTAACAGCTGTTGGTGAAAGGAAGACATCCCAAAAACTTTCCATCTCGTTACGGGCCGTTTCGGGGTTAAATTTCATGCCTACGGGGCGTTGCATCCAGGCATTGGCAACAAGAATCCACAGTGCCGATAGATTGGCCCCAGCTGCTGTTAGCCAGGTGGCCGTGAGGTGAAACCGTTTACTAACTTTGCCCCAGCCAAAAAACATAACCGCTATAAAGGTACTTTCCATGAAAAAGGCCATGATGCCTTCGATGGCCAGTGGGGCTCCAAATATATCGCCCACAAACCAGGAGTAATTGGACCAGTTGGTGCCAAATTCAAACTCAAGAATAATACCAGTGGCAACACCGATGGCAAAATTAATTCCAAAAAGTTTCATCCAGAATTTGGTAAGGCGTTTCCACTCCGGATCTCCTGTTTTTACATAAATCGTTTCCATAAAGGCTATCATAAAGCTCAGTCCCAATGTAAGCGGGACAAATAGCCAGTGGAACATAGCTGTTAGTGCGAATTGAGCCCTCGACCAGTTGACGAGTGATAGATCAATATTCTCTAGCATTTTGTGTGATATTATAATTATTGACTAATAAGTTCTTCGATTACATGGTTAGCTCGTTCTTCATCGGTTGCATACCTGTTCTTTAAGGTGTCGCGGAAGAAGAATAAGCGCAAAACTGCAAACATTATAAATAACTTGACGAGGATGATTATCCAGAGCGTTCTGGCATAAGGCGATAAGTTTCTGAACCCGTCAAGGTAAAATCGATACACTCTTTTGATAATGTGCATATCAGGAACATTTTTTGTGGTTAAGCAAATTACTTAATTTGATTGGTGTAAAACACGACTTTTATCGTGTTTTTGCCAACACTATATACAACCAACAAGGGCCATAAAATATTTCCAATAAATGTGAAAAAAAATTAAAAAACCAAGTTGAATTCTTTGTGCATTGACTATAAGTTGCTTAGCTATGTTTTGTAAAGAGTTGTTAGGTGGAAGATATGATTAATTGAGCTGCGAAATCTTTAAACAAATTTGGAAGTTAGTTTGATTTTGTTCATCTTTACGAAGTAATCAGGTAATTAAATACCGCAATAGAGCAAAAGGCTCGCGGTACTGACTTACAGTTGTATTAGTGAATGTTTTTAATTAAATTATAGCTGTTTCCAGAAATATTGATTGTTAAACACCCGAACAGTTGTGTTGAAGGAAATAGAAAATGTTAAACAAAAAAAATACCCTAAAAGATGACCGCAGAACAATTCAACCATCGATTATTGGGGCTTCAACAAAAAATGTTTAGCTATGCCCTAACATTAACAGCTAACGAGGAAGATGCCCATGACCTCGTTCAGGAAACAAACTTCAGAGCCCTGTCATCCAGGGAAAAGTTTGTGATGAACACCAATTTTTCGGCATGGATGCATACCATCATGCGTAATTCATTTATTAACAACTACCGGCGTAAGTATAAAATGCGTCAGGCACCCATGTTGGTTGATGAAGTCAATTACCTGTCGAATAAGTATTACACGGACGATACCCCTGATGTTATTCATTACACCGGAGAGATTTACTCGCAAATGAATAAGTTGGAAGGCGAGTTTAAACAGCCCTTAACCATGCACATGGAAGGCTACAAGTACAAAGAAATTGCAGAGCAGTTGCATATGCCCATTGGAACGGTGAAAAGCCGGATATTCTTTGGTCGTAAAAAACTCCAGAAGATGATTGAGTTAGCGATTGATTAATCGTACATTTTATTAAACCCTAAAAAAGGTAAGCTTTTGGCTTACCTTTTTTTAGTTGGTCAATTTTTTCACTACTTACTGACCTGCTCAGCGGCTTTTCTGGCAGCTTCTATCATAGAAACGATCGAGATGTCCTCGCCAAGGCCAGTTTGCATCCAGGCATTTGGCGTAATTGAACCTATTTTAAATAAGCGTTCTACTTCGGGGGCAAAGTCTGCCGTTTTCAGGTATTCCTCTACCTGGAATTGAATCAAATGACCGAATGCATAGTTTGATAGATAGATTGGACTATTAATCATGTGCGAATAGATGGCTAATATTGGTTGGTCCTCCACACCAAAAACAGGGGCATAAAACTCATTCCAGATTTCAATAGCGATATTTTGCACGGCCACTTTAAGCTCGTCGGCTGTTGCTTCAGGATGGTTGTATAACCACTTCCACATGCGTTGGTCCAACAGCGATACGCCCATAATTTCGTAAGTCGACCAGAAATTATCCAAGGTTTGTAAGGCTTCTTTAGACGGATTGTCATTCTTCATGTCAAGCAGCTCCAAATCGCGCTTTTGGAAGATAAACGCAAGTGCTTCGGTAAATGCTGTATTTGGAACGCCATTAAGCATGTAATAATCTACATCGTACAGTGAAATGGTTTGCTCCACATTGTGGCCAAACTCATGGATAGCAATGTTATACCCTTTGTAATCCATTCCATTCTCAGGAATCCGCGTGCGTAGGTGTGCCGTTTCTCCTTTCATGGATGCACCCCAGGCATGTCCTGAACCACGCGCCGGATCCACATCAATGCGGTCAGCCAGGAATTCAGCTTTTTCCGTTGTAAAGCCAAGTTTCACCAATAAATTGGCCAAGTCGTCATCCAATGCTTTGGCATTTGGGTAGCGTGAGCGGGTAATTTTGTTTAGCGCATCCTCGTTTATTGAGCTCCTGGCCTTGAATCCATCGTACCAAATATCCCATGGTTGCAAGTCGCGCCCCAGTCGCTGTTTGATTAATTCGCCTACCTGCTTCAAGGCATCCGACGACATGAACTCTACAAACAGTTGCTCAGCATCGGTCTGCGTTATTTCCATGCCTCCTTCAAAAGCCCGCTTCACAGCAGTGTTCAATGGCGTGTAGGCATCCATTTGGCGCATGGCGTGAAAATTGTTGATGATTTGCTGGTAGCGATCGTTGTTTTCGCTGGCAAGTTCCACCGCCTGACCTTCTTTATAAACCGCATTCGTATAAGGATTCCACTGGTAGGCACCACTGTTGATGACATCTTTCGGAATGGTTTGATCGATGATGCGCTTCATTACCTCGTATACCATGCCTTGCAGTTGCACCCCATCTGCCCCTTTGCTATAATGTGATTTGATTTCATCACGTAAGTTCCAGTGTGATAGCAGCACCATGTCTTCGGGGAAGTAGGTTTGCATTTTTTCATCAACCAGCTTACCCATGTAAATGTTGTAATTGGCGATATACATTTCAGATGCAGAACCAACTTCTGATACGTTTTGCAGAATTTCGGCCGGAATACGTGCTGTAAATACGTCTCCCATTCGGGCATAGGCCCACTCTTTTCGACTCCAGTTAGCTGCGTTTTGTTCTTTTTCGGATAGGGAATAGTATGGGAAATTTAACGCAATGTTAAAGGCCAGTTTGTTGCGGTAAAAGTCTTCGATTAGGTGCGAGCCAGGACTGTATCCGCCAAATGCTTTGTCAATGTCAATGATGTCACCTAGGGGTTCGTGGAGCGGACGCTGCAGATCGAGTGCAATTTTATTGAAGTGGCCAAATAAAACTTCCAGGTTGCGACTCACTTTTTCAAACATCAGTTCTTTTTGTGAAGCATCAGCAATAAAATGCTTTTCGCAGAATTGCTGAAAATCATTTTCAGAGCCATCCACATTTCGCCAGAGGGAGGCGGCATGTTTAACGCCACGATTGATCATATCTGCATTGGCATTTGGGTGTAATTTTTCAATCGCTGCCGTAGTCGTTTTAATTGTAGCTTCGGTAATGTTAGCCACTTCGGTTTGCTGGTTTGTGCCAGCTTGCTGTTGACACGCTGTTACTATCAGAGTGGTTAACAGCAGAAACAAATATTTTTTCATACAATGTGATTTGAATAAAACAGGTTTATAGCCTCAAAGCTATAAAACACAGTGAGATGATAACAGGATATTTGGCAGTATTTACCAAATATCCTGTTGAAGCACTTAGACGGCTTCTTTTTTCCATCTGCCTTTTTTGAATAGCCAGGCGGCTAAAAGGGTCATGCAGCTTTCAGCGATGATGATGGCATAAAAAGCACCTTCTTGTTGAAAACCCCATTGCACGGCCAGTAAATAGGCCAGTGGAATCTCAATCATCCAAAAGGCAACAATGTTAATGCGTGTTGGCGTTCTGGTATCGCCAGCTCCGTTGAAGGCCTGTGTCATTACCATGCCAATGCCGTAAAAAGCAAACCCATAAGAGATGATGCGCAAACATTGAATACCGGCTTGCAGCACTGTTTCATCGCTAGTGAACAGCCCAACAAACCAGTGTGGGTAGATGATGAACAGAATACTTAATGCGCCTAAAAATACGAGGTTAATCCGCGCTACCCCCCAAACAGCTTTCTCGGCCCGGCCGGGTTCCTGAGCACCCAAATTCTGTCCAACCAGCGTGGCTGCGGCGTTACTCAATCCCCATGATGGCAATAGCGAAAATAAGATGATACGAATCCCAATCGTATAGCCGGCTAATACTTCGCTCCCAAAGTTGGAAATAATGCGCACCAGAAATATCCAGCTGGATGTGGCTATTAATGATTGGGCGATGCCGCCGAGCGATATTTTGATGAGCTTAGTAATGCGTTGCCAGTCAATATGAATTGGGAGGCCTCTAAAGCTGATTCTGCCATTGCCTTTCCAAAGTACATAAAACTGGTAGGCCACAGCTAGGCCACGACCAATATTAGTGGCAATGGCTGCACCGGCAATGCCTAATTCAGGAAAGGGACCAATGCCAAAAATTAGCAAGGGGTCAAGAAGAATGTTCAGGCCGTTGGCCATCCATAATACGCGCATGGCTATTGCGGCATCGCCAGCTCCACGAAAGATGGCATTGTTGATAAAAAGCAGCATGATTACCAAGTTGCCACCAAACATGATGGAGGTGTAGGCAGACAATTCGTTGATTATGGCAGGTGAAGCGCCCATCAATTGCAGCAAGTCTTTTGCAAATAATACGCCAGGAACAGCAATAAGCAGTGAAATAATTGAACCGGCAATAATGGCTTGCATGCCTTCTTTTGCCGCCTCAACTTTGTTTTTTTCACCAATGCGACGCGATACCAAGGCTGTAGTGGCCATGCTTAATCCAAAGGCAATGGCATATACGATGGTTAGAACGCTTTCGGTGATACCAACGGTTGCAACAGCATCGGCGCCCATGCGGCCAACAAAGTATATATCGGCCACAGCAAATACCGATTCCATTACCATTTCCAGTACCATTGGAATGGCTAATAAGAATACCGCCCTGCTCAAAGGAATTTGGGTGTAATCCTGTGATGAACCGGCCAGGGCTTCCTTAAAATCATGCCATATCCTGCTCAAGTGTTTGGGTTTAATCTTTTGTAAAAAGATAGTTCTATTTTGTTTAGTCATCACGTTTTAATTTCTGTTTTAACCTAATTTTTGAATGAAGTGTGTGGTGCTTGATAGAATTTGAACAAGCAAAAACAGATGTGCGAACACGCACCGATACAGGATAAACAGCTAGTGTCATCATGGTAAAATCCTCCTTAGTTAAATTGATTAAATAAAAATGAAATGATTGGATACAATGAGACGACCTGTCTTAGAAGTTGTAGCAGACGCTACCGGTCGGATTATTGGATATGTAGCTCATTGTCATCATACTGACACAAATATGCTGAGAATCATTTATAAGTGCAATATGTGCATGTTAGAATATTGCAAAAAGTTGTACTTTGGTACAGAACTATTAAAGCATAAATCGAATGAATGACCAAAGCCGACTGATATCAACAGTTAGTTACATCACCATTGTAGGATGGGCAATCGCCTTAATTATTAGGCAAAATGAAGAGCCCAAAAGTGAGTTAGCCCTGTTTCATCTGCGCCAATCGTTTGGCATGCTAATTCTGTTTTTTGTCGCTTCTTTTGTGAAAATTCTGTTAGCAAGCATTGCGCTGGGGTGGTTGGGCAATGCAGTTGGGGTTGTTGTGTTGGTATTGTGGCTAATTGGTATTATTGGTGCTATTCAGGGACGTTTTACTATTATTCCCATTATTGGCAATTGGTTCCAGGAGAATTTTAGGTTTATCGTCTAAATATTACAAAAACAAGTCGCACCATTTTTCAAATTGTCTGACTTGGTGCTCGCCATGCTTGCGCATTGATTTAATAATTCTATCAGTGGTTTTAGCTTCTGTTAATGAGCGACTTTTGCTATAGAATTTATCGGCGAAGCAGATAATCTGTTCTTCAATACTTATGGGTTGCATGTTGCGATGGGGGATTGGCAGCTGCTGGTTTTTGATGTCATCAACAGATAATCCTGTTCCTGTATGTCGCTCGCATACCAAGGCATGCACCGGGTAGCCTTCTTTTTTCAGCAGGTCGTGCCCAAGGTAGCCATGGCAGATGTATGGATAACTGCCGTGACAGTGCAGATCGGGCGCATTGGTCAGGTAGATGCCAATGTCGTGTAACATGGCCGCTTCAGCCACAAACTGAGCATCGGCTTCCAATTCGGGATGGTTCGAGACAATGTCGAGTGCCTTATCCCGAACGGCTTTACTGTGTTCGGTTAAGGTAACCCATAGAGGGCTACCTTTTGTGTAATATTTATTGATAATGCTTTCCGGCTGCATTGCTATTATTTATGTCGGCTCTTTAGTTCGCGGGCTAAATCTTCAATGCGGTAGCCTTTGTGGGTTAGAAGTACAATGAGGTGGTAAAGCAAATCGGCCCCTTCGTACAAGAAGTTCTCATCGTCGTTGGCCATGGCGCCAATAACGGTTTCAATGGCTTCCTCACCCACCTTTTGAGTAATGGTTCGCACTCCTTTGGTGAATAGTTTAGTTGTGTACGACCCCTCGGGCATTTCTTCTTTTCGCTTGTCTATAAAATCCTGTAAGGTTTTTAAGAACATTACGTCTTCGCTGGTATTCTCTTCGCCCCAGCAGGTGTCGGTTCCCTTATGACAAACCGGACCAACCGGGTTCACTTTAATGAGTAAGGTATCGTTATCGCAATCGATAGCCATTGAGACCACATTCAAAAAGTTACCAGACTCTTCACCTTTGGTCCACAAGCGTTCTTTTGTGCGCGAATAGAAGGTGACTTTTCGTTCTGCTTTTGTTTTTTCGTAGGCTTCTTCGTTCATAAAGCCCAACATCAGTACTTTATTGCTGGTGTTATCCTGTATGATGGCAGGTACGAGGCCATTTCCCAGTTTATCGAAGTTAATTGTCATCATGGTATTTTTGTGGTTATTATAATCTTATTGGAATTTGTTCATTATTCAGGTAAGTTTTCAGTTCCGGAATGCCAATCTCCTTAAAATGAAAGATGCTTGCGGCTAATCCTGCGTCGGCTTTACCAACGGTGAATACATCCTTAAAGTGTTCCATTTTGCCTGCGCCACCCGAAGCAATGATTGGAATGTTTAGGTTATCGCTCAACTTAGCAAGGGCCTTATTGGCAAAGCCTTGTTTTACGCCATCGTGGTCCATGCTGGTAAAGAGTATTTCTCCTGCACCGCGCTCTTCACACTCCTTAGCCCAAGGGAAAAGCATCTTTTCGGTAGGGATGCGGCCCCCATTGACTGTTACCACCCAATCATCGCCTTGCTGGTGCTTGGCATCGATGGCGGCTACCACAAACTGGCTGCCAAAATTCTGCGCTAAATCGTTAATTAATTGTGGATTGCGAACGGCTGATGAGTTGACCGATATTTTATCGGCTCCGGCATTAAGAAGCGCATCAGCATCACTGAGTTCGCTTATGCCACCACCTACAGTAAAGGGAATGTTGATATTACGGGCAATGCGCTTAACGAGGTCCACAAAGGTTTTACGACCTTCATGACTGGCTGTAATATCCAAAAACACCAGTTCGTCTGCCCCTTGTTCGGCATATAAGGCGGCCAGCTCAACCGGGTCGCCCACTTCTTTTATTTCAACAAACTTAACCCCTTTAACCGTTTGGCCATTTTTAATATCGAGGCATGGAATAATTCGTTTTGCTAGCATGGTTTTTTAATAGTTAATTAGTTTATTGGTCAGTAGTCAGTAGATGGTTGATTATCTGGTGGCAGACTCTTTCACTTTACGTATTAGTGATGATAACATTTTTGCAAGTTCTGTGAATCTTGCATCGATATTGTCGAAATCATCTTTTATTAGGTAGTTAACACGATAAGCTATTTCAAGTTGAGTCTGACATTCATAAGCCGATCCTTGAGCTATCTGCAGAAATCTGACAAAGTCTTTTGTGTGATTTCTTCCATATCCTTCAGCAATATTTGAAGGAATAGAAACGGAACTTCTTCTTACTTGAGAAGACAGCCCATACTCTTCTGATTTGGGAAAAGAGTTGGTCAGATGATAAATCTCAACCGATAAGTCCATTGATTTTTGCCAAACTAATAACTCTCTAAATGTTTTCATGTTTGAATTTAATTAGGGTTTAACTACTGACCTTCAGCTACTGTCTGCTGACTATAAAATAAATCTCTCTAACTCCTTAAGCTGAATCTTTCCTTCATAAATTGCTTTGCCGAATATAACAGCAGGGATTTGGGCTTCTGCCAGCTTCTCAATATCCTCAATGCCACTAACCCCACCGCTGGCTACCAAATATAATTGGGGCAGTTCGCTGAGAATTTCTTGATACAATTCGATGGCAGGCCCCTGCAGCATTCCGTCTTTGCTGATGTCGGTACAGATCACTTTATGGATACCTTTTTGTGTGTAATCTTTGATAAATGGAATCAACTCCTCATCGGTTTCTTCGAGCCAGCCGGTTACAGCAATTTTCTTGTCTTTGGCATCGGCACCCAGAATGATTTTCTCTGAGCCATATTGCTCTATCCAGCTCTCAAACTCTTCGGGATTCTTAACCGCGATGGAGCCACCTGTCACCATTTTTGCTCCTGATTCGAAGGCAATGTGTAGATCTTCCGACCGCTTTAATCCACCGCCAAAATCAATGATCAGGTTGGTTTTACAGGCAATGTGCTCAAGCACCTGATAGTTGATGATGCGACCAGCTTTAGCGCCATCCAAATCCACCAGGTGAAGCCGTTTGATGCCATGGTCTTCAAACTCTTTGGCAACTTCCAAAGGGTCTTCGCTATATACTTTTTTGCTGTTGTAATCGCCCTGACTGAGTCGCACACATTTGCCATCGATAATGTCAATGGCCGGTATAATATCTATTTTCCCCATGAAGTATTATAGTTTTAAAAAGTTTTCCAGAATACGCTCTCCCACTGAACCGCTTTTTTCGGGATGGAATTGAGTGGCGTAAAAGTTATCCTTTTGCAAGGCGGAACTGTAGGGTAGGATATAGTCTGTTGCAGAAGCTGTATCCTCGCCAATTGCCACATAATAGCTATGCACGAAATAGACGTACTCCCCCTCCAAGGATGCATCAAAAAGCGGTGCTTTCACCTCCGTTATTTGATTCCAACCCATATGTGGGATTTTAATGTTTTCCACATTTGGTTCGGGTAGCTGAAACTTTCTTACCTTTTCATCAAAGATGTTTAAGCAGTCCACATTTCCTTCCTCTGAATGGCTGCACATGAGTTGCATGCCTAAGCAAATCCCTAAAACTGGCTTTTTCAGGTTGATTATCACTTTATCCAGTCCCGTTTCGCGTAGGTAAGCCATGGTTGTACTGGCCTCACCAACGCCAGGAAATATGACTTTATCAGCTTGTTGAATTTGCTCTGGATCAGCCGTTATCTCCGCTTCGTAACCTAAGCGCAGCAAAGCGTTATTAACTGACCTAATATTACCGGCGTTGTATTTGATGATGATGATTTTTTGAGAGTCCGACGCCCGAAGTCCGGAGTCCGAAGAAAAAGTATCAGAGTTTCTCGAGCTTATATTCATGTTCTTATAATTTAGATTTTAGACCTTTAATCATTCGTGCAATTTCTTCTAATTCAGCTATTAATCTGTTCAAGTCTTCCGCACTTCAAAGGTCCACATTTTTAGCAATTTCCAATTGTGTTTGTACCTCGAAACTGGAACCTAATGCAATGGACAGAAATCGTGAAAAGTCTCCATCTGATTTTCTGCCAAAACCTTCGGCAATGTTAGAAGGAATAGAAACGGAGGCTCTTCTTAGCTGATTGGTTAAGCCAAATTTCTCATCATCAGGAAAGCCGGCTGTTACATTATATGCTTCAGTGACAAAATCCATTGATTTTTGCCATACGAGAAGTTCTCTGAATGTTTTCATTAATGGTTATTTATGGTTGTGTTTTCTTCGGACCAAGGACCTTGAGCTTTGGACTTATTTCACTTCCTCCCCAATTCTCTTAACCAGCTCAGCAAACTCTTCTGTATTAAATAAGCGCGTCAGAAAAATGATTTTACCTTCTTTGTTGATGAGGACATTGCGCGTAACACCAGACTTTTTGTCGGCATACAATCCAAATATGTCAGCATTATCATCCAGACCCATTGGGTAGGTGATGCCAGTTGCTTCAATCATTTCCAGAGCTTTTGCTTTAGGTTCATCGCGGTCCACACCAAATACTTTCAGACCTTTGTCTTTGTAGGGCAGCCATATTTCTTTTTCTATGTGTGGCATCTCTTTACGGCACACCCCACACCAGCTGGCAGTAAACTGCAGCATCACTACATGCCCACGCAGATCCGACAGTTTAACGGTTGACCCATCGGTTAATGTCATTTCAAAATCGGGGGCCATGTCGCCAACCTTAACAAGGTAACCACGGTCATCTGCTTGTTGCGCGCAGCTCGACAGACTTATAAATGCAATAGCTAATAGTGTCAGTAACTGTTTCATGGGGTTCATTTTTTTAGTTTATAAATATTGACCTAAGTATGATTTTATTTCTAAAATTAGTTTGCAATAAAAAATGGATTTACAGGCTGAAAACCTGGAAGAAAAGCGTGCTGTTGCGCTAAAGTTTAACGTTGTATATCGCATTTTTAGCAAAGCTATTGCAAACCACTTATAAACTGCAAACTTCTTCTTCTAAAATATGTCAAAATAGTCCGTTATTCTTCCATTTTATTCATCGAATCGTCCTAATTTATTTGAGTAGTGAACTCACTATTTAAGGCCTACACAGGTTGATACCTTAGGCGAATATGATGGTTTTGTTTTTATATACCAATGTTTTACGGTCGATATGTGCCTGAACTGCCCTTGACAACACTATTTTCTCTACATTTTTACCTTTTTGTACCAGACTATGTACTGTATCGTGGTGCGATATTTTGATTACTTCCTGTTCTATTATTGGTCCGGCGTCCAGGTCTGAGGTGACGTAGTGACCCGTTGCCCCAATCAATTTGACACCACGTGAATGGGCGGCATGGTAGGGTTTGGCACCTGCAAAGGCAGGCAGGAAGGAGTGATGAATGTTGATGATACGGTTTGGATAAAGTGCATTGAATCCAGGCGATAAAATTTGCATGTAACGGGCCAATACGATGAAGTCCACCTGATATTTTTTGCACAAGCTAATCTGCTCTTCCTCAATCTCTTCTTTATTGTTTTTTGTAACAGGCAGATGAAAATAGGGAATGTTAAACTGTTTGGCTACCTGTTCCAAATCCTTATGGTTACTGATAATGAGCGGTATTTCCACATTCAGCTCGCCAGCACTATAACGGGCCAGTAAGTCGTACAAACAATGAGATGCTCTCGACACAAAAACAGCCATGCGGGGTATTTGCGATGAAAAGTTTAAAGTCCACACCATTTGCATGGGGTTGGCTATGGATATTTCAAATGCCTGTCTCAGCTCATCAGCTGTGATGGCAAATCCATCGAGGTCCCATTCAATGCGCATAAAAAAACGCTGTTCAGACCGGTCGGTGTGTTGGTCGAGGTACAGAATATTTCCATTATGTCGGTTAATAAAATCAGTAACATTGGCTACGATGCCTTTTTGGTCGGGGCAATGGATGCGTATGATGGCGGTGTTTTGCATGCTAATGTTGAATGTTTAGTTGGTAATTTGTTGAAATGAAAAATAGTCGTCGGACATTGCGCTTCGGACCTCGGACTTTATTTATTCTTAATCGTGTTAATAAAAGCCTTAATCTGTTGTTTGTCGGCACCGTGTTCATCGAGCAGTTTCACAAAGGCACTGCCGATGATGGCTCCTGAGGCATGCTGGCAGGCTGTTTCAAAGGTGTCTCGACTGCCAATGCCAAAACCAATCAGCCGTGGGCTCTTCAAGCCTAAGTTGTTCACCCGGTTGAAATAGTCGATTTGGTTTTGCTGTACATTCTGTTTGGCGCCGGTCACCGATGCCGATGACACCACATAGATAAAACTTCTGCTGTGGGCATCAATTAAGCCGATACGTTCATTCGATGTCTGTGGTGTAATGAGAAAAATATTGGAGATAGCCGCCTCATTGAATAGGCTTTCATAGAGCTCACGGTATTCGTCGAAGGGCAGATCGGGAATGATGACGCCATCCACACCAACTTCACGGCATTTGGAAATGAACTTCTCAACACCATATTTAAAAACCGGATTAAAATAGCCCATTAACACAACCGGTATTGTAATGTTTTGGCGCATTGTCTGTAATTGTTCAAACAGTAACTGAATGCTCATGCCATTATCCAATGCCTGTTCACTGCTGGCCTGAATGGTTGGTCCATCGGCCAATGGGTCTGAAAATGGCATGCCAATTTCTACCAGGTCGGCGCCTCCCTCTTGCAAGGCTTCCAGCACTGGCATGGTGTCATTGATATTTGGGTAGCCGGCTGTATAATACACCGAGCAGATATTTTTTTGACTCGCAAAGAGTTTATTAAGTCTGTTCATCATAATCAACTTATTTGGCTGGTTAAACTAAAAACCAAAGCGTTCCATGTAAGTAGCCATGTCTTTATCACCTCTTCCCGAGAGGGTAATCACCACGGCATCGTCTTTTGTAAACTGCATTTTTTCGAGTGCTGCCAGTGCATGGGCCGATTCCAGGGCCGGAATAATGCCTTCGAGCTGTGTTAACTGCAGGGCGGCATCCAGGGCCTCTTTATCGGTGGCCGCAAGAAATTGTGCTCGGCCGGTATCAAACAAATGTGCATGCTGTGGGCCAATGCCCGGGTAATCCAATCCTGCCGAGATAGAATAGGGCTCAGTGATCTGTCCATCTGCACTCTGCATCAGGAAGGTTTTACTGCCGTGAATAATGCCCATATCTCCCAGCGCGATGGTGGCTGCTGTTTGACCTGAGTCAACGCCCATGCCGGAAGCTTCTACTGCCACTAGTTTCACCCGTTCATCGTCCAGAAAATGGTAGAACGAGCCGGCGGCATTGCTGCCACCACCCACGCAGGCAATCACATAATCAGGATAATCCTTGCTGGTTTTTTCGCTGATTTGCAGCTTTATCTCTTCACTGATAATAGCTTGCAGGCGTGCCACCATATCGGGATAAGGATGAGGTCCTACTACCGACCCAATGAGGTAAAAGGTGTCCTCGGGGTTGCATATCCAGTCGCGCAATGCCTCGTTGGTGGCATCTTTCAGCGTTTTGCTGCCAGAGGTAGCTGCCTTTACTTCGGCGCCCAGCATCTTCATGCGTGCCACATTTGGTGCTTGCCTTTTAATATCCACTTCACCCATGTACACCACACATTGCAGCCCCATAAGTGCACAAGCGGTAGCGGTGGCCACACCATGCTGACCGGCACCTGTTTCTGCAATGATGCGTTGTTTGCCCATGTGCTTGGCAATCAAAATCTGTCCAACCGTGTTGTTAATTTTGTGCGCACCGGTATGGTTCAGATCCTCGCGTTTGAGGTACACGTTGGTTTGGTATTTCTCTGATAGTCGTTTGGCCAGATAAAGTGGCGAAGGGCGTCCGACATAATCCTTCAACAAAGCTTTGTACTCCTTCTGGAAAGCTGGTGAATCAATGATATCCCTGTATACGTTCTTCAGGTTTTCAATATTTGGGTAGAGCATCTCCGGGATGTAGGCGCCTCCAAAACGGCCATACATGCCTTTCTCATCTGCCTGGTATTTATTCTGCTTGCTCATACTTTGTTTGTCTTATGGCATTAAAGAATTCAGATAGTCGCGGAATATCTTTAAGTGCTGGTTTAATTTCAAATTTGCTGTTGATATCGATGGCCTTCAGGTTGATGTTTTCCAGTTGCTGAATGTCAGCCACATCATCGGGCCCAATGCCGCCGCTTAAAAATACCGGACGTGCATTGTTGTAGTTCTTCAATAGCTGCCAGTTAAACTTTTGTCCGCTGCCGCCAAACGCCTTGGTTTGTGTGTCGAACAAAAAGTAGTCGCAATAGTCCTGGTAGCGTTTGGTTTCCTGAAAGTCAAAGGATTCATCTACCCGAAATACCTTCATCACCTGTGCACCAAATTGTTTTAGTATGAAGCATTGTTCCGGTGATTCATCGCCATGTAGCTGAATGATGTCGAGCCCAAAAGCAATGCGTTTTTCGTTGATGGTACGCTCGCTGGCATTTACAAAAACGCCTACCTTCCTAATAGAAGCATCGATCTGTGCCTGAGGTGGTTTTTGGACATAGCGAGGCGACTGTTCGTAGAAAATGAAGCCGATGTAGTCGGGCTTTAGCTTAACGAGCTCCTCAATATTGGAACTATCGCGCATGCCGCATACTTTTATTTCAGGTAATGGATTCATGTTTTGCTACTTATCTGGTTGATGTTGCTATTATGCCTTGGCTTTTATGGTGATTGCTTTAGCGAATTGGGCAAAAGCTTCGGCCGGATTGTTCGTTTTCATAAAGTTCTCGCCAATCAGAAAGCCATCAAATCCATTCTTTCGCAGAAAAATTACGTCTTCGGGCGAGTGAATGCCACTTTCTGAAATCTTCAGCTTGTCGGCAGGTAGTTGACTGGCCAGCTGAATGGACTGTTCCAGGTTGACTTCAAAGGTTTTGAGGTTGCGGTTGTTAATACCTATTACATCTACAAACGGATTGAGCTTATCAGTTTCTTCGGGCGCGTGCAGTTCCATCAGTACTTCCATACCCAGGTAGTTGGCCAGGGCACCCAGCTCTTTGGCCTGGTTGACATCCAGAATGGCAGCTATGAGCAAAATAGCACTGGCACCTATCGCTTTGGCTTCGTATACCTGGTAAGGATCAATAATAAAATCTTTACGTAGAATGGGGATGGTCGTCAGAGCTCTGGCCGTTTTTAAGTCCTGGTTACATCCACCAAAGAACTGCTGATCGGTTAATACCGAAAGGGCCGAAGAGCCGGCTTTCTCATAGCCGGTTACCACCTCTTCAACTGTTGAATCACCATTGATGATGCCTTTTGATGGAGACTGGCGTTTAAACTCTGTGATGACACCCGTTTTGCTCGGATCAGTAATGGAACTCTTTAATGATGGTACGGCTTCGCTAAAGAGTGGCTGGTCCATCAGCTGCTCCTGCGATGTAGTTTTTGCAGCTTGTTGAATTTCAATTTTCTTGTGTGCAACTATTTTATCGAGAATATTCATGGCTGTTTCTTATATACTGATAAGGGTTGATAGTACCTTGGCTGCCTTGCCATCCAGTAATGATTGGCGCGCATCTTCAATGTTTTGTTCCAGGCCTTTTGTGGGCGAGTAGCAATTGAGTGCCAGGGCAGCATTGGCAATCACCACATTGTTTTGTGCCTCGGAGCCTTTGCCCTCCACTATGGTTTTAAATATATTGGCTGCTTCTGCCACTGTGTCACCGCCAAATATTGCTTCTGGTCGAATTTGTTTCATCTTAAAATCAGTTGGTGAATACACCAGTTCACCTGTGTTTGTGATGGCTTTAAAATCGCCGGTAAGCGATACTTCATCGTAGCCATCCAGTGCATGCACAATGCTGTATTTAAGGTTGGTTTGCTGGTAGATGTATTGGTAAACACGAGCCAGCTCCAGGCTAAACACCCCCACCAGCTGATGCTGAGGAAAGGAAGGGTTTACCATCGGACCCAGCATATTGAAGAAGGTTTTCAAGCCCAGCTCTTTTCGGATAGGTGCCACCACTTTCATAGCCGGATGAAACAGAGGAGCGTGCAAGAAACAGATGTTGGCCTTATCAAGCTGTTCCTTCAATTTGCTTTCGTTATTGGTAAAGCGGTAACCCAGGTATTCCATTACGTTGGATGAGCCGCACGAGGAGGATACGCTGTAGTTACCGTGCTTGGCAACTTTTGCACCCGTACCAGCCACCACCAATGAGGCCAATGTGGAAATGTTAAAGGTGTTTTTACCATCGCCGCCGGTTCCGCACATGTCAATGGTTTGGTAGTCTGATAAATCTACTCTTAGGCAAAGCTCAAGCAGCGCATCACGAAAACCGGCCAATTCTTCAACCGTAACGGGGCGCATCATAAACACTGTTAAGAAGACCACTACCTCTGATTGATTGTACTGCTCCTTGGCGATGTTCACCAACACGTCTTTAGCCTTAGCCCGGGTTAGTGTTTTGTGGTTGATGAGTGCTTTTATGGTTTGTTTAATGCTCATGATGAAAAAAGCTTGTAGCTGCTGGCTGTTAGCTATTGGCAGCTTGGTTATAATTTTTGGCCCGGAGGCGAACCATTGGTTGATGGATCTAAAGGGAGCTGTTAGCCTGATGCTCTATCCAGTTCCGAATCATTTGTTTGCCGTGCTCGGTCAGAACCGATTCAGGGTGAAACTGCACCCCACGCACATCATATTCTTTATGCATCAGGCCCATTATCTGGCCTTCCGCCTCCTTGGAGGTGATAAGCAGTTCGGCTGGTAAATCTTCTTCATTCACCACCCAGCTGTGATAGCGCCCGGCTTTAAAGCTATCGGGCAGCCCTTTGAAAAGGTATTCAGCCTTATTGATGATGGTAACCGGTGTTGCCACCCCATGATACACTTTATTAAGGTTACGAATGCTGCCGCCAAACACCTCTGCAATAGCCTGGCAACCAAGGCAAACGCCTAATATGCTCTTACTGGCAGCATAGGTTTTGATTACCTCCTTCAGAATACCAGCTTCATCAGGGATGCCCGGACCGGGCGATAGCAGTATTTTGTCGTATTGGGCCACATCGGCCAGGCTGATTTCGTCGTTACGAAATACGTCTACTTTAGCGTCTATAATCTCTTCCACATAATGGACCAGGTTATAGGTGAATGAATCGTAATTATCCAGGACTAATATTTTCATTTCTTATTTGCTTATTGCTGCCGGCTAATAACAGCTTGGTTATTTTTTATCTGAAGTTAGTTGGTTACACCCTGAAAAAGGATGTACGCTTTGTGCCTTCAAACTCTCTTTTTTATTTAAAACTCTTCAGCTAAGCGGATGGCTTTCTTTAACGCACCCAGTTTATTATTTACTTCCTGCAATTCGCTTTCTTCTTTCGATTCGCTGACCACACCCGCTCCGGCCTGGTAAAACAGGGTATTGTTTTTACTCAGAAAGGAGCGAATCATAATGGCTTGGTTGAAGCTGCCATCAATGCCAATATTGCCAATACAACCGCCGTAATAGCCTCTGTTTTGGTTTTCAATGGAATCAATCAGTTGCATGGCTTTGTATTTGGGAGCTCCCGATAAGGTACCCGCCGGAAAGGTATCGGCCATCACGCGCGTAGCGATGGAGCCATCTTTAAGTTGGCCGCTTACGTCCGACACCAGGTGCAATACATGTGAGTAGAATTGCACTTCCTTATAGGTATTTACGGTTACCTTTTCACAATTACGACTCAGGTCGTTACGTGCCAGGTCAACCAGCATCACATGTTCGGCATTTTCCTTTTTATCTTCACTTAGCTGAATGGCCAGTTCCTGGTCTTTAACGTCGTCACCGGTGCGCTTAAAGGTGCCGGCAATGGGGTTGATGGTTGCCACATTGTTGTCAATAATCAGTTGCGCTTCGGGTGAAGAACCGAATATTTTATAATCACCGTAGTCGAAATAAAACAGGTAGGGTGAAGGGTTGATATTGCGCAGCGCCCGGTAAACATTAAACTCGTCACCAGTAAATTGTTGCTTAAACTGTCGGGATAGAACGATCTGGAATACATCGCCCCTGAAACAATGTTCTTTTCCTTTTGTCACCATCGCCATGAACTGCTCATCGCTCAAGTTGGATTGCTCCTGACTGGAGGATTTGAACTGAAAAGTAGGGATGGTACGGTTATAAAATTTTTCTATTAATTGCTGGCTCTGCGATGCTTCTTTTTCTTCAAGGTTCTCAATTAAATAGAGCTGGTTGGTAAAGTGGTTAAATGCCACTATGTATTTGTAAAATGTATAGCGCAGCTCTGGTATAGCGTGTTCGTCCTTGCGTTCAGATTCAAACTTTAGCGAGTCGAAATACTGCACCGCATCAAATGTTGAGTAGCCAAACAAGCCATTGATTTTTATGGGGCTTTGACTGTTATCCACTTTTAGTTTTTTGATAAAACTATTGAGCAATTTCGGGACGTTGTTGTTTGCATCGATGGGCATTGGCTGCAATTCTTTGTGCGCTTCCCCTTGCATCACAAAGCCTTTATCAGCAATAAACTCATACAACGGCTTAAAGCAGATAAACGACATGGAGTTGCTATTTCCATGGTAGTCACTACTTTCAAGTAAGGTGGTGTTCGGGTAGGCATCCCTCAGCTTCAGAAATAAACTAACCGGTGTCGTAACATCGGCTATGTTCGCAGGAATGGGGGTTGCTATGGTATTGAAATTAATTGTTTTCATGGTCTGATCAAAAATTGTTAAATAAAAAAAGGCTTACCGAGAGTTTCGATAAGCCTTTGTTCATATTTTTTTATAGATACGACGGTTGCCCTTAACTCTCGGTTGAAAGATAAGTATGATGCCACCAGCCTTTATGTGTTAATGTCAAATTCATAATTTGTTCTGTGATTATGCTTACAAATATTTGAAATAAAATTTTTAAAAAACAAACGAGGCAAGCAATATTTTTTTGTCGACAATGCAAAGTGTCAGTAATTATGCGATAATATTTACATTTTACTGCCAAAAAATATAATGAGGTAATAGATTGTAATAAAAAAATAGGTGGTTCGAAATCACGTCTGAAACCGAACCACCTCACTCAGGTAAAATTAAGGGTTGAATACTGTTATTCTCAGAAAAAGCTGCATCCAACCTGGGAACATAACTAACTAAAGGTAATTTTTCCTGTTTTGACATCGTACATGGCACCAACAATGGCAATTGACCCGCACTGGTGCATTTCATTTAAAATGTCACTATTTTTTTTAATGGTTTGTATTGTTAATTCTACGTTTTTCGTAGCTACCTTATTCACAAAATCAGTGTTTTTGGACGTTCGTAATTCGCCATTAATTGTTGGTGTTAACTCAACAGCTGGCTTTATTTTGTTGAGCATTTGTGTAAGGTTGCCTAACTGGGCTCCATCACAGGCACCCATAATGGCTCCACAGGAAGTGTGTCCCATTACCACAATGGCTTTTGCACCAGCTATTTTGCATGCAAATTCGAGACTGCCCAATATATCGTCGTTAACAATATTGCCGGCCACCCGCACGTTGAAAATATCCCCTATGCCCAGATCGAATACTACTTCGGTTGGAACACGCGAATCAATACAACTGACAACTGCAGCAAAAGGATACTGCCCACCCGCGGTTTCTTCAACCTGTTTTAAGAACTCCCGGTTGACGCGTTTGTTACTGATGAAGCGCTCATTTCCTTCTTTTAAAATCTTCACTGCCACCTCAGGGCTGATGCAAGCCTGAGTTTTTGCGCTTTGTGTAACTGTGTTCATGCTCTTTTCATTTTAATGGTGTCGGTGTCAAATATCTTCAATGCAAACTCAACTGCTTTGAATTGGTGATGAACGGATTTTTGCTCAGGTGTTGGTGCAACTGATTTTAAATCTTTAATGGTTTAGCTGTTTTTGAAATGCTTGATTAATGACCATTGGCGATATTGGCTATTTTTTTTAACACATCCACTGGCGTAAATTATAGAACTGTAGTTCAATTGTTTCCATTGCCAGTGTCAGTGGGTGTTTCGAAGCATTCTAAACATCTAAAACTTTGCAAATTTATTACTTTTGATAATAATAGCAAAACTATTATTGTATTTTGTAACACTTAAACATTAAAACATCAAACTTGTTCAAAAAAAGTTCTATTTTTGTTTTAAATAAGTTTTGCAATCATGTCTATTGGAATCAAAATCAATTTAAACGACAAGCTCTATATTCGCGATCCGCAAGAAACAACGCTCGGTCAAAGCATCATTAAACACAGTATTTATTTAATTGATGAGATTGGATTTGAGGCGTTTACTTTTAAGAAATTGGCGGCCCAAATGGGCTCAACAGAGGCTTCAGTATATCGGTATTTTGAAAACAAGCATTTCTTACTGCTTTATCTGGTTTCGTGGTACTGGGAGTGGGTGAGCTACCTTGTTGATATTAATACAATGAATATTAGTTCGCCCATTGAGCGTCTAAATATCATTATCAGAACGATTGTTTATGCCTATAAAGAGAATCCGGCTATTGACTATGTGAATGAGACGGTTTTACACCGCTTAATAATTGCTGAAGGAACCAAGGCTTACTACACTAAAGAAGTCGATAAAGAGAATATGGAGGGCTTTTTCTCTAATTACAAGATGCTATGTGAGAAGGTGTCGAAGGTGATTTCGGAAGTTAATCCTGATTTTCCGTACCCACGTGCCTTGGCAAGCAACCTGTTTGAAATGGCCAACAGTCATAGTTACTTTGCCAACCATTTGCCTCGCTTAACCGAAGTTAAGGTAGATGGGGATGATTATGAGGATGTGCGGGAGATGCTGGTTTATTTTACCAACACACTTCTTCAAAAGAAATAAAGCATTATTTAAAATGCGAAAAGGCCCAGCGAGCAGTTCGTTGGGCCTTTTTATATGTTTGATGCCTGAGTGTTATTTTGCAGGTAGTACGCTTTTTATTAATGAAACCACAATGTAATAAAGGATAGTGGCCGCTATGCCGCCAATGCCAAACAGAATAGTAAATGCAATGGCTAGCAATAGTAATATGAAGCGCTCCTTGTTATCTGCCCACTTCATGTTTTTAAATTTTAATGAGAACATGGGAACTTCACTGATAAGAAGGGCGCAAAACACACCTATCAACACAAGTATTATCCCTGGACTCAACCAGGTGAACAGTTCCGGAACAGCTATAAATTTATAGGCAAAGGCGGCGGTAAAAATGCCTGTTGCTGTAGTTGTTAGGCCAAGAAAGTTTTCGGTTTGTCGGGTGTCTACATTAAATTTGGCCAGGCGTAAGGCGGCAAACGCCACCATAATAAATGGGGCAATAACCAGTAGTTGGTGCGACGTAGATAAGGCAAAGAAGTTGGTGGCGTAACTGCCTGTTAGTTGGTATTTAATGATGGTTGACCATATAGCAGAGGGAGCTGCACCAAAACTTATAAGGTCGGCCAGTGAGTCCAGCTCTTTGCCAATGTCGCTATAGGCATTGAGTGCGCGTGCAGCAAATCCGTCACCAAAATCAAAGAGAGCACCAGCAAAAATTAGCCAAACGGCTATGTCTATACGACCATTTAGCGCAAAAAACAAGGCCATGATGCCACACAGAGCATTGAGGCTTGTCACAAAGTTAGGAATATGCTGTTTGATATTCATAATTGATTGTTTTGAATTATTTGCCGAAAGTAAAGTAAAGCAGAAGAGTTTCAAAATTTGAATCTCATCTTATAAACGAAACTATTGGCCAAAATGCATTGGTAATTGGTAAAATATTCAATTGAGTTGATAATAATTTAACGAGAATTTGGGGAAAGGATTCTTATTTTTGCGCATTATGACAAAAATACAAACTATGTGGACAGATGATTTATCAGTTGGTAATACAACGATTGATAATGAGCACAAGCAATTGTTTGCGCTCATTAATGAGTTTTACCGGGGCATAAAAGATGAGTCGCCTCGGGAGAGACTTGAAGAGCTGATATTGGGACTTGTGAATTATACCAAATCTCACTTTTCAAATGAGGAAAAGCACATGTTGCAAATGGCCTATCCTCAGTTAAAAGAGCACCAGGAGGCTCATCAGTTTTTTATTGAGAAAACTCAAAATTACTACGAACGCCTGCATGCAGGCAAGCTTATATTATCCATTGAAGTCACTAACTTTTTAAAAGATTGGTTAGTGAAGCACATTAAAGGAACCGATCAGCAATATGCTGCTTTTGAGCGAAATTTAAAGGCCTGATGGTTGGACTTAGTTCGGATTTATAATAAAAAATCAACTGAAAGTTTGCAATTATAAATATTGAAACTACATTTGCATCATATAATTATTGAAACATGCAGAACTTTATTCATCATCACCATCATGTATCCTATTAACTGGTAGGCGGTGATCGATGTGTAAAAACTAAAGATATCAATAAAGGCTTATCAGAAATGGTAAGCCTTTTTTAATTTAAACGAACATGACAAGCATACAATTCCATATTCATCATCATCATTACTTATCACCTCGGATGAGTTGAGATGGCGTATGCGTATATGAAACATCAAAGGCTTATCCGGTAAGGGTAAGCCTTTTTTATTTGACAAAAACTTAAAAAGAACATAACATGGAAACTAAATTACGAATTGCATTACAGAAAAAAGGACGTTTAAACGAAGACTCAATGAAGCTGCTCAAAGAAGCAGGAATCAAATTCAATGTAGGTAGTGGCAAGTTGGTTGCTTCGTCACCTAACTTCCCCATCGAAGTCTTGTTTTTGCGTGATGACGATATTCCACAAACAGTAGCTGACGACGTGGCAGATATTGGGATTGTTGGTGAAAATGAAATGGCCGAAAAAGGCTTTGAACTCAAGGTGGTAAAGCGTTTGGGATTTAGCAAATGTCGTTTATCGCTGGCCATTCCAAAGGCTGATGATTACAGCGGACTGGAGTATTTTGACGGTAAAAAAGTGGCAACTTCTTATCCGGTGATTCTGGAGAAATACTTCAAAGAGCAAAATATTAATGCTGAGATACACGAGATTGCCGGTTCGGTGGAGATAGCTCCCGGAATAGGTTTGGCAGATGGTATTTTCGACATTGTGAGTTCTGGTAGTACATTAGTGGCTAACCGCTTAAAAGAGGTGGAAGTGGTTATGAAATCAGAAGCATTATTGGTGGCCGGGGCTAATTTATCAGCCGAAAAGCAAGCTTTACTAGACGAGATGCTGTTTCGTATTAATTCGGTAATGGCCGCCAACTCAAATAAATATATTCTAATGAACGTACCTAACGATAAGGTGGATGAGATTGTAAAGATTTTACCGGGCATGAAAAGTCCAACTGTTTTGCCATTAGCCGAGAAAGGATGGAGTTCGGTACACTCAGTGATTCAAGAGAAGAAGTTTTGGGAGATTATTGGGCAGTTGAAAGCACTTGGGGCCGAAGGTTTGCTTGTTGTACCTATTGAAAAGATGATTCTTTAGCAAGTCTGAATAACCAGATTAAGAAAAAAGGCAGTTGGAATTAAATCCCATAAGGGAGTTGTAATTAGCTTATAGCTATCAGATTAATAAACTATGCAAAAAGTTCTTTATCCCCCAAAAAGTGAGTGGAGCCAGTTATTGGAGCGACCTGATAACGGCCTTGAAGATGTTTACGATACCGCCAAAAGTATATTGGAAGATGTAAAACGGAATGGTGATGCCGCTTTGCTGAAGTATACCCGCCTTTTTGATGGCGCCGATATTGATGCATTGCAAGTGAGCCAAAGCGAAATAGATGAGGCCTGCAAACGTGTTGGAACCGAGCTGAAAGGTGCTATTCAGGTAGCAAAGAAAAATATTGAAGTATTTCACGAAGCTCAGATTACTCAGCGCGAAGTGATTGAAACCATGCCTGGTGTGAAATGCTGGCAAAAGAGCGTGGCTATTGAAAAGGTTGGCTTATATATACCCGGCGGGTCAGCCCCATTGTTTTCAACGGTTTTGATGTTGGGTATTCCCGCCAAAATAGCAGGTTGTAAAGAAATAGTGCTGTGTACGCCTGCCGACAAATCTGGAGCCATTAATCCGGCTATATTGTACGCTGCCTCCCTGGTTGGTGTCAATCGTATTTATAAGTTAGGGGGTGTGCAAGCTATTGGTGCCATGGCCTATGGCACGGAGTCGGTGCCGTCTGTCGCTAAAATATTTGGGCCTGGCAATCGCTTTGTAACAGCCGCCAAGCAGTTGGTGAGCCTTAAAGATGTAGCCATCGACATGCCTGCAGGACCTTCGGAAGTAATGGTATTGGCCGACGAAACTGCTGAGGCTGCCTTTGTAGCTTCCGACCTTTTGTCACAGGCTGAGCACGGCGCTGACAGCCAGGTGATTCTTGTCAGCAATAAAGAAGGGCTGCTGAACGAGGTGGAAGTTGAAGTGGCTAAACAGCTCGAAGCACTGCCTCGAAAGGAGATTGCCCAAAAAGCTCTGGAGAACAGCCGCCTTATTGTGCTTAATAACGAAGAGGAGATGGTGGAAATGTGCAATCAGTATGCACCAGAGCACTTGATTGTTGCCATGCGCAATGACGAGTTGGTAGCCAATAAGGTGATGAATGCAGGCTCGGTATTTCTGGGTAATTATTCGCCCGAGAGTGCCGGTGATTATGCTTCGGGAACCAACCATACTTTACCTACACATGGCTATGCCAATGCGTTTAGTGGGGTTAACCTCGATAGCTACATGAAGAAAATAACCTATCAGAAAATTAGCGCCTCTGGTTTGTCAAAACTAGGTCCATCGATTGAAATAATGGCGGAAGCTGAAGAGCTGATGGCTCATAAAAATGCGGTGACCATTCGCTTAAATAGCATGTAGATTTGCACATTAGATTTAAGATGACTAATAACAACAAATTATGAAACCATTGAACCAATTATTCCGCCAAAATATCCTCAGCTTAAAACCCTACTCTTCTGCAAGAGACGAATATACGGGCGAAGCAGCCGTATTTCTCGATGCCAACGAGAACCCTTATAACCAGCCTTACAACCGGTATCCAGATCCTTATCAGCGGGAGGTGAAGGATAAAATTGCCGGGATTAAAGGCCTGGAGTCCGCTCAAATCTTTCTCGGGAATGGCAGTGATGAACCAATTGATTTGCTGTATCGCATGTTTTGTGAGCCAGGAGTTGATAACGTGGTGTCGATAGATCCCACTTATGGGATGTATCAGGTGGCGGCCGATATCAATCAGGTTGAAGTTCGAAAGGTGTTACTGACGCCTGATTTTGAGCTGGATGTGGAAGCCCTGCTGGCGGCGTGTGATAATCACACGAAGCTCCTGTTTATCTGCTCACCCAATAACCCGACTGGTAATTGTTTCAGGGCCGAGGATATTCAGCAGCTGACCGAAAACTTTGAGGGCATTGTGGTGTTGGATGAGGCGTATATCGATTTTGCTCCTGACAAAAGTTTTTTGCCTCAGCTCAATAACTATCCCAATCTGGTGATTCTTCAAACTTTTTCAAAAGCCTGGGGCATGGCCGGAATACGCCTGGGGATGGCTTTTGCCTCGCAGCAGATAATTAAGGTCATGAGTAATATTAAATATCCCTATAATATCAATATCCTTACGCAAAAAACGGCTCTTGAGTTGCTTAATAAGGTTGGTCAAATGCAAGAGTGGGTGCAGCTTCTTTTGAAAGAACGGGAGCGTTTGGAAAAGCAGCTGAATCAATTGAACTTTGTTGAGAAAGTTTATCCTTCCGATGCCAATTACTTGTTGGTGAGAGTAGAGGATGCCCGGGGCGTATATGAGTATCTGGTGCAAAAGCAAATCATCATCCGAGATCGCTCTTCGGTGGCTTTGTGTGCAGGTTGTTTGCGCATAACGGTTGGGACAAGGGACGAAAATGAACAGTTACTCGAAGCACTAGGCAGCTACAAGTAATATAAGCTACTGAAGTCAAAGGCGGGATATTAGGTGTTGAAGGTGATTAAATTACATGGATATTAGCAAATAGCTGATCTTTGAGGGGTGAATGAGCCCTTTGACAGAGGCATTGAGATAGAGGAGCAGAGGCACAGGGTACCGGGATGTGTCGTAATATTAATGTGTTGAATTAAATAAATGGAAAAGAAAAAATTACTTTTTATAGATCGTGACGGAACCTTAATTGTAGAGCCTCCTGTAGACTTTCAGGTAGATAGTTTGGAAAAACTGGAGTTTTATCCGGGGGTGTTTCAAAACCTGTCAAAAGTGGCAAATATGCTTGATTTCCAATTGGTGATGGTCACCAATCAGGATGGACTTGGAACCGATTCGTTTCCGGAAGATACATTTTGGCCGACCCAGAATAAAATGCTCAAATCGCTTGAAAACGAAGGCATCCTGTTTTCAGATATTCTCATCGATCGCTCTTTTCCTGAGGAGAATGCTTCGACCCGAAAGCCCAAAACGGGCCTGTTGACCCATTACTTGCAGGGCGACTACGATTTGGCCAATTCCTTTGTTATTGGCGACCGCCTTACCGATGTGGAGTTAGCGAAAAATTTGGGTTGTAAGGCCATCTATTTTAAAGAAGGTGAGGCTGGTATAAACGAATTAAAGGCGGCCGGCCTTGAGCAAATATGTTCCTTGTGCACCAGCAACTGGGCAGATGTCGCGAAATACTTGTTCGCTACAGAAAGAAGTGCAACAGTACAGCGCAATACAGCTGAGACGAAAATTACCGTGTCACTTAACCTTGATGGGGAAGGCGTTTGTGATATAAAAACAGGCTTACACTTTTTCGATCATATGTTAGAGCAGATTGGTCGTCACTCGGGCTGCGATTTGCGCGTTCAGGTGGAAGGTGATTTACATGTTGATGAACACCATACCATTGAAGATACGGCCATTGTGCTTGGGGAGGCGATTAAAAAGGCATTGGGCGATAAGCGCGGTATTGAGCGCTATGGTTTTTGCTTGCCAATGGATGATTGTTTGGCACAGGTAGCCCTCGACTTTGGTGGTCGATCGTGGCTGGTGTGGGAGGCCGACTTTAAACGCGAGATGATTGGCGACATGCCAACAGAGATGTTCTACCACTTCTTCAAAAGCTTTGCAGACGCCGCAGCTTGTAATTTAAATATTAAGGCTGAAGGCAAGAACGAGCACCATAAAATAGAAGGTATTTTCAAGGCTTTGGCACGTGCTATCCGTGCTGCGATCCGTAAAGATCCCTATAACGATCAACTGCCTAGTACTAAGGAGATGTTGTAGTTATCTGTTTGGTGATATTGCACATTCGTGATTATCAATGCTTTAATCATCTGTTTTATTTTGTTCATGTAATTTTATCCTACGTTCGTCACTTTTTTGCAACCATTATGGTTTGTGAATTGAATTTGGAAGTTATTGGCTCTAACTTGTTGTTTGTTAACGATGTGTGGGGCGACATAATAACTTCTAAACTTTCACTATGAGAACAAAAATGATTTTGTTGATTGGACTTATTGTATGTCCATCAATGGTGATGGCACAAAACAAAGCCATTACCCATCAGGAAGGCGACTATAACAGGTCGCAGGTTGAACAATCCGGTCAGGATAACCATTCAAAGGTGAGTCAGGTGAGTAATGCTACGTCAGCTGCAGAGAGTAATGTTGCGGTTGTCAGGCAAAATGGTTCCGCTAATAATGGTTTAATACAGCAAGGTAATTTACCTGATATGGCGGGTCATACCCTGCGCGCTGTGGTTGAACAGAGTGGAGCAGAGTCTAAAGCCGTTATTAAGCAAGCTACCTTGCAAAGTATCTCCAATAGCACAGCGCGAATTGTTCAATCCGGTACTTTGAATAAGGCGGTCATTGAGCAAAGCAGCAGTGTTGATGATCATGATGAAGGTCATGATGACGGACACGATGATGACCATGAAGGTGGTCAGGGTGGAAAAGGTGGGTCTTCTCATGAAGAGGACGATCATGACGGTGGACATGAAGGGGCAAGCTATAATACTGCTTTTATTAGCCAGTATGGTATAGAAAACTCAGCAAAGATTCAAACCGGTTCTTATGGCGGAACAGCTGATATATCTCAAGATGGGAATAGTAACAGAGCAACTATTAGTCAAGGCAAAGGACAAGATTACATGGCTCACATTTCTCAAAATGGTCATGATAACACGGCGGCTGCATCCCAAGGAGGGAGTTCAGGTCATTTAGTGCATATTCGTCAGGCGGGCGATAATAACTGGTCTGAAGTGGCTCAACGGGGCAATCAGTTAACAGCCAGTGTGGAGCAGGATGGAATGGGTAATACGGCATTGATTGATCAAAAAGGCGCCTTTAGCACAGCTTCTGTTGGGCAATCGGGCGATGGTAACAAAGCCGTTATTTACTCAAAAGGGGGCCATAGTACGGTGACAGCTCTTCAAACTGGTAACGATAATGTCACTCGAGTCGACCGTAAAGGAGGCCATAGTGCAGTGAATGTGCGTCAAATTGGTGATGCTAACAAAGGTGTTGTCGAGTCAAATGGTGGTCATTCAAGTATTTCATTGGATCAGGCTGGTCAAGCGAATATAGCAAGAGTTGAGCATTCTGGGGGCCATGATTTTATTGTTATTAAGCAGGACGGACAGGATAACCAGGCTGTAAATGAGATGAAAGGTTCTAACTTGTCATCTACCATCAATCAGTACGGTACTATGAACAAAGCCTTGGTACAGCAGCAGGGAAGTAATGATGTTTCTTTTGTTGTTCAGCATGGTAATCACAATGTGTCACTTGTCAAGCAATAATTGAACTTGATAGTATTATTAAGAACAGCCCGTTAGTATGTTGTACTGGCGGGCTTGTTTTTTATTGGCAGATAATTGTATTGATACAGTCAGTCTATCTTTTAGGCTTCAAAAGTGCATTGAGATAAATTACAGGGTACTTTTTGTTTTCGGAAATGATTTTGACGGTAAAATACGTGTGGGCCCAATAGAGGTTGTCTAATTATTGAAAGCTTTCATAAAACATATTAATAATTGCCTTTTGACCAATGGTCATTGGAATTGTCATTCTTGAAATATTGAAAGTTATGAATTTTAAAACCTTACCTTCAAAATTAGTTATTCTTTATTTGTTAGCTACTTTATTAACAAGCTGTGCATCATCTTCCATTATTTCGGTTGTTAAAAGCCCTGCTGAACATCCTTATTCATCCATGATGGTGGTATTTGTTACAGGAGATAGTTTTAAGGGGTTTACTGAGGAAAATTACAATAACAATGTGCGTGGTAATTTTAACAATATTTCTTACCTCAAATTCCGGGAGCAGCTCGAAAAGTCTCTTGAGCGCAATATCGGTGCGGGTGGTTTCCCGCGTATAGTAAAATCATCGGAAGCTTTTTTGCCGGATGAAGATTATACCTATTCACAATTTCTGAACAAAGTGAAAAGTTCTGGCAGCGAGGCCATTTTAGTTATAAACCTTGATGGTTATTGGACGTCATCTAAATACGTAACCACCTATTATGAAAACAGTGCAGTAACGGATGAGCGGGAAGAGCCCAATTCAAGTTACAATGTTTACTTATATGATGTTAATGAGTTAGCAGAGTATCAATGGATCAGTGAAATTGTAGTCAATGGCATTTATGCAGGTTATGACACCTTAAACAATTACTTCTCCCGTCGTGTTGCTAAGCGTTTGCGAAAAGACAACTTTATTCATTAACTCAATTAAACAGCAGGCATAAGGGGCATGTTGTTGAGACGTCCATTAAAAATTACAGATGGCTGGCACTACCAATGCTGGCCATTCTTTTGGTTATATCTCTGGGAAATGATTCTCAGCTTGAAAAGAGCCTCTGCATCTGATGCTATTATAATCAATCATTTATTTATGCTGAATGACCTGCTAAGCGAATGAATAACTTGACATAGTCTTGTTTTTGCCTTTTTTTTGTCACCCATGCTTATTTCGACTCCTGGTTTGTACAAAGGATGATAGGTGAGCTTTTTAGTTTTATCACTGTTAGTGACTATTGGTTGCTGTCATAATTCTAGTGTATGAATGGTCGAGGGATTGAATTCTATAAAAAGGTGCTTAATCATTTGCCGGCATCTGTTCATATTTTGGAGATTAGAGAGGATTTGGCCGCCCGGCTTGTATGGGCCAATCGTAATTACTACAGTGAAATTGGGATTAACCCTGTTAAGCGCCTTGATATGGGTTTTTTAAACCAAGGTTCGTTATTTGTAGAGGAAGATCTTCAATATGTCCACGCGGCTTTTTCAGAAATTTATAATGGTTCTCAGGAAACAAAAACCATTCTTGCAAGAATAAATAAACCCTTGGAACAGCGTTGTTGGATATATTCGCGAGTGAGAAGAATTGATTTGGGTGATGATAAAGTATACCTGATATGTTTTTTATATACGGTTGATCAGCACCTGGTTCGTAATCCGAATAGCCTCGATGCATTTATTGCCGAAAATAATCGATTGAAAAACAACTTGCTTCTGACTAAATTGACAAAGACCGAACTTACCGTCCTCTCACATTTAGGACAAGGCTTAAGTACCAAACAGGTGGCTAAGGTCTTGTATCGCAGCTTTAATACCGTAAATAATCACCGGCGGTCAATTTTTGCCAAGCTGGGCTTTCACAAATTATCCGAACTGGTCGATTTTGCTAAAGAAAATGGCCTTTAACCTTGTTTACGGAGCCAGTGAGGCATCACCCTTTGTTTGTTGGAAACTGAAAAATGACATAAACATGTCATTGTGCTCAGCTTTTGAGTGATCTTAACTTTGTTACAGCTAAAAGGTACCAAATAGCCTAAATGAAGTACGAATGTTGAATTTAAAGAAAAGATCATGAAAACGATATGTGGAATGCTTATGGTAGTGTTGATGCCACTCTTTGTTGTGGGGCAGGCAACTCAAGCACCTGTTTTTAAAGGGAGTTATAGCGGACAGAATATTTATCAGTTTATCGAACAGTACATTATTAGTAACGACATTGATTATGACGAAGTGAGCGCAGTTGCTGTTTCGTTTATGATTGATGCACAAGGGCAGGTAAGTTCTATTGAGTTGCTAGATGAGGCTAATAGTCAATTGCAGGCCCAAGTCACACAGTTCATTGAAGCTACATCAGGGTATTGGGAGCCAGCCTACAAGGCAGGTGAGCCAGTTGATTTTTTATACCGAATGTCGGTTCGCTTTATGCCACAAGCCGAAGAGATGAGATTTGCCATTTATCAGTTCAAAAAAGGGTTGCGGCACCTAAAGCATCAAAACTGGACAAAGGCAAAAATATGCTTTGATCGTTGTGAAGATGTTATGCCGGGGCATGGAGGTGTGAACTATATCCAAATAGTGGCGTGCTATTTCAATGGCAACCAGGATCAGGCCATGAGCCGGTTCATCCGTCTGAAAGAAAATCAACCAGAGCTTAGCAATTCTTTGCTTAGCATGGGAGAAAGATATGCCTTTCTTTCTGAATAGCAACTGCAAGCAATGGCATGTTGGTTCGTCTTGGGTCAATTTGCTTTTGCTTGATTCCAATCATTTATCTAAAAAATTGAAGTATGAAAAAGCTACTTGCAAGTTGGTTGGTTGCTATTCTGTTTATCATTGCTGGGAAAGTGGAGGCGCAAAATGCAATCATCGGCTTTATGAATCAGGTTCCGCAATCACAAAACTCTAACCCTGCCAATTTTGAAGGACAAGATTCCTATGTCAGCTTGCCCGTGTTAAGCTCGGTTGATGTTTCGCTAGGAACCAAAGGATTTTCAATTGATGAGTTGATCGAAAGCTCCAAAAAAGCCAATGATAATGAAAGTTTTTGGGGCATTTTGGAAAAAACTGTTGCCAAGGATAATGAGGTGCTCGTGTCAACCAGCTTGCCGCTGCTGGGAATTGGCATCAAGCGGCCCAAGGGGTTTTGGTCGCTTAATTTGAGTAATCGGTCAGTAGGAGCAGTAACATTTAGTGATGAACTCATGAATCTGCGGTTTCTTGAAATGGACTACAACACCCCCGAAGCAATTGATGTGGATGTTGAAAACCTGGGTGTGGAAGCGATTGTCTTTAATGAGTACCGTTTAGGGTATGCACGCGAGCTCACTCCGAGATTCAAGTTAGGGCTTGCGGTTAAATTTTTGGTTGGGCACGCCTATCTGCAAACAAACAATGTTAATATGCAAATCAACTATGATGAGCTGCAGGGTGGAACGGTTCGTATGCAGGGAGCGGGGCTGTTGCACGGGCCATTTAATTATGTTCGAAGTGAAGACAATTCGTGGGACGTAGATTATAATAGTCCAGGTCTAAACTATTTTGCATTTAATAAGAATACCGGTGTGGCTTTTGATCTTGGTTTTCGCTGGAAGCTATGGGATAAGCTTATTTTAAGTGGGGCGATTGTAGATGTTGGCTCACTGAACTTTAGAGAGAATGGAGTGTCTTTTGAAATTAATAACGAGGCGCTTGTGGATGCTCAGATGGCAAGCGAAGGAGTTGAAGTCGTTGATTTGGTCAGTGATGAGCTGCTGGATGAGTTAATAATCAATGAAGAAGAGGTTGAGCATCGCTTTAGCTTGCCTGCTGCCTATCACTTGCAGGTAGAAGGGATGCCTTACAAGTGGCTTCGGTTAGGCGCGCAAATAGGACGTTTTAGTAATAGTCTCCAGTCCTACACCAATCATACTCTCACTTTGGGCTTACTTCCAGGACCTCGCGTTGGGGTGTATGGAGCCTATTCCTTTTCTGAATATCGTGGACAATCTTTGGATGTGGGAATGTACGGTCGGCTCTTAGGCTTTTTACAGCTATATACGGTTGTCGGTGGGCTGGTCAATAAGCACTCCAATTCGGAGTTTTCGGTTAGTACTATACGATTTGGAATCAATATTTTAATATAATAACTATGAAATTACAAGGATATATATTTGGCGTTTTGTTGTTGGTTTTGGTAGCGTGTCAGGATGATGATACACCAGTTAATAACGATATCACCGATCCCGTGTCACCTATTGAAATGGTGTGGTACGAAAATCCCGGGGCAGCCTTTCCTTTGAAAGCCAGTATTTTTCAGGATGACCTGCAACTGTCTGTTCTTATGCATACCAGTGACTCTGAAGTGCAGACTACCTTAAGTGGCTTTTATGTATATGACAGTGAAAGTAATGTCGAGAGTGTCATATTGCTTGATGAATTTGGGGAACCAACATTCGTCTATTCTATTGACCCCTTTACAGGCGAGAAAAATGGAGAAGTACTTGAATTTGAGCGTATCGATGCTGAAAGTTTTTACGTAAGAATTTACCATTACGACTGGGATAACCGCCTGGGCACTCTTTTAAATGAGAGCAAGATTACGAGTCGGGGAACAGGTTATGATGAGGAAATTATTTTTGAATCGGCTGCTGCCGCACAATTAAATGCATTAAGCGGGAAACAGCAAATTGCCTTTCCTCATCCACTGCCGCGCCTCGAAAAAATGGCTAACAGTTCGCGTCAACTCCTAAAAACGGACAATGAAAGTGTTGACGAGGCACTGACCATTTTTATTGATGCCTTTCACCAATTTATTAATTCAGAGGTGGTTAGTTGGATGAATTACTCGAGAAATGCCGGAGCTGTTATTTTGGGCGCAGGAACAGTTGGAGGCTTAACTCCTGCTATTGCGGGAGGAGCTGCTTTGATCGCAGTTTCCAGTGTTGTTAAAACGGTTGTTTCAGACCAATTTTTCAACTTTCTAGATAACTTTCAAACTAATTATCATAACCTACAGGAACAAACTAATGCGCTTGGAAGTGATGTCCTCAGCTGGGTGACAGATCCTTTGGAGGAGCTCAGTTCAATTCGGTGGAGTAATCCACGAATTGATCAAAGTTTTGTGTCAACCCTTGTTTCGTGGTATAATGCCAACCAAATAATGGTATATCAGAGCGATTTGGATGATTTGCCTGATTCCAATGGGGTGCTTCAAATTGGACTTTCATGGAACACCAACCTCACCGATATTGATTTGTGGGTAACCGATCCTCATGGCGAAACCATTAAATTCTCTAATCCATATTCATCCAGCGGTGGTTATCTGGATAGAGATGATGTGGATGGGTTTGGGCCAGAAAACATTTATTGGCTGTCTGATGTGCCAGACGGAACGTACATTGTTGCGGTGCATTACTATGGCTGTGAAAACGCTTCCTGTCCCGAAACAGACTTTACTGTCGGAGTTGTTAACGGACTCGGTTTCCAGGAAAATCGCACCGGAACACTTAGTCAGCTCGATGGCTTTGTGCAGGTGATGTCCTTCAACTATTCTAACCGAACGATTGAGTTATTGGACTAACACAATTAGTAAGCTGCTAAGGATTTTTTCTTTGGCAGCTTACTCATTTTTGGAGTGTAAGGTGTTAATTTTATCCTGAGCTACTAATTGTCCAACTTCATTTAACAGCAGTTGACTAAATTTTAAAGGGGTTTCATAAAAAGGCATGTGCCCCGCGGTAGCTACCACAAATAAATTCGTAAAAAGCGATGAGCAGTGCCTTTGGAGGTAAGCCAAATCATAAAACTGGTCCCTTTCACCAAAAATACCAATTACAGGTATGTCAATTGTTTTCATAAATTCCTGTTGGTCCATATAGTTTCCTTCTGAAATTATTTGTGCCAATGTTTTTCGACAAAAAGCATCGCTTTTTTTAATAGATGCAGTGAATAGCTTGCTCTTGCTGTTTGTATTGGCTTTGCTGAGTAACAAGTCATTCATTTTGTGTATGTCCTCAGAGGACAGAGTAGACTGAAAAAAGTACTGAATAGCAGGGGTGTTTTTGAAGATACGCTTGTTGAAAGGGTTTGAAGCTGGAAATGAACAAATCAACACGAGTGCCTCAATTTGTGTATTGCTCCTGAGTACCTCAATGGCTATGTTGCCACCAAGGCTGTGTCCGAGCAGTATTACATGGGTTAATTGTAAGTGAGCGATGAGGGCATTAATTATTTTAGCTTGATTGTGAAGGTGGTAATCCTTTTTGTTTTGTCCGGCTTTGTCCGATTCTCCATGTCCTAAAAAATCTGGAGCAATTAGTCTATACCGTGATTTTAGCGCTGCATCATTAAGCTGTTTCAGGAAGATGTCGGCGCAAAGGGAGTTTCCGTGCAAAAATACTAATGCATACTTGCCATTGCCTGCTTCGTAGTAGGAGATGTTGTATCCGCAAATTAGGGCTTGCTTTTTCATGTCATTTTTTTGAAAAGGAGCAGTAAAATTAATGGAGGTTCTCTAGCGTGTCAACCAAACTGCATCAGTAATCTGTATGAGTAAGGTTGTTGTTGTGAGAATTTACTGTTTAATTTGTTACCAAATCCAACACAATAACATTGTTTGTACATGAAAAGTCAGACGAGCCAAATTGAGCTATCCCAAATATATAACCGCAAGCGCACCGACCGCGATATTTTTCAGGAACTGATGTCCTTTAAGGTGCGTGAAGTGTTGTTGATTGCCAACCATTACGATTCGTACAGTATTGTTCGCGAAGGACGGTTCTTCGACAAAATTTTTGGGGAATACCTGCAGTTAAATTTATTTACGGCTCCGCGTATCACGAGTGTAGCCACGGCCGATGAGGCTGAGCAAATGCTTCAGGAACGGGAGTTTGATATGATTATCCTGATGGCGGGGCTCGATAAATTGTTGCCGCTGCAAATGAGTGCCCGTCTGAAGCTGGTTCAGCCTGATGTGCCTATTTTGCTGATGGTGAACAATAACGCTGATTTGAAGTTTTTTGACGAAGGCAGCGGTAATATCGAGCACATCGATCGCGTGTTTGTGTGGAACGGCGATTCGCGTGTGTTTCTGGCCATGATTAAATATGTAGAAGATAAGATGAATGTGGAGAAGGATGTGCAGGTTGGCGATGTGCGTGTTATTCTGCTGGTAGAGGATTCGCAAAAGTACTACACCCGTTACCTGCCTTTGCTTTACTCCATTATTATGAGTCAGACACAGGCGATATTGGCTGAAGAATCGAGCGATCAGCTGCATAAAATTATGAAGATGCGCGTCCGCCCAAAAATTCTCCTGGTGAGTAATTATGAGGATGCCGTTGAGATTGTGGATAAATACCTGGATAACCTCATTTGTGTGATTTCTGACGTGAAATATACACGTAACGGGGTTGAAGATGAGGAGGCTGGAGTGGAGCTGATTAAGTACGTCAAATCAAAAACAATTATTCCCACGCTTTTACAGTCGTCTGATCCGGCCAATGCTTTAAGGGCAGAGGCTATCCAATCCGATTTTATTGATAAGAACTCGGACAGTTTATCGTTGGATATTTACAATTTTATTCACCAAAAGCTGGGGTTTGGCAACTTCGTGTTTAAAAACACACGGGGCACAAAAGTAGCGGTGGCGCGCAATCTCAAGGAGTTTGTGGATTGCATCGAACAGGTTACGCCCGAATCCCTGCTATACCATGCCCGACGAAACGGAATTTCGACCTGGCTGATGGCACGTGGTGAAATCACCATTGCCAAGCGCCTGCGCCCCTATCGGATTGAGGACTTTGAGAGTTCCAACAAATTGCGTCTGGCCATTCTTAAAATATTCGAAGATGTGCGCCTGGAGCGCCTGCGTGGTAAAGTGGTCATGTTCGACAAAGAAATGGTAAAAAGCAGTCGCTATATCGTACGTATTGGCGAAGGCTCCTTCGGTGGTAAAGGTCGGGGTGTTGCTTTTTTGAGCAATTTCATCGAAAACATCAATTTTGATAACATTATTGATGATATTAACATACGTATCCCGGCCACTACAATTATTGGCGCAGGAGAGTTCACTCATTTCATCGAAAAGAACGATTTGTATACACAGGCTTTTGTCAAGAAAAACTACGATGAGATAAAAGCGTTATTCCTGAAATCAGAACTCAGCGATGAAGTCAACGATAAGCTTCGGCAATATGTTGAGGTGATGGATCAGCCTTTAGCAGTTCGTTCTTCAGGCTTGTTTGAGGATAGCTTGCTCCAGCCTTTTGCCGGGGTTTATGCCACTTACATGGTGCCCAATAACCATCCGGATGTCAATGAGCGTTTTCGTCAGTTGTGCACGGCCGTTAAGCTGGTTTATGCATCCATGTTCAGCGACCCGGCGAAAGCTTACTTCGATGCCGTCAACTATAAAATTGAGGAGGAAAAGATGGCGGTGATCATCCAGGAAGTGGTTGGTGGCAAGGTGGGCGAACGTTTTTATCCCAATATCAGTGGTGTGGCGCAGTCGTACAACTACTACCCTTTTTCATACATGAAGCCCGAAGACGGCTTTGCGGTGCTGGCTGTTGGCTTGGGGAAATACGTGGTTGGTGGCGAAAAAGCCTATCGTTTTTGTCCCAAGCACCCAAAGCTGGAACTTAACTCCATCCAGGATCAGATAAAAGATTCTCAGGCCTACTTTTATGCACTTGATCTGGAAAATACCGATTTTTGTCTGGAGAAAGGCGGAGAAGATGCGGCCATTGTTAAGCTGAGTATCAAAGAGGCCGAGGAAGATGGGAACCTGAAGCACTGTGCAACGGTTTATGATTACAGTTACGACCGCATGGTTAACGATTTTGATAAGCGCGGCCCTCGTGTGGTAAACTTTTCCAATATCCTCAAATACGACTATATACCTCTTTCGCGTACACTCGATATGCTGCTGCGGTTTTTTAAAGAAGCTATGGGCGCTCCGGTAGAGATTGAGTTTGCAGTAGACCTGGACCCGGGTATTCGCGATTTACCGACGCTATACCTTCTGCAGATAAAGCCACTTATCCGCGTTGAAAACAATGTGCATATCAACTTCGATGAGGTGGATAGGGATAAGATATTGTTGCAGTCTGTGAAAGGAATGGGAAATGGTCGTCTTAATCATATCAAAGATGTGGTGTATATGAACATCGATGTCTTTGATCGCACCAAAACAGCGGAGATGGGGGCCGAGATGGCCGAGATCAATAAATACTTTGAGGAGCAGGGGAAGGAGTACGTGTTGATTGGGCCTGGTCGCTGGGGCACGCGCGACCGTTTTACCGGCATCCCGGTATATTGGTCACAGATATCACATGCCCGCATTATTGTTGAGATGGGCTTGCCAAACTTTCCATTGGATGCCTCGCTGGGCTCACACTTTTTCCACAACGTTACATCTATGAATGTTGGCTATTTTAGTGTGCATCATAATGACCAGAACCAATTTGTTATGCTCGATACCCTGAAAGCTCAGAAGCAAATTCGTGCCACCCAATACTTTTGCCATGTCGAATTCGAACAGCCGCTTACTATTCTTATGGATGGGAAGAAGCAGAAAGCGGCTATTGTGGTTAACGATTAGTTGAGACTAGCGGGGTGCTGAAGCGCCTTGTGGGCGACGTTTTTAGTGGTGTTGATATTCAGAATAAAGAGTCTGAAAATATTGTAAAAGCAATTTTCTATTTATATCTTGGTGACAATCACATTATTAACCAAGAGATAAATCTGAAAATTTATGATGGATCCAAAAAACTTTGTTTATCCTTCAAAAGAGGTCATCGACTATGCCACCATTAAATGCTACGATGATTTATATCAGCAGTCCATTAGTAACCGGGAAGAATTTTGGGCCAAAGAGGCTGAGTTGTTAGATTGGTACAAGCCATGGGACAAGGTGCTCGATGACTCTGCTCATCCTTTCTACAAATGGTTTGTTGGTGGCAAAACAAACATTATTCAGAATGCCATTGACCGACACCTGAAAACATCTAACCGCAACAAGCTGGCTCTTATTTGGGAAGGTGAGCCGGGCGATTTAAAAACGTACTCTTATCATGCGCTTAATCGCGAAGTAGCTGAATTTGCTAATATTCTCAAAGCAATGGGAGTCCATAAAGGCGATATTGTCACCATTTACATGCCTCAGATACCCGAGCAAATATTTGCCATGCTGGCTTGTGCTAAAATTGGTGCCGCGCATAGCGTGGTCTATGGCGGCTTTAGTCACGAGGCACTGGCCGAACGCATTAATGCAGCCAATAGCCGGGTGGTAATTACTGCCGATGGTGGTTTTAGGCGGGGAAAGCCTACCAAGTTGAAGGATATTGTGAACAAAGCGATGGAACTATCACCTACCATGGAGGTGTGTATTACGGTGAAGCGAACAGGGGAGGATGTTTACATGGAAAATGACCGCGATTATTGGTATCACGACTTAAAAGCCTTGCCGATAGCCAGCCATAAATGCGAAACAGAGGAGATGGATGCCGAAGATATGCTGTTTCTGCTCTACACTTCGGGTTCAACAGGCAAGCCCAAGGGGCTGGTGCATACCCATGGAGGTTACAGTGTTTATACATCGGCGACCCACCGGATGGTATTTGATATTAAACCTGAAGATCGCTGGTGGTGTGCGGCTGATCCTGGCTGGATTACCGGACACAGTTACATGGTTTATGGGCCGCTAATTAATGGGTCTACCATTTTTATGTACGAAGGGGCGCCAAACCATCCCTATCCGGACAGATGGTGGCGAATGATTGATAAATACGGCATTACAATCTTGTATACCTCACCAACGGCAATTCGTGGTCTAATGCGCTATGGGGAGTCGTGGGTCAATCGCCATGATATTAGTTCATTGCGCTTGTTGGGTTCGGTGGGGGAGCCTATCAACCCTGAGGCCTGGCGTTGGTATCATACCATTGTCGGAAAGCAGAAGTGCCCCATTATGGATACCTGGTGGCAAACTGAGACAGGTGGTTTCGTGATTAGTCCATTGCCTGTTACCCCATTAAAACCCGGTTCGGCAACAAAGCCGTTTTTTAGCCATGAGGTAGGTGTTGTTGATGAACAGGGGAATGATGTGGCTGCCAACGAGGTTGGAGCTTTGGTGATAAAAAATCCATGGCCTGGCATGGCCCGCACAATCATGGATGATGATGAGCGCTATAAAGAAACCTACTGGTCCAAGTTTGAACAGCAAAAATACTACCATGCAGGCGATTCGGCCCGGAAGGATGAAGATGGTTATTTCTGGATTATCGGACGAAGTGATGATGTGATTAAAGTAAGTGGTTACCGCCTTGGGACGGCTGAAATAGAGAGTGCAGCGGTTAGCCATCCTGATGTTGCTGAAGCGGCTGCTATTGCATTGCCGCATGAATTAAAAGGCAGTGGCATTCATCTATATGTTATTCTCAAGGCAGGGTTAACAGGTTCTAAAGAGCTAGCCAAGGAGTTGCTTGAGCATGTGGCTAAGGTAATGGGGCCAATAGCACGCCCCGAAGAAGTAATTTTTGCGGACTCTCTGCCCAAAACACGCAGTGGGAAAATTATGCGTCGCGTTTTAAAAGCCAGGGCTTTAGGTGAGGATGAAGGCGATTTGAGTACCTTGGATGATTGAACCAAAACAAAAGGCAAGCTTTTTCGGCTTGCCTTTGTTATGCTATCAGCTAAAAGCTCTTGGCTGCCAGCTTAATTATCCTTGATAAGTGCTGAAACCGTTGCATTCCATTTTACGGTCTACTTTTTTCACTAATCCTTGTAATACTTTACCTGGTCCCACTTCGGTGAATGACGTAACACCATCAGCAATCATGTTCTGAACAGTCTGTGTCCAGCGAACGGGAGCTGTTAATTGGGCAACCAAGTTTTCCTTGATGGTGGCAGGGTCAGTAACGGCCTGTGCATTTACATTCTGGTAAACCGGACAAACAGGTTTGCTGAATTCGGTGGCCTCAATCGCTGCAGCCAGTTCGGTGCGCGCCGGCTCCATCAGTGGAGAATGGAAAGCTCCACCCACAGGTAATTTAAGCGCACGCTTGGCCCCTTTTTCTGTTAATAGCTCGCATGCTTTATCGATGCCTGCGATTGAACCAGAGATAACCAATTGACCGGGGCAGTTATAGTTAGCGGCTACAACCACCTCTTCAATGCTTTCGCATACTTCTTCCACCACTGCATCTTCCAGGCCTACAATAGCTGCCATAGTCGATGGCTCAACTTCACAGGCTTTTTGCATAGCCTGAGCCCGCTGTGAAACCAATTTTAAACCATCTTCAAAATTCATGGCACCAGCAGCTACCAGTGCAGAGAATTCCCCCAATGAATGACCAGCAGTCATTTCTGGCTGAAAGGCATCGCCAAGTGTTTTGGCCAATATAACAGAGTGTAAAAAGATAGCCGGTTGCGTCACTTTTGTCTGCTTAAGGTCCTCGTCCGTCCCTTCGAACATCAGGTCGGTAATACGGAATCCTAAAATTTCATTTGCTTTTTCGAATAGATCCTTTGCCAGCGGGGAGTTTTCATACAAATCTTTTCCCATTCCAACGTATTGGGCACCCTGGCCCGGAAATACAAATGCTTTCATATTTATTTGTTTAATAAGGCAGGTCACAAGTGTTGTTAAGAACGTTAATTGTTGTTTTTTGTGACCTGCTTAATAATTTAAGTTTTAATGTCTCACATCCCGGTATTAGGTGCCTTATGCTGCAAACAACAAAGGCTCACGGTTGACGAGAGCCATTAATTCTTTTAATTTATCATGGCAAAGATAAAGCATAAATTTTCATTGCTCCTAATAAAAAAAAGAGCAATTGCACTTTTGACTATTCATTGGCTAAGTTCCAAAGTGTCAGAAAGCTTGTTTTTACTATCGCTTCATACTTCTGCCAATCAATTCTGTCCACATGATCGCTTGGCATGTGATACGATTCATGGCCGCCAGTGTGAAACCACATAATAGGAATACCTTTTTTAGCAAAAGGGGCATTATCGCTTCCGCTTGTGGGGTTGTCCCATGCGCTGTAGTTAATTTTTAAGCCCAGCTGATGATTTTTGATGTGTTTTCGGCAGAGTGCTTCGGCCTGAGCCCAGGCTTTGGTGTACAACAACGACACGGCCGAGTCAGGACGCTCGTAATTGTAGCTTCTTCCAATCATATCGTAATTATGGTAGTACTTTACCTGCTTGATGTGCTCAAAGGAATCAACAAAGTATCTTGAACCAAATAAACCTCTTTCTTCAGCGGTCCAGTTGGCAAAGATGATGGTGCGTTTGGGTTGAACGCCTGTTGCCATAAATGCTTTGGCAATAGCTACCACTCCTATCGCTCCTGAACCATTATCATCAGCCCCATTCCAAATGTAGCCATTGTAACTGCCCAGGTGGTCGTAGTGAGCGCCAACCACAATTATCTCTTCTGGCTTCTCTGAACCTTCAATCATAGCAATCACATTATTGCATTGGCTGCGCTCTGCCTGGGCTTCAACTTCCAGTTTAATAGTTGAAGCCGAAAATGCCACTTTCGAATTGGTTGATAAGTTTTGTAGCCCGTTTAGATAGTTGTTTAAGAATTGCTCAAAGTTTGGAATAAGGTGTTCCATAATGGCTTTTGAAACTTTAAAACGATGAGGCTGCTGTTGGGGCTCTTCACTTAAAAACAGGCTCTTCTCATAAATACCTGATGAGCGTTTGTTGAGCAGTTGTTCCGAGGTTGCTTTATTGGTCGGCTTATTTTTACTCGAAGCTTGCAGATAAGGGTTACTGATGTCATATTCCAAAATAGCTAATGCTTCCGACTCATTTTGGGTGTTTTTTTTCGCAGCCAGCCATTCCTGGTCGGCTTGCTGTTTGAGTAGCTCTTGGAGACGACTTCCTTCCTGCGCTTCGGGCAGCCCGGTCAGGCAAATCATAATTTTGCCTTTACTTTTCCCGGCAGCTACTTCTTTCAGCTGAGAAGTGTGGATGCCATAGCCAGCCCAAAAAGGTGCTGCGCTTATGGTGAACGAGGTTGGGACTCTCTCTGCTGATAAATACGTTGGGAATGCAAATGAGACTTCACGCCCGTTTTTTTTCAGCGTTAGACTGGCTTTGGTTGGGGAGTGTGCCACTATAAGAGGAACATTCTGCAGGTATGTATCGCCTTGGAACGGTTTAAGACCATTAGATTTGTATAAGGAGGCCAGATAGTCAGCCGCCATAAAAGCACCGTTGGTGGTTGCTTCGCGCCCTTCAAACCAGTCTGATGATAAAAAGGCTAAGGGGGCTTCAAGGCTATTGCGATTAATGGTTGCTAATGCTCGTTCTATATTCTCCTGTGCAATTGTTCCCAATGAGATGAGCACCAGGACTAAGGAAAGTGTGATTTTTTGCTTCTTCATATATTCATTAATTTTTGATAGGCGAAATTATGGCATCAATTTGGTTTGTCAAGGGCCTGTGTGTCGATAATGGGGTAATGATGTTCATTGTTTATGTTGATCTGGACTAACAAATTGTTTTCTAGGTAGAAAAAATAAAATGATCACGAAAAAAATAGATGTAGGTTTGTTCTTTTTTCATTGAAAATTAGTACTTTTGCAGCGCTTTTTTGTCTAAACTTGTCAAAAAGGCTGAAAATCAGTGGGGTTTTAGAAGGGATTACTGTACCTTTGCACCCCGTTTGTAACGAAATTGTTTAATGCAATATATTTAAATTTTATGCCAACAATTCATCAGTTAGTTAAAAAAGGACGAAACAAGCAGGTGGAGAAAAGTAAGTCACCAGCTTTGAATGCATGTCCTCAGAGACGAGGCGTGTGTGTGAGGGTGTATACTACTACACCAAAGAAACCTAACTCAGCTATGAGAAAGGTTGCAAGGGTGCGCTTGACCAACGGAAAAGAGGTGAATGCTTACATTCCTGGAGAAGGACACAACCTGCAAGAGCACTCAATTGTATTGGTGCGTGGAGGTAGGGTAAAAGACCTTCCAGGTGTACGTTACCACTTAGTTCGTGGAGCACTGGATGCATCAGGAGTTGACGGACGTACGCAGCGCCGTTCAAAGTATGGTACTAAACGACCAAAAGCTGCTAAGAAGTAATAACAAGTCATTGTGAAGTGCGTTGTTTACTTGGTTAGTTAACTGGATGAGTAAATGCTCGGCATTGAAGACTAGTCAAGACAGCCAAGAGGATAACAAAGTAAACAAAAGAAGAGATGAGAAAAAGTAAACCAAAAAAGAGGATTATTTTACCAGATCCAAAGTTCAATGATACAACTGTTACTCAATTTGTGAATAACATGATGTATGATGGTAAAAAATCAATTGCTTTCAGAATCTTTTATGACGCCATGGAGCGTGTAGCTGAAAAAGCTGAGAAAGATGGAAAGCCAGTATTGGAATATTTCAAAAAAGCACTTGAAAACATCACTCCTTCGGTGGAGGTAAAAAGCCGACGTGTTGGTGGTGCTACTTTCCAGGTTCCAACAGAAATTCGTCCGACCAGAAAAGTATCTATCGGCATGAAGCACTTGATTTTATTCGCTCGTAAGCGTAGCGGAAAATCAATGGCAGAAAAACTATCTGCTGAAATTGTTGCTGCATACAATTTAGAAGGTGCTGCCTTCAAGAAAAAAGAAGACATGCATAAAATGGCAGAGGCTAACCGTGCTTTTGCTCACTTCAGATTTTAACCTAAAATTTAAGAAAGTATTGTCATGGGAAAGGCAGATCTTAAAAAGACCAGAAACATCGGGATTATGGCCCACATCGATGCCGGTAAAACAACGACTACAGAGCGTATCTTGTTTTATACTGGTATCACTCACAAAATTGGTGAGACACACGATGGGTCGGCTACGATGGACTGGATGGAGCAAGAGCAAGAGCGTGGTATCACCATTACCTCTGCTGCTGTTACAACCAACTGGAACTACGAAGACGTTCCATATAAAATTAACATCATTGATACCCCGGGTCACGTTGACTTTACAGTAGAAGTGGAGCGTTCACTGCGCGTATTAGACGGCGCTGTGGCTTTATTTTGTGCAGTAGGTGGTGTGGAGCCGCAGTCAGAAACTGTATGGCGCCAGGCTAATAAATACAATGTGCCTCGTATTGGTTTCGTGAACAAAATGGACCGTTCTGGTGCTAACTTCTATGAGGTAGTACGCCAGGTGCGCGAAATGTTGGGCGCAAACCCAGTTCCAATGGTAATTCCTATTGGTGCTGAAGAATCATTTGAGGGTGTTGTTGACCTGATCGAAAACAGAGCCATTATTTGGCATGATAACGATAAATTAGGTTCAACTTTCGAATATGTTGATATTCCAGAGAACCTAAAAGAAGAAGCTGAAGAGTGGAGAGGTAAGTTGGTGGAGGCTGTTGCCGAGCACGATGATGCCTTGATGGAGCGTTATTTCGAAGATCCAGACACAATTACTCGTGAAGAGTTGTTGGCTGTGATTCGTAAAGCGACAATCGCGCAAACCATTACACCAATGTTCTGTGGTTCATCTTTCAAGAACAAAGGAGTGCAGCGTTTATTGGATGCCGTAATTCAGTTCTTGCCAAGTCCAAGTGATATTGGTACTATCGAAGGTGTGAACCCTAAAACAGAAGAAACAGTTACTTACCCAATGGAAGACGAAGCGCCGTTGGCTGCTTTGGCATTTAAAATTGCAACTGACCCATTCGTAGGTCGCTTGTGTTTTATGCGTATTTACTCTGGTAAGATTGAGGCTGGTTCATATGTATTAAATACACGTACCAATAAAAAAGAGCGTATCTCACGTTTGTTCCAAATGAAATCGAACAAGCAGTTACCTCGCGAAATGATTGGTGCTGGTGATATTTGTGCTGGTGTAGGTTTCAAAGATATCCGTACCGGAGATACCCTTTGTGATGAGAAAAACCCAATTGTATTGGAGTCGATGGAGTTCCCAGAGCCTGTAATTGGTGTTGCTGTTGAGCCATTGTCACAAAAAGATATGGATAAGTTAGGTACTGCACTTGGTAAATTAGCCGAGGAAGACCCAACATTCCGCGTACAAACTAACGAAGAAACTGGTCAAACTGTAATTTCTGGTATGGGTGAGCTTCACCTTGAAGTACTGATCGACCGTTTGAAGCGTGAGTTTAAGGTTGAGTGTAACCAGGGTGCACCTCAGGTTACCTATAAAGAAACCATTACTCAGCAAGTTGAATTGCGTGAGGTGTTTAAGAAGCAGTCTGGTGGTCGTGGTAAGTTTGCCGATATTCAGTTCCGTATGGGACCAGCTGATGAAGGTAAAGTTGGACTCCAGTTCGAAAGCACTATTAAAGGTGGTAACATTCCTAAAGAATTTATCCCTTCAATCGAGAAAGGTTTCAAAGAAGCTATGTTGAATGGTGTACTTTGCGGTAGCGAAGTTGAAGCATTGAAGGTAGAAGTATTTGACGGTTCTTTCCACGCTGTCGATTCAGACCAGTTATCATTTGAGATTTGTGCTCGTCAAGGATTTAAAACAGCTTCTGCAAAAGCTAAGCCTCAGTTATTGGAGCCTATCATGCGCGTAGAAGTAGTAACTCCAGAAGAGTACATGGGTGATATCATCGGTGACTTTAACAAGCGTCGCGGTCAGGTTGAAGGAATGGAATCAAAAGCAGGTGCACGTGTTGTAAAAGCGAAGGTGCCATTGGCTGAGATGTTTGGTTACGTAACTGCTTTGAGAACCATCTCATCAGGTCGTGCTACTTCTTCAATGGAATTCTTAGAGTACGCTGCAGTACCTCGTCAGATTGCTATTGAAGTTGTAAAAGAAGCAAAAGGAAAAGTAGAATTATTATAAGAATTAGTGTTCTCCACTATGAGTCAGAAAATTAGAATAAAACTTAAATCTTACGATCATAATTTGGTTGATAAATCAGCTGAGAAGATTGTAAAGACAGTTAAGAGCACTGGTGCAGTAGTTAGCGGTCCTATTCCGCTACCTACTCACAAGCGTATCTTCACTGTGTTGCGCTCCACATTTGTGAACAAGAAGTCACGTGAGCAGTTTCAATTATCATCTTACAAGCGTTTGATCGATATTTATAGCTCTACAGCTAAAACTATCGACGCGTTGATGAAGCTTGAATTGCCAAGTGGTGTAGAAGTAGAAATTAAAGTGTGATAATCTTAAATGTTTAAACAATGCCAGGACTAATTGGAAAAAAAATCGGAATGACATCCGTTTTCAGTGCCGATGGGAAAAATGTTCCATGCACTGTTATCGAAGCAGGCCCTTGCGTAGTGACACAGGTGAAAACTGTGGATACTGACGGTTACGAGGCTGTACAGTTGGCGTTTGATGACAAAAGGGAAAAAAGCACAACAAAACCTGAAGCAGGCCACTTTAAAAAGGCCGGTTCAGCACCCAAGCGTAAAGTGGTGGAATTCCACGAATTCGAAAACGAATTGAAGCTAGGTGAAACTGTTGATGTGAACCTTTTCGACGAAAATTCTTTTGTTGATATCACAGGTATCTCAAAAGGTAAAGGTTTTCAAGGTGTCGTAAAACGTCATGGATTTGGTGGTGTAGGTCAATCTACCCACGGACAGCACAACCGTTTGCGTGCTCCTGGATCTATTGGTGCAGCATCATACCCTGCTAGAGTATTCAAAGGTATGCGCATGGCTGGTCGTACCGGTGGTGACAGAGTAAAGGTCGAAAACCTTAAAGTGATTAAAGTAATTCCTGAGAACAACCTTATTTTGGTTAAAGGTTCTGTTCCGGGTGCAAAAGGCTCATATCTAATTATTGAAAAGTAATGGAACTGAACGTATTAACATTAGAAGGAAAAGAAACCGGAAGAAAGGTAATATTACCTGACACGGTGTTCGGAATTGAGCCCAGCGATCATGCCATTTACCTTGATGTAAAACAATACTTGGCTAATAATCGTCAAGGGACTCATAAGTCAAAGGAACGTGCAGAAATAGCAGGTAGTACTCGTAAGATCAAAAAACAAAAAGGTACCGGTACAGCTCGTGCGGGTAGCATTAAGTCTCCTGTTTTCGTAGGCGGAGGTCGTGTATTTGGTCCTCGTCCACGTAACTATCGTTTTAAGTTAAATAAAAAACTTAAGCAGTTGGCTCGTAAATCTGCGTTAGCTTACAAAGCGCAGCAACAAATGATTACTGTTTTGGAAGACTTCAACTTCGAAGCCCCTAAAACAAAAGATTATGCTGCAATGATCACCAACCTAAAAATGAACGGTCAGCGTTCGTTATTAGTGTTGAAAGAGGCTAACGATAACATCTACCGCTCAGCGCGTAATATTCAGCGTGCCGATGTAGTGACATTAGCTGAACTGAATACTTATGACATCATGAAAGCAAAAAACTTGGTGTTAGTAGAAAGTTCTGTAGAAGAATTCGGAAAACTGTTTAACGCATAAGGAGGCTCGTCATGAAAGTTATTATTAAACCGATTGTAACTGAAAAAATGACAGAACTAGGCGAGAAGTTGAATCGCTTCGCATTCGTTGTTGATAAAAAAGCTAATAAGCTGCAGATCAAAGACGCTGTTGAAGAGTTATACAACGTAAGTGTTGAGTCTGTCAATACAATGGTATACGCGGGGAAACAAAAGTCGCGTTACACAAAAAGTGGAGTTATTGTTGGTAGAACAAATTCCTTCAAAAAGGCTGTTGTAACCTTAGCAGAAGGAGATACTATTGATTTTTATAGCAATATCTAATAAAAATGGCAGTAAGAAAACTAAAGCCCACGACACCGGGGCAGAGACACAAAATTATTGGTGCGTTTGATACGATTACATCGGGCACACCAGAAAAGTCCTTATTGAGGCCATTAAAAAAGTCTGGTGGTAGAAATAACACTGGTAAAATGACCGTTAGAAATATCGGTGGTGGTCACAAAAGGAGATACAGGGTAATCGACTTTAAGCGTAATAAAGACGGTGTTAACGCAACAGTTGAGTCAATTCAGTACGATCCGAACCGGAGTGCTCGTATTGCATTGCTAGCTTACGCTGATGGAGAAAAAAGGTACATTCTTGCACCTAACGGGTTGCAGGTTGGACAGGCAATTGCGTCAGGAACAGGGGTTGCTCCTGAGATTGGTAATAGCTTGCCTTTAAGCGAGATTCCTTTAGGTTCCATTATTCACAACATCGAATTGCGTCCGGGCCAGGGCGGGGCAATGGCACGTAGTGCCGGTACCTTTGCTCAGTTGGCTGCTCGTGAGGGAAAATACGCGGTTGTTAAATTGCCTTCAGGCGAAACAAGAATGATCTTGACTACTTGTCGTGCTACAATTGGTGCGGTTGGTAACTCAGACCACGCTCTTGAGCGTTCAGGAAAAGCTGGACGTAGCCGTTGGTTGGGTCGTCGTCCACGCGTTCGTGGTGTGGCAATGAACCCAGTTGATCACCCAATGGGTGGTGGTGAAGGTCGTTCTTCAGGAGGACACCCAAGATCTCGTACAGGATTATTGGCTAAGGGTTATAAGACTCGTCATCCGAAGAAGGCTTCTAATCAATACATCATTGAAAGAAGAAAAAAATAACCGGTTAATTTAAACGAATTATGAGCAGATCATTAAAAAAAGGCCCATTTATCGACTATAAACTGGAAAAGAAAGTTCTGGCACAGAATGAGTCAGGTAAGAAATCAGTTATAAAAACTTGGGCGCGTGCTTCTATGATTTCACCAGAATTTGTAGGACACACTATTGCTGTACACAACGGTAATAAGTTTATCCCGGTTTATGTTACTGAAAATATGGTAGGACACAAATTAGGCGAATTTGCCCCAACGCGTACTTATCGCGGTCATGGTGGCAATAAGAAAAGGTAATTGGCCTACCAATATTTAAATTCTTTAAACAGTAAAAAATGGGTGCAAGAAAAAGAATAAGAGCTGAAAAAATAAAGGAAGCCAAGAAGACCGATTACTTCGCAAAGCTTCGCAATGTACCGACTTCACCACGGAAGATGCGCCTTGTTGCCGACATGATCCGAGGTAAAGAGGTGAACCTTGCTCTGGATATGCTGAAATTCTCATCGAAAGAAGCTTCCAGAAGGGTTGAGAAACTGTTGCTTTCTGCTATCGCTAATTGGAAAGAAAAGAACGAAGGTGTTCGCATCGAAGACGCTAACTTGTATGTGAGTGAGATCGCGGTTGATTCAGGCCGTATTTTGAAACGTTTACGTCCGGCTCCACAGGGTCGTGCGCACCGTATCAGAAAGCGTTCTAACCACGTAACGTTACGCGTTGCCAGCAAAGTAGTATCTAATGAAAATCAAGAAAACTAATAGCTAGATGGGACAAAAAGTTAATCCAATTAGTAACAGGTTAGGAATCATCAAAGGATGGGATTCTAACTGGTATGGAGGAAAAAACTATGGCGATAAGCTATTAGAAGACTCCAAAATCAGAAAGTACCTCAATGCACGTTTAGCTAAAGCTAGCATCTCTCGTATCATTATCGAGCGTACTTTGAAATTGGTTACTATTACCGTTTTCACTGCACGTCCAGGTATCATTATTGGTAAGGGAGGTTCAGAAGTAGATAAACTGAAAGAGGAGCTGAAGAAAATTACCGACAAAGAAGTTCAGATTAACATCTTTGAGGTAAAACGACCAGAGTTGGACGCTATTATTGTAGCGAAAAACATCGCTCGTCAGGTGGAAGGACGTATCGCATATCGTCGCGCCATTAAAATGGCTATCGCTTCTACCATGAGAATGGGTGCTGAAGGTATCAAAATTCAGATCTCAGGACGTTTGAACGGGGCTGAAATGGCCCGTAGCGAAATGTACAAAGAAGGCCGTACGCCTTTGCATACATTGCGCGCCAATATCGACTATGCTCAGGAAGAAGCCCTGACTAAAATGGGTCTGATTGGTATCAAAGTATGGATCTGCAAGGGAGAGATTTATGGTAAGCCAGATTTATCTCCAGCCTTCAACGCTAAAGAAAAAGGCACTGGTGGAAACCGTGGAGGCGGTAGAGGTCCGAGAAGAAGAAATAATAAGAAGTAATTCTCCTTTCACATTAATTGATTAGGAACGATGTTACAACCAAAGAAAGTAAAATTTAGAAGAAGGCAGAAAGGCCGGATGAAAGGTGAAGCTCAACGCGGGCAGGAACTAGCGTTCGGATCTTTCGGTATCAAAGCCTTACAAAGCAAATGGATTACAGGTCGTCAGATTGAGGCTGCCAGGGTTGCGGTAACACGCTACATGCAGCGTCAGGGACAGATCTGGATTAGAATATTTCCCGACAAGCCGATTACTAAGAAGCCAGCCGAAGTTCGTATGGGTAAAGGTAAAGGTAGTCCGGAAGGATTTGTGGCCCCTGTTACTCCAGGACGCATCATTTTAGAGTGTGAAGGAGTACCTTACGAAGTAGCTAAAGAAGCATTGCGCCTTGCCGCTCAAAAGCTTCCGGTAACTACTAAATTCGTTGTGAGAAGAGACTATGTTGAATCATCAAATGCTTAATGACATGAAAGTAGAAGAAATCAGAGAATTAAGTGTTAGCGAAATTGCTGAGCGTATTGAAACTGAAACTGCCGCTTTACAGCAGTTAGAGTTAAACCACGCTACTTCGCCATTGGAGAACCCAATGCAGATTAGACATACTCGTAGAAACATTGCGCGCTTGAAGACCATTTTGAGTCAAAAGCAACAAACTGAAAAATAATTTAGCAGATGGATAGAAATCTTAGAAAAGAGCGTATCGGTGTTGTGGCAAGCAACAAGATGGATAAGTCTATCGTTGTTTCTGTAGAGGTCCGCGAAAAGCACCCCATCTACGGTAAGTTCGTGAAAAAGACCAAGAAGTTTCACGCGCACGATGAAGACAACACCTGCAATATCGGGGATACTGTGAAAATTATGGAAACACGCCCCTTGAGCAAGACTAAACGTTGGAGATTAGTTGAAATTCTAGAAAGAGCTAAGTAATCATGATACAACAAGAATCTAGACTTGCAGTTGCTGATAACAGTGGAGCCAAAGAAGTATTATGTATCCGTGTTCTGGGAGGAACAAGGAAACGTTATGCCGGAGTAGGCGATCGTATCGTGGTAACTGTAAAAAGCGCAATCCCTGGGGGTGACCTTAAAAAAGGTACCGTGACCAAGGCCGTTGTGGTGCGCACTAAAAAAGAAGTTAGACGTCAAGATGGTTCCTACATCCGCTTTGATGAAAATGCTTGTGTTCTCTTGAACCAGGCCGGAGAAATGAGAGGAACACGTATTTTCGGCCCCGTAGCCCGTGAGGTAAGGGATGGCTATATGAAGATCGTATCCTTGGCGCCTGAAGTACTTTAATCATCAAAGAGATTAGAACAATGGGTAAATTGCATATTAAAAAAGGCGACATCGTTATTGTTAATGCCGGTGTAAACAAAGGCCAGGAAGGGAAAGTACTAGAAGTATTTCCTGCTAAACAAAGGGCCATTGTAGAAGGTGTTAACATGGTGAGCAAGCACACAAAGCCTAATGCTGAAAGTCCGCAAGGAGGTATAGTGAAGAAAGAGGCTCCTATTCACATTTCAAATTTGAATGTGAAAGATCCTTCAACCGGAAAGCCAACACGTATTGGCCGTAAGTTGAATGATGATGGAAAACTGGTTCGAATTGCTAAAAAATCAGGGGAGGAGATCAAGTAATGAGTTATACACCTAGTTTAAGAAAACAGTATAAGGACGAGATTGTACCAAACTTGATGAAAGAATTCGGGTTTAAATCAATCATGGAGGTTCCTAAGTTAGAAAAGATTGTTATCAATCAGGGTCTGGGTTCAGCAACAGCTGACAAGAAAATGATTGAAAATGCAATCAAAGAGCTAACAACGATCACCGGTCAAAAGGCTGTGGCTACACTTTCGAAAAAAGATATTTCGAATTTTAAGCTTCGTAAAAAAATGCCAATTGGGGTACGAGTAACCTTACGTCGTGAGAACATGTATGAATTTTTGGAGCGTCTGATTCGCGTGGCTCTGCCTCGTATTCGTGACTTCAAAGGTATCAGCAGTAAGCTTGACGGACGTGGAAACTATACCTTAGGTATTGAAGAACAAATCATTTTTCCTGAAATAAATATTGACAATGTGTCAAAAATATTGGGTATGAATATTACCTTTGTAACTTCGGGAAAAACTGATGAGGAAGCTTATGCTCTGTTAAAAGAGTTTGGGTTACCATTTAAAAACGTGAAAAAGAACTAGTTATATGGCAAAGGAATCAATGAAAGCCCGTGAGGTAAAAAGGGCTAAACTTGTTGCCAAATATGCTGAAAAGCGTGCCAAATTATTGGCAGAAGGAGATTACGTGGGCTTGCAAAAGCTTCCACGTAACGCTTCACCAGTACGCATGCACAACCGTTGCAAAATAACCGGACGTCCGAAAGGTTATATGCGACAGTTTGGCCTTTCAAGGATTCAGTTCCGTGAAATGGCTTCAGCTGGTTTAATACCTGGTGTTAAAAAAGCAAGTTGGTAAGAGTGTTAAATATTGTCCCGGTAATTTTGCCGGGATCAATTTAATCTTTATAAAATGACAGATCCAATAGCAGATTTCCTGACACGAATCAGGAACGCCATTATGGCGGGTCATAGGGTTGTAGAAGTTCCTGCTTCGAACCTTAAGAGAGAGATGACCAAAATTCTTTTTGAGAAAGGGTACATCTTAAATTACAAATTCATCGATGATGACAAGCAAGGAGTGGTGAAAATCGCACTGAAGTACGATCCACAAACCAAAACTCCAGCCATCAAGGCGCTTAAGAGAGTGAGTACACCTGGTTTACGCTCGTATGCCGGGTATCGTAGTCTTCCACGAGTACTGAATGGCTTAGGTATTGCTATCGTGTCAACATCGCATGGTGTAATGACAGATAAAGAAGCCCGAGCTCAAAAGATTGGTGGTGAAGTATTGTGTTACGTTTATTAAAAAAGAAGAATTATGTCTAGGATAGGAAAAGCACCGATTAGCATACCTTCAGGAGTGAACGTAACCGTAAAAGACAGTATCGTGACCGTAAAAGGTGCAAAAGGCGAATTGTCACAACAGATTCACCCTGAATTAGAAGTGAACATTGAGGAGGGCACATTAACAATTGTTCGTCCTAACGATGAAAAAGAAACACGTGCCATGCACGGATTGTACCGCTCGTTGATCAACAACATGGTGGTAGGAGTTTCAGAAGGTTACAAAAAGCAACTCGAATTGGTTGGTGTGGGTTACCGCGCTACAAACCAGGGGCAGTTACTTGAATTGTCTTTGGGTTATTCTCACCCAATTCACTTCATGTTACCAACTGAAATCAAAGTGGAAGCTGTTACTGACAGAAAGAGCAATCCTATTATTACACTTGAATCAGCAGATAAGCAATTACTTGGCCAAGTGTGTGCCAAAATCAGGTCATTGCGTAAACCAGAGCCTTATAAAGGTAAAGGTGTACGTTTCAAAGGCGAAGAAATTCGTCGTAAGGCCGGAAAATCTGCTAAAGTTTAATCTGAATTAAATTAGGAATTATGGCTTTTTCGAAAATAGAGAGAAGACGAAAAATTAAAATGCGAGTTCGCAAAAGTATTAGCGGAACCGCAGAGCGTCCACGTATGTCAGTATTTAGGAGCAACAAGCAAATTTCTGTTCAGTTAATTGATGATGTTAATGGTAAAACATTAGCTGCATCAACTTCTTTGTTAAAAGAAATTGCAGATCAGAAAGGTACTAAGTCGGAAGTAGCTGCTATGGTAGGTAAGAATATCGCCGAAGTAGCACAAAAGGCTGGTATTACTGCTGTTGTGTTCGATAGAAATGGATACCTATATCATGGTAGAGTTAAACAATTAGCCGAAGCTGCGCGAGAAGCAGGGCTTAAATTCTAACAAACGATGGCTGGAAATAACAAAAGAATCAGAAACAATAACGATCTTGAACTTAAAGATCGTTTGGTTGCTATCAACAGGGTAACTAAAGTAACCAAAGGTGGTAGAACCTTTAGTTTTTCTGCCATTGTAGTGGTTGGAAACGAGAATGGCGTTGTTGGCTGGGGCCTGGGTAAAGCAGGTGAAGTAACAACCGCTATTGCTAAAGGCGTTGAAGCTGCCAAAAAGAATCTAGTTAAAGTGCCAATTATCAATGGTACTATTCCTCACGAGCAATTAGCACGTTACGGTGGAGCAAGCGTTTTTATGAAACCAGCTTCACACGGTACAGGAGTTAAAGCGGGTGGTGCGATGCGTGCTGTGTTGGAGAGTGTTGGTGTAACGGATGTATTAGCCAAGTCTAAAGGGTCTTCAAACCCTCACAACCTGGTTAAAGCAACCATCGAAGCACTGACTGAGTTGCGTGATGCCGCTTCTATTGCTCAACAAAGAGGGGTTACAATGGATAAAGTTTTTAACGGATAAATAAGGACAACATGGCTAAGATAAAAATCACTCAGGTTAAGAGTAAAATCGGGGCCACTGCAAGGCAAAAAAACACCTTGGCTGCCCTTGGGCTGAAGAAACTTCAGCAAACCGTTGAACATGAAGCCACCCCTCAAATTGAAGGAATGGTTGAAAAAGTACTGCACTTAGTGGCAGTAGAAAGATAATTTGGTCGAACGAATTAGAGGATATTAATTATGAATTTAAATAACTTAAGACCTGCAAAAGGTTCAGTAAAAGCCTCAAAGCGTATCGGTCGTGGTCAAGGATCAGGTCGCGGTGGAACATCCACCCGCGGTCACAAAGGTGCTAAATCACGTTCTGGTTACTCACGTAAGTTTGGTTTTGAGGGTGGTCAGATGCCTTTGCAGAGACGTGTTCCTAAGTTCGGATTCAAGAATGTTAACCGCGTTGAGTATAAAGCTGTAAACATTGAGTTGTTGCAAGCGATTGCTGAAAAAAACAACGTAACAGTAATTGATCCTGAAGTTTTAAGAAACGCTGGTTTAGTTAGCAAAAACGACTTAGTTAAGATTTTAGGAAATGGTGAGTTAAAAGCTAAATTAGAGGTAAAAGCTCACGCATTTTCGGCATCTGCCACGAAAGCTATTGAAGCAGCTGAAGGAACCGTAGTAAAACTGTAATTGAATGAAACTATTCGAAACCATCCGCAACATCTGGAAAATTGAGGATCTGAGATCCCGAATTACAACAACATTAGGCCTATTGTTGATTTATCGACTGGGTTCTTTTGTTGTGCTACCCGGGATTGATCCGACGCAATTGAGTGCTTTAAAAAGTCAAACAAGGGAAGGTGTACTTGGCCTGCTTGATATGTTTTCAGGAGGAGCGTTTTCGAACGCATCCATCTTTGCATTAGGGATTATGCCATACATCTCGGCGTCTATCGTTATTCAATTAATGGGGATTGCCGTACCTTACTTTCAACGTCTACAAAGGGAAGGTGAAAGCGGACGTCGAAAGATCAATCAAATAACACGTTATTTGACTGTTTTGATTTTGGTAGTTCAAGCACCAGGTTATTTAACAAACCTTTTTAATCAGTTGCCAGACGCGGCGTTCGTAGCTACAGGTTGGTCATTTACTGTTACCAGTACAATCATCCTAACTGCAGGTACAATGTTTGTAATGTGGTTGGGTGAGCGTATTACTGATAAAGGAATCGGTAATGGTATTTCACTAATCATTATGATTGGTATCATTGCTCGCTTACCACAATCGTTGTTTGCAGAGTTTGTATCACGCATGGAGGCTGCTAGTGGAAGCGGAGGTTTGGTTATGTTGCTAATCGAGTTTGTTGTGTTATTCTTCGTATTTGCCGGTTCAATTGCTTTGGTGCAAGGAACACGTCGTATACCTGTTCAGTATGCCAAACGAATTGTTGGTAATAAACAATACGGAGGAGTTCGTCAATACATTCCACTTAAGGTAAATGCTGCTGGTGTTATGCCAATCATTTTTGCGCAAGCTATCATGTTCATTCCTGTTACTTTTGCAGGTTTTGTTGATAGCGAATCAGCCAGCGGATTTGCAGCTATTTTTGCTGACTTTACCGGCGTGTGGTACAATGTAATATTCGCTCTGATGATTATTGCATTCACCTATTTCTATACAGCTATTACGATTAATCCAACGCAAATGGCTGAGGATATGAAGCGTAATGGTGGATTCATCCCCGGGGTTAAGCCAGGTAGAAAGACCGTTGAGTTCCTCGACTCAATTATGTCTAAAATTACACTACCAGGTTCAGTGTTTCTGGCATTAGTAGCTATTTTGCCTGCTTTTGCTATGATGGCTGGTGTTGATCGCGGATTTGCTCAATTTTTTGGAGGTACATCGCTACTGATTTTAGTAGGTGTTGTGCTGGATACTTTGCAGCAAATCGAAAGCCACTTGTTAATGCGTCATTACGATGGATTAACTAAGTCTGGCCGTATTATGGGAAGATCTGGCGGTGGAGCTGCAATTTATTAATTAAGGAACGATCATTGACATGATTTATTTAAAGACTGACGAAGAAATAGAATTAATGCGTGAAAGCAACCAATTGGTGGCTAAAACGCTGGGTGAAGTGGCTAAGGCCATCAGGCCAGGAGTTTCTACGTTAGAGCTGGATAAAATAGCGGAGGCCTTCATTAGAGATAATGGAGGTACTCCTGCCTTTTTAAACTATCAGGGATTTCCTAATACGCTATGTACATCTGTTAACGAGCAGGTGGTGCACGGTATACCGAACGATACCCCTTTGAACGAAGGAGATGTAGTTTCTGTGGACTGTGGCGTGTTGTTAAATGGATTTTATGGTGATTCGGCATATACTTTCCCAATTGGTGAAGTCGCTGCCGATGTAAAAGCGCTTTTAGACGCAACCAAAGAGTCTCTTTATCGTGGTATTGAACAAGCGATTGAAAATAATCGTTTAGGAGATATAGGACAGGCCATTCAAAGTTATACCGAAGAGCGTGGCTACTCAGTAGTGCGCGAAATGGTAGGACATGGAATTGGGCGGAACTTACACGAGGCCCCTGAAGTGGCAAACTATGGACGTAAAGGAAACGGTACAAAACTTAAATCTGGTATGGTTATCGCCATCGAACCGATGATAAATCTTGGTAAAAGACAAATCGTTCAGGAAAGCGATGGATGGACCATTAGAACCATTGATAAGAAGGTTTCTGCTCATTATGAACATACTGTTGCGGTAAGAAAAGGTAAAGCTGATATTCTTTCCAGTTTTAAATTTGTAGAAGAAGTATTACATTTGCAGTCTGAAAAATAAAAAGTTATAGAAGTTATGGCGAAACAAGCCTCTATAGAACAAGACGGAACAATCATTGAAGCCTTATCCAATGCCATGTTTAGAGTGGAGTTGGAAAACGGCCACATTATTACTGCACATATCTCGGGTAAGATGCGTATGCATTACATTAAAATTTTACCAGGAGATAAGGTGAAAGTAGAGATGTCGCCGTATGATTTGACAAAAGGAAGAATTTCCTATAGATACAAATAATAAAGTGACCGATCATGAAGGTTAGAGCATCTGTAAAGAAAAGAAGCGCTGAGTGCAAAATCGTAAAACGTAAAGGGCGCTTGTACGTGATTAATAAAAAGAATCCAAAGTTTAAACAACGTCAAGGATAAATTATAAGATTATGGCAAGGATTGCTGGAGTTGATATACCCTCAAATAAAAGAGGAGAAATTGCTTTGACTTATATCTTCGGTATAGGGCGAAGTAGAGCACAAAAGATTCTTCAGAATGTTGGCGTTGACGCTAATATCAAAGTTTCAGAGTGGACCGACGAACAAATTAAAGCTGTTCGTGACAATATCTCAGACAATTTCAAAATTGAAGGTGAATTGCGTTCTGAAGTTCAATTGAACATCAAGCGATTGATGGACATTGGATGTTACCGTGGTATTCGTCACCGTATCGGCTTACCATTGCGTGGCCAATCGACTAAAAACAATGCGCGTACGCGTAAGGGTAAGAAGAAGACTGTTGCAAATAAAAAGAAAGCCACTAAATAATAAGTAAGATATGGCAAAGAAGTCAGGATCTCAGAAAAAGAGAGTTGTTAAAGTGGAGGCTGTTGGACAAGCTAGTATCCATTCGTCTTTCAATAACATTATTATCTCATTGGCCAATCAAAATGGTCAGGTGATTTCTTGGTCAAGTGCAGGTAAAATGGGTTTCCGTGGTTCTAAAAAGAACACACCCTATGCTGCACAGATGGCTGCTACTGATTGTTCAAAGGTAGCCTTCGATTTAGGACTAAGAAAGGTAAAAGTGCATGTGAAAGGGCCTGGAAACGGTCGTGAGTCTGCGATTCGTTCAATCCATGCGGCAGGTATTGAAGTAACAGAAATTGTTGATGTTACACCACTACCACACAACGGATGTCGTCCTCCAAAAAGAAGAAGAGTTTAATAGCTCAACTAGTTATTAACCATAGGTTTTTGATGGCAAATTTTGAATAAGAATTGGTTATATGATTATTTCTCCTCTCTATAATCTAGCGGCTGCCATATTCAATATTTAAAATCAAAAATTTAAAGTCAAAAATTTAGAAGAATGGCTAGATATATTGGTCCAAAAACACGAATCGCCCGTAAATTCGGTGAAGCGATTTATGGTCCGGATAAAAATTTCGAAAGAAGAAATTTTCCTCCTGGACAACACGGAAATAACCGTAGACGTAAAACAAGTGAATACGGTCTACAGTTAAAAGAAAAGCAAAAAGCTAAGTACACTTACGGCGTGCTGGAAAAGCAATTCCGTAACTTATTTAAAAAAGCATCACGCAGTAAAGGTATTACTGGTGAGGTGTTACTTGGTCTTCTTGAATCACGTTTAGATAACGTTGTTTACCGTTTAGGAATTGCTCCAACCCGAGCAGCTGCCAGACAACTTGTATCTCACCGTCACATTACAGTTGATGGTGCTATTGTGAATATCGCATCTTATCAGGTGAAAGCTGATCAGATCGTAGGTGTTCGCGAAAAGTCAAAATCGCTTGAAGTTATTTCATCGTCGTTGGCTAATACAGGTGTGCATAAATATTCCTGGTTAGAATGGGATCAAGATTCATTTGCAGGTAAATTTTTAAATGTACCTGAAAGAAGTGATATTCCTGAAAATATTAAAGAACAGTTGATAGTTGAATTGTATTCTAAATAATTAATTCTTATGGCAATTTTAGCATTCCAAAAACCAGATAAAGTAATTATGCTGGAGGCCGACGAAAAATTCGGCAAGTTTGAATTTCGTCCGTTGGAACCAGGATATGGTATTACCGTTGGAAATGCCTTAAGAAGAATATTGTTGTCCTCATTAGAGGGATACGCAATTACCACTGTCAAGATCGAAGGCGTTGATCATGAATTCACCAGCATCCCTGGTGTGATTAATGATGTCACCGAAATCGTTCTTAATCTTAAGCAGGTGCGCTTCAAAAATCTGGTAGAAGAAACAGATCAGGAAACTGTGACTGTTAGTATCTCAGGTAAAGAAGAGTTTACAGCCGGCGATCTTAACCAATTTATGACGGGATTTGAGGTGTTGAACCCAGAGCACGTCATTGCCAAGATGAACCCGGAAGTAAATCTGCAAATGGTGTTGACCATTGAGAAGGGAAGAGGTTACGTTCCTTCAGAGGAAAATAAGCCAGCAGAGGCAGAATTTGGTTTAATTGCTATCGATTCTATTTTTACGCCAATTCGTAACGTTAAATTCGCGATTGAAAACTATCGTGTAGAACAAAAAACCGACTACGAAAAGCTCGTTTTAGAAATCGAATCAGATGGTTCTATTCATCCAAAAGAGGCCTTAAAAGAAGCCGCAAAAATATTGATTTATCACTTCATGTTATTCTCAGACGAGAAGATTACTCTTGACTCAGATGAGAAATTTGGCAATGAAGAGTTTGATGAAGAAGTACTACATATGCGTCAGCTTCTTAAAACCAAGCTGGTTGATATGGATTTATCAGTGCGTGCGCTTAACTGCTTAAAAGCTGCCGATGTTGAAACACTTGGTGAGCTTGTAACATTTAACCGTAACGACTTACTTAAATTCCGTAACTTCGGTAAGAAGTCGCTTACTGAGCTAGACGATCTGCTACTCAATATGGGACTTACTTTCGGAATGGATACCGCAAAGTATAAATTAGACAAGGAATAATAGCGATGAGACATAGAAAGAAATTTAATCATTTAGGTCGTAAGAGCGCGCATCGCAAAGCGATGTTAGCGAACATGGCTTCCTCTTTGATTCTTCACAAAAGAATTAAAACAACGGTAGCTAAGGCCAAAGCTTTACGTATGTATGTGGAGCCTCTTATCACCAAAACAAAAGACTTAAACACAGTTGAAGAGCGTACCCACGCCCAAAGAACTGTTTTCGCTTACTTAAAAGATAAGTATGCTGTTAAAGAACTATTTGGTGATATAGCCGCTAAGGTTGCTGATCGACCAGGAGGATATACTCGTATTTTGAAATTAGGAAATCGTCTGGGTGATAACGCAGAAATGTGTTTAATCGAGTTGGTGGACTACAATGAAAATATGTTAGAGACTACGAAGTCCTCTTCAGCTGGTAAAAGAACAAGACGCGGACGTAGAAAGGCAAGCGCCGATAGCGCTGTTGCTGCTGAAGCTCCTGCTAAGGAAGAAACTGCCGCAGAGCAGGCTTCTGAATCTGCCGATGCTGAAACTAAAGAATAAATCAATGAGTAAGAAGGAAAGACTTTCGTTTTTCCTTTTTTTTCTTGAAATTGCTTAAAAGGGGATAATGATGAAATTGCATTATCCTTTTTTTTTGGAAAATTATCAATCAATACATAAACAAATCGTATTATGGGACAAATTGCAAACATTCATGCACGTGAGATCCTTGATTCTCGTGGAAATCCTACAATTGAAGTTGAAGTAACATTAGAGAGCGGTTTTGTTGGCCGTGCTGCTGTACCATCAGGTGCTTCAACAGGTGAACATGAAGCTTTAGAATTACGTGATGGCGATAAAGGTCGTTACCTCGGTAAAGGGGTTTTAGGCGCTGTTAAAAACGTAAACGAAGTAATTGCTCCTGAGTTGATAGGTATGAGCGTATTAGAGCAAGTAGCTATCGATAACAAAATGATTGAGCTTGATGGAACTAAAACAAAGAGCAAATTAGGTGCTAATGCTATCTTAGGTGTATCTCTTGCTGCAGCAAAAGCCGCTGCCGAATACCTTGGCATGCCGTTGTATCGTTACATTGGTGGTACAAATGCGGTTACTTTACCTGTTCCTATGATGAACATCATCAACGGTGGTTCTCACTCTGATGCTACTATCGCTTTCCAGGAATTCATGATTCGTCCTGTAGGTGCTACTTCCTTCCGCGAAGGTTTACGTATGGGTGCTGAAGTATTCCATGCATTAGCTAAGGTGCTGAAAGGTAAAGGCTTGTCAACTGCTGTTGGTGACGAAGGTGGTTTCGCACCAATGTTAGGTGGAACTGAAGAAGCTATCGATTGCATCCTTACTGCTATTGAAAACGCTGGTTATAAAGCCGGTCGTAAAGAAGATGGCGGTGATGTATCTATTGCTATGGATTGTGCTTCATCTGAGTTCTTCAAAGATGGTGTTTACGATTACAGCATTTTCGAACCAAACGGTGTTAAGCGTAACTCACAAGAGCAAGCTGCTTACCTGGCTGAATTGGTTGCTAAATACCCAATCGATTCAATCGAGGATGGTATGGATGAGAATGACTGGGACGGATGGGTAGCTTTAAATACTGCTATCGGTGATAAGTGTCAGTTGGTTGGTGACGACTTGTTTGTAACTAACGTTGATTACTTGAAGAAAGGTATTGAGCTTGGCGCTGCTAACTCAATTCTGATTAAAGTAAACCAAATTGGCTCTTTAACTGAAACGTTAAACGCTATTGAAATGGCACACCGCGCTGGTTATACTTCAGTAACTTCTCACCGTTCAGGTGAAACTGAAGATGCTACTATTGCAGACATCGCTGTGGCTACTAACTCTGGTCAGATTAAGACTGGTTCATTGAGCCGTTCAGACCGTATGGCTAAGTACAACCAATTACTTCGTATTGAAGAAGAATTAGGTGAGCGTGCTGTTTACGGATATGCAAAAGTTCAGAAAAAATAAGCAATTAATTTTTGCTATAATAATGAAGGCTGGCCATTAGGCTGGCCTTTTTTATTTCGATGCGGTAGCTGGTAGAACAATTGTTTTATAAAACTGTTTAAAAAGAGCCTAAAGCACACACTGAGGCACAGTATTAATTCTATCAGCTTACTCAATATGGATTATATCAAAGAACGTATTATCGAAATAGGTCGCCCAAAGGCTGAAATGGTTAAAGATTTAATTAAAAAGCATGGCGACGATGTTATTCAGGATGTTACCCTGGGGCAGGTATTAACAGGGATGAAAGGCATGGTGTCCTTGTTAACATGTACCTCTAAGTTAGATCCGGAAGAGGGGATACGGTTCAGAGGTTACTCAATTCCACAGTTGCAGGAGCTATTGCCAAAAGTACACCAGGGCGGTGAGCCGCTGCCCGAGGGGCTCTTCTACCTAATGCTGACCGGTGAGCTGCCGACAAAAGAAGATGTTAATCATATCAGTGAGCAATGGGCGCTTAGGGCGCAGGGTATTCCTGCACATGTGTATGATGTAATAAACGCCTTGCCAAAAGATGCTCACCCGATGATTCAGTTCAATACCGCTATTTTGGCGATGTCAACCGAATCGCAGTTCAGAAAAGCCTATCTAACAGGTATGGATAAGAAGGATTATTGGGGACCGACCTATGAGGGGGTGATGGACTTGATTTCTCGTTTGCCGGTGATAGCAGCTTATATTTATCGTCGTGTCTTTCATAATGAGCAATATATCGATATCGATCCTAGTCTGGATTGGGCCGCCAATCTTTCACACATGATGGGGTATGACAGTTTGGAAGTGCAACGCTTGATGCGCTTGTATATGGTCATACATGCTGATCATGAAGGCGGCAATGTATCGGCTCACGCAACGCATTTAGTTGGGTCGGCCTTGTCCAATCCCTATTATAGTTTCTCGGCAGGTATGAATGGACTGGCGGGACCACTGCATGGCATGGCCAACCAAAATGTGATGCACTGGATAAATAAGATGCTGCGCGAGATTGGCGTTGAGAATCCGAGCGTTGAGCAGATAAGGGAATATGCAGAAATGACACTGCGTAACGGTCAGGTAATTCCAGGATACGGACATGCTGTGCTTCGTAAAACCGATCCGCGTTTCACGGTGCAGCTGGAGTTTGCTAAAAAGTATGCGCCCGATGCCCAATTGATTCAATTAGTTGATAAAATATACCAGGTGGTGCCCGATGTACTGTCTAAAACCGGCAAAGTTAAAAATCCATGGCCCAATGTTGATGCCATCAGTGGCTCCTTGTTATCCACTTTCGGCATAACAGAATACCCTATTTATACAGTTCTATTTGGGGTATCCAGGGCGTTAGGAGTGCTTACTCAGCTAATTTGGGACAGGTTGTACAGCCTGCCAATTGAAAGGCCAAAATCGCAAAATCTTCAATGGTTTATTGATAAAGTGAATTATCAGCCTTGATTCGAAAATAACATTTAAGATAAAGAGAGGTCAGTCACCTCTCTTTTTTATTTCAAAAGGAGTTGGGTAGAAATAATTCCTCCGTTTTTCTTTCTTTGATTGTTTATGTAAAAGATGAGAGGAATTTAGTACTTTTATCAGCAATGAGTGTGTTGATTCAAAGGATATTCTTTAATTCTATGGATATAAGTCGTTGTTGTCGTTATGTTTGCGTTTTGGCCTTTGCCTTTTTTTGTTTGGTTTCATCAAGCGCGCAAAGCACTCATCTGGCAATCGAACAATTTACTATTAAGGATGGATTGTCAAATAGTCATGTCACCGCCTTGTTTCAGGACAGCCGAGGTTATATTTGGGTAGGTACAACAGACGGGTTGAATCGCTATGATGGCTATGGTTTTGTTGTCTATCGGCACCATCCTTTGTCAGATAGTACCATTGTTGGGAACTATATCCAGGCCATTACAGAAACACCTGATGGGAATATTTGGATAGGAACCCGCAATAGTGGGATTGCAATCTGGCAAAAGAAGAATGGCAAATTCCTAAACCTTGGTAAAGAGTCGGAGTTATTTCGTGAACTGCGAGAATGTGGTGTTTATGGATTACGAACCGATGGTGATAATGTTTGGGTAAAAACAAGAAATGCCATTGCCAAGGTCAATTACCGAACCAGACATTTTTCAAAATTTGATCATTATTCATCCGTGCTGAAAAAGGGGTCCTGCAACACTTATCCGATAGTAGCTGGTTTGGGTAGGGTGTGGTTCGGGTCGAAAGATGGTATTCAGTATATCGATCGTAAAGATGAAGTACTGAAGCGCATTGAGCCGTCCAGGGGTGAACAGCAGGTCGAAGTCAGTAGTTTGGTAATGGCGAATGACACAATGGTGTTGGCAGGTGCTGAAAGCGGCTTGTGGAAGTACCAGATAAACAGTGGGGCTGTTAACCCCATCTATAAAATTAACAACCCTAATGTGCGTCAAAATGTTTCTGCTCTTTTAAAAGGAACGAACGAAATTGTTTGGATCGCTACCTCACAGGGGTTGATGTATTCAAATCCGCCCTATACCGAGTATCAGCACTTTGAGGTGAACAACCAATTGCTGCAGTCTTTTAAAAATATATCAACCATCCTGGAAGATGCCAGTGGACTTTTATGGGTCGGCACTGTGCAGGATGGCTTATTTAAAGTCGATCGGAAGCCCTCAAAGTTTTCTTCTATGACCATTAACGAGAACATTGAGTATCCAATGGATTGCTACGATTTCCAGTCGGTATATGTTGATGAAGAAAATAATCTTTGGTTAGGAACCGCCCACAAGGGTATTTATCGAATAAACCGAAATACCCGACAGTTTAAAAACTATACGATTTATCCACCTTACGTTGCCGCTGACGATCCTTCTGTTAATGTGATTTTTAAAGATTCCAAAGGGCACTTGTGGTTTGGTACCGACGAAGGTGTTTTCGTTTTAAATGATGGGGGCAGGCGCATCAAAGAATTTGACTATACCCAAAGCGAGGACTTCCGCTATTTGCTCAAGACCAATACGATTAATGATATTATTGAGGACCGATTAGGGCATATTTGGTTGGCTACAAATTTTGGACTTTACCGTTTTGATGGGGAGAAGATAACAAGTTATTGGGCCGATAGTGATGAGGAATATGGTCTGTGTGGGGATGAAGTAAACGTGCTGTTTGAGGACAAGGATGGATTAATATGGATAGGTACTAACAATGGCATTAGTATTTACAATATTGTGTCCAAAGCATTTAATTGTATAAGAAATGCTGAAGGTGCACAAAAGCAATTGAGCCATAATTTTATTTCTGCCTTTGCTGAGGATCATGACCGGGTGATAATAGGTACCTATTCCGGACTTTCTTACTTCGATAAGTACAGCAAAACAACCTCCTTTTGGGATTACGATGAGTTGGTCAGTGGCAAAATCTATACGGTTGAAGTGGATGACTATAATCGGATATGGATCAGTACCGGGGAGGGCATATCATCCATAATTCCCGGGACGCCGCCTTTTAACTACAATAAAAATGACGGAGTTCCTGATTACAACTTTAATGTGGGCGCCTCCTGTAAGTTTGGCAAAAATGAGCTGTTTTTTGGGGGTGATAAAGGACTGACTATTATTAATACCGAGGAGGTTCCAATAAATAATAATAAGCCCAAAATGGTGATTAACCGGGTAAAGGTGTTTCATAAAGGGAAGGTTAATGAGGTGTATGAAGGTGTAAGAACTGAAATTGAGTTGCGTTATAAGCGAAACATGATGGTTCAGGTATCTTTTGCAGCCCTTGAGTTTACCTATCCTCAGGCGAACACCTACCGGGTAAAACTGGAAGGTCATGATGAAGATTGGCGGGATGTAACGTTTGAAAATTTTGTTAACTTCTCTAACCTGTCGCCTGGTAATTATACCCTAAAGGTAAAAGGTGCGAATAATGATGGCGTTCCTTCCGATGAGCAGGCAGAATTGGATATAATTGTGATAACCCCTCTGTGGATGTCGGGCTATGCCTATGCCTTCTACATTATCTTTGGCGTGCTTTTAATTCAAACGCTGATAAACTATCGCATTCGAAACTATCGAAAGGCTTACAAGGCCTTAAATGAAAAAGCGCAGGATAAAAAGAAAATTGAGATTCAGAAAGAATCGTTAACACGCATTCATCAGAGCCTGACCGATAGTATTAGCTATGCCAAGCGCATTCAGGAGGCCATGATTCCATCTGAGGAAATGGTGAAGGAAGTATTGCCCGAGTCATTTATTTATTTTCGGCCTAAGGACATTGTTAGTGGTGATTTTTATTGGGTCTATCGAAACGAAAGTAAGGTTTTTCTGGCCGCAGTGGATTGCACGGGGCATGGGGTGCCGGGTGCTTTTATGTCAATTATTGGCTATGATTTACTCAAGAAAATAGTGGAGATACAAGAGGAATATTGTCCAGCTCGTATCTTAAACAGTTTGAGCCACGAAGTGGCCAGTACTTTTCAGAAGAACGGACAGGATGGCCGACTCAACAAACAGAGTGTCAGCGATGGAATGGATATCGCATTGGTAATGCTGGATGAGCAGAAACAAGTATTGCACTTCGCCGGGGCGATGAGTCCGTTGTATATTATCCGCGATAATGAGATAATGACCTTTAAAGGGGATCGTTTCCCCATTGGTTATTCCGACGATAGTAAGGAGTTGTCATATTCACGGCAGGAAATTCCGGTGTATCCAAATGATGTTATCTACCTGTTTTCCGATGGTTTTGCCGACCAGTTTGGTGGACCGGAAGGAAAGAAGTTTAAATACCGTCGTTTTCGCCACTTGTTGCTGAATATTCATAAGCTGCCTATTGATGACCAAAAGGCCATTCTGCATCAAAAGATGGAGGATTGGATGGGTACCGAATATGAGCAGGTAGATGATATCCTGTTGATGGGCTTCCGGCTGTAAGCTATTAGCTGTTGAATTGGTAATTTGAAGAATTGATAAAACAAAAGCCTGGCAATCGCCAGGCTTTCTTTGCATTTTATCCTATTTCTATAAGCGAACTTAATCGCGTATAGAGTCTTGTATCTATTTATACATTGAAACGGAAGTGCATTATGTCGCCATCCTGCACCACGTAGTCTTTTCCCTCAACACTCATTTTGCCGGCTTCTTTACAGGCTAATTCTGAGCCCAACTCAACAAATGTTTCGTATTTAATCACCTCTGCCCGGATAAATCCTTTTTCAAAATCACTGTGAATAACTCCGGCAGCTTGTGGCGCACAAAAGCCTTTGTGGAAGGTCCAGGCACGCACTTCTTTAACACCTGCAGTAAAGTAGGTTTGGAGATTCAGTAATTTGTATGCTGAGCGAATCAGTTTGGATACACCCGATTCTTTCAGTCCCATGTCTTCCAAAAATTCCTGACGCTCTTCAAAGGTTTCCAGCTCCGCAATTTCCGACTCAGTTTTAGCGGCGATAATTAGTATTTCAGCGTTTTCATCTTTAACCGCTTCGCGAACAGCTTCTACGTGTTGGTTGCCATCAACTACCGACGATTCATCCACATTACACACATACATTACTGGCTTGTTGGTGAGCAAATACAGGTCTTTAGTGACTTTCTGCTCATGTTCGCTTAGCTCAACTGTGCGGGCCGACTTGCCGTTCTCAAAAGCTTCTTTATAGCGATAAAGAACTTCAACCAGCTTTTTAGCGTCCTGGTCTTTCGATGCCTTGGCTGCTTTTTCTGTTTTCTGAAGACGTGCTTCAACCGTTTCAAGGTCTTTGAACTGTAGTTCCAGATCGATAATTTCTTTGTCTCTCACTGGGTCAATGCTTCCGTCTACATGCGTTACATTATCATCATCGAAGCAACGTAATACATGGATGATGGCATCTGTTTCGCGGATGTTGGCCAGGAATTTATTGCCCAGTCCTTCACCCTTGCTGGCACCTTTTACCAATCCGGCAATGTCAACAATTTCTACGGTTGTAGGAACCACGCGCTGGGGCTTAACCAGCTCTTCCAGTTTCACCAATCGCTCATCAGGTACAGTAATAACACCCACATTGGGTTCAATGGTACAAAAAGGGAAGTTTGCCGATTGCGCTTTGGCATTCGATAAACAATTGAATAGGGTTGATTTTCCAACGTTGGGTAAACCAACGATTCCGCACTGTAATGCCATTATATTAAGTCTTAATTGTTTACTCTTTTGTTTTGAGCTGCAAAAGTAGTGGTTTTTTTAATAACTTCCTTGGCATCGATAAGATGCCGGTACGTAAACTGTCATAAAAAAAGGATCGCACGTGAATAATGCGATCCTTTTTGTTCTTTCCTTGCTATGCTTGGTATGCAGGTCCTCGTTATTGGGGTGCCATCAGGCAATGAGGGGGTCTTACTTGATGGCAACTAATAAGCTCTGGAGGTCAGCTGTATTATTCACCAAACTCTCCAAATTCGCCGTTTTGCAAGAACTCAACACTCTTCTCAATTTCTTTGTACATGATTTTGTCTTCTTTCACGAAATCGACGCGCTGACGGTATTGCGCCAAAAAGTCTTCTAGGAAAGGCGAAGTTTTGGCTGGGCGACGGAAGTCCATGGCCTGCGATGCGTTAAATAGCTCAATGGCCAATACGCGTTCCACATTATCAGCTATTTTCAGCGCTTTGGTGGCGGCGTTACCTCCCATACTCACGTGATCTTCCTGCTCGTTAGATGACGGAATGCTATCAACCGATGATGGGGTGGCCATTTGCTTATTCAGGCTCACAATGGATGCTGCGGAATACTGCGGAATCATAAAGCCACTATTCAGACCGGGATTCGCCACCAGGAACTCAGGCAGGCCACGTTCACCTGATATTAATCGATAGGTGCGTCGCTCAGAGATACTGCCTATTTCACTCATGGCGATGGACAGAAAATCCATGGCCAAAGCCAGTGGTTCACCGTGGAAGTTTCCTCCCGAAACAATCATATCGTCTTCAGGAAATACCATTGGGTTATCGGTTACCGAGTTAATTTCGGTAAGTACTACGTTGGCTACGTAATTAATGGCGTCTTTAATGGCACCATGTACCTGCGGCACACAACGGAAGGAGTAGGGGTCCTGTACGTGTTTCTTTTCGCGTCTAATGAGCTCACTGCCTTCGAGCAGAGCTTTAATGTTACGAGCCGTTTCGATTTGTCCGGGGTGCGGGCGCACAGCATGTAACTGCGGGAAGAAAGGCTCAATGCGACCGTCAAAGGCGTCCAGCGAAGTAGCGGCAATAATATCGGCGTATTTCGACAGGCGGAAGGCTTTAAGAAGCGTATACACGGCGTGTGAGCTCATAAACTGCGTTCCATTAAGCAAAGCGAGTCCTTCTTTTGCTCCCAGCTTAATAGGTTCCCAGTTATTTTCGGCCAGTACGTCGGCGGCTTGTCGCAGTTCACCTTTGTAATGCACTTCGCCATGTCCTATTAATGGCAAAAACAAGTGAGCTAAAGGCGCCAAATCGCCCGATGCTCCCAGTGAGCCTTGCTCAAATACGATTGGGTATATGCCATTATTAAAGAAATCGCAGAGGCGTTGTACGGTTTGTAGCTGAACGCCCGAATTACCCAAACTAAGTGCATGAATTTTAAGCATCAGCATCAGTTTTACCACATCACGTGGTACTTCCCGACCTATGCCGCAAGCATGGCTCATCACCAGGTTTTCCTGCAGTTTACTTAAGTCATCGGTTGAAATGGAGATGTTGTGCAGAGCACCAAAACCCGTGTTGATGCCATAAACGGGGCCATCGTGGTTGGCTACTTTATTGTCGAGGTACTGCTTGCAATGCTCAATGCGCTTTATCGCTTCGTCTGATAATGCAAGGTGATAGCCTTCTTTCAGAATTGTTTCGATTATTTCGAAAGAAAGAGGGGCTGGTGATATTTCAAATGTCTTTTGCATGGTTTTTAGCTTCTAGATGCTGATTATTAGCTGGTAGCTATTGTCAGCCTGGTTGTTTAATTGGATTATTCGCTAGCGTGGGTGATTCTCCCATCGCCTCTCAGGCACTTTCCCAAGGGAAGAATTTCCTGCTTTCTTTATGTCATGTACATTAATTCTCCGCTTGGGGAGATGCCGCAGGCAGAGGGGGAATGCGGCATGGCGTCATCACAGGCATAGCCTGCTGCGATTATTGCCTCATAACAAAAAGGTCTGCGACCTCAGGGGCAGCGGATATCGCCGCCAAAGGAGATAAAGAGTTGTGTTCTGTTTTTTAAAATTCGGCCCATAAAAAAGCGGGTAAAGTAATATTATACCTTACCCGCAAACATAGATAATTTCTTTATTAAATGCTGATGACTTTGATCAATTCGTCAACAGTAAGCTGGCTTTGCTCGCCACTTTCCATGTTTTTGACAGTGATGGTTTTGGCGTTTCTTTCTTCCTCGCCGGCCAACAGTACAAATGGGATCTCCTTTTTGTTGGCGTAGTTCATCTGCTTTTTCATTTTAACTGCATCGGGAAACAGCTCGGCGTTAATGCCTGCTTTGCGCACCTCATTGAGCATTTGCAAGGCATACAATTCATCTTCACCTCCAAAGTTAACAAACATGGCCCGTGTTTTAGCCCCATCGGCTTTAGGGAACAGCTCCAGCTGGTTCATCACATCGTAGATGCGGTCAGCTCCAAAGGAGATACCCACGCCAGATACATCTTTCAAGCCGAAGATGCCGGTCAGGTCGTCATAGCGTCCACCGCCGGTGATGCTGCCAATGGCTACATCTTTCGCTTTTACTTCAAAAATGGCACCGGTGTAGTAGTTAAGACCACGCGCCAGTGTCAGGTCCAGTTCAACTTCTAAATCTAACTGGAGTACGTCTAGATAGTCCAGGACAACTTCCAGTTCATCCACCCCTTTTAAACCAATTTCAGAGGAGCCAAGTACTTCACGCAGTTTAGCTACTTTTTCGCGGTTGGATCCGCTGAGCATGATAATGGGCTGTATGGTATCAATAGCTTCGGTTGATAGTCCTTTCGAAGCCAGTTCTTCATTGACTTTTTCCAGGCCTATCTTATCCAGTTTATCGATGGCTACAGTAATGTCCACAATCTTATCTGATGCATCGATGATTTCTGCAATACCAGAAAGAATCTTGCGGTTATTGAGTTTCAGCACCACATTAATATTCAGCAAACGATATACTTCGTCAACAATTTGTATCAGCTCCACCTCGTTAAGCAGCGAATTACTGCCCACCACATCTACATCGCACTGGAAAAATTCGCGGTAGCGTCCTTTCTGGGGGCGATCGGCCCGCCAAACAGGCTGTATCTGGTAGCGTTTAAACGGAAAGCTGATTTCGTTTTGGTGCTGCACCACAAAGCGTGCAAACGGCACCGTTAAATCGTAGCGTAAGCCTTTTTCACTTATTTGCGACATTACTTTGTTGGAGGCTTTTTCGGCCAGTAAACCGGCATCTGCCTTTTTTAAGTAATCGCCCGAATTAAGGATTTTGAATAAGAGCTTATCACCTTCTTCACCGTATTTTCCAAGCAGGGTGCTCAGGTTTTCCATGGCCGGCGTTTCAATCGGCAGGTAGCCATACTTTTGAAATACGCCTTTAACCGTATCAAAAATGTAATTGCGTTTCACCATTTCTACGGGTGAAAAATCCCTGGTTCCCTTTGGAATGCTTGGTTTTTGAGCCATATCTAACTTTTGTTTTGCTATTCGTATTAACTAGGTTTGAATAAACCGGGGCAAAGATACTAAAAAGTGTAGAGAGTGCGTAGTGTTGGTGATTAGGACAAAGAGGCGATTGTTTTGCGGCCGAGTATGTCTTGAAGTAAATAGAGCGTTTGTAACGCATTATTGAAAGGCTCCGATTACCTTATGTGGTGTTAATAACTGGCCTTGCCGGAGGCAAAATCAATAAGGGACTCTTTAATAATGGATAATTTGCGAATTGTTATAGCTCTATTAAAACTAAATAGGCTGTATATCCGAAGTAAAAAGCGAACAGGATTCCGGCTTCCCATCGATCCAATTTTTTCTTTTGTCCGGTGAGCATTGACGTCAATAAAAAAATGGTTCCTCCAATCAAAATCCCCAAGTCCAAATTAAACTTTGGGTTATATTCAATTGGATGTATGATGGAACTGATTGATAAGATCAGAAGTAGATTGAAAACGTTGGAGCCAATAACATTCCCTATGGCGATGTCGCTGTTTTTTTTGGTGGCGGCAACAATGGATGTTACCAGTTCGGGCAATGATGTTCCGGCAGCAACAATGGTTAGACCTATTATTTTTTCGCTAACTCCCAGGTCTTGGGCAATCACTACACTGTTGGTCACCACCAGTTGGCCTCCTGCTATTAATCCTACTAAGCCAATAACAATCAAACTCCAGATTTTCAGTGTAGATTTTTGATTTTCGGGAGTAATCGTTTGAGGATCATTTTTCATCTGTTTAAACACGTAATACATGAAAAAACAAAAAAAGAGCAGCATTATTAAGCCATCTATCCGGCTCGAATAGCTTGGTCCTGATAAATGAAAATCATTAAGCAGTAGCAATATTCCTATTGAGGCCATCAAAGAAATAGGGATTTCTTTCCAGGCTGTTGAAGATTGCACCTTAATAGGGAAAATTAATCCGGCTAATCCGAGAATAATAAACAAGTTGAAGTTGTTGCTTCCAATAATGTTGCCCAGTACAATGTCGGAGTAGCCCTTTACAGAGGCAATGCTGTTAACAACTAATTCGGGAGCTGAGGTGCCAAACGCCACAATCGTTAAGCCAATCACCAAATCCGGTATTTTGTATTTTTTGGCTAAGGCTGATGCTCCGTCCACCAGCCAGTTCGCCCCAAATATTAAGGCGACAAACCCTGTTATAACTAACAAAACAGCAGTTATCATGCAACGTTCCTTTTTTATGTAAAGGTAAGCGATTTCGTATTTAGCTTTTTAAAAAAATGGTCAGTTTTTTGATTGGGTAAATTGACAATTATAATGCCACAACGAGCTGCATTAGTATGGATTTTTATCTACTGAGTTAATCAGATTAGGTCGAAACAAATTGTTTTGCGTTACCGGCTAACTCATAATTCAGTATCAATTTGCAGCATGTTGGAGCTGAGAACATATGTTTCGTGCTTGAGTACCGAATTATTTCGAAGGTAGGCGACTTCAACTTTATTGGCCACATCGAATTCAACGCGAAACCCACCCTGCTGATTCACCTTTAATTCCTTTGTTTCCTTTATAAAATGGCCATTAGAATAACTCGTGGTGGATATCCTAACCATAATGTCCGAATGACTTTTTGTGAGCTCTTCGCTTCTTATCATCCCATTCACCACAACCCTGGCGTAAAAACCGGGTGGCAATATGCTTTTATTTGGCGCGCTAACTCCAGAGGCCTCGATTATATTTGTAATACAGTTATAAACGGCAGCATTATACTCGTAGGCTTTTCCCTCGATATACATTTGAGCCGAATCGCCACAATTCATGCATAATTTTAAAGTTTCATCCGGTAAGTGAAAAGTGACTTTAAAACAAATGTCCTGTACTTCTTCTTTTTTTGTTGCAACACTCTTGTTTGCTAAGGCTACCAGGTTGTTAATAATTAAACTGTCGGTAATGGTTATTGGCCCATGCGACAATGTTTCGGAACAGCTTGAAGGAGCTATTTTTAAAGCATACAGCAGCGAATAATCATCAGTAATTGTTATTTTCTTAACCGCGTCAGGTATTATAGGCTTCGCTGTAAAAGCTTGTTCATTAGAAATTGAAACCAGCGCTAAAATAGCCACAAAAAAGTGCTGCATTTTATTTTGATGTCAAGTTATCAATAACCTGCCGCAGTTGATTAAAAAAACAATCAGATGGCCAGCAGGGCCTTTTTGTTCACAAAAGAAATTTCTTCCAGGGAACCTGAAATAGCGAAGAGTTCATCGTCCTTTTCACTTAAATTAGTGACTGCTAAAATAAGCTTTTTGTTTCACCAGGTCTTATGTTTATGATACAAATCGGAACGGGAGGACCCAGTTTGTTGAAATTGATCCACCAGCAAAGCAACTCGCTACTTGCTCGCGCTTCTTGCGTCTTTTCACGACGTTATTGCCCATTGTTTGTGCCTGCTTACCGATTTCTACATCGTTATTGCTCGTTGTCCCTGCCTTCTTGCTTCTTTCCACATCGTTATTACTTACTGATTGTGCCTTCTTGCCAACTTGCACATCATTATTACTCCTTGGTCGTGCCTTATTAGCTCTTTCCAGGTTGTGGTTAATGTTTGTTCATGGCTTATTGTGGTTTTTCAGAGACTGATTACCGTGTGGATGTTTCTCAATAGTTCATATTATGACGTTCTGTTTCGCAGTCTGCATTTTTATTGCAAGATGTCTAATGCGGAAAGGATGCGTCTCTAGGGAATACAGAGCTTATGCAACAAGCCAGCATATTTAATTTTTCTGAAACAAAGTATCAGGTGATTTTGTCAATATATCGACGAACTAGTATTCATTTTAAAACCAGAAAAATGTCAAATGAAGTAACTGTGCTGGACGCCATGAAAAAAGCTGACAAACCTGTTCGAACAGGCGATATTGTCGACTTATCGGGTCTGGAACGAAAAGAAGTTGAAAAAGCAATGAAGCAACTAAAGGCCGAAAATAAAATTATTTCACCCAAGCGCTGTTTCTGGGAACCGGCCAAATAGTTGAAGTTGAATTTTTAAAAGGGGGTTAAGGTGCATCTTAATCCCCTTTAATTTATAACGCTTTGTGGGTGTTAGTTGTTGGATTCTACTGCACTAATTGATTGCAACAGAACCTTATTAAGCTCATCACCGGGGCTCAGCTGTAGTTTTTTTCGGATGCGTTTGCGGGCGGCAAATACGCCATCTACAGTAATATTCAGCTCATTAGCAATTGCCTTTGTGTTATAGTTTTGCAGTAAGAAATGGCAAACTTTAATATCGTTGGCACTCAATATGGGATGTGCTTTAGCCAGCAGAGTGCTCGTTTCGTGGTAGCTACGCTGAAAGTTTTTATTCCGCTCGGCTTCGAGTTCGCGTTGTAAGACGATGATGTTTTGTTCGAGTCGGATTTTTTCCAGATCCACCTCCTCTTTAATCTCAATCACATGCCCAACAAGATACTTGGTATCTTTAATGGTTTTGTAGTGGGTATGCAGTTTGCAGGCAAACAGGTCGCCGTTGCACCGCCGGTTTACATGGGTTTTGTAGCTTTTGATATTTAGGTGTTCAGAGGTCATTATCTCAGGAAAGAACTGGTTAAAATCCTCAGGCATCAGGTCTCTCAGGTTCTGCTTTTTAAACGCCTGTATAGAGGGATACTGATACATGGCAACAGCCGCATCATTAACCGCAACGATTTGACCGTTGAGCTTAGCAACGATAATTGCTTCGTTATCTTTTAGCGTATTTATGGAGGTTCCTAAATATCTCATTTTAACATAAAATGATTCAGATAAACAAATTTAACTCAAAAAGACCAGAAGTACCACAATCCTACCAGTGGTTTTTTTTAAAATGATGGCCGTACCGGATACTTTTGTAATAGTTAATCCTTTATGGTTTCCCGATTCAAACATTCTAGCTACTCTCTCAATTCCCTATGAGAGAGTAGCTTTTTTAATTATCAGTCTTAGGTAATCGGCAGCAGCGTCATCCGTTTCTGGTGGTGCCCAACTGGCAAAGTGTTTATCGCTAACCGGATCATAGGGACCATCCTTTAGCTCATAAACACCCGTGTTGGCTTCCAAAGCAATAATTGTATGGTAGGTGCCTGGAGGTATCTCAATACCATAGTTCCCCTTGTCCCGGCTTAGAACATAGCTATTTGCCAACTCCCCTGATTCGTCAAATAGAACCACCAACAGGCTGCCGCTTAGTATAATGAAAGCCTCACGTTTGGCAGGCTGTTCATGTTTGTGCGGCCTGACGTAGCTTCCTGGTTGCAATACGTTAATCATCCTTTGCAACAGATCATCTTCTGATGTGTGAATGTTATGATTCACTCTTTTGCGCGGCGAATTTTTAGCGTTTTGCGATAAGGTATTTAACAGTGCGTCGTCAATGAGCATGGTATGTGTTTTATGGCTTTACTGGTAAAAATACAAAGTTTATCAATTAAAACACTTCATTAGTCATTCAGCTGTTAACTTTTGGCTGCTTGCGCGTAAAAATAATTAGGTTTGATTAGTTGAATTAAAATGGGTATTACAATTTTAATAGTTGATGATTCGCTGCTTGAAAGCGAATTGCTGCGAATAGCTTTGACCAGGCATGAGCCGTTCAGGAATATTCTGGTAGCCAACGACGGAGTGGACGCCTGCAGGCAAGCGGCACTCCATCAGCCTGATTTGATTCTGCTTGATTGGGAGATGCCCGATATGACAGGCCTGGAGGTGCTTAGGACATTAAAGAAAAACAATATCACCAAAGAGCTTCCGGTTATTTTAGTCTCCGGGGTGAGCTTTTCAGATAAGATAGAGCAGGCCTTTGGAGAAGGAGCAGCCGACTTTATTAAAAAGCCAATTCATCAGGAAGAGCTGGTGGCCCGTAGTGAAGCGGTGCTGCGAAATTACTCCAATTATAAATCGCTTAAAGACCATGCCAACCATTTAAACCTGGCCAACCAACAAAACGAACGTATTCTAAAATCCATTTTGCCACTGCCTATTCTTATGCAAATAAAAGAGTATGGCTCGATTCCTCCCCGACGCTATAAAGATTGTGTCGCTATTTTTGTTGATATGGTAGACTTTACCGTTAAAACAGGTAGAATGTCGCCAGCCGTTCTGTTAAAAGAGTTGCACGAATTGTTTAATGGCTTCGATGCAGTAGTGGATCAGCACTTTTGTACGCGTATTAAAACAGTTGGTGATGCTTATATTGCAGTATGTGGAATGTTTTATACACCTGATAATATTGAGATTGAAGCGGCTTCGGCAGCTGTGAAAATCAGGGAGTATGTGATGGAGCGCAACAGGACGAATGAAATACAATGGGAGTTAAAGATTGGCCTTTATAATGGCGATATCATTGGCAGTTCGGTAAGTAAGAGTAATCTTAACTTCGATATATTTGGAGAAACGGTTAACATGGCCTCCCGTTTTCAGAGTATGTGTGAGCCCATGCAAATAAATGTTTCAGAAAGTTTAAGTAAGCCTTTATCAAAAGCCTATAAGCTGGTAACACGTGTGCCACGCAAGGTGAAAGGAAAGAAGGGAGCTGTGCCGATGTATTACATTCATCGGTCTATTGGGGAATACAATACAGAGGAGGCTGTTGTAGAAACAGTCTCCTCCGCGCTGTAATGTTTTAATGCTATTTGATAAGTTTCTTGTAGCGAATACGGTGTGGGGTGGTATCACCCAGTCGTCGTTTCTTATTCTCTTCATACTCTGAGTACGAACCTTCGAAAAAGTATACCTTCGACTCGCCTTCGAATGCTAAAATATGTGTTGCTACACGGTCCAGGAACCAGCGGTCGTGAGATATTACTACTGCACAGCCGGCAAAATCCTCCAGACCTTCTTCCAGTGCACGAAGCGTGTTCACATCAATGTCGTTGGTCGGCTCATCCAGAAGCAGTACGTTGCCTTCTTCTTTCAGAGCCATGGCCAGATGAAGGCGATTACGCTCACCACCCGAGAGTACTTCACATTTCTTCTGCTGGTCATTCCCTGCAAAGTTAAAACGCGACAGGTAGGCGCGGGCATTCACCTCTTTGTTACCCATGCGCAGCAGTTCATCGCCTTGAGAGACGACTTCATAAACAGTTTTTCCCGGGATGATGTCGTCGTGCGATTGATCCACATACGCCACTTTAACAGTTTCACCCACCTCAAAAGTTCCGGCATCCGCTTTTTCAAGCCCCATTATCAGGCGGAAGAGAGTTGTTTTACCAGCTCCATTGGGACCAATTACACCAACAATGCCGTTTTTTGGGAGGGTAAATTCGAGATCTTCAAACAGGAGCTTGTCACCAAACGCTTTTGCCACCCCATGGGCCTCAATCACCTTTTCGCCTAGGCGAGGACCGTTCGGGATAAATATCTCCAGTTTTTCCTCTTTCTCTTTAACATCTTCTTTGAGTAAGCTGTCGTAAGCACTTAAACGTGCCTTATTCTTGGCATGACGGGCCTTAGGTGCCATACGAACCCATTCCAGCTCTCGCTCCAGTGTCTTACGGCGTTTCGAAGCTTGTTTCTCTTCATTGGCCATGCGTTTGGTTTTCTGATCCAACCACGATGAGTAGTTGCCTTCCCAAGGAATACCTTCTCCGCGATCAAGTTCCAGTATCCAGCCAGCTACATTGTCCAGAAAGTAGCGGTCGTGGGTAATGCCAATAACCGTTCCTTTGTACTGCTGCAGGTGTTGCTCCAGCCACTGCACCGATTCGGCATCAAGGTGGTTAGTAGGCTCATCGAGCAGCAGGATGTCAGGTTCTTGAAGAAGCAGACGGCAAAGAGCTACACGGCGTTTTTCACCACCCGAAAGAACTTTAATGGGTTGGTCTTCTGGTGGGCAGCGTAGTGCATCCATGGCACGGTTAAGCTTGGTGTCAAGGTTCCAGGCATCGTGCTGATCAATCAGTTCCTGTAACTTGGCTTGCTCATCCATTAAGGCCTGCATCTTATCCGGATTTTCCAGTACTTCTGGATCAGCAAATTTTTCGTTAACGGCCTCATAGGCTTTAAGTGTGTCAACCACTTCCTGAACGCCTTCTTCAACCACCTGTCGAACAGTTTTATTTTCATCCAGCTGAGGCTCCTGCTCCAGGTAGCCAACTGAATAGCCGGGAGAGAAAACTACATCGCCCTGGTAGTTTTTTTCAACACCAGCAATAATCTTTAACAGGGTTGATTTACCAGAGCCGTTCAAACCGATGATACCAATTTTGGCACCGTAAAAGAACGACAAGTAGATGTTATTCAGTACTTTTTTTTGAGGAGGGAAGGTTTTACTTACCCCAACCATACTGAATATGATTTTTTTATCGTCAGACATGTTTTTTACTTTTTGATTTTATTGCAAAAGTAGCGATAAGAAAAGAACAAAGGAAGAGCTCTTGATAAAGAAAAGCAGTATAAACAAAAAAGGAGAAACAATAACTGCTTCTCCTTCTAAAGTGGGCGATGAGGGAGTCGAACCCCCGACCCCTTGGGTGTAAACCAAGTGCTCTAAACCAACTGAGCTAATCGCCCTGAAATATATGTTGCTTTTAATAATGGTGGGCGATGAGGGAGTCGAACCCCCGACCCCTTGGGTGTAAACCAAGTGCTCTAAACCAACTGAGCTAATCGCCCTGAATATTTTCAGGTAATCCAGTAAATTACGTTAATGATTTCGTTCAATCATTAGTTGGTGGGCGATGAGGGAGTCGAACCCCCGACCCCTTGGGTGTAAACCAAGTGCTCTAAACCAACTGAGCTAATCGCCCCAGTGCCTGTCTCCTTAGAAAAGCGATGCAAATGTATGGCTCTTTTTCATTACCTCCAAATTTATTTAATACTTTTCTAGTGCATCGGCTACTATAAATGTGCTTCCACCGATGAAAATCAAATCGTTGGCACCTGCATTTTTTTTTGCAGCATTGAGTGCCAGATGAACATTTGGGTAGCTACAACCCGATAACTGCATTTTTTCTGCCAAATCTTTTAATAAATCTTCGTTGAGGCTTCGGGGAATGGCTGCCTTGGTAAAGTAATATTGGGCCTGTTTCGGTAATATGCTCAATACTGCAGCGTGATCTTTATCGTTCACCATCCCGAGTACAATATGAAGCTGTTTGTGGGGCGTGCTCATCATTTGTTCAACCAACATTTGCATCCCATCCAGGTTATGCCCCGTGTCGCATATGATGCGTGGGTTATAACCCAAATACTGCCAGCGTCCGAGCAATCCTGTATTGGATACCACCTTATTCAGTCCCGCGTAAATGTTATCACGCGAAATGGAGAACGTGCCTTTTTGTAGTTGTTCGATGATGGCTAATGTGGTTAGAATATTTTTTTGCTGATAGGCGCCAAGCAAGTCAAGTTTTAAATCATCATAGGCAGGCGCCTCGTTTTTGTAAATTTGGAAAACCTGCCTTTCATCGATAGAGAGCGTGGCGGTAGCTACTTTCAACAGTTGATCTGCAAAGGTGATTTTGGTGCCTTTATCCCTGGCAATCGCCTCGAATACGGTGGCTGTTTCAGCTTGAGTCTGGCCAATAATAAGGGGGACGTTCTTTTTGATGATTCCTCCCTTTTCTGCGGCAATTTTGTCAAGAGAATCACCTAAAAAGGCCGTGTGATCCAGGCCTATATTTGTGATAGCTGCTACTTCTGGGGTGATGATGTTGGTCGAGTCAAGACGTCCTCCCATGCCTACCTCAATAACTGCCACATCAACGGCTTCCTGCCTAAAATATTCGAATGCCATTGCTACGGTCATTTCAAAGAAAGAGGGTTGAAGTTGCTCAATCATCTTTTTGTGCTTCGCTACAAAGTCTACGACTTCCTGTTCCGGAAGCATTTGTCCGTTAATACGAATGCGCTCACGAAAATCTTTCAGGTGAGGCGAAGTGTAAAGTCCGACCTTGTAACCGGCTTCTTGCAATACGGATGCCACACTGTGCGAAACAGAACCCTTCCCGTTGGTGCCGGCAATGTGTATGGTTTTGTAGGCTTTGTGCGGATGCTTAAAATAACTATCCAAAGCCTGTGTAGTTGTTAAGTCAGCTTTATATGCAGCTTTGCCCACTCGTTGATACATTGGTAGTTGGGCAAATAAAAAGTCGAGAGTTTCTTTGTAATTCATACGGCAAAAATATTGCTTATTCTCCTTCTAGCGGCCTTTTTTTCTTTATCTTTAAGAGAAACAAAACCTTATAGTATGGCTAAAAAACTTTTTATACTTGATACAAACGTGCTTTTGCACGACCACAAATGTATATACAACTTTGAGGAAAATGATGTGATTATTCCGATTGTTGTATTGGAAGAGCTCGATCGTTTTAAAAAGGGCAATGATCTAATTAATTTTCAGGCACGCGAGTTTGCCCGGGAAATGGATAAAATGGCGGGGGAGAAGGTTTTTAAAGAAGGCATCCCACTCGGTGCTAAAAAAGGTAAACTTTTTGTGGCAACGGGGAAACCTATTCCCGAAGTGATGAAAGAATCTTTTAGTGAAAATACGGCCGATCATCGCATACTGGCAATCACCCTTCATGTGAAATCCACATTTCCGAAGCGGCTAACAGTGCTAATTACCAAAGATATTAACCTACGTCTCAAAGCGAAATCCTTAGGGGTAAAGGCGGAGGATTATGAGAATGATAAGGTTAAGAATATTGATATACTTGATAAAGGGGTGGAAATTCATGAGGATTTTGACAGTGCACTTATAGAAGCATTATATCAGAATCAGGGTATTCCAGTGAGTGATTTTCCGATTAAAGATAAACTGCCAGCTAATCAGTATTTTGTGCTGAGAAATGGGACCCAATCTGTGTTGGCTCAACATGATGCCATCTCTGGATTGATTCGTCGGGTTGAAAAGCATGGAGCCTACGGAATTGAGCCTCGCAATGCAGAGCAAACCTTTTCACTGAATGCCCTCTTAAATCCCGATATTAAACTAGTTTCATTAACAGGTAAGGCTGGAACCGGGAAAACTTTGTTGGCTCTGGCGGCAGCGCTGCAGCAGCATCAGCAGTACAATCAAATTCTTTTAGCCCGTCCGATTGTGCCTCTTGCTAACCGCGACTTAGGTTTTTTGCCTGGTGACATTAGCGAGAAGATTGGGCCTTACATGCAACCTTTATTTGATAATTTGGGAGTAATAAAAAGCAGATTTAAGGCCACGAGTAAAGAAGTGCATACTGTGGATGACATGTTGAAAAATGAGCAGCTGGTGATTACACCTTTAGCTTATATCCGTGGGCGCAGCTTATCCGATGCATTTTTTATAATTGATGAAGCACAAAACCTGACACCTCATGAAGTGAAGACGATTATCACCCGTGCCGGGGAAGGCACTAAGATGGTGTTTACAGGGGATGTGCAGCAGATTGACTCACCGTATCTGGATATGCAGTCCAATGGCTTAGCCTATCTGACAGATAAGATGAAGGGGCAGGAAATTTTTGCACATGTTAACTTGATGAAAGGCGAGCGTAGTTATCTGGCCGAGCTGGCTTCAGACCTCTTGTAGGACTACAGATATCTCTTGTCAGTCTGTTATTGGTTTCAGAATGCTTATCTGCATACGAACAGAAGGTAAATAGCTATGGTCTAAAGTCATTTTTGCTACCTTTGCAGCTTTCTTTATAGAGCAATGATTGATAATTCGGTATTTGAAAATAAGAAGGTAGCATTTCACACATTTGGCTGTAAGCTGAATTTTAGTGAAACCTCAACGGTGGCTCGTGCCATGGTGGAGGCTGGGTTTGCGAAGGTGGATATATCGGAACCGGCCGACGTGTATTTGTTTAACACCTGCTCGGTGACAGAACTGGCGGATAAGAAATGTAAGCAGGTTATACGAAAGGCAATAAAGCAAAATCCGAACGCTTTTATTGTGGTTACTGGCTGTTTTGCGCAGTTAAAACCGGAAGATGTGGCCAAGATTGAAGGGGTGGATCTGGTTTTAGGTTCCAATGAAAAGTTTGATATACTCAGTTATATTGAAGATTTTAAAAAGGGCGAAAAAGCCACTGTTCATGCCGGACAAATTGGGAAAAATAAGGAGTTTAAGCCTTCTTATTCCTTTGGCGATCGTACGCGATGCTTCCTGAAGGTGCAAGATGGATGTGACTATTTTTGCAGTTACTGCACCATTCCGTTTGCACGTGGACGAAGTCGGAGCGATACCATTGCGAATACCATGGAGCAGGCCCGGAAAGCCGCAGCTGGCGGAGCTAAAGAGATTATTCTGACCGGAGTTAATATTGGTGATTTTGGAAGTGCCAATGGCGAGACGTTTTTACAGCTTATCCAGCAGCTTGAGCAAGTTGAAGGTATTGAGCGGTACCGAATATCGTCCATTGAACCGAACTTACTGACAGATGAAATTATCAGGTTTGTGGCCAGTTCAAAAAAGTTTATGCCACATTTTCATATTCCTTTGCAATCGGGCTCCGATAAGGTGCTGAAGCTGATGAAGCGCAAGTATGATACCGAGCTGTTTCGTTCCAAAATAACGCAAATCAATAGCCTTATTCCACAAGCATTTATTGGTGTGGATGTGATTGTGGGCGTTAGGGGAGAGTCTGACGAAGATTTTATGACGACTCACCAGTTTCTTGCCGATTTAGATGTTGCACAGTTGCATGTTTTCACCTATTCTGAAAGGCCCAATACGCAAGCCTTAAAGATTGAGGAGGTGGTGCCGGTAGCTACCCGAAAAGAGCGCAGCAAAATATTGCACGAATTATCAGAAAAGAAGACCCGTCACTTTTATAAACAATTTATCGGAGCAGATATGCCCGTGTTGTTCGAAGGGAGTGATAATGGAGGGATGATCAATGGCTTTACTCCCAATTATATAAAGGTGGAGGTGCCCTTTGATGCTGGTTTGACTAACCAAATCAAACAGGTTGAGCTGAAGCATCTTTCATTTGATACCTTTTGTATGGCTGGTCAACTAAAATAATCATTATGAACTATCAGGAAATATGCAGCCGTGTTTGTGAAATTGCCAAACAAACAGGAGAGTATATCAAAAAACAACGCCAAATCAATGCTGTTGATGTTGAGGTAAAAGGGAGTAATGACTTTGTGACGCAGGTTGATAAAGCATCGGAACAGCGCATTGTATCTGCCCTTAAAGAGCTATTGCCGCAAAGCGGATTCATTGCTGAGGAAGGCACATCCTCTGAAAGAGGTGAGGTGTATAACTGGGTAATCGATCCCATTGATGGGACAACGAATTTTATTCACGGATTAACACCTTATGCCATAAGTATTGCATTAATGGAAGGGCAGCAGCTGGTGCTTGGTGTTATTTACGAAATAGGCTTGGACGAGTGCTTTTATTCCTACAAAGGGGCACCGGTGTTTTTAAATGGAAAAGAAGTGCGTGTGTCCGATACTCCAAGTGTGAAAGACAGTTTAATTGCTACTGGTTTTCCTTATTCTGATTACTCGCGTTTAGATGGGTTTATGAATTCGGTTCGCTATTTTATGGAACACTCCAGAGGATTAAGACGCCTGGGTTCGGCAGCCACCGATCTGGCTTATGTTGCTTGCGGTCGTTTCGATTCGTTTTATGAGTATAACCTTAAAGCATGGGATGTGGCAGCAGGTGCTTTTTTGGTGCAGCAAGCCGGAGGCAAAGTATGCGATTTTGAAGGAGGGAGTGATTATATTTTCGGGAAGGAGATAATTGCAACTAATGCCGCAACATTCAGAGAGTTTAAGCAAATCGTTAATCATATTGTCAGATAAGAATGAAAAAGCTTGGAAACTATTTTGCTTTAGGTTTTTTGTGGTTGTTTAGCTTACAACCTTTTTTTATACTTTACTTATATTCCGATCTTCTTTACCAAATCATTCGCCTGATAGGTTACCGGCGACATGTGATTAATGAAAACCTGCGTTATGCTTTTCCAGAGAAAACAAGGGATGAGCTGCGCGAAATCCGACTTAAGTTTTACCGTGGCTTTTGCGATATTCTTATCGAAACAATTAAGCTGCAGTCCATGAGTGAGAGGCAAATACGAAAGCGTGTTGTTTTTACCAATATGGACTATGTCAACCAGAAGGCAAAAGAAAACAAAGATGTTGTTGCCATTATGGGGCATTATTGCTGTTGGGAGTGGATACCTGCTCTCTCCTTATACTCCGATGCTGTTTCGTGTGCCACCTATCGCCCGCTTAAGAATAAAGAGTTTGACAAGTACATGCTGAAACTCAGAAGTCGTTGGGGAAGTTTAAATTTTACCATGCGCAACACCATGCGTGAAATTGTTAAAATAAAGCGACAAAATAAAAACTTTATTATTGGTCTGATAGCCGATCAGTCGCCCGACCGAAAAACCATTCAATACTGGACAAAGTTTTTGAACCAGAATACAGCTGTTCTTTTGGGTCCTGAGAAAATGGCAAAGGCATTTAAGGCCACTGTCGTTTTTCTGAAAATGACACGAGTAAAGCGCGGTTACTATCGGGTTGATGTTATTCCTTTAGCAGATCAGGCGGAGCTCACAAAAGAGTATGAAATCACCGAAATGCATCTAAAATGCCTGGAGGACATCATCAATGAAAAGCCGGAAGACTGGTTGTGGTCGCATAAACGGTGGAAGTATTCAGAAACCAGAGTGATTGAAAACTAAGAAATAAGTAGGCTAATGATTAAAACCGCTGTTGTTATACTAAACTGGAATGGGCATGCCCTGCTTGAAAAGTTTTTACCTGTAGTTATTGAAAACTCACAGCACGAAGGTGTCGAAGTGATTGTTGCAGATAATGCTTCTACAGACGATAGTGTGGCATTTCTGAAAAACCACTTCCCGAAGATATCGCTCATTCAGTTGGATAAAAATTACGGTTTCGCAGGCGGCTATAATAAAGCCTTGCAACAAATTAAAGCCGATTACTTTGTGTTGCTAAACAGTGATGTTGCACCTCAGACCAATTGGTTGATTCCTTTAATTGAAGCCATGAATCAACGGCCTGAATTAGGCGCTTGCATGCCAAAAGTAAGAGCCTTTAATGAGCCCGAAATGTTTGAGTATGCTGGGGCGGCGGGAGGTTATATCGACCTGTTTGGCTATCCTTTTTGTAGGGGGCGCATCCTGAATAGTATCGAAAAGGATGATGGACAGTATGACCAACCCTTACCCGTATTTTGGGCCACTGGGGCAGCACTCATGATTCGTTCTGAGCTTTATTTATCTGCTGGGGGATTGGATGAGTCCTTTTTTGCGCATATGGAGGAGATTGACCTGTGCTGGCGTTTAAAGAATATGGGGCATCAAATATATGTATACCCGGCGTCGGAGGTGCAACATGTAGGTGGGGCCACACTCAGCCAGCAAAGTGCCCGTAAAGCTTTTCTCAACTTTAGGAATAACCTGATAATGCTGGTGAAAAACCTGCGAGGTAAACGCCTTTTCCCGGTTCTGCTGGGACGAATGGTTTTAGATGGTGTTGCCGGCTTGCATTTTCTGTTTAAAGGGGAATTTAGCTTTTTTATGGCTGTTTTGCGGGCGCATCTCGATTTTTACAGGAGATTGCCTGACGTTATCAGGCGACGCAAGGAACTGGCCGCAGGCATTGTAAAAACAAAACATCATGAGGTGTATCCGCAAAGCATTATATGGGCTTTCTACCTAAAAGGCTTGCGTAAATTCAGTCAGTTAAAGCATTTTCACATCAACTAGAGGTAAGGCAGCAGACTTTCGAGTTTATTGCTGCGCGATCCTTTAATTAATATGCAGGCATTTTCTAATGGAGCCGATTTTAATGCTGCAATAAGCTGGTCGGTTGAGCTAAAGTGCTGAAAAATGCTTTTCTGAGGAAGCATGTTCTTAAATTCATCACCCACCAGCAGCACCTTCGAAACAGGCAAGCTTTCAATGTTTTTAATTAGTTTCTGGTGTTCCGTTTCACTATCGCTGCCAAGTTCTTTCATGCCGCCCAGTATCAAAACTTTGTTAGTTGTATCGATATTCGCAAAGTTAAGCAGAGCTACCTGCATGCTGGAAGGATTCGCGTTATAGGCATCCATAATAATTTGGTTGCGTGCCGACTGAATAAATTGCGAACGGTTATTGGTGGGGGTGTAGGTGGCAATGGCTTGATGGATGGCAGTGGTATCAACACCCAGTTGGTGTCCAATGCAAATGGCGGAGAGGATGTTTTCCAGATTATAAGCGCCAATTAATTGAGTAGGTGTGTTTATTTCCGTCAGTTGGTCAATCTGCCATTTAACGCTTATGAATGGATGTTCTGAAGTCAAATGGCCGGTAACCATTCCTTGCGAAATGCCATATTCGATAGTGTTTGTAACACCCTGGGCCATTTGAGTCAGATGGGGATTATCGTTATTTATAAAAACAAGTCCATTATTCTTTTTAAGGTAGTGATACAATTCTCCTTTGGCTGTTTTTACCCCTTCAAATGAACCAAAACCTTCCAGGTGCGCTTTACCCACATTGGTAATGAGGCCATAGTTTGGTTCAGCAATTTGGCACAATGCGTCGATTTCACCAATGTGATTAGCTCCCATTTCGACTACACCCAGTTCAACTGATTTATCCATGCTTAAAAGCGTTAGAGGAACCCCAATGTGGTTGTTAAAATTCCCTGCCGTTGCTGCTATTTGGTATTTTTGGGATAAAACGGCAGCTACCAGCTCTTTTGTAGTAGTTTTACCATTAGTGCCTGTAATGGCTAAAATGGGGATGTTAAGTTGCCGGCGGTGAAACCGGGCTAAGGCTTGTAGGGTGGATAATACATCCTCTACAATAAAAACATTCCTTGTATCTTGCAGCATTGGGTCATCTGCCACCGCATAGGCAGCTCCGGTCTTCAGCACATCTTTTACATATTTATTGCCGTTAAAGTTAGCTCCTTTAAGGGCAAAAAACATGCGGTCTTTGTTGTCACTTCTGCTGTCGGTAGAGGCGCCTTTAGTAGATAAAAAGGCCTGGTAGATAGATGCTATTTGACTCATTGCAGGAATGTATATTTGATTTTTTCTGATAAGCAAAAATATAAAAAAAGGCCAACCTAAATTGGCTGGCCTCTTGATATTATTCTGCTATAAGAACTATTTCTTTCCACTTATCGGGCTTCCTACTCGTGTCATGGCACATCGGAATCCTAAGTCATCACGGCTTTCTCTTTCATCCAGGTAACGACGTGTACCAGGAGATAACCAATAGGCGCGGTCTCTCCAGCCGCCTCCTTTGTAGACTCTTGAGCGGTCTGATACCAAACTTCCCAGACTGCTGTTTGGAGAGCCAGCATACATAGAGTTGGTGTTGGCGTCAAGGCTGTTCCAGTCTGTACCAATGGCCGCATTTGATATGGCATCTCCATCGGCATAGTTGCGGTTGTCAGCAGTGCGGTAATTCTTTCTGTTTAGGATGTCTTTATCTTCTTCGTTGCGGTAACGAATACGTCCTAAGCTATCTTTTTCAACAATGAAGCCTTCTTCATCTAATACTTTTTGCTGGAATACGTTTCCACGGAAAGGACTGAACTCATCCATGTCCTCGAAAGATAATGGGCGGTATACATCGCCTACCCACTCATTTACATTACCGGCCATGCAATATAAACCATAGTCGTTCGGGTAGTATGATTTCACATCAACAGTAATGTCTCCTCCGTCATTCAGGTCTCCGGCCATACCCATCATGTCACCAGTTCCTCTCACAAAGTTAGCCATCATTCGGCCACGTTCTTTTTTACTGGAGTTACGGGTAATGTGACCATCCCAAGGGTAGATGCGGCGGTTGGTCATTCGCTCATCATATGAGTTACCAATCAGTCCTAGTGCTGCATATTCCCATTCGGCTTCGGTGGGGAGGCGGTAGCGAGGTAGTAAGATACCATCATCCCATCTTACGCGACGTGTGTCGTTATTGGGGTTTAAGTCTTCTACTGGATTTTTACCTTGAATACCTTCGTATTGTCCGTAAAGATAGGCTTCTGTATTGAAGTTGTTTTCTCCCATTTGGTTCACATCCAGCTCTAAAATGCCCTCATCAACCAATATCATTTCGTTAACGCGGTCCGTACGCCACTTACAATAGTCTTGTGCCTGAATGTGACTAACACCAACAACCGGATATTCTGCATAAGCCGGGTGGCGAAGGTAGTTTTCTACCATTGGCTCGTTATATGCCATCGGACGACGCCATACAAGGGTGTCAGGCAGAGCTTTGCGATAAACCTCTGGGTAATCAACATAAACCCGGTTAATCCAGAAGAGGTACTCTAAATAGTCAATGTTTCTTACTTCTGTTTCATCCATATAGAACGATGGTACAGTGACTCTGCGTGGAGCATTATTCCATTCATATAGAACATCTTGCTCAACGCGTCCCATAATAAAGGTACCTCCTTCAATAAAAACTAATCCAGGGCCGGTTTCTTGTTCATAGCCAGATTTGTATTCAAAACCACCAAAGTCGGGATTGTTGTACTCCCAACCTGTTGCAGAAGAAACGGTTTTGTTTCCACCACTTTTACTACATGACGATAAGCCTACTAAGCTAAAAGCCAAGACAGCTAATATAACTGTGGTATTTAATCTCATAGCACTTGATATTGTATTCTAATTATCAATTATTTGCGAATCATTATGTTGTACTCGAATAATAGCACAACTGACTTCCTTATACTGCAAAAATAAAAAAAGGTTATAGCCGAACTTCTTTTTCAATCGCTTTTTTTAAATTAACAGTAGAAGTGCTTTATACAATTTTTCACTATTGGAAACGTTAAAAATAGAAAAATCTTGTGCAGTTATCTCTATTTTTGTGTGTTTTTTAATAGGTTAGCCTCCATACAGATTAAAGATATAGAGAGATTAAGTAAAGGTGTTGATAGTAATAGGAACGAATGAGAAAGATTCTGGTTGTATTGATTTTATTAAGTGCTACTCTTGTAAAGGCACAGGTTTACACGGGTGAACTACACTTTTCATGGGACGATGTTCGGGGTGACCAAGAACAATATTTTGTTTCGTTTAAGGAGGCAAATGCCTGGCATGAGCCAACACAATTACCTGTTAAGAATGTTGAGATTGCTCTACCGGCTTATGTGCATCCCGATTCCATTGACGTAAATCTTTCATTCGAAGCTTCAGTAATATCTGATACCGTTTGGGTAGATCGCCTCAAAGGGGTGGATAAAGAACAGCTGAACTTGGTTAGTAAAAGACTTGTTTGCCAAAGAGGCGACTACTTTATTCAACTTAGCTTTCTTCCGATTATTTTTGATGATGTTGAGCAGGCCTACCTGTCCCTTGAGTCCTTGCAATATGAGCTTACTATTCCTGAGACTGTGATGGATTCACAATTGAAAACCACGGGAGCCGCTGTTAATTCGATTCTTTCTAATGGCCGGTGGGTAAAGGTAAAGGTGCAGCAGACGGGCATTCATAAAATTTCCTATTCACAACTTTCTGCCTGGGGCTTTAGTAATCCATCGAAAGTAAATGTATTTGGTAACGGAGGGCAAATGTTGCCTAAATCCAACAGTAAATTTCGTTACAATGATCTTACTGAAAATGCTGTTCTGCATGAAGATAATGCTATCTACTTCTTCGCTCAAGGGCCAATTGCGTGGACTTATAATGAGAGTACAAAACTGTTTGAGCATCAGATGCATGATTTTACAGATGTAGCCTATTACTTTCTTACTGATGAGCATGGCTCAGGCAGGCGCATTTCCCCAAGCCTGGAAGTGGCCGATAATTTTACCCAAGAAACTGATGAGTACGATAGTTATCAGTTTTATGAGCTTGAGAATCAGAATTTGTTAAAGTCTGGTGCCGAATGGTATGGCTTGCGTTACGATCCCGGGCAGGAACGTAATTACTCATTTAACTTTGAGCATTTAGTTAAAACAAAAGACATAAAAATTAAAACCGATGTGATTGCACGATCCGATAAGTCATCACAGTTTAGTGTTTCGGTCGGTGAGCAGGTTATTCAATCAATAGGTATTTCTGTCGTTGATTATAGTCGGGTAGAAGGCGCTTTTGCCAGTTCAGGAAGCCGGGTCTCAAGTTTTAGAGTGAGCGATAATATTGTTGATGTCAAGTTGAGGTATGAATCAGAGTCGTCCATTGCCAGTGGTTGGCTAAATTATTTATTAATAAATGCCAAAGAGAGTTTGCAGGTTGATGAGCAGCTAATGTTTCGAAATGCTGATTTGGTTGGTGATTTAGCGGCAACACGCTTTTACCTGGGGGGAATAAATGCCTCGATGGTTTTATGGGACATTACCGACTATGTGAGTCCTCAGTCGATCGCTATTGAGCAATATGGAGATCGCGATGGGTTTACCTATAAAACAGAGCAGTTAAGGGAATTTGTTGTGTTTGACAAATCAGCAGCATTACCTCAGCCAGAGTTTGAAGAAACGGTAGCGAATCAAAATATCAAGGGGATGAGTGTGCCTGATATGCTTATTGTTGCTCACCCTTTGTTTGAAAGTGAGGCAGAACGTTTAGCAGAGCTACATGCGCGTCATTCCGGTTTGCAATGCGAAGTGGTGTTTCCTTATCAGATCTATAACGAATTTTCATCAGGTTCACCCGATGTAAGTGCTATCAGAGATTTTGCAAAGTACCTGTACGAACGTAGTGGCAAGTTTAAATACTTATTGCTTTTTGGCGATGGTTCTTTCGATAACCGCTCGTATACCGATGCAAATACGAATTATATTTTAACCTATCAGTCCGAGAACTCTATCAATGTGCAATTCTCATATGTATCTGATGACTTTTTTGGTTGCCTCGATAATGGAGAAGGAGAAAATATCCTATTTGATAAGCTTGACATTGGTATTGGTCGTTTTCCGGTAGGTAGTACCGAAGAGGCCAAGATACTGGTGGATCGAGTAGACCATTATCTGAACAGCAGTGAGCCTGGAGCGTGGAAAACAGAAATCACATTTGTTGGTGATGATGGGGACGATAATACACATATGATTCAGGCCGAACAGTTGTCGCAACAAGTTTATACCAATTATCCGGCCTTTAATCACAAAAAGATATTTTTTGATGCCTATCCGCAGGTAACTACTTCATCGGGCGACCGATACCCTGAAGTAAATGAAGGAATAAAAGAGGCCATTGAAGGCGGCTGCTTAATATTTAATTATACGGGCCATGGCAACGAGCGAAATCTTGCGCACGAGAATGTTTTGGATATTACAACGATTAAACAATTTACCAATATTGATCGTCTGCCAATTTTTATGACCGCTACCTGTGAGTTTAGCCGTTATGATGATTATCATAACACATCCGCTGGAGAGTGGGTGGTATTATCACCATTAGGAGGCGGTGTGGCATTGTTTACAACTACCCGTATAGCTTGGTCAAACGGCAATATGAGGTTAAATGAAAGCTTTTACAAGCATATTTTCCGGAAGAATGAAAACGGTTCAAAATTGCGTTTGGGTGAGGTGATTATGAAGACTAAGAACGAGTTGGTAGGTTCTACAAATCGTCTTAATTTCACTCTTTTGGGAGATCCGGCTTTGCAGCTGGTATACCCGGACAGGGAAATACAAACACAAAGCATTAATGGCAAAGTAAAGCCGCAAGAACGGGATACGCTAAAGGCATTAACAATGGCAACCATTACTGGGGAGCATACCCACTCGCCCGATGCAAAGTCCCTTGTGACCATGCAAGTGTTTGATAAGCCGATTAAAGTTAAAACATTAGGTAATAAAGGAAATGTGCCATTTGAGTATCAAGTCTACCAGAACCGGATTTATAACGGCAGGATTGATGCAGAGGGGGCTGTTTTTCAATCATCTTTTATCATACCAAAGGATATTCGATATAATATTGGAAAAGGGCGTATCAGTTATTACTCCTTTGACGAAAACGGCACTGAAGCCTTTGGAGCCGATAATACAGTGATAATTGGAGGAGTGTCGGATAATCCGCCTGATGATTCACAGGGGCCTGAGATTCAGCTCTGGTTGAACGATCCTTCCTTTCAAAGCGGCGATGTTACTGGTACACGTCCTTTGCTGTTTGCACGTTTTAGTGATGCCAGTGGTATCAACACGAGTGGTGTTGGCATCGGTCACGATATAACGCTTGTGCTTGATGGTAATAAAAGCTTGCCAATTAATTTGAATAATTACTACGCAACAGATAAAAATAGCTTTACAAGTGGAGGTTTATCTTATCAGCTGCCGCCTCTCGAAGAGGGATTGCATTCGCTTGAGCTGAGAGCCTGGGACAATGTAAATAACTCCTCTTTAGCAAGCCTCAATTTTGAAGTGCAACAAGGAGGAACCCTTCATCTCGACAATGTTTCTGTTTACCCTAATCCATTACCAGAGGGAGGTACTTTATATGTAAGGTTTAATCACGATGCTCCCAATATGTTACTAGATGTTGTTTGCAGCATTTATAGTATTGGAGGACGTTTAATAGAACGTTATGAAACTAAGCAGCCTGCAGAGGCCATCTCGGTTAAACCCATTGAGTGGCAGCCCGGTTTTTTAAGCAGAGGGCTTTATATTCTGCAGTGTGAAATAAGTTCGTCGGACAATAAAACGGGGAAATTCTCTAAAAAAATTCTGGTGGTTAAATAATAAAAGCTCAATTTTATAGTTCTTTAAGTGTCTGCCTTTCGCGAGAGATAAGGCAGTGTATTTGGGGGAAGTAAATAATTATGAATTATTATATGAAACAAATAGTCGTTAAAGTGAGCCTTGTTGCTTTTGCTTTATTTTTGAATTGGGGCACACTCAGTGCACAATCAGATCGGAATAATTCCATAACAACAGCAGCACCATTTCTAACTATTAATCCAGATTCCAGAGCTGCAGGTATGGCTGATGCGGGAGTGGCCACCTCACCCGATTTGAATTCCCAGTTTCTCAACCCGGCTAAATATGCTTTTATGAAGGAGCAAATGGGCGTGTCTGTCTCATTTACACCCTGGTTAAGGAAACTGGTGGATGATATTAACATGTCAACAGCTACTTTTTACTACCGCCTTGATAAGATGCAAGCAGTAAGTGCCTCTTTAAGGTATTTTTCGATGGGTTCTATCGATTTCACCGATAACAGTGGCAAATTTCAATACAGTGGTAAGCCCAATGAGTTTGCTATTGATGCCGCCTACTCAAGGGTTTTATCGGATAAGTTTTCCGGTGCTGTGGCATTCCGATATATTCGCTCCGATTTAACCAATGGCTATTCCGAATCGGGCGACTTAAAGGCCGGCAATGCTTTTGCGGCTGACCTGGGCTTTTATTTTAAGCAGCCAATGCGGGTGAATCGCAACGATGCGGAGTTCAGTGCGGGTATCAATATTTCAAATATCGGCTCAAAAATTAGTTATGATGGCGTCAGTAAAGAGTTCATTCCAACAAATCTGAAATTGGGAGTTGGGTATGCTATGGAGCTGGATAAATATAATTCTATTGCTTTTGCTTTAGACCTTAATAAGTTGCTGGTACCCTCAAATCAAATTAAGCCTGATGATGCTGGTGATGATTGGAAGGATCCCAATGATGATAAATCGGTTCCCGCGGCTATTTTTGGTTCGTTTAACGATGCGCCAGGTGGCTTTGAGCAAGAGTTGCAAGAAATTTCTTTTTCCTTGGGTGCCGAATACTGGTACAATAAGCAGTTTGCTATTAGAGCTGGTTATTTTCATGAGCATGAAAACCAGGGTAACAGAAAGTTTGCATCGGCTGGTTTTGGATTGAAGTTTAATATCTTCACTTTGGATGCTTCTTATATCATACCGATGGTGCAGAATAATCCTTTGGCCAATACCATGCGATTTTCATTATCATTTGATTTAAGCGATATGCTATAACAACTTTATTCATTATATTTGAAAAGACCTTAAGGAGTTTTCCTTAAGGTCTTTTTATTTAATAAGATATATGAAGATAAGAGTTGGTTTTGGTTACGACGTTCACAAGTTAGGTGAAGGAGAGGAGTTATGGATTGGCGGTATCAAGGTCGAACATCATAAAGGAAGTATCGGACATTCAGATGGGGATGTGCTGATACATGCCATATGCGATGCACTTTTGGGGGCTGCTAATAGGCGCGATATTGGGTTTCATTTTCCCGATACCGACCCCGCACTAAAGGGTGTTGATAGCAAAATTTTATTGGATAAGACCATGCAGCTGTTGCGTAATGAAGGGTATGAGCTTGGAAATATTGATTCAACCATTGCATTGGAGCAACCAAAACTTAAGCACTTAATACCCCAAATGCAGCAGGTTTTAGCTAAAGTACTGGCAGTGGAAGTAGGTGATGTGGCAATAAAGGCAACCACTACCGAAAAATTAGGTTTTGTTGGTACGCAGGAAGGTATAGCAGCTTATGCGACCGTTTTAATCGAAAAGAGGAGGTAAAACAATGGAAATGGCGACATTAAAATATTTCTCTCATCAGAACTGTAATGTTTGTAAAGTGCTGTTGCCAAAAATACAACAGCTTTTAAGTGAGGAGTTTCCATCAATGGGGCTGCAATACATAAATATTGAACAAGAACCAGCAGTGGCGGCCAGTCATCAGGTGTTTACAGTGCCTACAATTCTGATTTTTTTTGAAGGTAAAGAGTATTATCGCTTTGCGAGAAATGTATCTATAGGACAGCTCAGAGAGGCCATTAAAAGGCCTTACGACATGATGTTTTGAGATGGTGCTCCTGAGGTGGAGTGGGCAGTACAGTGATAAAGGGTAAGATAGGCTTGTGAGTATTCACAGGCACCGCTTGATTGTTATTTTAAATGCTTTTAACTATCTCTATTAGTTGAGAACGCTAACACTAATCATACTTATTTGCTTTGTACTGCCCGGTGCTGTAGCACAGGAGCTGCTCAAAATCCGGAAGGTGACTTTCAAGGGCAATTCTACAATCAGTTCCTCCAAACTGGAGGAAGAATTGACCATTAAATCAGCTGGGAAACTGGGTGAGCGTTACTTTGGTAAAGAGGCCGACAGGTTTACCATGCCCGTTTACGAAGAAAATCTCGAAAGGCTTAGGAGTATCTATCAAAAGGAGGGATTTCTCAATGTAACCTTTGGTAAACCTACCCTTAAAGTTACCGCCAGTAACCGGCTTAAATTAACTTTCCATATAGACGAAGGCCCACCCGTTAAGCTTGAAGAAGTCAATTATCAGGTAGATTCGATTGAAGGCTATCAACATTTTTTTGATAAAAAATTGCAACGAAAAGTACGATTGCAATCGCACTTGAAAATTAATAAGCGCTTCCGCGATGAGTGGTTTTATGCCGACAAGAGTTTTATTAATGAAGAGGTTAATAATCTGGGGTATGCGTATGCACAGGTTAACTATAAGTTGCATGTAGATACCTTAAGTAATAAAGCATTTCTCACGTGGTTAATCATAAAAGATAAGCCAACTTATTTTGGTGAAATAGAGGTGCAAGGTAACGAGCGAGTGCCGACAAAAAAAGTAATGAAGCAGTTGCGCTTCAAAGCGGGGGATGCATGGTCGAAATTTGCCATCGACGAATCTCAAAAGCAAATCTATAACCTGGGAATGTTTAGAGTCGCATCGATTAAATCTCTGATGAGTGATGATAAACCCGACACTTTATCAACGTTGGTGGTATTAAAAGAGGCCCCGCGTTTAACCTCTCGTTTCGGTGTTGGTTATGGTCGGGAGGATAAATTCAGAGTATTTGGCGAAGCACAATACATGAGTATCATTACCAAAACAGGTCGCGTCAACGTGCTTGCTAAGCATTCGGCACTCGAGCCCTATAATTTTCAGTTAAATTTTACTCAGCCAGCCGTGGTGTTTCCCTTTAACTCATTTAGTGTGAATCCGTTTCTAAGGAAGCAGGATGAGCCGGCTTATACAGCCGTCAGGCAAGGGGTTAATTTTACTTTTTTACAGCATTTCACCGAGCGCTTTAATTCATCCATTAACTTTTATTATGAGGATGTGAGTTCGGACTCCACCTTGGTTTCTCCACAAAAAATGGCGTTGGGGGGTGACAGTGAGTCAAGTAATTATAGTAAGTCGGGGGTGGCAGTTGGTTTTGTTTTTTCCAATGGAATGCCCCGCCTGGATCCTGTTACGGGGTATTCGCTGGCGATTAATATTAAGCGCAATGGAACACTCATTGAAGAGTCAATACCGTTTTATCGAAGCCTGGTAGAGTTTAAAAATTACTTAGGGCTAAAACAAGGGCTAACATTCGCTTATAAAGTAAAAATGGGCTTGGCCTTTATGTCGCAGAGTGATGATTTAGTGCCGCTTGAAGAGCGTTTTTATGCAGGAGGTAGTTATTCCGTCAGAGGTTGGGGACGTGCACAATTGGGGCCTAAAGATGCTAGCGGACAGCCTCTTGGAGGCAATAGTTTGTTGGAAGGCAGTGTGGAGGCTCGTTATCTGCTAACCCCCAAAATTGTACTGGCCGTGTTTTCCGATGCCGGTAATGTGTGGAAGAGCTCTTTCGATTATCGCTTGAACGATTTACATTATGCCGCAGGCTTTAGTGTAAGATTTAAAACGCCTATAGGGCCCGTAGGGCTCGATTTTGCGCGGCCGGTATTTGAGCAGGAAAATACCTGGCAGGTACATTTTAATATTGGAAACCCCTTCTAAAATGGCTAAAAAGCTTATAAAATACACCCTTGTACTCATTGCTGCTATTCTTCTGGTAGCCCTGAGCCTCTTGGTGCTTATGCAAACTAACCTGTTTAAAGAGCTGGTGCGAAAAAAGGTGGTGAGCGTAACCAGTGCCATGATTAATGGGGACCTTGAGCTGGGGCGAATTGACGGTAACTTTTTTAATAGCTTAAAGTTATATGATGTTGCACTTACTGAAAATGATTCGGTATTGATAGCCATTGATTCAGTGCATTTGAAGTATGATCTGCGCCAGCTACGAAAAAAGAAGCTAACCATCGATTCATTAATTATTTATTCACCAGAGGTTAAAAGTTTTTATAAAGATAGTGCCACCCTGCAACTTGCCTATGTCTTTAATAAACTTGGGGCTTCTGCAACAGAAAAGTCCTCAGGTTTTTCATGGAAAATTAATGTTGCAGCAGCAAAACTGGTGGATGGACAAGGAAGCTATCAGCCAGAATATGGCAGCCCATCCGTTTTATTCAACAACATTGAACTCCTTGTTAGTGCTTCATTGGCCGAGAACGATTTGGGATTGGTCATTGAGGAGGCGGCGCTGGACACACACAATCCTTCATTATCTATTAAGCAAGGACATATTCGCTTTAATAAAGAGGGTAGTAGCCTGCAGTTAGATAGTCTATTTTTGCGTTCGGCTAAATCGCTAATACATGCAAAGGGACAATTTGTTACAATTGACAGTTTTAGTGTCAACATTATTGGTAGTCCGATTAGCCGGGAGGAGATGCAGGCATTTCTGCCCAAATTACCCGTTCGTACCATTCCAGAATTATCACTTCAGGTGGTGGCGGCTGGTGGAGAATTAAGCGGATACCTTGAGCTCCTTAACGACCGTAGGAACGGTTTCGAAGTGAATGGTCTTATCAGCGATTCTGTAAGGTTAATTTTAGCGCGGAAAAGTGGTTTGCGTTATCAGCTGGGGGTGGTCTCAAAAGAGGTTGTGCCAGAAGACTGGTTAGTGATTGATAGCACGGGAGTAACTATTAATGGGGCTCTTGAGGCCATGGGAGACGATGTGTTTAATCCAGAGATAGGGGCAAGAATTAAAGCCAAACTCAATAAATCAGCATATAACAACATTGTATTCGACACTTTAGAGGTGGTGGCTACTCAGCTCAATAATAATGGTGCTGCTGATGTGTTGATTACCTTCCTGGGAAGCCGGAGTGAAGGGCATCTTAGGGTGAGAGACTTATTCAATGAGCCTCTTTATGAAGCAAGCTTTGACACCAAAAGCCTGCTGCTGGGAGCGATTAATCCGAGTTTAAAAAATACGGTTCTAAACGGAAATCTAGTAATGTCCGGAACCAATATTCTTAATGCGCATCCGAAAATAAGTGCCCAAGCATCACTGACAAAAAGTCGTCTCTTTGATTATGAGATTGACTCCCTTCGGCTCATTTCAACGCTTATAGATTCTATTTTACAGGTTGATACCTGCTTGTTAGTTGATAAATACAACAAGGTGTTTGCAACCGGTCGTTATGCTCTTGCCACCCAGGCGTTCTCAGTTGACGCGGCATTGAGCACTACTGACTTATCTGCCTTGGATAAATATGGACTGCCACCTTTCGATTTCACCAACGGATTTGCAAAGGTTTCTCTCAATGGTTCGCCCGAAGCGTTTAACTACTCAGGCCTATTGCACTTTGATGATGTTTTATACCAGTCAGTCGCAGTGGATACAATAAAAGGTGTTTTTGAAGGCGCTTACAGCCAAAACGACTCGCTTGCCGCAGCGGGACATTTATTTGTGACAAACATAGTTGGCGAATCGCCTTTGCTGGATTCAGTGAGTTGTGATTTCAATTTTCTCAATCGACGTTTGTGGTCGTCTGTAAGCTTTAGCAAAGCCAATTTGCTCGACGGTGCCATCGAATCGGAGCTGATGCTGGGAGATACCATTCACGTTTGTTTATCATCAGCTGCTTTAGCTTCTCCCTTTGCTAATTATCAGTTAACCGATACCATTCAGCAAGGGCATTTTTATGGTAAAACCTTGTCCATCGATAATTTCTCCATAAGAGATGAGCAGGATAGTGCATTCAGGATGATGGCACATGGAACTCTTGGTCTCACTGATTCGCTCAATTTTGAATTGGGGATTGAGCATTTCAACCTGCAACAGTTAAATGGGTTGTTGAATCAAAAAGATTCTGTAAAAGGAGTTTTGTCCATTCATACTTCTCTGCTGGGTAATCCTGAGAACCTCTTTTTAAAAGGTACTTATCGTGTTCAGGATCCGGTTTTTGGGGATATGGCTTTGCCAACGGTCACTGGAGAGTTGGGCTATAAAGCTGATACGTTCAGTGTAAGCACCTGGTTGCCTCAGCTGGATAGCAGTGTGCATGCCCGTATGAGCCTGCCTGCAAAAATTCGTCTCGATTCTACCAATAGCTTTGCTCTCGATTACCCTGAGACTTTTGAAGCCACCCTGGTAGTTGATTCCCTAATGCTGAGTACACCGGACATACCCGAATATAGTTATAGGAAGGCAAGCGCAAAAGTAAATGGAAGTATTGAGGCTAAAGGACAGTTCAGTAAGCCTTTGTTTTATGGGCAGATGGAATTGCATGAAGGTAATGTGTTTAATCATCAAGCCGGCTTATATTACAACAATGTTTCAGCTGCTTTAGTATTCGATGGGCAAGAAATAAAAATCGATACCCTTTTCATAGGGTCTGATAAGGGGTATTTTGCAAGCAAAGGCTACCTGCTTTTCGACACGACTATCGTGTCTGGCAGGGTAGACGCTGCAAATGTGATAACAAGTATCAATAATTTTCACCTGGTGAATCACCGGAATTACGATATTAACATTAGTGGTAACCCTTACTATAAAACAGATTCAGCCGGCTATCCGCAGTTTGGTGGAGAGGTGCTGGTAAATCGTTCGTCGTTTTATATTCCGGGCCTTATGGATGGTGAGCAGAAGAAGGTGGATGAACTGGACGCTCCATTATTGGTTCTAGCCACCGAAAAATCGGATACAACCATTGAAAAAACAGATCCCATCGACACCGATAAAGTACCGCTATTATTGAAAAAACTAAAAGGGCGATTGACCATAGAAATTCCACGAAGTACCTGGATTAAAGGGGATAATATGAATCTCGAAATTGGCGGTGATTTTGATATTGCCAAAAATGGCGACTATTTTGAGCTTTTTGGAGATGTGGAAATTATTCGTGGCAACTATATTCTTTACGGGCGAAAATTTAATATTGAGGAAGGAGTTATTACCTTTATGGGAGGCGAAAAAACAGATCCCCGCCTTAATATTATTGCAGAATATGTGTTTAGGGGTAGCGACCGGAAAAAACACTCTTTAAAATTATCAGTTACCGAACGCTTGTCAGAACCAAATATCAGTTTTACTTTAGATGATAGTTCAATTTCTCAATCCGATGCTGTTTCTATCATGGTGTTTGGTAAAACATTGGATGAGCTTAGCTATGCCGGGCAAAATGGCATTGTTGGGTCGGTGGGAACGAATATGTTAGCCAACATGGTGACGTCTTCTTTAAACTCCACCATTGGTCAACGTTTTAAATTGGATATGATTGAGGTGAATGCGACAGAAAACTGGACCAGTGCCGCATTTGTAGTAGGCAAGTATATAACCAATGATTTGTTTGTGATTTATCAGCGAGGTTTTGGCGAAACAGAAGATGATGAAATAACCCCCGAAACCATTACTCTGGAGTACGAAGTAAATAAGCTATTGTTTATTCGTTTGCAGGGAGGAACTTCCAAATCATCAGGTTTTGATGTAATTTTGAAATTAGAATCGACTAAATAGTCAAGTTATGATGAATGCAAAAGAAATAAAAGCAAAGCATAATACCATCTGTGAGCTTCTGGCTCGGAAAAATATTAAAGACTGTTTGGATATGATCCGCCTGATGGTGATCGAGTCCCAAAACAGTACTCTAATTGACGATCATTATAACATTGAGTTTACCTATAAAAACATTCTTAAATATACCGTTGAGGGGATTTCCGACCCGGAGCGCCAAAAGATTTACAACCATTTAGTGCGCGATGTTTACCAGTTGGCCGATAAGGTGAGCGAGCTTTTGTTGAGTAAATATTCCAATGATCTGATTTATGAATACCGAAAGCAAAACAATGAGAACAGTTTTCAGAAAGTAATAAATGATATTACTGCTGAGTGGAGTACCATTGAATTGCAAAAAGTTGTGGATGCAGCGGCGGAGAATAAGCAGGAGTTTCGGCAGCTGATCGATAAGCTCTTCAACCTTGTTTGGTCATCATCGGCAATAGGACGAAACAATAAAAGTATGCTCAAAGGGCTGCTGTTCGAAAGTTCAATTCCGTTACATTATAAGGCGATGCTCGTTGGGGCTGTCAATCTATCGTTGATGAATGGATTTTCCTACGACTACATTCAGTTGCTGATAGAGTTGAGTAATCATCCTGAAGATGAGGTTAATGCACGTGCTTTAACGTCACTTTTACTGGCGCTGAATCAATACGATGCGCGTCTGCCATTGTATCCCGAGTTGTATACTCAGTTATTCATGATGATTGAGGAGGGGAATCATCAGGCCCTTATTCAGAGTATTGCCATCCAGCTCATCCGAACCAGGGAAACGGAGCGGATTTCGCAAAAGCTGAATGATGAAATTATACCCGAAGTCGTAAAGCTGCATCCAAAGCTGAATGATAAGCTGGATTTAGATAATCTGATTAGTGATAATCTGGCAGAAGGAAAAAATCCCGATTGGGAGGATGTATTTAAAGACTCGCCTAATTTATTAAATAAAATGGAGGAGCTGACACAATGGCAAATGGAAGGTGCCGATGTGTTTCTGACCACGTTTAAGCACCTTAAACATTTCTCATTTTTTAATGAAATAGCCAATTGGTTGCTCCCTTTCTATCCAACTCAGCCCGATGTGCAAAATGCCTTGTATAAGGAGGATGCTGTGTTTGCCAATGAAACCTTACTCAGCGGACTCGCCACATCGCGCTTTTTATGCAATTCAGATAAGTACTCTTTGATATTGAGTATTCCGCACATGCCGGGTATGCAAAAGGAAATGATGGCACAAATGTTTTCGGCTGAGATAGAACAGATGGTGGATATTGAGAAGGATGAAAAGCTGTTGCAGGCTAATCAAAAGAAATTGGTGGCGAGTAATCAGTTTATTCAGGATTTATACCGCCTGCTAAAAGTGCATCCGCAAAAACACCAGTTTGCAGATATTTTTGATCAAAAGATGGATTTCCATAACCGTTGGTTCTTCAGGCAATTGATGGATGATGCTAACTCTTTGAGAGAGATTGGCGAATACTTCTTTAAAAAGAACTATTTTGAGGATGCTCTCGAGATTTTTATTAAAGTGAATGAAAAGCAAACTGGTGTTAATGACATCACTCAAAAAGTAGCCTACTGCCATCAGCAGCTAAATAATTACGAGAAAGCCTTACATTATTACCTGCAGGCCGAGCTTACCGGCGCAGAAAGTCTCTGGAATAAAAAGAAGATTGCCCTGTGCTACCGTCACCTTAAAAACCCTCAAAAAGCACTTGAGTATTACAAGGAGGCAGAGAAACTGGGGCCGGATAACCTGCATACGCAAGTCTCTATTGGGCATTGCTTGTTAGAAATGGAAGATTTTAAAGAAGCTCTGAAGTACTATTTTAAGGTAGAATACCTCGATCCGGGAAACAACAAGGTGTGGAGGCCTATTGCCTGGTGTTCATTTGTTGAGGGGAAATTTGAACAGGCCGAAAAATACTATCATCAACTGATTGTGGCGGAAAAAAATAAACACGACCTGATTAATCTGGGGCACACGCTTTGGTGTCGTAAAAAACGGAAAGAGGCATTATCTTATTACCAAAAGAGTATTCAGCTCGCGGGGCATTCGTTTAACCAATTTCTCGAAACCTTTAATGCCGATATTCCTTATCTAAAAAAGCATGGGATTGACTCCGGAGATATTCCTTTGATGCTTGACCAGATTAGGTATTCGCTTGAAAATTAGTAGTGCAGGGAGTGACATGGCAAAGAAAAAAATAAGCTGGGAACTGTATAGTTATGGCGAGTATAGTAATTGGGAAAGGGGCTCAAAAGACTTGCCAAAACTGCAGAATATTACCGATATCATTCAGATTAAGCCTGATGTCGAATTCGGATATGTTTTAAAAATTAAAGGAGCTAAGGGACAGGTTGTTGAGTACAGGATCGAACATCCGCCTTTTAAAAACGATAAAGGGGAAATTGAACCTGCATTTGAAGGCGAGTACTATGTCAACTCAAATGATTATGAGTTTTTTCTCGGTGATACTGTGTGGGAACCTTATGCTGATAAGGCTGGCCAATGGAGGCTAATAACAAAAATGGGTGGAAAAATTCTGGCCGATAAAGTGCTTACATTGGTTTTATAAAGCTTAGCTCATCAGAACAATTATGAGAAACATAATAAAGCCCAGCAGTGTAATAATCAGTGCCACTTCAATAATTGAGTAAATTAATATTTTGCGTTTTAGTTTTAGAGTTATATCCGTTTCCTTCTTCATTTCCATCTTATTCAATTTTGTTTGGTTAGATTACTTAACGTACAAACATACAAGGGTTCACGTTAAATGCAAGCCGCTTTAACAGTAATTAACAGCGGGTTGACTTTTTTTAACCCAAAGCCGAAAAAAAGTAATAAATGCTAAAGGATGTGTCGGAAAATATAACATTTTGTTCTGATGGCCGGTGCAGACCATCAGAATGTAAACGTTGGCACTTTTATTAATCAGCTTAAGTGTTTCTTTATTTTTCGAATCAAATCTTCTGGCTGAAAAGGTTTGCTGATATAATCGTCCATGCCAGAGGCCAGGCATTTTTCTTTGTCCTCCGGAAATGCGTTGGCGGTAACAGCTATGATTGGCGTATGCGTGCCGGTACTCTTTTCAATCTGCCTGATTTTTTCGGTGGCCTTAAACCCATCCATAATGGGCATTTGCACATCCATGAGGATTAAATCGTATTTTACTTTGCCAAACTTGTCAAGCGCTTCTTTCCCATTAAAGGCCACCTCAATCTTTTTCACTTCATCTTTAATGTATAGAATAATTATCTGCTGGTTGCTAAAGTTATCTTCTACCAGCAGGATGTTTGCATCTCTGATGTCAACTATGGGCTTAAAATAGCTCTCAGACTGCTTGGTTGGAGGTTTTATGCTTTCAACTGAATGACTCTTCTTATTTTCCTTAAATGATGCAGTAAACTCAATGGTTGTTCCAACAGAATCGGGCATTATTTCAATGGTGTTGCCATCCATTTCAATAATTTTCTGCGTAATGCCCAGGTCAAGCAGGTTGATGTATCTTGAACGGTTTAGGTGAATTACCTCTGAAGTGTGTATCGAAGCATTTTCTCCCAGTTCCGATTTAGGAATAGGCACCACTGTGTTGCTGAGTATTCTAAATGTCAGAACAATTTTATCAGGTAGCAATTCTTTTCGGGTCACCTCAATAGTAATGGTTTTTAGTTCCGCCTTATTGTATTTCAGCAGGCTATTTAAAAGGTTAAGGAATACCTGCTTAATTTTGATGCTGTTGCCAATTAAGTTGTTTGGTATATCGGCCGACAGTGATAAGCTAAATTTCTTTTTCCCCTGATCGTCCTGAAAAAGCTTGATGGTATTGTTTATGGTTGAATAAAGGTTAAAGCTAACTTCTTCTTCCGGTATTTGGTTGAAGTTGGTGGTGGAGGCGGCTACCATATTGTTAACAACGTTTACCAGGTTGTTTGATGAAGCATGGATGGTATTGATGTAGTCGCGCTGATCGTCACTCAGTGAAGTTTTTTCCAGTATATCAATAATGCCGGTAATATTGCTTAAAGGTGTTCTAATTTGGTGCGATAGTTTTGAAATTAATTCTTCCTGCGTTCTTGTGAAATTTTGTGAGTCCAGCACGCGACGCTCCTTGCGTAAAATTATTTCGGTATAGGTAAAGTGGATGGCATAGGTGGTGATAAAAAATACCAGATAAAAGGTCAGAAATACGACTTTCTCCGTTAAGGTATACTTCCTGGCGAACGGGATTAACTCATATTCATTAATCAGCAAAACAACAACTGCTATAATGAGCAGATAAATAAACGATAGCATTGTACCTCTTTTCATTCCGATCAGTGAAATGATAAAAGGGGGAAACAGAGCGGACCAAATGATGTCAATGCCTGTGCTGCTGCCAAAAGTTACAAAATACAAAAAGGTAACGCTGGAGAAGAAGAAAAGAGAATGTTGCATGCCTTTAGCCATGGAATTCCGCGTTAAATACACAAAGTGGAAGGCAAATACCAGGCTTAAGGACAGAAGAGGAAATGCGAAAAAATTATTCTCATTTCGCAGACTGATTATCCCCTCGGTAAAGACAATGCAAAAAAGAAAAAAATTAATGAGGTTATTGATTAAAAGTGAGTTTTGGCCTTCATCATCAACTTTATCCCTATTGTCAATTTTAAACAAAGTGAGAAATGTGTTTAATAATTTCATCTATGAGTATTTTTTTAATTTCAAATTAAACAAAAGCACCTTTCGCCTGGTCAAAACCTTTTATTTGACCACCTGTAAAAAAACGCGCTTTAAGCTCAGCTAAACCCTTCTGGCTCCTGCAATAGCTTATCTATTCGCTGATGGTATTTATGTTTTAAGAGCTTGAATTTCAAGGTAAGGTGTAAGTCGTAACAAATGAACAGCTTACCTGTGTGCGCATTCTTTTAGTTTTAGCTTTATAGAACAAATATATGCAATTTGATGTAACCGTTTGTAGGTTTAAAAGCGTAAGAATACAAAAAATGATATGATGAAAACGATATTGATGACTGTTTGCTGCCTATTACTGGTGCACCTGGCTTTTGCAAAAGAACATTTGCCAGCGGCACATGACTATCAGGCTTTGTTAAAAACAAAAACACTGGTGGTGATGGATGCTAACCCTATGAGTGATTTTAATTTTAAAATTAAAGAGGTGATGGAGTCTGTGTGGACACTTACCGATTTTGAGTTTATTACCAATAAGGAGTTTGAAGCTAAAAAACATAACCCGTCCTATTCGTTTTTACTAACAACTGTGGCAACTTTTAGTGCAGATAGAACTAAAGCACGTTATAATTTCTTAAGCCTGTTGCTCGGTCAGCCAAATACTGAGGTCAAAGATTTGCCCGATTTGTGTTCGTTACCGCTTTCCTACCTGCGTGTGGATGATACCAGGTATGCCTATAAGTTAGAGGCATTTATCCGGTTTATTCAGGATCATGTGCATCTGATGTCAGAGCGTCCCGAACTCATTAAAGCCAATGCATTTAAGTATTACAATAAGAATGTTAAGAGTCTGGAGGATAAAACCTTGTACCTGGTAAAGGAGGATTTAACACCAGAAATTAACACCCTGGCTAAATTAAAAAAGACTTATCCTTATAAGGTGCAAATTGTGACTCAGGAGGAAGTCGAAGATGCCATCGGACGAAAAGACGATACGGTTGTGTTTATGCATAAAGTAGGTCCAGAAGGAACCAAATATAAGGCCCGCTGCTATAAAATATTAATTGGTGCCGATAGTTCAGTGTTTTATTATTTTGATTATCATATGATTAATAGTAAAAATCGGGATGGGCTACTTGAAAAAGATTTAAAAAAGATGGCATCTTAAAATGGTGTTTGAATTGATTTTTATATTTTACCACACTGTTAATTGAGATTGAAAGTAAGATATTGTATCATTTTTAATTAATGAATAGCTTAACATTCAAAAACTTAATTAATTTTGTATGATTGTTAAATTGATCAAAAATCACCATGCCGCTAACAAATCGTAAAAAAAATAACCTGGTACCAGAGCCAGCTTTGCGACGTATGCCTTGTTATTTGGCTTATCTCAAGCTAGCACAAAAAGAAGGTCTAAAACACATCTCCTCCACACTTATCGCCAGAGATATGGGGGTTGACCCAACGCAGGTTACTAAAGATTTATCGTACACAAGTATTGTTGGTAAAACCCGTGTGGGGTATGAGGTAGAGCCACTTATAGAGGTTCTGGAGAATTTTCTTGGCTTTACAGTGGTTGACGAAGCGTATTTGTTTGGAGTTGGAAGTTTGGGAAAAGCATTGTTGCATGATCATGGCCTGAAGCAGTTTGGTCTGAAAGTGGTTGCTGCCTTTGATGTTGACCCTGAGGTGGTTGGGAAAACCATAGAAGGGGTGCCCATCTATCACTTTGAAGAGTTAGCTAACATGCATGAAGAAACCGCAAAAATTGGTATACTAACGGTTCCGGTGGATAAAGCGCAGGATGTGGCAAATAAATTGGTCGAAGTAGGTATAAAAGCTTTATGGAACTTTACTCCCGTTCGCATTAAAGTTGACGATAACGTGGTAGTTCAAAACACATCGTTATATGCCCACCTGGCTGTGATGTTTAATCGTATGAAAGCTGACTAGCCTTTCCAATTCGAAAATATAGAAGAGGTGCTTATCGGTGCAGATAAGCGCCTCTTTTTGTTAAAACGTCAATGTGAATTTGGTCATTGTATCTGGCTCTGAATAGGCAGAAATATTACCGCCATGCAGCCTTAGTATTTGTTTCGATAAGCTGAGGCCTATACCAGAACCTTGTGGCTTGGTAGTAAAGAACGGAATGAAAATTTTATCCAATACATTGGGGAGAATACCGTGTCCGTTATCAATAACCTGTATCGTTATGCGGCCTCTTTTATTCAAGAAGGCATTAAGCTGTATTTCGGGGTTGGGTCTTGATTCCAGCGCTTGAATGCCGTTTTTCACCAAATTAATAATCACTTGCTCAATCAGCTTTTCATCGGCAGATAACTCCAATGAGTTGGGTTCGATATTGATGTTGCACTTAATGCCTTTCGCCTTCATTTCTTCGCTTAGCAGCCCTTTAATATTCAATAAGAGCTTACTAATTGGGAATATCGAAAAAGTAGGTGTGGGTATTCTGGTTAAGTCACGGTAAGTGTTTACGAAATGCAGCAAGCCGTCCGTGCGTTTATGAATGGTTTGAAGCGCACCTTCTACTTCCTTAATGGTTTCGATGTCTTCTTCACAAGTGTCTTTTTCCTGAAGGCTGTTCGACAGGTCCTTAAGTATGAGTGTTATGGTAGATGATAATGACGAGATGGGGGTGATGGAGTTCATGATTTCGTGGGTGAGCACACGAATTAGTTTCTGCCAGGATTCCATCTCTTTCTCCTCCAGCTCATCCTGGATGTTTTTGATGGATGTAAGCAAAATTGTACGATTATGTATCTTAAATTCGGTCGCATAAATGGCAAGTTGCAGTAGTTCATCTTTTTCCTGAACCCTGATCAAAGTATTTTCGCCATGTCGAATGCTAAGTAGTTTCTTAACCAATTCGGGACTAAAGTCTTGAAGGGCTTGTATGTTATTGAGTGAACGTACCTGAAAGAGCTTTTTTGTGGCGTTATTAATGAGTTCCACTTTACCATCTTTGCTATAGGCAATCAGAGAAATGCCTATGTGTTGAATAACTGTTTGTAAATAGTAATAATTCTCCTCTTTTTCAGCTCTAACTTCCTGAAAATCTTTTATTACTTCGTTGAATGACTTTTTGAGTTTATCAAATGAGGAGTCCAGGCTTTCGACCTGAAAGGTTCTTGTGAAGTCAGAGTAGCGAATGGATTCAAGGAAATTGTTCAGTACCCGGTTGGTTCGGTCAACATAATGGATCATTGCAAAAATCTGAAAAGCAATGAGCAAGCCAACCAATACCAGTGTCATGGTAAGTTCGGTGTTAAAAAACAGGTAGAAAAATGCAAAAATAGACCCTGCCAGCAGCAAGGTCCTTACAATGAAGTTTATTCTGAAGTTGTTATAAACCATGTTTTTCCAGTCTTCGATATAACGATGTTCTTGTTAGGCCGAGGTCGGCCGCTGCTTTTGATACATTTCCCCGGTTCATGCGCAACACTTTTTCAATAATTTGCTTTTCTATTTCTTCCAGGTTAAAGGTGTCAAACTCGAAGCCTTCGGAGCTTGTAGGTAAGGATGAAAGTTGAAAATCGGATTCTTCAAGGTTGGGCGACTCACTCATAATCACAGTACGTTCGAGAATGTGCTGAAACTCACGAACGTTACCGGGCCATGGGTAATTGGTGAGTTTTTTGATAACTTTTGAGGAGAGTCTGTTTACCTTTTTCTTGTATTTCTTTGAGAATATTTTCAAGAAATGATCGGCCAACACCGGAATGTCTTCAGGGCGCTCACGCAATGGAGGCAGTTCAATTTCGACGGTGTTAATGCGGTAGATCAAATCCTGCCGGTAGCTGTCTTCCATTGCCATTTGCTTGAGATTCATGTTGGTTGCGCAAATCAAGCGTATGTCAATGGCTTTGGGTTTGTTGGCGCCAACACGCGTTACCTCTCGACGCTCCAGTACAGTTAGTAGTTTGGCCTGAAGAGGGAGCGAAAGGTTGCCAATCTCATCAAGAAAAATCGTGCCGCCTGATGCCAGTTCAAAGCGTCCCGGACGATCGGCTTTAGCATCGGTGAAGGCTCCTTTAACATGTCCAAAGAGCTCACTTTCAAAAAGGGTCTCACTTAAGGCTCCCAAGTCAACGCTGATAAAGCTTTCATTATTTCTTAGTGAGTTTCTGTGCAGGGCTCTTGCCACCAGTTCTTTACCAGTTCCGTTCTCTCCCAGTATTAGTATGTTTGCATCGGTAGCAGCTACTTTCTTTATGGTGTTAAACACATTTTGCATGCCAGGGGATACGCCAATGAAATCGGCAAAAGGCTGGTCTAAAATTGTATTAATTTCCTTTTGTTTGCTTTTGAGGTCCTTTACCTCATTTCGCGATTGACGAAGTTGTATGGCCGAGTTGACTGTTGCCAGCAGTTTTTCGTTCTGCCAGGGTTTTAAGATGAAGTCGGTGGCTCCTGCTCTAATGGCTTTGACCGATTTTTCTACATCTCCGTATGCCGTAATAAATAACACCACAGCTGAGGGGTCGATTTCCAAAATTTTTTCCAGCCACTGAAAACCTTCTTGTCCGCTAATGGCATCTTTTGTGAAATTCATATCCAATAATACCACGTCAAACGACTCTTCAGCCATTAAAGCCGGTATTTTATTCGGATCGGTTGAGGTCGTAATGGTTTCAACATGGGGTTTTAATAAAAGCTTGAGCGCGAATAGTATGTCCGCATTGTCATCAATTGCTAGTATGCGTCCTGATTTTTTTGTCATTGCTTTGAATTTTTCACAATTAAATATACCATAATTTGCTAACAACTTCAGTAAAAGATGTTCGAAAGCGTACGGTTATTTTTCGAAGCATAGCAACCAAAAAAGGTGCCGTTTTTGTAATAGACTTGATTATAAGGCGTTAAGCCTTGTGGCATGGAAAGTGAAAGCATTTTTGCTAAGAAGTCATAAGCATTAGTAATGCAATTTATGAAATATTGGGAGTTAAAGTTCAGAACTGTAATGGATTGGGGGATGTGCTTGAGCGCAAATATCAAAGCAGTTACTGACAAAAAGGGGATAATCTGGACAATATTATATATGAAGAGGTGTTCGATTTCGTACAATGTTGTTTTAAAATCGTACACATTATTTAGTAGATCATGATTCACGCAAGAAATCTAACAAAGGTAGTTTGGGATGGTTCTATTGAAACAACTGTTCTCCAAAATGTCAATATCGATATTGAACAGGGGGAATATGTGGCCATTCTTGGGCCATCGGGCAGTGGTAAGTCGACACTCGTCAATACCATTGGTTTAATTGAAAAACCCACCTCTGGAGAGTTATTTTTGATGGGCCATGAGGTTAGCCGGCTCAATGAACGGCAGCGTAGTAATCTTCGACGAGGTGGCATTGGGTTTGTTTTTCAGAACTTTGGATTGATTGACGAATTAAATGTATATGAGAATATCGAGCTGCCACTCAGGTACCTTCAATATGGAAAAAAGGAGCGCCAATCTAAAGTAAATGCGGTGCTGTCTAAGCTGCAGATCACTCATCTACGGCACTTCTTTCCAAACCAGCTGGCCGCTCTTCAGAAGCAGCTGGTAGGTATTGGGCGGGCTGTTATCACGCAGCCTGATCTTATTATCGCCGATGAGCCAACCGGCAACCTTACCTCTGCATGCGGGAATAAAGTGATGGAAGTGCTTTCGTCTTTAAATGAGGAAGGGTTTACAATTGTTATGTCCACTCACTCGGCAATGGAAGCTGATCGCGGTCAGCGGGTCATTCAATTATTCGATGGACATATCATAACAGAAAACATTAAGAACCACTTGTAATGATGCTTATTCACCACATAAAAGTTGCCATCCGCAGCATTCGTAAGCAAGGTGTCTATGCCGTGTTGAATATCTTTGGCTTAGCCTTGGGCTTGGTGCTTGGTTTGTTTGTACTTTTACTGGTGAAACATGAGTTAAGTTATGATACCGCCTTTAAAGACAGCCAGCGAATTTATCGCCTGGCAACACAAGGAGTGCTGGGGAGTAACATCGTTAGTAGTGCCACATCGCCTTTGCCTTTAGCCAATATGCTAAAGCAATTGGATGAGGTTGAAGGCGTGGTGCGAATTATTCCTGGAGCTAACAATGTTGTTGTCAACGAAGATAAGCGGTTTAATGAAGATGGGTTTGTTTTTGGTGATGCCGAATTTTTTCAATTGTTTGATTATACCGATTCCGAACAAACTCAATCACTACTCTTAAATAAGCCGCGTCAGGTTGTAATTACCGAATCGAGTGCGATAAAGTACTTTGGGCATACCGATGTGGTAGGTGACAGTATTGGTAGAGAGGGTATTGAATATGAAATTATAGGCGTGTGTAAAGACTTGCCCTCAGCTGCACACTTTCATTTTGATTTTGTTGCATCCATCAGTACCATTGATGAAATTCTTCTTAAAAAAGCCGATTCGACTTATCTTGAAAACCGGAAGAATGACTGGTTGTATCTGAATTGCTACACTTACCTAAAGTTAAAAGAAAAAGTAGATGTTGAACAATTCATCAGTCAGGTCAATCGTAAAAAAGATAGCTTGTTAGTTCCTCAAGTCAAAAAGTTTATTGAAATCCAACAGACCCCTGATAGTATTGAGCTGGCTTTTTTTGAGCAGAATATTCGAAATATCCATTTCGAATCGCATTTAGATGGGGAATTAAGTAGTAACTCAAAACCTATATACATACAGTTTTTTGTTTTTGTTGCGGTGTTTGTTCTGTTAACAACTTGCATAAACTTCATCAACTTAACAACAGCAAAATTGCGAGTGAAATACCAGGAGATAGGCTATCGGCAACTCATTGGTGCTAGTCGCTCCCAATTGGTCGATCAATTTTTAGTTGAGGCACTGGTGTATGGGCTCGGTGCCATGTTTATCGGAATGGTTTTGTTGGAGTTGCTACTGCCTTTTTTTAACAATTTCTTTGAGCTGAGGTTACAGTTTGATTTTTTTCGCGGATGGATTGACTTTTTCGGCATACTATTGGTTTTATTAATTGTTGGATTGCTGGCCGGCAGTTTTCCTGCCTTTTTCTTTTCTTCCCGTAAACCTGGCAAGCTAATCGCAGGAAACTATAAAATCGGAAAGTCAGGGTTTATTATTCGGGGGCTGTTAGTAACCAGTCAGTTTGCTGTAGCTATGTTTTTAGTGGTGGTATCCACGGCGATGTGGTGGCAAATTAACTTTGTTCGAACAGACGATCCTGGCTTTGATTCCGAGAATATTATGGTAATAGAGCGGGGACATGCCGTACGTAGCGATCTAAAAGCATTTAAATCAGACCTGATGAAAATTAAAGGGGTGCAATTTGTAAGCGCCTGTGTTAGTTTACCGGGTGATGACCACTATCAAGGCGCTTTTAGAGTTAATAAAGCCAATGGGGAGCAGATGCTGATGTTACCGGTTATGTATGTTGATGAAGATTATTTTAATGTAATGGGCTTGCGCCTGAAGGCGGGGAGGTTTTTGAGTGAAGGATTAGGAGATAGTCTGGGTGTTAATTTGAATGAGTCGGCTGTTGAAAAGTTGGGATTGAGGAAGCCTTTAGATGAAAAATTGGAAGTGTTTGGCGATGGCACATTATCGCTAAATACGGTAGGTGTTGTTAAAGATTACCAATACGAGTCGTACTTCACAAAAATAAAACCTTTAGTGTTGATATTATTGGCTGATAAAATGCGGTTTGATTATGTGCTGGTTAAAAAGAGTGCAACAGAGCCGCTTGATATGGGCGGTGTAGAGACGGTCTGGAAAAAGTATTCGGATGGTGCGCCATTTGTGTTTACCGATCTCAATGAGCGCATTGATGGCCTGTATGAAGAAGATGTGCGAATCGCCAAAATCATGTCTGTGTTTGCGTTTATATCCTTATTTACTGCCCTGTTAGGGCTGGTTGCCCTGGTCACTTTTGTTATTGAATACCGCTCCGATGTAATTGCCATTAAAAATGTGTTAGGCGCATCTCGGCAGTCCATCATGAATCAGGTGTTTTCCATGTACAGCGTTTATGTCGTTTTAGGCATTGTGTTGGCCGTATTACCCGCTTACTGGGCCATTCAGGCCTGGGCTAGCAGCTATGCTTATTTTGATTTTGTTGGAAGTTGGGTTTTTATTGGGTGGGCACTGGTGTTAATGTTACTCTCTGTTTTTGCCACTTTCATACAGGCCTTTAAGGGCGTAGGTCTTCGTCCTGTCAATTCATAATTGAGCTATAATTTAAAATAATACTGTTCAACATATTCTTTTGTGTAAGAATCTGGTCTTACTATCAATTTAACACTTCTTTTTAAGGCTTCTATATTAAAAATTTCGATATATTTGCGCGCTAAGACGTGAAGTTTGTCAAAACGAATTATAAAAATTTTTAACAAATGCAGAACAAAGGAGCTATAAGACTTTTTGCCATTTTGCTGGTGTTAGTCAGCTTATATCAATTGATGTTTACATTCAAGACTCAACGAGTGGAAAATGTGGCGAAAGAGATGGCAGGTGGTGATCCTGATAAAGAATTTGCTTACCTGGACTCAATTAAAAACGAGACGGTTTACAACTTTTTATGGGGCGCCCGTAAGTATACCTACCAAGAGTGTAAAGAACGCGAAATAAATTTCGGTCTTGACTTAAAAGGGGGAATGAACCTTATCCTGGAGGTAAAGGTTGCAGATATCGTTAGAGCTCTTTCAAATTATAATACAGATGACACCTTTATAAAGGCGTTGAAAGCTGCAGAAGCTGAAGAGAAAAATTCATCAAAAGATTTTATAACTCTTTTTGGTGAAGCTTTTACCAGAATAGACCCGAATGCGCAGCTGGCGACTATTTTCAATACTGTTGAATTGAAGGAACGAGTTAGCTATAACTCTACTAACGAGGAAGTATTAAAGGTGATTCGTGAAGAATCGACAAGTGCTATTGATAACGCATTCAATATTTTGCGCTCACGTATTGACCGTTTTGGTGTGACGCAGCCAAATATTCAGCGCTTAGAAAAGGCTGGTCGTGTATTGGTGGAATTACCTGGAGTAACAGATCCTCAGCGTGTACGTAAGTTATTGCAAGGAACTGCAAGTCTGGAGTTTTGGGAAACCTATGAGAATTCAGAGTTGTTTGAGTATTTAGTACAGGCCGACACGAAAGTGCGTGAGATGGAAGCTGCTAAAGCTCCAACAAGCCAGGAAGCTGCCGCCGAAGAAGCAACAGAAACTGAAGCCGATGATGCAACATCTCTTGTTGATCAATTAGCTGCTGATGCTGCCGGAACAGATTCTTTAGAAGCTGCCAGTGCAAAATCGCTGTTTTCTTTCTTACAACCTAATCACCCACAGCAAAGAGGGCCGGTTGTTGGAGTTGCTTTATCACGCGACACTGCAGAAGTGAATAGTTATTTAGCTAATCCTTCCATAAAAAGCCTGTTCCCTAAAGATGTTCGTTTTTTCTGGACTGTTAAGCCAATTGAAAAAGATTACCTGGTTAGCCGCTTCGGAAATGATGTTAACGAGAAAGAATCAGCATTTCAGTTGGTAGCTATCAAAGTAAGCACACATGATGGTCGTCCTCCGTTAGAAGGGGATGTTATTACTTCGGCACGCAGTCAAACAAACCAGCGTGGTCAGTTTGAGGTGAGCATGAGTATGAATGCCGAAGGGGCTAAAACATGGTCGCGTTTAACAGGAGCCAACGTCGATCGTTGTATCGCAGTGGTGTTAGATGGATTCGTATATAGTTTCCCAACCGTTAATCAAAAAATTGATGGTGGACAAAGTCAGATAACTGGTAATTTTACCCCTGAAGAATCTCAGGATTTGGCAAACATCTTAAAGTCAGGTAAGTTACCTGCACCTGCTCGTATTGTTGAGGACACGGTTGTTGGTCCTTCGCTTGGTCAGGAAGCTGTTGATAGTGGTTTAACTTCATTTATCTGGGCCTTTGTTGTCGTGCTTATTTATATGTTGATTTACTACGGAATTCGCTCAGGATGGGTAGCTGACTTTGCATTGATCGCAAACATGTTCTTTATATTAGGTGTTCTCGCATCCTTTGGTGCCGTGTTAACACTACCAGGTATTGCAGGTATCGTCTTAACGATAGGTATGTCGGTGGATGCCAATGTACTTATTTATGAGCGAATAAAAGAGGAGTTAAGAACAGGTAAAGGGATTCAGTTGGCCATTAAAGATGGTTATAACAATGCCTTCTCTGCTATTATTGACGCCAACGTTACAACCTTCCTGACTGGTTTAATCTTGTTCTTGTTTGGTACAGGACCGATTAAAGGGTTTGCTACTACTTTAATGATTGGTATTGCTACTTCTTTCTTCTCAGCTATCTTCATTACTCGTTTGATTTTTGATCAAATGTTGAGCAAGAATAAGAAGTTGGTATTTGATACAAAATTGACCCGCAATCTTTATAAGAACTTGCATGTAAAATTCCTGGAGAAAAAGAAAATTTTCTTCGTGGTATCTGCAGTGGCTGTTCTTGCATCGATTGTTTCTTTAAGCACGCTTGGCTTAAAGCAAGGTATTGATTTTACCGGAGGTCGTACTTTTGTAGTTCGTTTTGATGACCAGGTGTCGTCGGTTGATGTCCAAAAGACCTTATCAGAAGCCTTTGATGGTGCACACGTGGAAGCCAAGCAATTTGGTAACGATGGAGATCAAGTGCGAATTGCTACTAACTACATGATTGAGGAAAGCACTGAGGAGGTAGACAATCAAGTTGAAACAAAACTGTATGAAGGACTTAAATCGTTCTTATCACAGGATGTTACACAAGACGAATTTTTGGCTGACTACCGAATGAGTTCCCAAAAGGTGGGGCCAACCATTGCGAGCGACATTAAAAAGAATGCAGCTTATGCAATTGGCTTTAGTTTATTGGTGATCTTCCTGTATATCCTTATCCGTTTCCGCAATAAGGAGTTTGGTTATGGAGCCTTGGCTGCGTTGGTGCACGATGTTATCATTGTATTAGGGGTGTTCTCACTGACTTATTCGTTCATGCCATTCTCAATGGAAATCGACCAGTCATTCATTGCAGCTATCCTTACAGTTATTGGTTACTCAATTAACGATACAGTGGTTGTGTTTGACCGTATTCGTGAGTACTTTAAGTTGTATCCGAAACGCGCCAAAGACGAAGTAGTAGATGCAGCCCTGAATTCAACAGTAAGCCGTACAATAAATACATCATTAACTACTTTTGTGGTGTTATTGGTTATCTTCTTGTTCGGTGGCGAGGTGATTCGTGGTTTTGTGTTTGCCTTGATGGTGGGTGTACTTGTAGGTACCTACTCTTCTTTGTTCATTGCAACGCCAGTGGCCTTCAACTTTATTAATAAGAAGAAACAGAAGAAATAATTCGATTTTAGTATAGCACAGCCCCGCAGTAATACTGCGGGGCTTTTGTGTTTTATGACTCTCGCATTACGAACCCAAATATTTTCTGTCAGAACAAGCCAGTCATTGTTGTTTTGATTTTTCTATTGCTATTTTTGGAACTATCTTTGATGGCGAAAATATTTGATATGACTACAATTCTTTTTATATCCGGTGGCGAGATTATCATTGTCGTTTTGGTCGTTCTATTGCTTTTCGGAGCAAAAAGTATTCCTGACGTAGCCCGGATGCTAGGAAAGGGGATGAATGAATTCCGACGGGCTTCCGAAGAGATCAAGCGGGAATTTAGAGAAAACACAAGTGATATTTCAAATGTGGTTGAAGAAACCAAACGGGAGCTCGATAAGGAAGTAACCGAAGTGCGCTCTGCTGTTGAGGAAGACAGTGCAGAATCAGATCCTTATAACCTTAAAGAAACCAAAACAAACGAGCAACAGAAGGACGTTGGCGAAACTGATGAAATTCCGCCTACCGAAGGAGATAAGCCTGTTTCTCGGGAAGATAAAATTGAATAACAAATATTTATATGCCTCCATTTTTATATTTATTAGCCGGATTCGTGTTGTTGTTTTTTAGTGGTGACTGGCTGGTAAAGTCAAGTGTTCAGTTAGCACGTCATTTTAAAGTATCCACCTTAGTTATTGGAATCACAGTAGTGGCTTTTGGAACATCTGCACCTGAGCTGCTGGTGAGTATGCGCGCTGTGTTTGATGGTGCTGCTGATATTTCGGTAGGCAATGTGGTAGGATCAAACATTGCCAATATAGCCTTGGTGCTTGGGATGGTAGCTATTGTTTACCCGGTTAGGGTAAAAAAGAAAACCATTCTGATTGATTGGATTGTGATGATGGTTGCCACTTTAGGCTTGATGCTGGCCAGTTCAGATTTTAAACTGAACTCTTTCGAAGGTATCCTTTTTCTGGTGATGCTTGGTCTTTATATAATTGGGACTATTTATCAAAGCCGAAAGCAAAATAAAGGTGGTGAAAAGATAGAAGAACCTTCATTGTCTTTACTTAAAACATTGTTCTTGTTTGTTGCAGCCGCGCTTGGACTATATTTCGGGGCCGATTGGCTGGTTATTGGTGCTAAAGATATTGCCAGTAACCTTGGCGTTAGTGAGCGCGTAATTGGGATATCTGTTGTGGCTATAGGGACCAGTATTCCCGAACTGGCCACCTCACTGATTGCTGCGATTAAGAAAGAGTCGGACATTTCGATTGGTAATATTATTGGCTCCAATATTTTTAATATTTGGGCGGTGCTAGGGCTCACTTCCACTATTAAACCGATTAATGTTAGTTCCTCAATTGTTAGTTCAGATTACTGGTGGATGGGAGGTATTGCTATTTTATTGCTACTTTCAATTCTTCCTCTCTCAAAAGGAGTCGTTTCACGTTGGAAAGGAGCTGTGTTGCTAAGTATATACATCCTGTACATATATCTTTTATTTGTTTAATTATGATTCAATGTCAGCAGATTAGAAAGAATTACGGCGAACTGGAGGTTTTAAAGGGAATCGATCTGTCTATTGGTAAAGGAGAGGTCGTATCCATTGTGGGTGCCAGTGGTGCCGGTAAAACCACGTTGCTTCAAATCTTAGGAACACTCGACAAGCCTACTTCTGGTTATGCTGCCATTGATGGAACCGATTTGAATACATTAACAGGTAAAGAATTATCCAGGTTTCGCAATAATAAAGTAGGCTTTGTATTTCAGTTTCATCAATTGTTACCCGAATTTTCTGCCTTGGAAAATGCGATGCTGCCGGCCCTTATCAAAGGAGACTCCAAGCAAGAAGCTGAAGCAAAAGCCAGAGAATTATTGGCGTTTCTAAGCTTGAATCATCGTTTAGAGCATAAGCCCTCCGAGTTGAGCGGAGGCGAAAAGCAAAGAGTTGCTGTAGCACGTGCATTAATTAATCAGCCCGCTGTAGTGTTTGCCGATGAACCATCCGGTAATCTTGACTCGCATAGTCAGGAAGAGTTGCAAAAACTATTTTTCGACCTCCGGGAGGCCTTTCAGCAAACATTTGTTATTGTGACGCACGACTATCACCTGGCCCGAATGTGCGATCGCATGATTGAAATGAAAGATGGAGTGGTATATAACACTTAAGGAATGAATTTGAGTGAAATAAAAAAATTTCTGGATGAAAAGGTCGACCAATATAATCGGCCTGAATTTATCGAGAATGACCCAATTGCCATTCCACACCTGTTTACCCAAAAAGAAGATATTGAGATAGCCGGGTTCCTAACGGCCACAATTGCTTGGGGAAGGCGCGACCAGATTCTGAAAAGTGCACGCCACCTGATGCGATTATTGGATTATGCTCCTGCTGATTTTTTATTGTCGGCTAGTCTAACTGACTGGGCGCATTTTGAAAAGTTTTATTACCGCACTTTTACAACCGTCGATTGTATTTACTTTTTAAAGGCTCTAAAGGAAATATACTTGAATCACGGCGGTTTAGAGGCTGTTTTTTTATCCCAGTATAAGCGCGGTAACATTAAGTTGGCACTCACGCGTTTCAGGGAGTTATTTTTAAGTTTCGATGCGCCGGCACGAACCCATAAGCATGTTGCAAATATTCAAAAAGGCGCTTCAGCGAAGCGTTTAAACATGTTTTTACGGTGGATGGTGCGTACCGATGATCGTGGAGTTGATTTTGGCATTTGGAATACTATTTCGCCCGCCGATTTGCTTCTGCCGTTAGATGTTCATACTGGAAATGTATCAAGGCAATTGGGGCTGTTAAAGCGCAAACAAAACGATATTAAAGCAGTTGATGAATTAATGGAAACGCTCAGGGTGTTTGATGTTAACGACCCGGTTAAATATGATTTTGCCCTTTTTAGTTTAGGAGTGGAAGAAACGTTTTGATTATGGCCAATAACTACTTTAGGTTTAAACAGTTTACTGTCTATCAGGATAAAGCTGCTATGAAGGTGGGAACAGATGGAGTTTTACTGGGGGCGTGGGCGGATGTGAGCGATGCTGATAGTGTTTTAGATGTAGGGACAGGCACCGGATTGATTGCTCTTATGCTTGCTCAAAAAACAGAACATACCCGAATAACCGCTATAGATATTGAAGAGGGAGCCGTTCAACAGGCCTCATTTAATTTTGAATTATCCGACTGGAAAGATAGGTTGATCGTTAAGAGGTGTGCCTTTCAGGAACTGAATGCTGAGGAACCCACACTTTTTGACCACATTGTTTGTAACCCGCCTTTTTTCAATAATGCTTTTAAGGGGAATAACCATTCTCGCACGATGGCCCGGCATACCGATGCACTATCTTATGAAGAGCTGTTGAGCAATGCCTATAAGCACTCAAATTCTAAGGGTAAATTATCGCTGATACTGCCCTATCCATCGATGAATGACTTACTCGAAGTGGCTAATTCCATTGGGTGGCACTTGAGGAAAGTATTATACGTTAAGCCGACTCCAGAAAAGGATTACGTGCGTGTATTAATGGAGTTTGCTAAAAATAAAGTAGCTGCTATCGTGCGCGATGAAATGATCATCGAAGATAAAGGCCGCCACTGCTACTCCGATAAATATATCTCGCTTACAAAATGTTTTTACTTGGCCATGTAGTAATTGCATTGTTGTGTTTAAGCGTAACATTTTGTAAATTCTCATCGTTTAATTTATGTCGAGTGTAAGAGTAAATATCAGAATTGTTGAAGATTGTGTTGTTGAATGGGCGTTGACTAAAAATCATTAATTCAATTAAAATCACTATTTTAGTGCCCGAAAACGAGGACGATGCTAAGAAGAAAATATTCAGATAATGAGTTGTTGGATGCAGTTTATTCACGAGATAGTAAACTGATAAAGTATATTATGCAACTTGTGTGGGGGCAAGTGAGTAGTCTTGTCTTGGCGAATAATGGAACTAAGGAGGATGCGATGCAGATTATGCAGGATGCTTTTATCGCCATTTATACCAAGAAAGAAAAACCAATTTTGGTATCTAAATTTTCAACCTATTTTGTTGCGGTGTGTAAAAACCTGTGGCAATATGAGTTGCGTAAACAACGAGTGAAGCCTGTTTACCAAATACTTCATGATGAGATTCCTGAGCTTGAAAGCGAAATTCACGAGAAGGAGCTTTTTGAAAAGAGGCGAAAATTATACCTGAAGTATTATAATAAGATTCAAAAGGTTTGTCAGGATGTTCTAAGGCTTGTTGCTATTGGCTTTACGAATGAACACATTACCACAGAATTGGCTTTTAGTTCGGTGGCTTATACCAAGAATAGAAAATCGATGTGTAACAAAAAGTTGCTGGAGATGATTAAAGCAGATCCAGAATATAAGGAGTTGAAGTATGGATTATAATAAGAAAATACTGCAGTTTTTTACGAATGAACTGGATCCGTTACAACACGAAGAGTTAAAAGCTGCCATGGCCAATAATGAAGAGCTGAAAGAAGATATGAAGCTCCAGCAAGAAATTCTTTACACGCTTGCCCACCATGAGCAAGATAATGATGATTTCAGAAAACAACTAAAAGCGATAGGTGATGAGTTCATTGCCGGTGACCAAGAACATAAAAGGAGCTTTAGACTTAATTATTGGTTGGCTGCTGCCTCTGTCATTGTCGTTATTGGCTTGGGGAGTTATTTAGGCCTGCTTAGTGGCTCAAAGTATAGCGGTAGTCAGGCATTTATTGAGTACTATGCTCCCTATGGTACAGATATGACTGTTAGGGGCAACGATCAACCGGGGAGTTTTAATGCCGCCTTTGAGCAGTATCATGCGGGTGATATTGATGCCGCTATTGTGTCATTTACTGAATTAAAAAGTGAGAATGAGGAATTGGCTGGGTTCTTTACTGGCTTGTGCTATTTGGAGCTGGGTAATATAGCGGACGCAAAGCAGCAACTCGAGGCAACCAGTAAGATTTCTATATTCTACGATGAGCAGGTAAAATGGTATTTGGCTTTATGTTACCTTAAACTGGAGGAGTATCAGCAGGCCGAATTAATACTTACAGAAATAAAGAACGTTGGAAGTAAGTATTCGGATGATGCGCGTTCCTTGTTGAAAAAAGTAGACTTTTAGCGTGTGTGCTTTTTGTCGTAAATGAATAAAATAATCACTGATAGCATTGCGAATGCCAAAAGGTAAATAAATACACCTTTTGGCATTTTTTGTTGTATCGGATCTGTATTGCCTGATAATACATAATTGGCCCAATAGTAGGGGTGTGAGTGGACGCCATCTGCATTTTTAAGGTAATGTAGTTTACTTGCCTGGAGGGCTTTATTCTTATGGATACCGTTACTTAGTTCGTTATAAAAGCCTTTGGTAATTTCAGCCCCACTTGCATCATGCACGGGCCATAGTGTCATCACTTGTGACTGTACACCTGCAAATGTGAAAGCCCTTGCCAGACTCAAAAGACCTTCCCCGTTTACTCTTTGTCCGCTTCCTGTGCTGCACGAACTTAATACGGTGAGCGGCGATTTGATGCTATAGTTATATATTTCTGCTGCAGTAAAACTTCCTGCTTCATTGTTTTGTGAGTTAAAAACAATTTGAGAGTTAAATGGGTGTATTTCATCATTAATCGAGTGCATTGCTAAGTGCAGAATATCATTGCTCTGCATAGCTCCAATAAAGTTAGTTCTGGTAGCATTTTTTCCTTTGAATACCTTTGTTCGGAAGTTTTGTTCGATTGATAATATCTCTTTTTCGGCTCCATCAAGCGGGGGTAAAATAGTATCTAGCGAGGCTACAGACTCAAGAGTACTTCCTTCATAATTCCCTTTTCCACTGTATTTAGGGGCGAATGCCAATATCCTATCGAAGGCTACCGGTTCTGAAGAGTGGTAGTTCAATAAGGCCGTATTGTAGGCATAGCTCACCGTGTGTTTTTTAATTAACCAGGGGAATTCTTTAAATCGCGGCTTCGCCCCCGAGTAATTTTGAGTAAGTAGGATCTCAAACGGTAAGTACGAAAGTTTAGAATGCGGCACGATAATTAACTCTTTCCCCTTAGTGATATCATGAATATCCCCAAGAAGGATGTTATAAAGAGAGTAGGCGGCCGAGGCAAATTTTTGAATATATGCCACTGAGTGTTGGCCATAAAATGGTGTTGATGCTTCAGCTATAACCAGCTCAATGGCCTCATCAAAAGTTTGTTCCAACTTTATTATATCAGACCTGTAGCTGGTTTTACTAATTGTAAATCTAAATAGCTCAGTTTCGGTTTGGTAGTAGTCAATTATAACTTGTTCTCTGCCAAGGCGCATTTGTAATTCATGAATATCCAGGTACGGCATCCGGGCTTTTTGTTCTTTATAGGCTGGAAATTTGTGTTTTATAGTTAGATTGAGGCTATCGATTTTACCCATTGTTGCACTCATCCTGCTTGTAAGATGAGATATCAGGCTGCTATCTGTTTGGTTCGAGAAAAGGGCATCATTGTAGCGTTTAAGATAGACATCGTATTGCTTTTTAGCTTTATTTACTGCATTAAGCAGTTCGGTGGGTATGCCGGAATTAAGTTTATATTCTTTTTCATTTACTCCTTGAAGCAGGGCATAAGCTTTTCCTTTTTGAATAAAGGAGAATGCCAGATGCAAATATTTCTCTTCTTCCGTAGCCTTATACAAGGCCATTGCCACTTTGGTACTCTGAAGCGTGAAATCATAGTATAACTCACCAGTTACCAGGCGATCTCTGTCATAATTCTGCTTGCTTCTTAATTGCTCAAGACCTCTTCCAGCCACCTCAATACATACCAGGGCTTCTTTCAGATGATTGACGTTCTTATTTACTTCATATTGGTGATATAGGTTATTGGCTAAAGCAATATTGATTTGACGGTAAAGTGTTGCAAACCGGCTATCCTGAATACTTGATAATTTATCTTGCAGGTGGGGGTATTTACTTAGCATTTCAGATACAACATCCTTCAGTATGTGGTAGGCTTCTTTATAATGTTTCAGGTTATTATGGCAGAGCGCTTTTTCGTAGGCATTGTCCCAATACAGGTACTTAGTATAGTAGCGGTTGCTATTTAGTAAGTTTTCTACATTTTCGAGGTGAAAAAGGCATTGGTTATACTGTTCCAGATCGAAATAGGCGAGGGCAAGCGTGTTCTCAAACTGCCTGTTGAGAGGTAGCCGTAGCTTCCGGTAATAAACAGTTTTAGCCGAGTCGATGTAGGCATAGGCTGCATCATCCTCAAAAATTTTCGCATGGTATTGCCCGGCAAAAAGAAAGGCTTCGGCAAGCAATCGAGCATCTACTTGTTTAATTTCTTTAATGTTCTGCCTAAGGTAAAACTTCATCTGATTCAATTGCTGCAAATCATAGTAGGTTCCGGCAAGAATATGGTTAGCAGAATTGCGTATGTATTTTGTCCTTTGATTGATTGAAGTGATGGAAAGGGCTTTGTTGGCAAATAGGATGGCGTTGGTATAGTTATTTTGCTCAAAATAGTAGCCCGCAAGGGCATCGAGCAAATTAGCATACTCATTCTGGTAATATTGTGGTTTATCGGTGTAAAAACTGCGTAGTTTTTTAATGTTATTGGCAACCTTTTCCTCCATGCCCATTTTTAGGCTCAAATCAATATAGTTTTGGTATAGCGCATGGTTATGGTTATTTATTTCCTGATTAAAAGGCAGTGCCAGGGCTTCCTGAAAGACGTGGTAGGCCTTTTCGTACTGTCTGTAGTTGTTATATAGTGTAGATGTAAAAACCTCTACCGATAGGTTATAATTCTCATAGTTAGCTTTGCTTAAAAGCGTTTTTTTTTCAAGCTCAAATGATTTACTGAGGTAGTCAAGCTTTAAAGTGTGTTGTTCTTCGTAGCCGCAAATGATTGAAAGGTTGTGGTAGATTTTAGCTTTTACAGAGTCGACCAGGAAAACAGTATTTTCTGTTGTTAATAATCGGGTTAATATTTCTTTAGATTGTTGGTTTTTGTTAACGGCAAGGGCCACAATCCCTTTATAGAGTTGGATGTATTTCTTAAAAAGAGGCTCCTCCGTTGAGGTTTCAATTGTTGAAATAAACTTATAGGCCTTACTATATTCTTGTGCGTAGGCATAGGAGCGGATTGTTTTATATAACAGGCGGATACGTTCATCTTTTTTGTGATGCATGGGGTCTGAAAGAAGAATTTGTGCCCCAATTTCAGCTGCCTCGGAATAATTTTCAGTCGAATAATGCTCCATAAAGTACATTATGTAACTATTATAATCTTGGGTGTAACTTTTTTTAAGTGTGCATAATAGGCAGATTATCAATGCTATGACGTATTTTTTTGTCATTTTTTAAAAAAAGTTTTAAAAAAAGTTCTGAAAAAGGTGTTACGGTTTCCTGTTTCTGCAATTAACCTATAGAAACCATTAAAACATTAGTGTCATGAGATCTATGGTCAACAACAAAAAACAGGAGCAATATAAAAAGTTTATAGCAAAAGATGCCGCTTTTTTAAAAAAGGTTATTGGTGGTGAAAGTCTAATTGGTAATGAAGAGAAAACTGATAGCAACAAAATAAAAATATAGTGTGCTGAGAGCTCTTATAACTTTCAAACGCAAGGAACAATATTTAAGACTATCCCGATTAGTTAGAGTCTGAACGCAGACTGTATGCAGGAACAAAGAAGGTGGGGCGGTTTCCCTTATAGATTCCCGATTCTCACATTATCTCACCTAGTACCCCTCACCTTCTTTTCCTCTATTTTGTTATTAAGGAGAGACCGATTTGGCGCAGCATGAAGTACATAGAACCATTGCCTTGATTGATTGTGAAATCAGAGGACAAGCGACTGGCTCACCAATTGAGTTGGCCAATCGTTTGCGCATGTCTGTACGCATGCTTTATTTCCATATTGAAATGATGTCTCGACTTGGTGCTGCCATATTTTTCTCAAAAGAGATAAATAGTTTTCAGTATGAAGAGGAAGGCTATTTCAAAGATGGTGTGCGCTGGATTGTTTTTGATAAAGTGAGAATTGCCAAGTAACCGATGCATAATTTCAATAGCAGATTACCTGATGCTTCTTTTATGAATTAAATTGCTATTTTCGATAAATAGCAGTTATAACTATGCCTTCTGAAACACCCTATTTGCAGCAGCATAAAGCTAAATTCAGCTACTATTCGTCCATGTTTTATCGTGGGTATACCTTATATTGGGTACTTTTGTTAATCCTTTTTATTGGGTTTGCATCATTGCCATTTATTGAGGTGGATGTGTCCGTTCAAAGCCATGGAACGATTACCTCTGCTAATAAAATGGTTGCGCTATCCGCTCCGTTAACTGCAAGAGTTGTCAAAAGCGCGCTTAAAGAAAATTCAAAGGTCCACCGAGGTGACACCCTTATTGTATTGCATCAGAGTGGGATAAATAATGAAATTACTTCGAACCGTAAGCAAATTGCATTACAGCATCGGTATATTGACGACTTGAAAAAATTATTGGAAAATACCTTTTCATCAGTGCTTGAGACTGCTTTGTACCGGAAAGAAAGAGACGATTACATCAGTTCATATAATGCGTATGAAGGCAGGGTTAAAAAACTCTCTATTGATTTTAAGCGCACTGCTCAACTTTATCGTGATGGGGTTGTCCCTCAAACCGTTTTTCAACAAGATTCATTTATGTTAGATGAGGCAAGAAACCGACTTTCTGTCTTTCAAACCTCAACAATGTCACGTTGGGAAACTGAGCGGCGCAATTATATTTTGGCCATTCATAACCTGGAAGGTCGAATAGAAAGTTTGAAGCAGCAACAAAACCAATATGTGATTACTGCTCCATTTGATGGAAGTATTATTGATTTTATTGGAATTACTTCGGGACATATTTTGAACGAAAACCAACGTATTGCTTTTTTGTCTCCCAACGAAGAGCTAATTGCAGAGTGTTATATTTCGCCGGGCGATATCGGCTTTATACACCTTGGCATGCCCGTTCAGCTGCAAATTGAAACCTATGACTATAACCAATGGGGACTCCTAAGGGCCGAGGTCGCAGAAGTTGCTGACGATGCGATGTTAATTAATGGACAGTATGTTTATCGGATTCGGTGCCGCTTATCAAATAATTATCTAGAAATGAAGAATGGGGTGAGAGGGACTTTAAAAAAAGGAATGAGTTTAACCGGACGATTTGTAATTACTCAGCGCTCACTGTTTCAATTGTTATTTGATAATATTGACGATTGGTTAAACCCCAAGGTGCTTACAAATAAAACAACTGCACTAAATGCGAATGCTAAATGAAGTTATCTGTTCAGCAATATGATACAACAGATTGCGGTGCCGCATGCCTGGCATCAGTATCCCGTTATTATAAACTTAAGTTACCCCTTTGGGATATTCGTCGAACGGCGGGAACCGGTAAGGGCGGTACCAGTGCTTATGGATTAATAAAGGCGGCTGAGTCCTTAGGTTTTGATGCCAAAGGTGTTCAAGTCCAACTATCAGAATTGCAAGATTTGCCATTACCCGCCATTGCACACTTTCAAATGCCATCGGGAACTCATCATTTTGTTGTTGTTTATAAAGTTGGTAAATCCAAAATACAAATTATGGATCCGGCACTTGGCAGGATGCAAAAGGTAGCATTAGCGTCCTTTGCCAACCGGTGGACAGGAGTAGCGATTCTGCTTATTCCTTCTGCTACTTTTTCACGAGGAGATCATACAAAATCCAACTACAAGCGCTTATGGAATGTGATTAGGCCTCACCGTTCTATATTTGTCCAATCGGGTTTTGGAGCTTTAGCTTTTTCTTTACTAGGATTATCTACTGCCTTTTACATTCAAAAGCTTACCGATTTTGTTTTAGTGGGTCACAACGAGAATCTACTGCATCTCTTAGGGGTTATTATGTTGCTCATCTTTGGTGCGCAGTTGCTGATAGGTGTGCTGCAGTCGTGGTTTGTGCTGCGGGTTAGTCAAAATATCGACACCAGCCTTATTTCGGGTTATTTCAGGCATCTGTTAAAATTACCTCAAAAGTTTTTCGACAGTATGCGCATCGGCGAACTTATTTCGAGGGTTAATGATGCAGTGAAAATTCGCAATTTTATTAATCAGATAGCTGTTGAAACAGTGGTTGATAGTCTGATAGTTATAATTGCATTTTTGGTGATGATGGCATTTAGTATCAAGCTGGCTCTCTTAGCTTATGCTGTTATTCCAATTTACCTGCTCCTGTTTTTTGTAACGAATGCGTTTAACCGGCAGTTTGAAAGAGCCAAGATGGAGGATACCGCTGAACTGGAAATTCAGCTGGTCGAATCCTTAAGGGCTATTAAAACAATTAAGCAGATGGGAGCGGATGAACATTTTGCCAACAGGGTTGATAATCGCTTGGTTAACCTGCTCCAGAAGGTCTATCATTCGGGTAAGCTAGATATTTTTTCAACTTCAGGCATGCAGTTTGTGAACCGTTTGCTTACCCTGTTAATTTTATGGTCAGGGGCAATTTTGGTTATTCAAACAGAATTGTCTTCTGGTGAGTTAATGTCTTTTTTCGCTATATCTGCGTATTTTACCGGTCCAGTAGCTCGTTTAGCGGCCATTAATCGGAATGTTCATGGGGCTTTAATTGCAATGGATCGTCTTTTCGAACTTTTGGAATTAAAGCAAGAAGCAGAAGATAAACCGGCGATGCCCTTTAAGCATGAGGATGTTGGCGATATTCTTTTTAGTAAGGTGCATTTCTCATATACTCTGGAGCAAGAGTTGTTTGAAGATTTTAATTTTCACGTCAAAGCAAATAATATATCAGTTCTGCTGGGTGATAGTGGTTGCGGAAAATCAACGATTGGTGCCTTAATACAAGGATTATATCCTGTCACTAAAGGACAAATAACCATTGGAGGCTATGATATTGAGCATGTTAATCGTAATGATTTAAGAAAGGTGGTAGGTGTAGTGCCACAGTATATTGAGTTGTTTGCAGGTAATGTGATTGAAAATATAGCACTTGGTGACGTAGAGCCTGATTTGAAACGAATCACTCAAATAATTGCTCAGCTCGGGCTCCAAGAAACTGTCGAGCAACTACCCGAAGGACTTTATACCTGGCTGGGAGAAAATGCAATTCAACTTTCAGGTGGTCAGCGGCAACGCCTGGCCATTGCTCGCATGCTTTATCTGAACCCACAGGTCTATATTTTCGATGAAGCCACATCTTTTCTCGACGATCGTTCAGAAACCATCGTTAAAAACCTTATTCTGCAGCTTAAGCAAGAGGGGAAAACAATTATAATGGTGGCACATCGGATGTCTGTTATCAATATTGCCGATGAAGTATTTGTTTTTAAAAAGGGAATGGTCATTCAGTCAGGCACTGTGAAAGAATTAATGGCAGACAAACAGGGGCGCTTCTATGAAATGTGGAGGCACCATCAGGGATAAATTTTAGGTTCGGGTTTTGTATACTAGAGTTTTATCTACTTTTGTGAGCTGATATAAAACAGCTCCAATGAAAAATTGTTACTCAGCTCATTATTGGCCAAATGTTAAGCTGGCTACTCCTGTTGTATTAGCGCAAGCTGGTCAGATGTTGGTAAACCTGGCCGATACAGTCATGGTTGGGCAGGTAGGGACTATTCCACTGGCAGCTGCTTCATTTGCCAATAGCATCTTCATAAATGTTCTTGTTCTGGGTATTGGTATATCCTATGCAATTACTCCTTTAGTTGGTAAAGCCTTTGGCGCAAAAGATAAAGAAGAGTGTGCCTACTGGTTTCAACAAGGGATATTTGCTAATATTATCATTGGCATCTTGTTGTCGTTTGTGGCAGGCGCCATAGTGCTTGGAATGCCGTTTATGGGACAAGAGGCCGGTGTGGTTGAAGAAGCTATTCCATACTATTTGCTATTAGTAGCATCCATTATTCCATTACAGGTTTTTAATAGTTACAAACAGTTTGCGGAGGGACTTAGTAATACGCGCATAGCTATGTATATTACCGTTGCCGGCAACCTGTTAAATGTTGGGCTGAACTATATATTCATCTACGGACACATGGGCTCTCCGGCTTTAGGCGTTATAGGTGCAGGAATCGGCACTTTAGTTTCGCGCATAATGATGGCCGTGGCTTTTGTTTGGATGTCCTACCATATTAGCTTATTTAATAACTACCGGGGCATTCATCTTACGAGGTTTTCTAAGTCGGCTTTTGTGCGTATCTGCAAATTAGGACTTCCGATTGGGCTTCAGTCCGTCATTGAAGTGTTCGCATTTAGCCTGGGGAGCATCATGATGGGGTGGATTAATGCCGTTAGTTTGGCTGCACATCAGATTGTATTAAGTTTGGCCAGCTTAACCTATATGATGTCATCGGGACTGGCCTCAGCAACCACTATTAAGGTGAGCATTTTCAGAGGGGAAAAGAATTATTTGGATGTCAAACATAGCGCATTTGCATCGGTCCACCTGGTGTTATTGTTTATGGGGTTGATGGGTATCTTATTTGTAACGCTTCGCTATTGGTTGCCTTCGCTGTTTATTGATAACCCTGAGGTGATTGAATTGGCTGCCGGACTGATGCTGGTTGCAGGCTTGTTTCAGGTTTTTGATGGTGTTCAGGTGGTTGCTTTGGGGATATTGAGAGGTTTAGAAGATGTACTTATGCCAGTGATTGGTGCCGGTGTGGCTTATTGGCTAATATCTTTACCGGTTGGTTACCTCACGGCATTTGTGTTTAGCGCCGGGCCCATTGGTATTTGGATTGGGTATTTGGCCGGACTGGCCTGTGCCGGTGTTTTTTTATTATTGCGTTTCAGGATGCTGTATAAAAAGCGTTTTGGAGTTTAAAATTAAATGTGATGAATATTGAAGTAATAGCAACTGCCCAGCAAGCAAATTTAAGTGCGGTAAAAGGTAAAACAGCCGTTGTGATTGACGTTTTAAGAGCTACAACGGTAATGGTAACGGCGCTAAAAAATGGAGCCACAGCAGTCATTCCTGTTTTAGATCCCAAAGCAGGTTTTAAAATTAAAGAAGAACAAAAGGGGAGTATTATTCTGGGAGGTGAGCGGCAGGCTGAAATAATACCTGGGTTTGATTTTGGCAACTCACCACTGTCTTACACTAAGGAGGTGGTGGATGGAAAAACACTGGTTATTACCACTACGAACGGGACCTTGGCCTTACGAAACTCAATGGGTGCTGAGGAGCTTTTGGTGGCTTCGTTCATTAATAGTAAGGCTATTTGCGAGTTAGTATCCGAAAAGCAAGAGCTTGTACTTGTTTGTTCCGGTAACAATGGTCTCTACACATTGGAGGATGCCTTGTGTGCCGGACAAATTATTTATCGACTTGAACAAGCTGGCGTTCCGGTTAACTGCTGTGATTTTGCCTTATCGGTAAAAGCGTTGTTTGAAAGTCACAAAAATAATGTGGCACAATTTGCTGCATGTGGTTACCACTATAATGTATTGAAGAATAAGGGCTATTCCGAAGATTTAGAGTATTGTTTTACAAACGACGTCTGCAATACGATTCCTGTTTGGAGAGAAGGGGCCTTGGTTAAGCTGTAAGCAGAATATCTGCCAGTGTCTCACACTGCATTTCGGGACACGCAGCTCTTAAAGCAACTACAGCTGCTTTGAGTATCATCACAAAGCAGCTGCAGGCTTTTAATTATCATCTGGAAAAGACTGAAGACAGACTGTTAATCAATAATTCTATTCATGCCGATATGAACAATCAGCCCACCAACTAATAATACTGCTGCAAATACTAATGGGGTGTTACTGGCTGGCGTATTCATCATGTAAAAGGCCAAAACAGCCACTCCCAGAAGGATAAGGATAATTCCGAAGTTTTTTAGAAATGCATTCATAATGATTGTTTTAAAGGTACTTTTAAATATACAAACAATTCGAAATACGACAAAAGGTTGAAGAAATAATAACAACGCATCCAGAGAAAGTACTAAATCAATTAATAGTGAGGACTTGCACTGAAGCAGAATATCCTTATTTTGGCTCTCCACTTTTTTTCAAAAAAAGGGATTTTAGTTCCAACTATTAACCATGATGTTTCGTCATAAAGATGAATAGATTATATAAGATGGGAAGGTTTTTCATAACACTTAACTCAGTATTCGCGCTCATATTACTTGTCAGTTCATGTCAAAAAAAAGCCTTTACAGAACCTGTGGTAGCCCAATTGGTTGTAACGATGGCTTCTGGAGACTTACCCCAAATAAGTTTTGAATCGGCAGGTGTGTATTTCGAGCAAATTGTATTTGATGGGCATCGGCAGACGGGAGGTGATGTTCACTTTGCAACCGAACCCGATAAGTCAATCGGTCCGGTATATTGCACGGGAAACACGGTAGGAGCAATTAAAGAATTTGATATTCCTCAAGGGGTTTATACACATATGGAATGGCGTTTCATCTTAGGAGATATGAGTGAGGCTGAGGATGATGCTGATGTAGAAGAAGAGAGTGATATCGAAGGAGGGATTGTTATCAGTGGACTGTTGAACAAGCAGGATGGCACCTCCGTGCCGGTAAAGGTGATTATCGAAGACGAAGAGGAATTATTGATTAAGACTATTGCAGAGACTGGGTATCAGGATATTACTCTGTTAGCCACAGATAGTTATGAAATTCAATTGGTCATTGATCCCTATTATGCCATGCGGCCTATATCGCTGGAATCGTGGGAGAATGCAGAGTTGAACGATGATGATGAGGCAGGCTATATTGAGATTTCATCAGATATGAATGAAGAACTGTATGAAATGGTACTGGTTCGCCTTGAAAGTTCAGTAAAAGCTCTTATTAAGTAAACTTTGGAAGTGACGTTAGATATAAACGATGAGCTGTTGCTGAAAGGTTGCATAAAGCGGGAGCGCAAAGCGCAGGAGCAACTGTATCGTAAATATGCCGGTGAAATGCTACGTATTTGTCTGGCCTATGAGCCAGATAGGGAAGCCGCCAAAGATATTTTGCAAAATGCTTTTCTTAAGGTGTTTAGAAACATTGAAGCATACAATGGAAAGGGAGCTTTAAAAGCATGGATCAGAAGGATTATCACTAATACAGCAATTGATGCCTATCGGAAAAGACAGCAAAACACTACCCTGCGCATTGATGATTTAGGCGAAAATACTGAGTTGGCTCATGAGTTTTCAGATCCCCTGGTTTGTCAGGATTTATTGAAGGAAGTTGAAAAATTGCCCGACGGTGCCCGCATCGTATTTAACCTGTATGCCATTGAGGGCTATAGTCATAAGGAGATTGCCGAGAAGCTGGATATCAGTGAAGGAACCTCGAAATCTCAGTTGAACAGAGCACGTAAGCTATTAAATGAACAGTTAACTGGTGTTGTTTAATGTAATGCAGAAATTTGAATTCCATAGAAAGTATCGAGAATTGCTTGAGCGAAATGCTTTTGAAGCTCCGGATGACGTATGGAATAATATTACAGCAGCTCTGGATAACGAACCAAATCAGCTTGACCTGACCAAATCAGAGCAGGATATTGTTGATGAGGTATGGAGTCAAATTGAAAATGAGCTGGATATTGATGAGGTTTGGGGGAAGATAAATACCGAGCTTGACGAAAAGAAGCAACGCCCGCTTTTCGCCATGTTCAGATACCGGGTTGCCGCTGCAGTTATTTTATTTCTGCTTGCCCTGAGTGCAACACTGTATTTATTTACAGATCGCCTCACGCAACCATTGATGGCCAAAAAGCATCAGTATATAGAGCAAAGGCATGGCGCATCTACCAATGAAGAAACGATGACTGGTGAATCCAACCGTTTGCCAGCCGCTGGCGGCGCAAACGTTAATCAACCCAAATCTGCAGGTAGTGCATTATCAACCTTTAATACAAAAAATGATCGCACAACAACATCTCAGCGAGAAGAGCTTGATGCAGCAGAGAAAAATGTTTTAATTTCTAGTAAAGAAAGCAGTGATCTCGCTAATATCCCGATTCAGCTATCAGGTTCTCTCGCTTTGCCCGAAACATTCGCAATGCTCAAAGCTAAAGACGCCTTTATTGATGTGCCCGGAGGTGTAGATCTGGAAGAGGCTGTTAAAATCTATGAACCTGAAATTAATAATACCTACTGGATTGCTGCTTTTGCGTCTCCAGCCAATAGAAATACCTCTAGCGAAGAACTACCCTTCGACCGGAAAGACAGTAAGTGGACTACCGGGTTAATAACGGCAGTTAAAAATACGTATTTGCTCAATCAGGAAACACTCGAAGGTTTTTCTTCCTCGGGGATGAATAGCTCTAAGCTTTCTTTTCAACCAGATTTGGGTATCAATGTGCAGTATGCCCTCAACCAGCGGTATATTCTAGAGACAAATATTTTTCTTAAATCCTCGGCCAAGCAAAGCTCCAACTTCTATAGTTATGGGGAGTATGTCTCAAAAGAAATGCAGTTGAACTACATGGCAAGCGAGTTGTTGGTCAAGCAAAATGCCAAGAAAAGTTATCTGAATGATAAGCTTATTCGCCGCAATGTGGCCGGAGTCTATGTGGGCCATATGAACTCGGCCACCGAGATGGTTAGAAATGAATCGCTGGATATCACATCGAAGTACGCCGCTTTGGATTATGGTGTGCTTCTGGGTCAGGAGTTTGAGTTACGCTCAAAAGGCCCAATTAAAGTTTCAACCGGAATAAGTATTAAATACGGCCTGCCTAATGTGTATAAAGGAGATGCCAATGTTCCGGAAAATTTCAACCGAACACACAATGCATCGCTAGAGTTTCGGATAGGATTGGCCTACCGCTGGAAATCCAAAGTGGGCATTGATCACTACCTGGGTGTTCTGAGTAAATAATAAGTGCGACCAGCATTACCTCTTTTGATGCAATTGGTGCATTGCTGCCCTTCTTCCTTCAATACATAATTGATCGCCAATTTTTAAGCAACTACTGATGGCACGATGCCTTCAGTTAGAAAAAAATGTTCTTCCTAAAAGGCTTTACAGTTGGTGGATGTATTGTTTTTGCCGATAAATATTAAAAAAATGACTCATCCATTCCAACGTTTCTGGTCGAGGGCTCGTCATGCTATTAGACAAACGATATTATTTACTAATAAATATTCTGAAAAATGAAATTATTCAAAAACCTATTCGTATTAGCCCTTGGATTAGCAATTTTTAGTGGCTGTAGTGATGATGACAATAATACTGATACAAGCAAAGTAAAAGTAGCGCTTAAGGCTTCGCAAACGGGTTTAAAAACAGGTGGTGAGCCAGTTGCTGAACCAGTTGAGATGACCGAATTTATGATCAGCCTGGGAGAAATTGAGTTCGATGTGAGTGATGAAATGGAAGATCTGATACCAGGTGGTGATTCAATTTACAGCGATATTGAGCTGGAAGGACCATTCTTGATTGATCTGTTATCTAGTAATGCAGAAACAGGTATTGATTTAGCAACTGCCAATGTACCAAATGCGGTTTATGAAGAAATAGAGTTTGACTTTGAGCCATATGATATGGATGAGCCGGTTGGCATGCTGGGAAATACCATTGTTGTAAAAGGAACTTATAATGGTACAGAATTCAGCATTATCAGTGATGAAGAGTTAGAGCTGGAGCTGGAATATACGAACGGATTTTCGTTAGACGGCGCCGACGCACGTTTATTCATCGACTTGAACCTTGGTAATTTGATCAGCTTTGTAAAAGGCATTGATTTTACGCAGGCTGTGCTTGAGGAAGATAATACAATCTTAATTTCAAAAGATCGGAATAAAGATATACTGGAGCAGTTTGAAAACACCATTGAAAACTCTTTTGACATTGATGAAGAGGATGAAGAAGGGGATGATGATTAATTAACTCAATATCTGAATTCAACCTGAATTTTAAAGCGCTGCGGTTTTCCGTGGCGCTTTTTTGCATCTATAGTGGCTACTTATTACGTTTTTCGTTCCAATAATCGATGTACTTATCCATGGTAATGATACCGACCGGACCTTCGTAAATGCCACCTGTTTGCGTGCGATCTTGCACACGAATGGCAATGGAAAGTGTGCGGGTTGATTGGTACAATCTGCGAGGAATTATGTAGCCTCTCAGCGCTTTCCAAGCCTCGTTGTAGGGAAAAAAGAAATGGTCACTAATCTCCCCGGTTTGGCCAATTAAGATACCATTGATATAGGTTTCATCCACATCATCAATTTTACCGAGTAGCAGCACTAAGGCTTCTTCCTGCAGGTGTTCAGGTATCGTAATGGTTTTGCGGTACCAGGCCATGCCATTGTAACCGTCGTAGCCTTGTTCTTCCCAGGAACGTGGCACACTAATCTGCTCCCAATTGCGGTCGTTGTATTCTATGGCTTTGTAATAGCTTTCGTCACCAGTTTTAAAGCGCCATTTGCCTTCCAGAGAAATATCCGGGATAAGCGGATGAATTTCGGCTTTTATGCCAATGTTTCCAGAAATGATCCCTCCTTCGTTGTAGGCATCGTAAACACGCACTGCTATTACATTGGCTCGTCCATAACGAATTAGTTGATTAGGTAATTTATAGAGGCGGTGGGCGTTGTAAGCGGTTTTAAATGCCGGAGGAAATTGCCCCGATTTGTTAATGAGCTCCCCATTTAGGAATACTTCATCAGCATCATCGATGAAGCCCAAATCCAGCCAGAGGCTTAATTTTTGTGCTTTAATGGGGATGTCTACTTCACGCCGGTACCAGGCAAAGCCATCGTAGCCATTAAAGCCCTGATGTTCCCATAATGATGGTACCCTTATCTGTTCCCAGCTATCGTGGTTATAATGGTCTTGTGCCCAGTTGCTATCGTCACCAATTGAAAAATACCATTTGCCGTTAAGCGAGATGTAATCTCGAAGCTCTTGGGCATTTCCCTGCCAGGCCATCATGGAAATAGCTGTGTATAGGATAATATGTAGCAGTGTTTTGTTCATAGGTGTTAGTTGTTGAGCCATTCCCAGAATGTATCCAGCCAGTCGGGTTCTTTACCCACCAATTGTTTATAGGCATCAAATTGTTTTTTGGTCATAATGCCAATGGGACCATCGTAAATCCCCCCATCAATACCGGTATCACGCACCCGAACGGCTATGGTGTTAAAACCGTTTGTATTCAGCAGGGCCGGAGGTATTTGGTAGGCCCGCAAAGTGCTATACGACTGGTATGAACCGGATAGACCTCTGGCCAACGATGAGCGGAGGTTACCGGGTGAGACGCCACCAATGCGCGTACCATTCAGATAGGTTTTATCTTCATCATCTATCCGCCCCAGCACTAAAATTAGTTCTTCTTTTGCCAGATGAGCGGGTAACTTAAATGTTTTTCGGTACCAGGCAATGCCATCGTAATCAGGCCAACCGGCACTTTCCCAAAATGATGGAACTTTTATGTCACTCCAGGCTGAGTCGTCGAAGGCACTTTGTTCAGCATCAGACTGGTTGTGGGTAGTAAATTTCCATTGGCCAGACAGGTTCACCGACAGGAGCTTGTCTGACACGTTGGTGTTAAGCGATACCGGTCCGCTCAAAAATCCGCCATCACTGTAATAGTCGTATACCCGCACCGCAATCACATTAGTGCCTTTTTGCCAATAGCTTTTAGGAATGGTATAAAAGCGCTGTTCACTATATGCTGTTTGTGTATTGGGAGGAAAACTGCCAGAACGACCAACAAAGCGGCCGTTTATGTATACTTCATCAATGTCATCTATTATGCCTAGCCGGAGTATCAGGTCGTGATCGGGGATAATATCTATCCTTATCATTTTGCGATACCACGCATAGCCATTGTATCCTTCAAACCCTTGCGACTCCCACTTACCGGGCACCCGAAGGCTAGGCCAGTCAGAATCGTCATAAGTAGAGTTTTTCCATTCGGGGTCATCGCCGATGGAGAACTTCCAAAAGCCTTCAAGGGATTGTTCTTCCTGAAGTATTTGGGAGTTAAGAGTGACCGTTCCTGACAACAGGAAAAGAAAGAGGGCAACGTATTTCAGTGTTTTGGCTATCATAAGTATAATCAACGATTAAAAGTACATATTATCGCAGGTATTCCAAAAATGATTAAAATTGTTTTGTCAATGCAATATTAGTACTTGAGGTACTGAAAATTAATTGGAAACTTTAGCATTTTGCCTTGCAAGGATGAATTGATTGCGTATATGTCTATTTCCTGCAGCCTCTCTTCAACCATTTGCATTAGGCGTTCATCATCACCAGTAACTTTGTGAAAAATCAGCTTGTTGTTTGTGTCAACTTTGAACTTAACCGTCAAATCTTCACTGTTATCCAGTTTAAGGTGTTCCAGGTTTATATCCCTTAAACTTCTCTTAAGTTCCTTGTTTAATTGTTTGCAACATTTTTTAAAGGCAATTTCTTCTGGGGTAGCTGCCAATGCTGTTGTACTTAGTCCAATCATAAGTACTAATACGGTGGAAAATAATCTTGCTTTCATAACTCTTTGTTTTTGGGTTATTAATTGAATTACAAAAGCAAATTTAGAGGGAGGTTAACACCGCATCGTCAAAACAATATCATCTGTTGTCATTAATTGTCATCAAAATGTCATTGATGCTCGTTTACGTGGTTAACATCTTGTAAATCAGCGTGTGTTTATTTTGCGAGGGTGGATTTGCTTCCTGCTAATAACTGTGCACTAAGCGGTATCCCATGCCATGAACGGTAATAATAATTTGAGGATCGTTGGGATTGTCTTCTATCTTCTGTCTTAATTTGAGAATAAAATTATCGATGGTACGTGCTGTTGGCTGAAAGTCGTATCCCCAAACATTATCGAGGAGGCTGTCGCGGCTTATGGTGGCGTTCCTGTGTTTCAGCAGGTAATGGAGTATTTCAAACTCTTTACTGGTCATCTTCACGGGCTGGCCTTCAACCAGTGCGGTATAGGTCGTAAAATCAACCGATAGTTTACCAATATCAACTAATTGAGCAGAGGCCGGTGTATTGTGCTTATCTGTTCGGCGCAGCACTGCTTTCACCCGTGCCAGCAATTCGCGCAGACTGAAGGGCTTGGTCAGGTAGTCGTCGCCGCCCGATTCCAATCCGATCACTTTATCAATTTCTTCCCCTTTAGCAGTTAGAAAAATGATGGGCGTTGAATTGTTCTCATGCCTTACCTTTTTACACACATCAAAACCACTGATGTGGGGAAGCATCACATCCAGCAGAACCAGGTCGAAGTTGTTGCCTAATATTTTTTGCAGGCCTTCTTTTCCATCAGATGCTGTTTCAACTTCATAGCCTTCGAATTCAAGGTTGTCTTTGATGCCGGCTTGCATATCTACTTCGTCTTCAATAACTAATATTCGTTTCGTCATGGCTGTTTGGGGGTATTAGTTGGGAATAAAATTTTAAAACAACTGCCAACCTGCTCCTCACTTTCCAGTTCAATGCGTCCATTATGTCCCTTCACCAGGTGCATAACAATGCTGAGCCCCAGTCCTGAGCCTTTTGCGTGATGAGCCAGTGTGCCTTTGGTTACCCGATAAAATTTGTCAAATACAAGCTTCTGCTCTTTGGGCGAAATACCTATCCCTTTGTCACATACCTCAATAAACTGATAAGGGCCTTTTTTGCCCGTTGAGATGGTTAATTCTTTCACATCTTTGCTGTATTTCATACCGTTGTCTACCAGGTTAATCAGGCATTCAGTAATGGCTTGTTTATCTCCTGAAATAGATTTGAGTTCCGGGCTTAGGTGGTAAGTGACTGTGAAGCCGGTTTCTTTAAAATGGTAATTGTAATTACTCATTACCTCTTCAACAATTTCATTTAACACAAGTGGGGCAAATTTTAATTGCTGACGCCCGCTTTCGATGCGCGAGAAGTTCAGGATGTTATTAACAATGCCTGAGAGACGCTGAGTTTCGCGGTAGATGATGTCGTAGTACTTCTGTCGTTTACTGTCATCTTTTAAGCGGCCTAATTGCAGAGTTTCGGCATACATGCTAATTAATGCCAGTGGTGTGCGTATCTCATGGGAAACGTTAGATACGAAATCAGATTTCACTTTGGCCAGATGCAATTCGCGCTTCACATTCCGGTAAAACAACCAGGCTCCGGCAATTAAAAGAATATCGACCAGAATGAGTAAACCAATGTTTTGGCGGGCTCGTTTCTTTGATAATTGTCTGATATCAATTCCATTGGGCTGAATTCCCAGTTTGTAGTCGGGCAGCAGCCAAAGTGCCTGCTCGCGTACCACTTCTTCCGGTGCTTCATTGAGTAAGCTGCTGGTGATAAGTTCACCGCTTTGGATGTGGCGAACTACGATTATAAGATCATCACCGGCTACCATTTGCAAACGTGGAGATAGTGCCTCCCCAATAAAGCGTCTGGCATCGAGCATCAGCAGATTTAGAAACGTCCGGTTTTGTTCTTCTGTTACAAAAACCAGCATTGATAGGTGTTGCTGATAATCTAAATCAATGCCAATTATTTTACGATAGCCGCTTTTCAGGTAACGCTGCAATTGATTAATCACCTTGGTGTGTTTTTTTAAGCGACTAATTATTTCTGTTTGTAAAGTATCATTAGCGATGAAAAAATCATCCAGGTGCAGTGAACTACTGTCGATAGGGTGAACAATAAAGCGGGTTAGTTGGGGATAATCGTCCAGAGGTTTTTCAAACGTGGAATGAAATTCAGCTGGGTTTAGCTCTTTATAAATTTTGTTTATCCAGTTATTGGTTATGTCATCGGCATATTGGTTGATCGAATATAAAACCGACTCAAGCTGGTCGTTATAAATTGATTCGATGACCTCCTCCTGATCGTTAAGCTTTACCAGCTCTATGGCCGTAAATAATGAAGTGGGCACAACCAGTAGCATTCCAACAATTAGCCAGGGCTTTATGATGATGCGTTTTTTCATGTGCTTGGTGTTAGGTTCTTCATGGTTGGAAGAGGCTGGCTTTTACTTATTTGCTTTGAATCGTTTTTGGGTTAAAATGCTCTCATGTAAAGGTATCGATAATTTTATAATTGTGGAGTCTGTATTAATCGGGTATTTTAATGTGTTCGGGCTCTTCCTCTTGGAATTGCCGCATCTCATCAATCACAAGCTGCATGTCATCCAAAAATTCCTGACTACACCCCTTTGTTTTGGCAATTTGGAGATAGGCTTCCATTGCTTCCACTGCACAAATATCGGTGCCGGCAATTACAAAAGCGGGCCAGTCATTACGCAGACATTTATGTAGAATCGCTTTTTGATCTTTCATAGACTATGTTAGTATTTATCTTAAAGTTGGATTAATTTCAATAAGTTGGGAGGATGAAGTAAGGCAATTAGTCAATCGAATTGACTCTTTTTAGTTCCATTTTCAGGTGAGGGATACCATCTTCGAGGTACTCATCCGAAATAATTTGGTAACCAAGGCTTAGGTAAAATCCTTTCAGGTACTTTTGGGCACTGATTTGGATGCAGGGTGCTTCCCATTGAGTATAAAGCCATTCAGCCGCTTTATTCATCAGTTGACGGGCTAGTCCTTTAAATCGAAAATCTTTATCGACCACCAATCGTCCGATGGAAGCTTCCTGAAACCGGGTGCCTGGAGGCAGTATTCTGACATATCCAACTACATTATCCTTATCAAGCGCCATCAGGTGATACGCCGCTTGGTCGAGCCCATCTATGTCGTTGTAAACACAATTTTGTTCCACAACGAATATTTCTGCTCTTAACTGTAGTATGTTGTATAATTCTTTTAGTTGTAGATTATTAAACGGGGTGATTTTAAACGTCATGGTCTATTTTGTTTTAACAGGACGATGAAGATAAAATCTTTTTCAAGCTAACGCAATCAAAGCCCATTTTTTCGATGGAATTTTGATCATCACCAGTGGCTTAAGCTGATTACAGTTTGGTTTACCCTTTTAGTCGGGTTGTATTAACCAGGTAAATTCCGGCAATAACAACCAACCCGCCTATGATTTGCCAGCTGCTGAGTGCTTCGTTCAGAATAATAAAGGCTGCAATGGCGGTAATAACGGGCTGACCAAGCAAGGTAGGTGATACAGTAGTTGCTTTCAGGTGTCCTTGCGAGTAGTTGATAAGGGCCCATCCACCCACATGAACGCCGATGCCATAACCAAGCCAGATGAGCCAGGTGGTATCCGCATATCCGGTGAATGAATAGGGACTCAATAGCACCCCAATACCTGTTGTTGCTGCAGCTGCAAAACTGCTAATGGATAAGTAGAGGAGCGTGTTCATTAGAGAGCGGCCTTGCTGGGTGAATAAGTGGTAAATACCATAAAAGATACCAGCCACAATACTGATGCTGATGCCTGCGATTAAGCCATCGTTGACATACAGACTTCGTGCGGCCATTGTAAACATGCCACTTATGGTAATAGCTAGCCCAATCCAAAATCCTTTCGATTGTTTTTCCTTAAAAATGAATAGAGCGCCCAAACCCACCCAAACAGGAGCCAGATTAGCCATCAGGGTGGGGATGGTTGCATTGCTTATCTCAATGGCCCACGACCACAGACCTGTATCTACACCAAAAGCAATGCCGCCCAGAATCGGCATTAATAGGGCTTTTAGCGACAGTTGTTTGACCATTTGCCATCGGCTTAAAAAAGGCAGAAATAGAACCAGTGAAGCGATAGCCACTCGGTAAAAGGCAGTAACAATGCCCGGCGCATTGGCTGATTTAATGAGAATAGCAGAGAAGCCAATAATTATTAAACCTGTAAACAAGGCCATATAGGCTTTTATGGTCGTTGAGTGATTAGTCATAACAATAAACAATAATTTGAATCGTACGATAGGGTCTAATGGGGAGTAGCCTCTTTAACCCTGTTTCTTTTTTCGGTAGCTTGCAAAAATAGAGTAGCTGTACAAGGCCAGTGCAATCCAAATTGCCACAAAGGCCACCTGTTTCTCTTTAGGAAATCCTTCATGGTAAATGAACAGCCCTAAAAATAGCATGATGCTAGGAGCTATGTATTGCATAAAGCCTACAGAAGTAAGTGTAATACGTTTGGCTCCCAAACCAAACCAATATAACGGGAGGGTGGTTACTACGCCTGCCATAATTAGCAGAGCATCTGTTTGTATCGTGTCGTTAAATAAATGGCCTTTGCCGCTTACCAGCCCCCATACAATGTAGGATAATGCAAATGGCGTGAGTACCAGAGTTTCCACTGCCAGTGCAGGCATGGCTTCAACGCCGCTCATTTTTTTTAGCAGGCCATACAGGCCGAATGAAACAGCCAGGTAAATAGATATCCAGGGAAAACGGCCGTAGTCTATGGTAAGGTAGATAACGGCTGTAGCGGCCAGAACAAGGGCTAGTATCTGCAGTTTACTTAGTTTTTCTTTCAGGAAAATTAGGCCCAAAGCTACATTAACCAGTGGAGTGATGTAATAGCCCAGGCTGGCTTCTACAATGTGATTAATATTAACTGCATAGATATATACGCCCCAGTTGCTTCCAACTAAGAGGCCGGTAATGGCTAATGTAGAGGTGGCTTTTTTATTATAAAAGAGGTTGCCAATGTTAAGTTTCTTTTTCCATATCAACAGGAGCAACACAAAAATGAGCGACCAGAATATTCGGTGTGCCAATATTTCAAGTGCCGGCACATGATTTAACAGTTTCCAGTATACAGGCAACAGGCCCCAGGTAAAAAAGGCCTGAAATGTATAGAGGTATCCGGTTGTTTGGCTCTGATTTGTTGACATACAGTACTGCTTAAGCGCCGCAAAGATAAGGAAATAGTTGGTTGTTAATTACGGGGTGATGCGTGTTTTAATCATTCAAGTACTGAGTTAGAGTCTGTAAATTAGTGTTTTCCCTGGTAAAACGAGTAGGGGCCTATCTGGCAAAGCCGGTTTAAGATTAATGATTATTACAGGCTGCTGAAGCATTAGTCACACACAACCGGTAATTCAGGATGTTTAGCCAGGTGAAACAGCTCTTTTATCTGGGATGCAAGTATACGGTCTTCTGATAACGGAGGTAAGTTATCAACAGCAAACCATCCGGCTTCCTCAATATCAAAATTTCCTCTCAGCTCACCGCCTTTAACCTTGCACAGAAACATGATTTTATAGACATACCAAGGTTGAGGTGGATGAGGGTGGCAGCGCTTGTCGTAAATGGCAAGTACGCGCTCGGTACTTGCTATCAGCCCGGTTTCTTCCTTTACCTCTTTAAGCACCACTTCGGATGGACTATGTCCTATGTCGGCCCAGCCTCCGGGTATGGACCATCGGCCGTCCATTTTTTCCTTTGCCATAAGTATCTCATCCTTATCATTTAATATCAAGGCGCGCACATCTACCTTAGGCGTAGGGTATTCTTTGGGAGGAAAATCGAAAGAATCAAAAACCTTCACCGGCTGTTGCGCAATAGCAGCAATTAGTTCCTTGCTGATGTTAATTAACTCCTGATTGCGTTCAACCTCATAACCATTTTGTGCATAAACCAGCCCGATTTCAGCAAGGGCTTTGATCTTTTTGAATGTATTGATGTAATCCATTGAAAAATTGTTTACATCAAAAGTAGGAAAATGCTTCACTAACTTGCTAACGTTTAACACTCTTTATAACATGTTTATGTGTTACTACTAATAAAATGCCTACCTTTGCACATATTTTAAAAGATTGATTTTTGATATTATACTGATTTTTAGTCCATTCTTCTCTTCGTTAAGAAGCCAACTACATTTCAAACCTTCAATTCTCCTCTTTTTTAATAGTTGATATGGACACAACAGGTGTCATCGTTTAATTTTTTAAAGTGTTTAGCATGAATATTTTTATTGCAGGTTTGACAGATAATGTGTGGGATGAGGATTTGAAAGACCTATTTGAAGAGTACGGAGAGGTAACTTCCGCTAAAGTTATCATGGATCGTGAAACGAACAAGTCAAGAGGGTTTGGTTTTGTTGAAATGCCCGATAATGAGGCGGCCAAAAAAGCCATTCACGAATTGGATAGAGCTGAGTATGATGGCAAGATCATCAACATCAAAGAAGCCCGACCAAAAGAAGGTGGTCGCCAGGGCGGTGGCCGTCAAGGTGGTGGTAACCGAGGAGGCGGTAACAGACGACGTTTTTAATCTTAAATAGATGCAGCCTGAGTAAAACACTCAGGCTTTTTTGTGCTTTTATATTGCGCAGGGTATTGAATAAGGTTGGGCAGGCTTTTTTTTATCACTGATGCTTTCCATCTCCTTTGACAAGATTACCCGCCAAATGCGCTATAAAAAAGCCCGAAACAAAATGCTTCGGGCCACATAAATTGAGGTTCAATATTATTTATTCTCCAGTGCTTTTAAGTACTTGTCGTAGAAGAACAAGGCTACAACGGCTGCCAAACCAATAATCAGAATAACTATCCATATTGATGATGGGTTGTAAGTGTTCCAAAGATGGTTGGTTAATTCAGAGCTATTCATATTCATGGCCGAAGCCGCTTGTTCAAAGTATTCATTCTGCGTCAGGTTCTCATCAATGCTTAATCCTCTGGCAAGCACTTCCTGTTTCACAAATGTGGTTTTATCAGACATCCATTGGTATACATTACCCGAAATGAAACCGGCAAAAATATTTCCCAGGAATACAGGAATAAATGAGTAACCCATATACAGCGCTTTCTTCTCGGCAGGTGCAATACGGCCAATGTATTCGGTGATTTTTGGTGAACCAGCCATTTCCCCAATAGCAAAGATGTAGATAGCTACCAGTGTAAATACAACATTTTGTGTAGTTAACGTTAAGGCCATTCCGATTGCACACACCAGAAATCCGGCCATCATTGAGCGTAGTGGACGCCATTTCATCACAATACTAGATACAATTACCTGAAACAGGATGATGTACATGGCATCAAAGTTGGTGATAAACTCAGCCTCCATCTGACCACTGGCTGTTCCATAATTCTCGCTGAAGAATGGGGCATACTCCTGAAAGAATAGGTACATCGAAGAAGTGTCAACCCATTGCATGATGAAAACCGGCAAGGTGAAGAACAGTTGGTTGTACATGGTCCAGAAACCAGCAACAATAAGTAGGAATACCACAAACTTACGGTCGGCCAGTACTTCAAATATATTGATAAAAACTTTTTTCAATGATGCAGCAAAACTTTCATCGGACTCTTCTCGCTCCGGCTCTTTATAAAATAGTAATAAGAAAAAGTTAATGGCGATAATGCCTGCCGATATGTAATACACTAAGGTGTATGATGAGTTTTTAAACAGTAAGGTAACGAGCGGCCCAAAAAATGCTCCCAGATTCACCATCATGTAAAATATACCAAAGCCAATGGAGGCCGTTTCCGATGTGGTTGATTTAGCCACAGTGGCCGAAATAATGGGCTTAAATAGTGCTGCACCAAGCGCCAAGTATAAATAAATAAGAAATACGCCTAGGAAGGATTTAAATAACGGCATCAAGATAAAGGCCGAAGTATAGATGATAAAGGCGATAAAGAGCACCCGTTTATATCCAAACCTATCGGCAATAGAACCTGTTATAACGGGCAAAAAGTAGAGAATACCTGTTCCTACTCCCATAATAATACCTTTCTGTGCTTGTGAAAGCTCCAAGCCACCGGCATCAATAGAACTGGTAAGGTAGTTGGCAAAAAGCATAAAAAAACCATACCAGGCAAATCGCTCAAAGAGCTCAATAATATTTGCTACCCAAAATACCTTTGGGAATTTTTTAAAAGTTTGCACAATGTTTGACATATGTATACGATTAGTTATTTCTCACAAACGGCTAAAATAGTGCCTTTAGTGTATAAACCAAATGTATTTAGTCATCTTGTGTGCTAAATGCAGTTTTTTGAGCTGCCAAAAATGCGGTTGTAAATATGAGTTTTACGCGTTGCTCCATCTCCGAATAATTAATCTTGTCTGGCGTGTCTGTTGGCTTATGGTAATCCTTATGTAGTCCGCTAAAAAAGCCCAGTACAGGTATGTTATTTCGGTGAAAAGCATAGTGGTCCGACAGGCGTAAGTAGTTTCCAAAGCCTTGGCTTTTATTGTAATCGTATTGGATATGCATGGGAGTGAGCATGCTATTGGCAACGTGTACCAGCGAATCAAACTCGGGATAATGGTTATTACCAATGGTATAAATATAGTTAGATTTATGTGTGGAATCGATGCGACCAATCATATCAACATTAATGTTAGCCTTAATAGCAAAGGTGTGTTCCTGGGGGTGATCAGCAAAATAGAAAGCCCCCAGTAGTCCTTTTTCCTCTCCCGATGTGGCCAGAAAAACAATGTTTTTATCCAGTTTCCCTTTTAATGGCGCAAAGGCTTTGGCCAATTGAATAATGGCTGTAGTGCCACTGGCATTGTCATCGGCTCCTACACAAATGCCTCTGTACTGTTTGCCAACATGATCATAGTGAGCTGAAATGACCAGCGTGGCAGCTGTTTTTGTTTTGCCGGGCAGGTAGCCAACTACATTATTGGCCTGAGCTCTTTCGATTGTAATTGGGCAATACAAGGACAGTTCAGGTTGGGGTAAACGGCTGAAGGCATCGACTGAGTTGAGGGCTTTTAAACTATCTAAAGGCAGGCTGAAGAGCTGTTCCACTGTTTCAGCACTCAATGCGAATGCTTTGGTTAAGCTCTTGCTAAAGTGAGGTTTGGTGCTATAAACCGATTGCTCCTGACGGCTGGCCTGCATCCTTTGAGCCAGCTCACTAAACGCTTCATTGTCGGAACAGTGTACCATCATAAATGCCAAAGCACCTTGCCGTTTCGTTTTACTGGCCAGCTGGTACCAATTGTTAAGGTTTTCAACAACTGCAACAGCTATTTTATCATTCAGGTTAAGATCTTGCATGAGGGTATCTGCTCCATTTCCTATAAAAATACACTTTGCATTAATTATTGTCTCAATGGGGGCTGTACTCAAGTATGTTATATCTTTATAATGCTCGAGCTTGTTTTCTTTATTGCGGAAGTCAAAAGCGTTCCAGCGCCAGGTCCAGAGGCCAATGTTTTGCAGGTAGGTCGAATCGTTATAAGGCTGTATGCCGGCAGTCTGAAACTGCTCAATTATATACTTTGCTGCTTTATGTTCTCCATCCGAACCTGTGTTTCGTCCTTCCAAGCTGTCGGAGGCCAGGATGTAAAGGTGTTTTTTTAAACTTGTGGAGTCAATCGCATTCAGGTATTTGTGCTTAAACTTAGGGGATTGAGCATGTCCTGCATGAAGGATAACAAAAGATAGAAAGAATAGTATTCGTGCGTTCATAGTTGTGTCGATAATACAATGAGGTTTGCTTATTTTATAGCTAAATATAATTCTTTTTTAACAGGATAGAATGAAAAAAGCCGACACATTGGCCGGCTCGTTCTATTACTTTTGCCATTCATTAAAATCGTTTGCCAATGATTTTAAAAAGAGTATGCACTATACTCTTTTTTATAATCGCAGCTAAACAGAGGTGTTAATTCTCAGCTCTTCATTCTTACCGATTCTGATGTAATATTGATCCAGCTCCACATCTCTACTCAAACCTAAAATGTTTCACTCCTTAAGAAAATAGTTATGCCAAATGCAGGGTGAGGGAATCTGGAGATATTGTTTAATATTTATTTCCGAGCAATATTCCGTTTAAAAAACCATTGATTAGGGCACTTCCAATATCATTAGCACCGTGGGGATTAAAGCTGTCTCTCACACGGTTATTCCCAGTGATGGTCATCAAATCGGCCGGGTAATATGCTTTGTAAGATCTTAGCATCTGGCTTGAGTTGACCGATAAGTGGTATTGCTCGTACATCCCTACCTGATTGTATAAATAAATCGGGCGATTCACTTTATTTATTTCACTTGAATTGATGCTCAACTTAACCGGTAGATATTCTAACTTTAAGTTAAGGCTTAGTTGTGTGCTTTCCTGTAAAGAATCTGTTTGGGTACTGTATTGACCGAAGCTTGTTAAACAAAACATACAGGCAATAATTGTCAAAAGTAGTTTTAAATGGTTCATAATCATCAGTAATTAGGGTTCTCTGTCAAAGATATTATTAATTCTTTGTAATTGATATTTTATGTGATATTATATATTGCATGCAATGTTTAGTGCACAGCAGTCGATTGTTTTGTCATTTCGCGTGGGCATTCAATTGGCAGCTTTACATTGGCATTACCACTGTAATTTGCATTCCCACCGCCTTTCCGGCATTAGAGTGTACAATCGAGTTTCGCTACTGCCCAAAGGGGTTAATTCATACTAAGGACTTTAAATTGCTATTTTTACCTGTAGAATCGCATGCGTTTGGCACCGGGTTTTTATTATCTTTGTGCTCTTGTAAATAAACACATGTATAATAGTGTCTTGCTAAAGACAGTTAATAATGCACTTACCATGAATTTTGTAGAAGAGTTAAGATGGCGTGGTATGATCCACGATGTAATGCCAGGAACAGAAGAACAACTTGAGAAAGAGCTGACGTCGGCTTATGTGGGGATCGATCCAACTGCAGATTCATTACATATTGGTCACTTGGTAAGTGTAATGATGTTAAAGCATTTTCAGGTGTGTGGACATAAACCCATTGTTTTGGTTGGTGGAGCAACAGGTATGATTGGCGATCCTTCAGGCAAATCGGATGAACGGAACTTGTTAAATGAGGAGCAGCTGCGCAAAAACCAGGATGGAATTAAAAAGCAGCTGTCAAATTTCTTGGATTTCGATTCAGATGCAGAAAATGCTGCCGAAATGGTAAATAACTATGATTGGATGAAGGAGTATTCGTTTCTTGAATTCATTCGTGACATTGGAAAGCACATCACGGTTAATTATATGATGGCCAAAGATTCGGTTAAAAAACGGTTAGACGGAAGCTATAAAACCGGCCTCTCTTTCACCGAATTTACTTATCAATTGGTACAGGGAACTGATTTTTTACACCTCTATAATGAGAAGAATTGTAAGCTGCAGATGGGTGGCTCTGATCAGTGGGGTAATATCACAACGGGTACCGAGTTAATCCGCAGAACAGGTAGTGGAGAGGCATTTGCACTGACTTGTCCGTTAATTAAAAAGGCTGATGGTAAGAAATTTGGTAAGACTGAGTCTGGTAATATTTGGTTGGACCCTGTTCGCACATCACCTTATGCTTTTTACCAATTTTGGTTAAATACATCAGATGAGGATGCGGAGAAATATATTAAAATCTTTACGTTGCTCTCAAAAGACGAGATTGAGACACTTATTGAGGAACACAAAGAGGCACCACATCGACGGGCACTGCAGCAACGTTTGGCAAAAGAAGTAACTATCATGGTGCATTCCGAAGAGGCCTATGAGGCGGCAGTGGAAGCATCTCAAATACTATTTGGTAAAGCAACCACAGAGGCTTTGCGAAAGATTGATGAGCAAACACTTTTGGCTGTATTTGAAGGTGTGCCGCAGTTTACTGTCGAAAAGTCGCTCCTGTCCGAGGGTGTTAATATTGTTGACCTGTTAGCAGAGCACGCCACAGTTTTCCCTTCCAAAGGCGAGCTGCGCCGCACAATAAAAGGTGGAGGTTTAAGTGTGAATAAAGAAAAGGTGGCTGATGCTGAAAAGCTTATTCAGTCAGCTGATTTATTGAATGATAAATACTTGCTGGTTCAAAAAGGTAAAAAGAACTACTTTTTGATAATCGCACAGTAAAAATATAGAAACGAATAATTGAGAAAAGCAGGCTGGAAAGTCTGCTTTTTTATTTGAACTCCAATCCTATCAGGGAGATATCATCAAAAGCAGCACCTTCTTTTTCAATCCGGTCGATAATGGTTCTAAGCCCCTGAAAGTTTTGCTCCAGCGGCGCGCTGTTATTCATCACTGCTTCTACCTCTTCAGCACCCGATTCTACCTGAAAGCCATCATCTAGTTCCACTAATCCATCGGTAAAAGCAAGTAGTTTGGAACCTCTGGGTATGTGAACTTTGCCCAATTCTATAGAGGGAATGAAATCAAGCATTCCCAATCCAATACATCCACTTTCCAGATGGGTCAGCTGTTGTTTTCTGGCATCGTAAAGTAGGGGTGGCAAATGGCCGGCATTCACATAACTTAAACGGCGGGTAATGAGGTTGTATCGACCAATGAAGAGGGTGATAAACTTTTCGTTATTAGCGCTTTCATTAACGCGGGCATTCAGCTGATGCACCAGCTTCTTTAGATTACAGCGGTACGAAAATAATGAACGTATAACTGCCTGAAAGTTGGACATTAGCATGGCTGCTGATATACCTTTTCCCGAAACATCGGCTATGCAAAAGCCAATGGTGTTGCGCGAAAGGCGAAATACATCGTAGTAATCGCCTCCAACTCCCATGTGCGGTTGATAGTAGGTATGAATTTCAAGCTTTGATGTCTTGGGCAGCTGATGCTCATTGGGAACCAACTGATTTTGGATTCGGGAAGCCAGTTCCATCTCTTTTTTGATGGCTTCCTGCTCCAGCAGCTCCTGTTGCATGCGCTTGTTTTCAACAAACACAATAATCAGGTTCGAGATAATCTGAATGAGCTTAAGGTGCTTAATGGTTGGACTAATCCCTTGCTGCTCTTCTTCAATATCACCAATCAGCACGTAGCCGATGGCACTGTAGCGGTGAAAAAGTGGAATAACGGCATCAAAGCCTTTCAAATTTGGCGGGTGAGAGAGGGTAATGCTTTCAATTGTGTCGTACTGCAGCAAATCCTTTTTTACATCAATGGCGGCAGCTTCATCTTCTGTAACACCCGATATTAAAAGGTTTTTCCATTCGTTATTAGAAAGGGTATAAACCAATACTTTACCAACCTCCAGTTCTTCCCGAAGCAGAATCTCAAACTCGGAGAGTAAGTCATCAATTGTATGATCCTGGTTAATGGTTTGCGCAATATCCAGGATGATGTTTAACCGATCCTTATAGAGGCGTAATCTTTTCTTTTTTAGTTGCGTAACCATATTGGGATAACTCTTTCCATCTAAGGTATTAAAAAAAACCTATAAAAGTGAGGAAATATTGCGGTGGCAGAGAAAAGGCCTGTTACAAACTTTATTTAATCATTTGATTCATAATAAGTTTATAACAGGTTCTTTGCTTTTGAAATTATTTTACGCGCTCCACGTAAGAGTTGTCGCTCGTATTGATCTTAATTTTATCACCAGTGTTGATAAACAGCGGTACCATAATTTGCGCACCTGTAGTAACTGTTGCAGGTTTTAATGAGTTGGTTGATGAAGTATCGCCTCTTACACCTGGTTCAGTATAGGTCACTTCGAATACCACATTAGCAGGCAGGTTAACCATCAGAGGTGTTTCAGTGTCAGCATGGTAAACTACTTCTACTTCCATTCCTTCGTTGAGTAAAGCTGTATTGTCAATCAGCCCTTCTTCAATAGGCACCTGCTCAAAAGTTTCGGCGTTCATAAAGTGGTAGCCCATATCGTCTTTATAAAGAAACTGATGCGGACGACGCTCAACGCGAGCCTCATTTACCTTCACACCTGCATTAAATGTATTTTCTAGTACCTTACCGGTTGATACATTTTTAAGTTTAGTTCTAACAAATGCGGCACCCTTACCAGGTTTAACATGTTGAAACTGTACGATGAAAAACAACTGTCCATTGTATTCAATGCACATCCCGTTTCTAAAATCAGCTGTAGTTGCCATACTATTGAAATTGTGATTATTTTAAAAATCTTTTTAGAAAAACGGTGCAAAAATAAGCTAATTACAGTAAAAAAACGAATTGTTCCCGCTAAAAGCTAATAGCTTATGCCAGTTGTTATTAATACCTAACACTGCTAAAGGGGTGTTTCAGTCCTTTAAACTCTTCAAGATTGCAGGTAAATGAGCCCACTGCAAGATCGAATCGTACGCGTATGGGTATTCGATTTTTATCTCTGGTAATCCACACATGCATATCATCTTCGGTTTTAAAAGCGCGGCCTACTTCTGTAACTGGTGAAAACTTGTAGCATTCTATTTTGCCAAAGTTGGTTTTTATCACTTCCGTGCCCCTATAGCGGATACGCAGAGGAAAGTTTTCATCGGAAAAATAAGTCATAAATTCAATGATTTCCCCTTCTTTCAAATTTTCATTAAACTTATGGTTGCGGGCAAAATAAAAGGCAGAAAGAATGTCGAGAATGCCTTCCTGAACAGTATGAATGCCGGATTTTTGAGAGATAACCTGTGATGAATCTCTATTGTATTCTACTTCGTTATAATAGCGGTAGCGGCCTTCGCGAATGCTGCGTATGGCTTTCACCGGCTGGTTGGTTTTTACGTCAATGAAACTTTCGTAGCGGTCGCGTATTTTATAGAGTACATCAGCCACTCCAACGGTGACCCCTTTCCCAACCACATGATGGGTGAAAGTGTTATTAATGAGAGAGTCTTTAACGGTTAAGGTTGCCTTGCCGCCCGTTACAAAGCCATAATTAAGCGTAAATACCAAGCGTTCACCACTCTGATAGGCCTGATGCTTGGTTAATGGATATGGTGGGATAAAGATGGTATCATTTTCTTCCTCTTGTGAGGCTAGCAGGCTCATGCAAAAAAGCAAGGCGGGCAACAATAGTATAGCACGTTTCATAGGCGCTGTTTTTGTAGAATAAGTTAAGGTTACTTACTCTTTATGACAAACAAACGCTTTGAAATACTTATTGGTTTTGCTTACAACACTTTTTTCTTTGGTGTAGTGGCCACAAAGTCTTTTAAATAGAAGGGCTCAAAATAGGCCACGTCTTCAAACTTTTTTTCTGCAAAATAGCTTTCTGCTAGAGGTGCCAAATGTTTGGCCAGCGGATGGCAATCGTCAATGAACAAGGCATTGCTGTGTGTAATAACGTCTTTACACTTTTCTGCACCATTGCCAAAAAATACTACCTGGTATTTACTTAACCAATCCGAAAAAGTTGTTTCATCAACAATTTTGGCCGAAATGTTCTCAATTAACTTCAGTTCATGGTCAAACACGGCAGTATATACTTCCATGCGGCGGGCATCCATCAAAGGACAAAAAACGGTTGCTTGTGGCTCTGTTGCCTTGTATTGTTCAACCACTGGCTGCGTTAATATGTGCATAGAGTCGATTGCAATGAGCGGCTTATTTAAAGCATAACAAATGCCTTTGGCTGTAGAAACCCCAATGCGAAGGCCTGTGTAGGAGCCGGGTCCGCTACTAACAGCAACGGCATCTATATCTTTAATATCCGGGGTACTGTCTAACTTAAAGAGCTGCTCAATAAGAACGGTTAAGTTGGAGGCATGTGAGTTAACCTGGTACAGCTCTTTTGATGCGACAATATTACCATCTTCGCTGTATGCAACAGAGCACACTCCGGTTGATGTTTCTATGCTTAAAATTTTTGCCATGTTCGTATCCTTATGCCGCAAAAATAACAAATTGTTTGATAGTTGGAAACGGTGAAAAAAATGCGGATGGCAATTTTTAATAATAGAGTGCCATCCGCAGTGAGTGAATTAATTCGATATGCTTATTTATCTTCAAAGAGTTTGTCAACAACCTCAATGGCTGTCTCATTTTTAAGTTTTCGAGAGATGGCCGAATAAGGCCCGGTTATTACTTCGGCGTCTTCGTTAAGTCCCTCAAGAATTTCAATGAACTGGGTGTTTTGGATGCCAGGTACCACTTCTTGCTGCCTGGCTTTCCCGTTTTCCACTACAAATACCACTTCAATGCGTTTATCCTTATCCGTCACTTGCTGTGTGGTGTCGTTTTTTGAAATTTCCGTTCTCGTGGTGACTGATTGTATGGGGATGGTTAGCGTGTTGTAGCGGGTGTTTGTTTGGATATCCACTGTGGCTGACATACCTGGTCTAAACGGATACGTATTTTCCGCCTTATCACTAACCAGATGCTCGTACGATTCGGGCAGTATAAGCACGCGGACTTCAAAATTGGTAATCTGATCGGCACTAATGCCTTCTGTTTTGGCTGAGTTGGCGATTTGTGTTACAATGCCTTTAAACTTCTGTTTTAAATAAGCATCCACTTCAATAAGGCAAGTGTCGTTATGACTAACGCGAATGATATCATTCTCATTTACATCGACCAACACCTCCATTTGGTTCAGGTTGGCCAGCGTCATCATTTCGGTACCTTCAAATTGTGCGGTCCCCACCACGCGTTCACCTTTCTCCACATTCAGTCGTGAGATGGTGCCACCCATGGGTGCATAAATGGTGGTTTTATTTAGATTGTCTTTTGCTTCGTTTAAGGAGGCCCTGGAGTTGCGCAAGGCAGCTTCAGCTGAAGAGATGTTTGCTTTTGCTATTTGATACTCCGACTCTACTAGTTCAAAGTCGGCTTCAGAGATGGTTTTATCTTCCCATAGCTCCAGGTTGCGTTCATAGCTCAGTTTTTTTTGCTGCAGTTGGGCTTTGGCCTGCAAAACATTGGCTTCGGCAGATTTTACTGAGGCTTGCATTTTTTCATAGTTACGCTGATAAATGTCTGGCTGAATGCGAGCGAGCACCTGTCCGCGCTTAACTTCTTCTCCCTCTTCGATTAGAAGCTCAAGAATTTCGCCGGAAACATCTGAACTGATTTTGACTTCCACCATGGGTTTTATTTTGCCATTGGCGGTAATGGTTTCAGTAATGGTGCGTAGTTGAGCTTTTTCGGCTAATACTTTCTCCTGATAATCCTGACCAATCCAACCTTGTTTTTTGGCAACAACTAATACGATAAGAATAACAACTAAAGCGGCGATGGCAATAACAACGGGTTTCTTCATAGATTCAGTAATTTATGGGCTAATTTAATCATTAGATTTTAAAGAGGGATATTAACAAAAGGATAAATTATTAAAACACCGGATAATGCTGGCTGCCTATCCGGTGTTGTTAAATAAAGGGTAAAAAGGGTATTATGAATCTATAGTTCAATAGGGATGCCTTTGTAAAAGTCTAAAATCTTTGTGCGTAGGATGTACTCGTATTTCGATTGTAATAAATCCGACTGTGCCCTCGTAAAATCTGTTTTAGCCACATTGTAATCCACCGAGTTGACTAGCCCTACATTAAATTTCTTTTCGGTGTACCTGAATGATTCAGCAAACGAGTTCACTGCTTCCTGACTGGATAAAAAATTATTGTAGGCCGCCATGGCATCAGCATAGGCCTGCTGGATGCTTTTGCGCAATGTGAGTTTTTCCTGTTTTAATTGGTATTGGGCATCCAATACACTAAGCTTTGCATTGGCTATCCCGTTTCTAGCCTGTAGCTTATTGAATATTGGAATACGTAAGGTAGCTCCAATACCTCCTCCCCGGTTATCCTTCCATTGATCTTCAAATGCTCCATTAGTTGCACCTTCTAGGAAATACGCACTTGTGCCATAGTTAGCACCAATGCTTAAACTTGGGTAAACATAGCTTTTGGCTATTTTCAAGTCGTATTCAGAGCTGGATACTTTATAGTTTGCACTTTTTATTTCGGGCATAATTTCAAGAGCTGTAGAGTAGACGTTTCTTGGGAGGTCAGATGTAAACGCATTTAGCTCTGGTAACTCTGGTGTTTCAATGTCAAATTCTATTGGTCGTTCTAAATCCAATAGCTGTGCTAAACTTAATAGCGACATAGCTAAGGCATTTTCTTGTTGCGTCACATTTAGTGCTTCTTTCGCAGCTTGAGATTTGATTTCTAAATAGCTACCCATTGCTTGACTGCCGGCGTCGACCAATTTTTTAGTGCGATCCATTTGAAGCTGGCTTGTTTCATATTGTTCTTTAGCAACATTTAATAGTTCTTTATTAAAAAGAATCTGGAGATAATGACCAGTAATTTGTAAACCAATGTCATTTTTTGTTTTCTCCATATCTTCAAGAGCTGCAAGTAGGTCAACTTTATTACGTTTGATAGTGTTCTGCTTGTTTAGTCCTTCAAATACAGAAACATTACTGCTAAGATTTGAATTATATCTTTGGCTGTTAGACAATGTAGCACCTCCATTTTCGGTCCAGTTGAAACCTGAATTGTACTGAGCACCAATAGAAGCATTCAGATCTGGGAGTTGATTTCTTTTACTTTGTTTTAGTACATTCTCCTGATATTCAGTATTAATGGCTTGACGTTGGATGGTAATATTATTCTCATGTGCATAGTTGATGCATTCGAGCAATGACCACTGCTTTTTATTTTCGCCCCAAACCTGCTTCAGGCTGTCCTGGGCCTTAGTCGTTAGCGTGATCAAAATGATGCAGGCAAGTGCGATAAGTGATTTTCGTAACATAGATAATTCTTTTGTAGGATGTGAGCCTGTATGTTTCTCTTCGGGTAATAATGAAGTAATAAAAATATCAATTATTATTCAATTAACTCTTGGGGATCTTAATTTTATCATCCTTGTTAATGCCTTCCTTGACTTCAATTTTAATACCATCGGATAAGCCTGTGGATATTAGGCGTTTCTCAAACTGCTGTTCGCCGGTTTGAATTTCAACAAAAGCCGAATCGTTACTAAAGGTAATCAGCTTTTCCTTAATGGCCAGAACGCTGTCTCTGCGGTCGAGCACGATGTCGGCTGTAGCGCTGTAGCCGGCCCTGATAAACTGCCCTTGTTTTAGTTTAACGGCCGCTTTAATCTCAAACTGGATGGCTCCATTTTCTTCTACCCCTTTCGGCGCAATGGATTCGAGAAAAGCGTCATACTTTTCGTCTTCGATGGCACCAATAGATAGGAGCAGAGCCATGCCTTGCTTAATTTTTCCAACTTCAGTTTCATCCACCTTACCTTCAAACACCATTTTACCCATATCGGCAACTACAGCTATGGTTGTCCCATCGTTAAAGGTGTTACTCTTTATCACTGAATTTCCTTCTTTAATGGGCACATCCAATATCATGCCTGTGATGGTCGAACGGATTAAGGTGTTGGTTTGGCTCTTAGAGTTGCTGGTGACACCTTCTTTGATTAGTTGCAGGTTGTTTTCTGCTGCCAGCTTATCGGCTTCGGCAGTTTCATACCTTAATTGCTCTTCCTGAAATTCTGATTCGGGTATCACGCCGGTATCGAATAGCTCTTTTTTACGACTGAACTCAATTTCAGCATTTTTGAAGCTTATCTCAGCTCTTTTCAACTGCGCTTCAGCATTGTTTACTTGAATCATCTCCGGAATAATCTGCACTTTGGCAATCAAGTCTCCTTTTTTAACTTCATCGCCTGCTTCAACAAATATGTCAGTAATGATTCCTGATTCCTGTGGTTTAATTTCTATTTCCTTTCGTGGTACCACCGAACCAGTAGCAACTGTTTTTTTAATGATATCGGTTACTTCAGCTGATTCCGTTTCGTAAACAACCGGATCTTTTTTCGATTGAGTGTAGAGATAAAACACCACCCAGGCAAATAATGCGATGAATACAACGCCACCTAATATTTTTAGTATCTTTTTCATGAGTTTTTATTTTTTATAGTTTCTAGTATGTTCATTTTTTTATTCATGTCTAAGGGCCTCAATGGGTTTTATTTTAACCGCTTTCATGGCTGGAATTAATCCGGCAACTAAACCAACCAATATGAGCATGATGAGAGCTGACATGGCAAGTGGTAAGCCCACTTCCGGATTAAGGAAAAATGTTTCATCTTCCCCATTACCGGCTGCTCTGGAGGCATCAACGGCCATGTCAACGAGGTAGAGGACTACCGTTCCAAATGCGAGACCTATAAATCCGGCTATTGTGGTTAGAAAGACCGATTCTGTTAATAACTGACTGACTATGATGGATGGTTTGGCTCCAATGGCTCTTTGAATACCGATTTCTTTGGTGCGCTCTTTAACAATGACCAGCATGATGTTGCTGATACCCACTGCTCCAGCAAATAAGGTGCCGATACCAACCACCCATATTAATATATCGATGCCCAAAAAAATAAAATTCATGGTTTTGATTTGGTTTTCGAGATCAAATTGGCCAATGGCTTCTTTATCATCGGGCGAGAGTTTGTGATTGCTTTGCAGTATTGGTGAAATTTTATCGATGACTGTTTGTACTTTAACACCTTTTTTGGCAATTAAACCGAAGTAATGCACCTGGTCGCCATAGTTAAACGTTTGCTGCATGGCTGTAAATGGCAGGTAAACAGTTTCCTTTTTGTTACTGCCTATGTTTATTTTCGGGTTGTTGGATTTAAATACGCCCACCACCATAAAATAGACTCCATTTACGCGCAGGTACTGGCCAACCGGATCTTCGCCTTCATCAAACATTACTTCGTACACTTTTTCCCCAATAATGCACACCTTTCGTTTGAGCTTGATGTCTTCATCGTTTATGTAACGTCCATAGGGCATGGAGCATGGGTCGATCAGACGATAGCTGGGGTAGTCGCCCATCACATTGAATGCGCCCGAACGTTTGCCTCTCACAATGTTTTCGCCACTGCGTAAATCCCAGCCGTTTAGCCGGGGCGAAATCACTTCCACTTCAGGTACCTGTTCTTTGATCGCTTCAATGTCATCGTTGTTGATTTGCCAATGACGCCCACGCTTAAAGCCTTCGTAAGCGACGGTTGTATTTTCGGCCCAAATAAAACCACTGTTGGTTGCAAAATCTTTAACGCCTTCATACACGCCATTTTTTAGTCCGTTACCTGAGCCGGTCATTACAATGAGCATAAAAATGGCCCAAAACACACCAAAGGCTGTTAACACACTTCTTAACTTGTTTTTCTTGATGGCGTTAAATATTTCTTGCCACCTATCTTTGTCAAACATAATTATAGACTTTGGGGGTTAGACTTACTCATCGTGTAATGCTTCAATTGGCCGTATGGCCGATGCTTTTCGGGCGGGAATGTAACCAGCAATCAGTCCGGCGCTTATTAATATTGCCAACGCCCATAGGGCAACACCTAAATCGGCTGAAGGATTAAAAAAAGCTCTTTGTACATCCTGATTCTCTGTGGCAATCTGTCTTAATATGGCCGAAACGCCTGCTAATAATCCCATACCTGCCACTAAGCCAAAGAAGCCTGCTAAGGCAGTTATTAAAACTGATTCTGATAAAACCAGCCTGATGATGGAAAATGGAGAGGCTCCTATGGCTTTTCGAATACCAATTTCTTTGGTGCGTTCTTTCACCAGAATAATCATGATATTACTAACACCTACAATCCCTGCAATAATTGTCATGATTCCGATAACCCATACAAACATGCGGATACCTGCAAAAACGCCTTGGGCCTGTTTGAAATTTTCCAATGTATTCCAAATACCTATTGCCTGCTTATCTTCTGGAGACACCCGGTGTCGCTCCATAAGTGTGTTGCGCACCGCCTCTTCAATCCGTTTATTTTCAGCTACAGTAGTGGCATTGGTAGAGATGGCCATTTCACTTAAGCGATTATTGCCGTTAAATACCCGTTGAGTAGTTGTTAGTGGCATATACAAATTTTTCCGGTCTCTATCTTCCGGGTCCACAAAGACTCCTACCACCATAAAAGGGACCCCGCTTATTCGGATGTATTTTCCCATGGGATCCTCATCCTTAAAAAGGTGTTTTTGAACCGGTTCCGAAATGATAACTGATTTTCTGAATTGTTTGATGTCTATATTGTTAATGTATCGCCCCTGAAGCATGTCAACCAGTTTTATGGCCTTAAATTCGGGCATAACGCCTTCAATACGGAAGTCGCCATATTCATTTTTGTAAGTTACTCCATAGTCGCCCCAAAGGTGAAATCGGCCCGAAAAGTTGTCCATATCATCCTCGAACTTGCGTTTCAGCATGTCACCGTCTGCTACCGTGAAATTAATTCGTCGGCCGGCTTTTAGTCCATCGTGGGCCACTTGCGTGCGGCGGCTCCAAATCCATAATGCATTTTTAGAAGTGCCTCTGAAGTTGAACTCCATACCATTTTCAAGTCCTTTGCCCGAACCAAGTAAAATGATAAGCATAAATATCCCCCAGGCAACACTGAATCCTGTCATGATGGCCCTGAGCTTGTTTTGCTTGAGCGTGGAAAATATTTCCTGTATGTAATCGATCATGATAAAACAGACTTGTGTGGTGAGCTTATGTGATTTTCATTGTTTGAATCTGTTTGTCCGTTGGTATGGTTAGATTCAATAACGCCATCTTTCAGTCGAATAACACGTTGCGTCATATCCGCAATGTCGTTTTCGTGGGTTACGATTATTACAGTGATGCCAGAAGCATTTACCTCTTTCAGAATTTCCATTACTTCGTATGAAGTTTGGGTATCCAGTGCACCAGTAGGTTCATCGGCAAGAATCACTTTGGGTTGTGAAATGAGTGAGCGGGCAATGGCAATGCGCTGCTTTTGTCCGCCCGAAAGTTCACTTGGTAAATGACTCCACCATTCCTTTAGGCCAAGTCTGTCAAGCAATTCCATGGCTTGAGCATTCCGCTTTTTTCGACTTACGCCTTGGTAATACAAGGGAAGGGCAACATTTTCCATTGCATTCTTAAACGAAATCAGGTTGAATGATTGGAAGATAAAGCCGATGTATTTATTCCTGAAAGCTGCCGCTTTGCGTTCATTCATTTTCTGAATAAGAATATCGTTGAGGTAATATTCTCCGGCGTCATAGTTATCCAGAATGCCAAGAATATTTAGTAAAGTAGATTTTCCAGAACCTGAAGAGCCCATTATAGAGACCATTTCGCCTTGACGAATGTTAATGTCCAGCCCTTTAAGTACATGTAATGAGTTGCTTCCGGTAATGTATGATTTGTGAAGTTCATTCACTCTAATAATGCTTTGGCTCATAGTTGTTCTTCTAAGATGTATAGTTTCTAACCGCGTTTTTGTCGAAATCAATAGTTGTGCCAGTTGCAGTAACGTATTGGTATATAGTAATTAATGATGGGTTAATTCACTCGGTGGAAGGTTTCCGCCTGAAAATTACTTGAATTTTGTCCATTTTCGAACACATGATATCTGGCAGCCTTTGCAGACAGCGCGTTTGAGGCATGGTATGAGTAGAAGTGTTCGAGCTGTACGTTATCGTACAGATACTGAGGTGATAACTTTTTTCGTTTTTGTATTCGACCTGGTGTTAACTTTATCGTATAATGGTTAGTGAGATTCTTAAAAGACAAAATGTTTGAAGAACGATTGATACAAAGAAGTAAACAAGGAGATGTCGAGGCATTTAGCTTGTTGCTTGATAAGTATACCCGCTATTTGTATACCGTCGTTTTTCGCTTTGTTAATGAGGAGGAGGAAGCGAAAGATGTTGTTCAGGATACTTTTATTGTTGTTTGGAAAAAATTGAAGCAATATGATAGCAGACAGGCAAAGTTTACAACATGGTTATACACGATTGCTGTCCGGCAGGCAATAGACACATTGCGAAAAAGGAAGCCTTGTGTGGCCCTAAGCGATAATGAAATATCCAATTATGACATTGATCGCGAGCTCTCTAATAAAGAAATGGGCGAATTGATATTGAAGGCTACAAAGTTTTTATCGCCTTTGCAGAAAGTGGTGTTTGTACTTAGGGATATTGAAGATTTGGAGGTAGAAGAAGTGAAACAAGTAACCGGGCTGACGGCTAAACAGATAAAGGATAACCTCTATGTGGCCCGTAAGCTTATCAGGGCACGTTTGGAGAAATATATAATTATATAGAAGATGGAACAGGATATCTATAAAAGATTTGTTGAGAAGGTAAAATCGCAGCCTCCTCAACTATTCGAAGCGGAGGTATTTAAAAGAGAATTGCTTATGGAGATAGCTGGTGGTAGCAGGCGTACTAAAAAACTGCTTCTGAGCCTGAGAGTGGCAGCATCTATTTTGATACTTATAAGTTTAGGGGCATATGTATGGATGGAAGTCGACACCTGGGAGCAAAGGCTTCTGGCAGAGCAAAAGCCTATTGCAACGCAGGTGACAGAAGCTGCCGATTGGTCATGTCGGCAAACCATCGATAGAATGATGGACATATTGGGGCGTACACAAGCGTTGGTAGTTACTGATAATAGCGTGGCGATTAATAAAAAGAAGCTTCATCAGTTAAAAGCTGAGAACAGAGAAGCGGGTGAGATGTTGGAAGGCGTGCTGGTGTATATGAAGCAATTTAATCCATCTGATTATGAAGCCTTCCAATCTGGTGAGACCGTGAGGTTGACCGCCTGGATGTTGCGAAAAGAATATGACGTATGTAGTTGGTTAACTAATAATTAAAAGTGATGAAAACAAAACTATGGCTTGTGGTTCTGGTGCTAATTGTATCGGCCTGCAAAGATTTGAAATACAGCTATTTTACACGTATTAATGCTGATGGAACTATTTTTAAACGGGTTGTTGCCGAAGGCGATTCTTCACTAATTTACTCGTCTCCATTCTCTTTCGATGTCAATGAGGGGTGGGACTTGCGTTACGATAAAAAAGTAGATGGAGAAGGAGGGGATACTTTATATTTAGTCATCGCCGAAAAAACATTTGCTAACCTTAGTGATGTTAATAGGGCGCTTGAGTTAGAAGGCGACTCGGCTCATAAAGATAATATATACGGGGAGCTAAATAGAAAGTTTAGGGGTTTCTTTTCTTTTCATCAATACACCGAGACTTTTAAACAGCGGTTTCCGTTTAAACACCTCTCCGTTGAAGATTATTTGTCAACTGATGAATATGCCTATTTCTTCGAAGGAGATTCCGCCGCAGTTATTAATATGATGGAAACAGAGATTAAAGCCTATGAAGAGCAGGGAGAAAGTAGGTTTTGGAGCTACTTGGCTGGTTCTTTAGGTATTGAGTTTGTTGCCTTGGCCAATAGTCTGGCAAGCAACTCTCAAATGGCTGCATTAACTGAGAAGGATTCGTTATTTGCAATGCAACTATTTCAATCTTCGGTTGATAACGGGCCTGATCTGGATGAAATTTGTCAGCTGATCGATCAGCAAATGCACACTGTTTGGCTGAGTGAAGCGTATACAAACGGTTATTTTGAACCTTTCGAAAAGCAGATTGATAATGAAGTAATATTGCTTGGCGACAATGTTTACACTGCTGAAGTGCAGGTTCCCGGGTTGCTATACAAAACCAATGCAAATAGTATTGAAGCTAATAGCGCAAAATGGACTTTCCGGCGAGGTAGTTTCTTATATAAGGATTATACCTTGTCGCTCGAATATCGAACAATTAATTACTGGACTTTTATTATAGTTGCATTAGTGCTTCTTATCTTGGTGGGCTCATTTGTATTAAAAAGAAAAACATGAAATTCATCGTCTCGCTAGCTTGTTTGCTTATCCTTATAGGATGTGAAGAAAATCCAAAAGTACTTATCGAAACGGCCTTTGGAGATATTTTGATAGAGGTATATCAGGATGAGGCCCCAATAACAGCCGCCAACTTTCTAAGGTATGTTAAGGAAGGAAGGTACGATGGAGCTGTGTTTTATCGCGTTGTAGATGAGGGTAATCAAGAGCTGGATGAGGTGAAAATTGATGTTATTCAAGGTGGGTTGTTCGATGAAGAGCATCCTTTGGCGTTAAAAAGCATCGAGCACGAAGCAACCAAACAGACCGGGGTTTTGCATGAAGATGGTTCGGTTAGTATGGCGCGTTTGGAGCCGGGTACTGCGTCGTCCGAGTTTTTTATTTGTATTGGCAATCAGCCTGAGTTAGATTATGGTGGTAAAAGAAATCCAGATGGACAAGGCTTTGCTGCATTCGGAAAAGTAATAAAAGGGATGGAAGTGGTGCGGAGGATATGGACTTTAAATAATACAAATCAACTGCTCGATGAGAAGGTGGACATACGCTCCATGCGTCAAATAGATTAGTTTTTTCACGGTCAAACGTCCATTATTTCAATAGAATCATTTTTTTCAACAAAATAATTTGATTTCAATCATCGCATTATCAGTTGTTAAGTGTTGATTTGGGTGTAGGGTGGGGCATTCGGGCGAAAAATAAATTTGCATATTCGCAAAATAGTTCCTTATTTTGCACCCGCTTTTGAGGACAATGGTACTCGTGAAAGGGCAGGATTGATAAGGGTTTCAGGCATT